>CANQGK010000022.1 GCA_947623175.1 uncultured Clostridia bacterium | reverse complement strand
TTTGGTCGTTAAAAAATCTCTCGATTTGCTGTAACCGCGCGCATGCG
This sequence comes from uncultured Clostridia bacterium, assembly GCA_947623175.1. Lineage (GTDB taxonomy): Bacteria > Bacillota > Clostridia > Oscillospirales > Acutalibacteraceae > UBA737. The sequence goes on along the minus strand of CANQGK010000022.1, from coordinate 41,872 downwards.
CGCCTTGCCCCCATCTGCCGAGGGGGGTGGATTTTGCGAAGCAAAAGACGAGGGGAGAGAAAAGGTAAAGCCGAGATGAAACCAAAGAATAAAAGGAAATTGAAATAAAAAGTCTCTCCCTCAGTCGGCTACGCCGACAGCTCCCTCGTCAGATGGAGCCAAGGGTTGATAAAGCTTTTGCACTTCGGCACGAGAATATAATTTTTATTGTTGCCAAAGCCTGTAAACTCGATTATAATAATTCTTGGTGGTAAAATTTTTCATTCTTCACCTTGATTTTGCGCGCATGCGCGCCTTGCCCCCATCTGCCGAGGGGGGTGGCTTTTGCGAAGCAAAAGACGAGGGGAGAGAAAAGGCAGAGCCGAGATGAAACCCAAAAATAAAAGGAAATTGAAAATAAAAAATCTCTCCCTCAGTCGGCTTACGCTGACAGCTCCCTCGTCAGATGGAGCTAATTTTAGACAAATGATAAACTTTCTTCTGCGGAGGGCGGCGATCAAAGGGCATAAGCTTCGGTTTGTGTCTTTTGATCGGCGAAAGGCGAAATAAAAACAAGAGGAGGTATACTCTTATGAAAATTGAACAAATTGTCAAAATTTCCCACGGGGGGGGGGTATACCCCGCCTTGTTCGGCAAAATAACCAAAGTCGATAGCAAATTTTTATCCGCATAGACGCACTCCGATTTTGACGGCATTGTCGGGGTAACGTCTCAATCCCCAATGCCGAAAAAATCGAATAGGAGTGTGTAAAAAACATGACAAAAACCAAAGCTACCAAAAAAGCGTTGTTTATGAGCATGCTCTCGTTGCTTGTCTGTATAGCAATGCTTGTGGGCACCACCTTTGCGTGGTTTACCGATTCGGTCACGAGCGGACGAAACAAAATCACCGCCGGCAACCTTGATATCGAGCTTTACCACGGCACGGGCATGACAGCCGCCGACAAGGTCGACAGCGACACCAAGCTGTTTTTAAACGCCGACGGCACGGAGATCCTCTGGGAGCCGGGCGTTATGGCGTATGAGAATTTCACGGTCAAAAACGCGGGATCCCTTGCCTTAAAGTACAGACTTGCCATGAACGTCTGGGGCAACAACACCGTTACGGTCGGCACCGATCAAAAATCCCTCGCCGACGTTATCAAGGTCGCGATTTTAGAGGATCATTTCGAAGCCGCGGGCGGACGTGACGCCGCACTCGGGCAAAGCTTTACAAATAACATTCGCGATTTTGTAAAAGTAAACGACGATATGGCGCCCGGCGACGAGCAAAAATTCGCCGTGATACTCTATTGGGAGCCGACCGACAAGGATAACGATTACAACCTTAACAACGGCAAAAAATCAAGCGACGGCTTGCCGCTGTGGATTGAGCTCGGCGTTAATCTTGACGCTACGCAGACTCCTCACGAGTCCGACAGCTTCGATAAAAACTACGACGCAGGCTTGGAGCTTCCCGTATTTACCGGCAAAACCCTCTCCGGCGCGGTAAATGCCGAGACTAAGAAAAACGATATAGCCGAATTAGACAACGGATATTATCATATCGGCGACGCCGAGATTTCTGCCGACGTTCCCGCTGACAGTTTAGGCTCCGACATAACCGAGATTTCGCTGGTGGTTGAGACTATCGGCGCTACCGAAACCTCGTACGATTTGGATATTTCGCTCCACGACCAGGCGGATCACGTCATTACAGCCACGGGCGCAAAAATGTTCCGCATAAATCTCAATATCGGCGCGGGCAAGACGGACGTTGCGGTAAGCCACGCCGGCACCGTGCTTGCAAACGACGGCGGCTGGGAGAAGGAAGGCTTTAAATACGACGAAGCGACCGGAATGCTCTCGCTCTACGTTTCGCATTTTTCGCTCTTTAAGATAACCTGGACGGTTCCCGAAGTACCCGACGGAACCAAAATTCCCGGCACCCTTTCGGAACCGCAAAACGAGGACAGTCAGCAGTTCTACAGCATAGGCGACGAAAATATCACGGCGGACATCCCCACCGAGAACGTGACCGATTTGGCAGGCAAGCAAGTTTTCCTCGTAGTCAAGACGCTTGACGCCGACGACGATCACTCCTATAACCTCGATATTTCGTTAGTGGATGAAAAATATAAAAAGGTTGCAAACGTAGCCGAAAAAATGTACCGCGTAAGCGTGCATATCGGCGGCGGACTGTTTGACGTCACCGTAGACCACGCGGGCGAAACGTTAAACAACGGCGGCAGCTGGACTGACGAAGGCTATACCTACGATATAGACACCGGCGTTATCACCATGTACGTGAAGCATTTCTCGGAGTTTAGGATTGCGTGGGGAAATATTGAGGCAGATCGTTTGGAAAATTTGAATACAGCTGGATATAAGGCAGTAAACAATACCAGCATTGCTAATAGTTATTTTAGAGATGACTCATTAAAAGTTTATCTGACATCAAAATCAGTAAGTGCATCATGGTTAACTGTTGCAAAGGACACCATTATTGATCTAAATAATAATACACTAAATTTTATAAGGTCCCGCGGAAATGGAATAGAAGTACAAAGCAACAGTAACTTGTTTATCCGAAATGGTATCCTTGCTTTTGGCAGTACAGTTACACAGTACGGTATTGAAGTTACGGGTAACTCGCATATTATTCTTGAGAATTGTACTATGAAAGCAAAATCGACTAAATCCGCTATTCACAGCACCAATGCAGGTGCGATTTTCATACTGCGCAATTGCACTTCAACCGGTAATATTGATGCGATAAATGGCAAGGTAATTATCGTTTCCGGCACATATTCATTTAATCCCACTCCTTACCTTGCAACATACAGCACCGTCACCGAACAGGACGGTCAATGGGTTGTAACCTCAAAATATTAAAATCCAAACCCGCCGCCCCTCCACGGAGGGCGGCGATCAAAGGGCATAAGCTTCGGTTTGTGTCTTTTGATCGGTGAAAGGCGAAAATTTCATGAAGATAAAGCCTCCCTTGCCTAAAGGGAGGTGGCGGCGTAGCCGACGGAGGGATTAACGGCGCTAAAGCATAGCTCTCAGCCTCACGGGTAATCGATATCTCACCACCAACCTCACGGTTGGTCCCCCTCCCTTTAGGCAAGGGAGGCTTTGCGCAGAGCGAGCTCATTATATCCGAATTTCCCTGCGTGCGCGACAGCGCCTTGCCCCCATCTGCCGAGGGGGGTGGCTTTTGCGGAGCAAAAGACGAGGGGAGAGAAAAGGTAAAGCCGAGATGAAACCCAAAAATAAAAGGAAATTGAAATAAAAAATCTCTCCCTCAGTCAGCTTACGCTGACAGCTCCCTCGTCAGATGGAGCCAAGGGTAGGTCAAGCTTTTGCACTTCGGCACGAGAATATAACTTTTATTGTTGCCAAAGTCTGTAAACTCGATTATAATAATTCTTGGCGGTAAAACTTTTCATTCTTCACCTTGATTTTGCGCGCTTGCGCGCCCTGCCCCCATCTGCCGAGGGGGGGTGGCTTTTGCGCAGCAAAAGACGAGGGGAGAGAAAAAGTAAAGCCGAGATGAAACCAAAAAATAAAAGGAAATTGAAAATAAAAAATCTCTCCCTCAGTCGGCTACGCCGACAGCTCCCTCGTCAGATGGAGCCAAGGGTAGGTCAAGCTTTTGCACTTCGGCACGAAAATATAACTTTTACTGTTGCCAAAGCCTGCAAACTCGATTATAATAATTCTTAGCGGTAAAACTTTTCATTCTTCACCTTGATTTTGCGCGCTTGCGCGCCCTGCCCCCATCTGCCGAGGGGGGTGGATTTTGCGGAGCAAAAGACGAGGGGAGAGAAAAAGTAAAGCTGAGATGAAACCAAAAAATAAAAGGAAATTGAAATAAAAAATCTCTCCCTCAGTCGGCTACGCCGACAGCTCCCTCGTCAGATGGAGCCAAGGGATTGTCGAATTAAAAGCTTATGAAAGAATACAATAAAGGAAATATCCGGATTGCAAGAGTTTTACGGCAAAATATGACGCCATGGGAAAGAAAATTGTGGTATAATTTTTTGCGTGAATATCCTATACGCTTTCAACGGCAAAAATCTATCGGCAATTACATAGCAGATTTTTACTGTGCAAAGGCAAAACTTGTAATTGAACTTGACGGCGGCGGACATTATACCGAAGAACAAGCAGAAAAAGATCGTATTCGTACAGAAGAATTAGAAAGTATGGATTTAACGGTTTTAAGAATATCAAATTTGGATATTGATCGCAATTTCGACGGCGTATGTGAACATATTGATTTGGTCGTTAAAAAATCTCTCGATTTGCTGTAACCGCGCGCATGCGCGCCTTGCCTGCATCTGCCGAGGGGGGTGGATTTTGCGAAGCAAAAGACGAGGGGAGAGAAAAAGTAAAGCCGAGATGAAACCAAAAAATAAAAGGAAATTGAAAATAAAAAATCTCTCCCTCAGTCAGCTACGCTGACAGCTCCCTCGTCAGATGGAGCCAATTTTAAAAAAGTTTGATTATAACAATCTGCACCTCTGCGGAGGGCGGCGATTCAAGGGCATATTTAAAAGTAAAAAATATGCCTTTGAATTGCCGAAAGGCGAAAAAATCTATGAAAGAAAGGAGGCTTCCTCTTATGAAAATTGCACAATTGACAAAAAATCCCATGGGGGGGGGGCAAAGATCCGCCCTATTGGGTATATTGACTAATGTCAACACCCATAAAGGAAGCCGAATTTTAATCACAGGATAGACGCACTCCGATTTTGACGGCATTGTCGGGGTAACGTCTAAACCCCAAATGCCGAAAAAATCGAATAGGAGTGTGTTAAAAAACATGACAAAAACCAAAAACACCAAAAAATCATTGCTCGCGAGCATGATTTCTCTGCTCGTCTGCGTCGCTATGCTTATAGGCTCGACCTTTGCATGGTTTACCGACAGCGTGACAAGCGGCAGAAACCAAATTGTCGCGGGCAATCTTGACGTGGAGCTTTATCACTCCAACGCCAAGGTGGAGAATGAAAAGGTAGAAGAAACAACTCCGCTTTTCCGCGATAAGGACGGCGGCGAGATGAAGTGGGAGCCGGGCGTTATCACCTATGAGAACTTCAAGGCGGAAAACGTCGGAACCCTCGCGCTCAAGTACAAATTGGCGCTGAGCATTATGGGCAACAACACCGTAACGGTCGACGGCGTCAAAAAATCGCTTGCCGACGTCATCAAGGTAGCCTTTTACAAGGGCGAGTTCTCGGGCGAGCGCGAGGCTGCGCTGGGGCTTACCTACGGCGATTTGTCCGATATGGCGAAAAGCGGCGTTCTTATGCCGTCAAGTAAAGCTCCGGAGGACGTTGAGCAGTTCGCTATCGTGCTTTATTGGAAGCCCACGGACAATGACAACGATTACAACCTTAATAACGGAAGAGAGGCCGACGATACAACCGGTTCGCTCTATATCGACCTTGGCGTGAAGCTCACCGCTTCGCAATATACTTACGAAAAGGACAGCTTTAACGATCAATACGACTTCGACGCCATGGACGACGACAAAATTCACATCCCCGATACAACAGACGATATGGATATCCCCGCCGGTGAAAGGCCAAGCGGCGAGCTTAACTTCAACTACCCGTACAACGCGCCCCTGCCCGCGGGTGAGGAAGGCGATACTAAGATAGAAATCCCCGCCGACGCGATTACCTTATCCGGCAGTGACGGTCACACAATAAAATGTCAAGTTGAGACCGCTTACAAGGATTATACCACTATTCCCGGAAACGAAAAGGTCGGCGTAGCCACGATAGACGTATTGCTCTTTGTCGACGGCGCTCAAATTCACGAGCTTAACGGCAAAGCCACCATCACCACCAAAATTATGCCCGGACTCAGCGGCGTTGAGGTGGTTTACAACGGCGCCGGCGCCGCGCCCGAGCTTGTAAAATATGATCCCGCTACCGGCGAGCTGATATTCACCACCACCCATTTCAGCAAATTTTCCGTAAGAGCCAAAGATAACCGCATTGCTTCCGCAGATGCGCTTAAAGAAGCGCTTGGTGATATCACAGCCGGCAACGAAGCCTCACTTTCACTTGTGGAAGACATGGAATTGAACGAAAACGCCACGCTTGCCGGTAATGGCGCTATCGACCTTAACGGTCATAATCTAACCGTTAAAAACAGCAGCGGTAAGGGTATTTCCGTAGCCCCCGGCGCGTCGCTTAAATTTACCGATTCGTCTAAAGACGGAAAACTGATTTTAGATACGGCGAAGAGTAGCAATCAGGCGATTTATGCAGCCGGAAGCAGTAACTCTAAAAAAGCTTCGGTAACTTTCGAAGATATAGATATTTCGGTAGAAAATACCGCTCACGGTTCATATAGTGGCACTTATGCAAGCGGCAATTACAGCGCCGTTTATGCCGGTAAATATACTACCGTTACTTTTGGCGAGGGTACTGTAGTTACCGCTAAAGACGAGAAATCCTTGCAGTGTGATGCTTACGTTGCTTATGCCGACGGTTCAAGTTCGGTTTTGAATATTGACGGCGCAAAGGTAACCGCCGACGGCACCGTTACTCCGTTTGCTACCGGCAACGGTACGATTAATATGACAAGCGGAAATATTACCATATCCTCCAACAACGGCTGCGCCGCGCTTATGGTAGCACGTGGCAGCGGCGAGATCAATATGAGCGGCGGTACTATTGAGGTTACCGGTGATGTTTCCGGTGGACGCGGCGGCGCCGTTTATGGAAGCTGGGGCAATTATTTTAAAGATTATTGCTTCGGCATAGCAACAACATGGACGGCGGACGATGACGAAGCGGTATTGACTGTAACCGGTGGTACAATCGAACTTACACCCACCGCCGGTATTGCAGTCGGTGTAGCGCTTGTTACCGAACAGGCATGGTCAAGAGGATATGTTAGAGACAATGCAGTAATTAATTGCAAAGCCGCACAAGGTGCTACGGCAAGAGCGGTGGGTGCCGTGCAAGGCTCTCCTCTTGGTATTGAAGACAACGCCGTTACCGATGTATTCCCGACAGGCGGCGATAATGACTTGATTGCCGATGAATATCCGTTTACGATATACGGTGCCCCGGTAAGAGACGACCGCACCAATCATTAAAAATTTCCCCGCCGAGACGGCGAAAAACTAAAATACAAAAGCCGCATTTTCATTATGAAAGTGCGGCTGATTTTATAGGCTGAGCCACAATGTGCGCTCTGCGCAAAGCCTCCCTTGCCTAAAGGGAGGGGAACCAACGTTAGTTGGTGGGGGGATACAGAGGCGCTGTCGCGCCAAGTAATATGTAAGAGGTAATAGTGAAGAAGTTTCGTTTGACATAGAAAAGAAGTGCTTTTGACATAGAAAATTCGTATTGAATTTTGGCGGAAAAGTGATAAAATAATAGCGGATACGGTTATTTTACGGTATTTTAAGCTTTTGAAATCTGCAAAGCAGGGTGATATTATGGAAAAACAGATAAAATTCCGAAAATTCGGCGTTATGCTCGATATGTCGCGCAATGCCGTGATGAACCTTAATTCGGTCGAAAAATATATAGATATTATAGCCGATCTCGGTTACAACTGCCTTATGCTTTATACGGAGGATACCTACGAGATAGAAAACCACCCCTATTTCGGCCATAACCGAGGGCGCTATTCGGCGGACGAGCTTAAAGCCTTGGATAAATATGCCGCCTCAAAGGGAATAGAGCTTATACCCTGTATTCAGACTCTGGCGCACCTTAACGCCATTTTCCGCTGGCAAACTTACGAAAATATACGCGACTGCGACAATATTTTGCTTTGCGGCGATGAAAATACCTATAAGCTTATAGACGATATGTTCGCTTCTGTTGATAAGTGCTTTACCTCGCGTACCGTAAATATCGGTATGGACGAAGCGTATATGCTCGGCAGGGGAAAATATTACGATAAATACGGCGCTTGCGACAGATTCGATATATTGCTCGCCCACCTTAACAAGGTATCGAAAATAGCGGAAAAGTACGGCTTTAATCTTATTATGTGGGGAGATATGTTTTTTAAGCTTATGAGCGACGGCTGTTATAATTCCGAAAAAGACGCGCCGGAAAAAATAAAGCGGCTTATTCCCGATAACGTAAAGCTTATTTATTGGGATTATTACTCTAAATCCACGGAAAATTACGAAAAACATATAAGGGCGCATTCGGCGCTCAAGGAGGATATCTGGTTTGCGGGCGGCGTCTGGACATGGTCGGGCTTTGCGCCGCACAACAAATTCAGTCTCGATACCCTCAAAGCCTCCTTTGACGCCTGCGTAAACGAGGGCGTGCGCGACGTATTTATTACCTTGTGGGGCGATAACGGCGCGGAATGCTCCAAATTCGCCGCATTGCCGTCGCTTTACTATGCGTCACAGCTGGCGAAAGCCAATAACGATATCGAGTCGATAAAGCGGGGCTTCAAAACAAAATTCGGTATCTCTTTCGACGACTTTTTGCTGCTCGATTTGCCCTATACTCCAAGCGGCAGTGAAAAAATAGTAAACAGCGATAAGTACCTTTTTTATAACGACTGCTTTATGGGGCTTTTTGACAGCGTCGTAAAGCCGGACGACGGCGAAAGCTTCGGCAAAACGGCAAAGGCGCTCGAAAACGTCGCGAAAAACGAATATTCCTATCTGTTTGAGTCCGCCGCCGCGCTTTGTCGGGTATTGGAAGTAAAAGCCGATTTGGGCATTAAAACTCGCAGAGCGTACGAAGCCCGAAGCGCCGCCGAGCTCGAGACGCTTATAACCGAATACGATAAGGTAATATCCCTTACCGAAGCCTTTTACGAGCTTTTCGAAAAGCAATGGATGACCGAAAACAAGCCGCACGGCTTTGACGTTCAGGATATCCGCATAGGCGGCCTTTTACAGCGCATAAAGCATTGCAGAAAACAGTTGTTAAGATTTATAAACGGCGAAATCGACCGACTTGAGGAATTGGAGGAAAACCGGCTCGACGTACTCTGCCGCGAGACAAACGACCACCTCGATTACAATCTCTGGAAGGATAACGTAACCTCGAACGTATTGTAAAGGCTTTGAAAATAATAAAAAACGAATAAACCAAAACCGCCGCAAACAAAAACGGCGGTTTTAAATTTGCATAGTTATATTCGATTTACCGTTTGTTATCTTATATTCACTTGTTTTCGGCTAAGACGTTGACAAAACAAATAAAAGCTATTAGTATAATCTTGTATTTAAGGGTAAAATACACAAGATTTACCACCGTAAAATTTCCGACAGCGCTTTTTTAATTTACGCCGCTTTGCGGCAAAGGAGGATTTCGATAATGTTTAAATTCAAAAAAAGATTAAAGGCGGCAGCGGCGGTTATATGCGCGCTTGCCGTATCGGCTTGCGGCATACCGTTTGCGGCATTTGCCGAGGAAGCGCCGGCTTCGCCGGAGATGAATAATAAACACGATTCGGTTTTCGAAAAAAGCGGCGATTTTATTTTACGCACCTATAATAACGGCGAATACACGCTCGATTGGACAAAGCAGTGGGCGGGTGTATTTATTGAGGAATTTGCCGGAACCGAGAGCGACCTTGAAACCGTCGACGTCTCGGAAGCCGATTATCTCGAATTTGATTTATATTCGAGCGCAAATTTGAATAACGGCTTTGCCGTTTGGCTTTCGAGCGGCAAGGGCAGTGATGCGGGCAGAAAAAAATATGATATAAGCGCGATAAAATCCGGATGGACTCATTATGTACTGCCCATAGCGGCGTTTAACAGCGCTTATGAGACCGAAAATGCAGTTTTTAATACGGCGGCGCTCAAAACCCTTATATTCGAGGGAACCGTAAGTATCGCCGACGCGGGTATAAACAGCGCGACCTTTAAGGTGTCGAACGTAGCGTTTACAAAGTTAAATCATGCGAAACCCGAAATAAAGGATCTGCTTCTTTTGAAGGGCGACGGAACCGACGGCGCCATTTATCATCCGGGCGGAACTCCGAGCCCCACCGCAACCTTTGGCTCGGATATCGAGTTTAGCTTTTTCAACAACCGATTTATCTATATTACCGCCGATATTTACGGTTACGATACCTTAACCTTTAACCTTAATATCGAAAGTACTGAAGAATACGAGCATTGGAAAAGCCACGTTTATATTTTCCTTGCGGACTCTTTCGGCAAATGGGCTGTTTATCCCATGCCGGAAAATTTAAACGAGGGCGACAACACCGTTACTCTGGATCTGCATTACGCGCAAAAATGCGGCTTGGATCTTACCGCCTTTTCGGAGGTGGGTATAAGGTCGGTGCCGGACGGACATTGGCATGATTCTCAAGATCTGTACACGAATACAAACATCGGTTATACCGACTCGTCGGGTACGGATTTCACCTTTACCACCTCGGATTTTTGGGCTCACGTTACCGAAGAAGCAATAGGCAGAGAGCTTATCGACGCCGGCGCTTACAAGGCGTGGGGCAGACCTGTGAGCAACTTCAATTGGGCAAACGTCGTCGTATTAAATAAGGAAAAGCCGATAGATTTATCCGGTTACGATTATTTGGAATTTGACATTTACATAAGCGACGCCGAGGGCTTAAAAGCCGAGATTATACCCGATACGGGCAATCCGGTATGGAGCTCGGTCTTTCTGCGGTTTATAAACGGAAAGGGCGACGCCTTCGAAAATTGGTGGCATTGGTCTATCGACGCAAAAGAGCTTCACACCGGGTACAATCATATGCGTATCCCCACCTCCTCAATTCCGTCGACGCATCTTACCGATTTGGCGCAGATATTGATGTATCAGGAAAACAACGGCGCCGCAATATCTCCGGTAAATAATTATTTTATCGGCGCGGTTAATTTCTGCGGAGTAAATACCGCCGCTAAAATGGACGGCGTTTATTCGGACAATATGCTTTTCGGGCAAAATAAGCCCATACGCGTTACCGGTACAGGCACTCCCGGCGCGCTCGTTAAAACCGAGCTTACAGCCGAAAAGGATAACCGGATCGTGCGCTCCGGCGAATGTACGATACCCGAAAACGGTATTTGGGAAATTGAAATGCAGGGCTTGCCGGCAAGCTTTGATACCTATACCCTTAATTTTTACATAAACGGCTCATCCGATCCCGAAAAGTCGGTAAAGAACGTAATTATAGGCGAGCTTTATTTGGCTTCCGGTCAGTCGAATATGGCGTTTCGGATGTGGGAAACTCCCGAGGGCGCCGATTGGTTCAATAACAACACCTACGACCGAAACGGCAATCCGAATATCCGCGTCCTCTCGTCGGGCGATACCTATTGGGACGGCGCCGACGTTCCTTACGAACCCGACCGCAACGCGGTGGAAACCTATTGGGCTGTGGGCAATACAAGGGATTTTTATGACGTTTCGGCGGTAGCGTATTATTTTGCCGACCGCTTACAGCAAAAATTAGGCATACCCGTAGGCGTTATGGACGCTTCTTTGGGCGGCAGCTCGATTTTCTCCTGGATTTCGCGCGAAGCCATAGAATCCGACGACGTATTGCTCGATTACCTTAAAAACAGCGACAGATATTTTGATAAAAGCAATTGGCAAACGGAACATTCGCTTAACAACGCACAGCAGAAAATGACCTCGCTTTACAATATAAAAACAGCGCCCTTGAGCAGTATGGAAATTTCGGGCGTTATCTGGTACCAGGGCTGTAACGAGGTGGGTATTGCGGACGGCGTTTACGCCGAAGCGCTCAAGGTACTTCGCGACTGCTATGAGGATACCTTCTCTTACGACGACGGTAAGCTGCCCTTTATTTTGACCGAGCTTCACGCTTACGGCTTTACCGATCCTACACTGCCGCAGATGTGGGATCAAATGACCGCCGCCGCGGAAAATAACGAAAAAATGGGAGCGGTAACCATTTACGACCTGCCGTCCGATTGGGATTATTCGGGATATACTCCCGGCGGCTGGGGAATTGCCGATCCCATTCATCCTTATACCAAAAAGCCGGTCGGCATACGGCTTGCCGAGGCGATGTACGCTATGGTTTACGACGGCTCCTACGGCGAGAGCACGGCTCCGGTATGGAACGGTACCAAAACGGTAGACGGCAAATACGTATATCTCGACTTTGACCACGTGGGTTCGTCACTTGCCACGCCGGACGGCGTTACCCTTTACGGATTTTCGGTTGCAAACGCAAAGGGTGTATTCGTAAACGCAAAGGCGGAGATAGTTGACGAAAACACCGTAAAGGTATGGAGCGATGTGACCGAAAACCCCGTAGACGTCTCCTATTGCTACGATAATTTAAGCGTCACCTCCAACCTTTACGGAACGCAAAACGGCGAAGTATTTCTGCCGGTCGCGCCCTTTATTACCACAAACGATCCCGAAACCGTGCATGCGCAGAATAACAGCTGGTATGAGGTCGACGACCAAAAGCTGACGCACTTTGTGGGAACTAAGTTCGGCGAATACAATTCCTGGACCGCCGACGGCGCCGCCGCCCAAATAATAAATGACGTAAAGGCGAGCGGCGAAGGCGCTTTGAAGCTCGGCTATACAAACGACGCCGATACCTTCTACGCCGCTCCCACGCTTACGGGCGAAAACGAGGAACGCTTTACCGACCTTAATTATAACTACTCGTTCTATGACCGGATTGATTTTAAGGTCAAAAACGAGGGTGCCGAAATCACTTTGAATAAATTGGCTTTTTGTTCGGATGGTACTTGGTACTATGCGAATATCGATAAATCCCTCCCGTCCGACAGCGGCTGGGTATCGGTCACCGCGAATTTGAACCGTCTTACGGACGACAAGGGCGCATCTTACAATAATTCCGGCAAGCTTTGCAGCGTTACCGAAATCAGGGTATACTTTACAAAGACCTCGGGCGAAGGCGCGGTTTATATCGACGAGTTCAGCCTCGGCAACGAAAGCTACGGTGCTTACAAAGAGGTTCCGAGCCCTGTCAAAACGGCTTCGGTAACCGACATGGGCGTCTCAATTAGCTACGGTGCGGTCACCAATACCGCATATATAGGCGATCTTTACCTTATGCATAACTCCGACGGAGCGGACGCGTCGGCGTCGGATTATTTCGAATTCGATTTTTATATAAACGATTACGATGAAGTAAAGCGCCTTTCGGGGCTCGGGTATAGTTTCGCCATGTGGATAGCGTCCGATCCTTCAAACAGATTTGCGAGCCGCTGCAGCTTCGGCATTTCGGATATGATAACCAAAACGGGCTGGAATCATATAAGGGTAAAATTAAGCGATATCACTTATAAAGAGGACGGGTTCTCCTTTGCGAATATGTATTATTTCTACATAACCTGCAATAACGCCTCGGGCGAAAGATGTGACACCTCGCTTTACGTAAAGCTCTCCAATTTCTCGCATACCGTTCACGCGGGAGATATTAACGGCGACGGAAATATTAACGTATTGGACCTCATAAGATATAAAAAGGTTATGCTTTCCGATACGGAAGATTACGACGCTCTTGCGCTTGACGTGGACCGCAGCGGAAAAGCAGAGCATGCCGCAGACTTCATTTCGTTGAGAAAATTGCTTTTTGAGCTTTTTTAACCGATTTCGGCATAATATAACGGCGCCCCGACGGCAAAATCGACCGTCGGGGCGCTTATCTTATAAAGCTTTTGCTTGATATATACTTTTATTATCGGTTTTTCGCAAATTCATCTACGGACAGGTTCGGGAAATACTTGCAGAACTCCGCAATCTCGCGTCGGTAGTCGCCCTCTATTTCCACAAAGTGGTGGATATACGGGCCGTCCATCAGACGATCCTCGACCGCTTGCAAATCCGAAAATTCTCCCCAGATGTAGGTGCCGTGAGTCTGTGGGCCCGGAACGGTGCGGCAAAGCAGAGGCAAAATCATATATTTGCCGCTTTCCTGATCGATGCGCGCGACGGTATATACGCCGTCCTTTGCTCGGAACCAGGAGCGCTGATTTACAAGCCTTGCCCGACTGTCGACGCCCGTTTCCGCCTTTTGGGAAAGCGGGAAGGGGCCGCAATGCCACAAAAGCTCCGCGTTTTTGTTTTCGGGGTGGCGCACGGTAAACTCGCCGAAGAGCGGAATGCCTTTTCCGAGAGAGGCAGAGCGCAAAAGCACCTGCGTAAGGGCGGCGTGCATATCGCTTTCACATGAAACGATATATCCCATATCCGCCAAAATCCCGTAAACCGTGCAGGGAGCCAGCCCGTCGAACATGATGGGGGTGGCGGTCCAGCACTCGGCGGAAATAACGTCCAGCGAAAATTCGTCAAAAAGCCGCTTGTAGGCGACCGCAAGCGCCGCCATACGGTCTACGTACGCCTTTGTCTGCTCGTCAAGCGTATAGTTCTCGCGTATGTAATCGGCGATTTCGTCCTGCTCCTTCGGATGTTCGGCTTCGACCGTTTTCATCCGCTGTTCGACCACCGCCATGTTGATTGGGATTATCCGTATGCCGAAGCGCTCCATAAGCTCGCCCTCGTTCCAGATAACCGAATAAAAGGGCGCCGGTCTGATCCCGATTTGACCTATGCGAAGCCCGGTGAAATTTTTAACCATGCAGGCAACACTTACAAAAGAGCGGAAGCCCGTAAGAAACTCCTCCGACTCCACCCGACAGCAGGGCAGATGGGAAAAGGGAATGTGATAGCGCTGCATCTGGCGCGATACTCCGAACAGCCCGCATTGGGAATCGGTGGGGCGCATCCCGTCCTTATAATATTCGTCATCCAACGGCGCCCATAAAAGCACCGGCTTACCCACGGCTTTGGCAAGATCCGCCGCCGCTTCCTCGTTGCCGAAATTACAGTTGATTATAAATACGGCGTCCACCTTTTCCTCTATAAAACGTTTCGCCGTCTCTGCGGCGGACGCATCGTCAAAGATCAAATCGTTAATGCCGATGCCGCGGTTATCCACAAACTCGACGTTATCGTCCGTAAAATGACTTTCGATGTAATCGGTAAACCGTTTGCCACGCTGTTCCGCGGAATACCATGTAAGAAAGGTTCCCTTGGGGCGGTCGGTGGTGTTGCGGCGCATTGCCGCAATGCCTATTTTTACTTTGTAATCCAACATAATTTTTCCTCCTTTTGCCTTTTATTGTACTTTTCGTCGGGGCGGCAAGTAAATGTACATTTTAGGCATTTATTTGTAAAAAACGTATCTTTTTTTGCCGAAATGTGCTATACTGTATTTAATAACTTGTTTTAACGCCCTAAAAGCCGATTTTTTACGGCTTTCGGAAAAAAATCCCGACGGGGGGGCGACGAGGTGGAAAATGAATCGGATCCCATTTGAAAAGCTTTACGACACAGAATTTTTCATAAGCGAGGCGCTTGTGAAAGCGCAGAATTGGTACAGCGGAAAGAATTTTTATTCATGTCTCGGGCGACCTAAGCCCTCGCATACACTGCTTTGGTTTAAAAACTGCGGCGCGGTGATCACCGATTCTCACAAAAACGTTATCCGCGCGCGGAAAAATCAGCTCGCTTATATGGCGAAGGGGCTCGAGTATACCGTGGAATTTTTCGATACCCGCCGGGACAGCGTCGATTCCATCGTAATTCATTTTCAGTTGACCGACGCAGACGGCTGTGAAATCGCGCCGACCGCCCTGCCGGAGATAGTAATTCCGGACGTCGATCCCGATATAGCCCTCGCCATAGGCGCCGCCGCCGACGAATTTAAGAAAAATATCATCTGCGTGCCGGAGGTCAATTCCCTGATCTACAGTATTTTCGCCCATATTTGTAAAAAAGAGCACAGGCGGGTTATCAAAGGCAAATACGCCTGTATCAGAGAGGGCATAGATCTGTTGGAAAGCGATTGCGATTTAAGCCTTTTCGAAATAGCGGCGCGGTGCGGGGTAAGCGAGGGGCATTTTCGCCGCCTGTTCAAGGAGTACAGCGGACAAAATCCCATGGATTTTCGCCAGGCGCACCGCATCGAACGCGCAAAACAGCTTTTACTGTTGGACACGCTGAGCGTCGGCGAAATCGCCGAGCATTTGCACTTTGCCGACATCTACCATTTCAGCCGCACCTTCAAGCATGCCGTCGGTCTTTCCCCGCAGAACTTCGTCAAATCTCAAACCGCCCGTCAAAAGCCTCGCTGAACTTCGGGCTTAGCTTTTTATTTTATCGAGCGCGCCCTTTTCGAGACGGGATACCTGCGCTTGCGATATGCCTATTTCTTTTGAAACCTCCATTTGGGTTTTGCCCTTCATAAATCTGAGCGACAAAATAAGCTTTTCGCGGTCGCTCAGCTCCTTTATCGATTCCTTTAAGGCAATTTCGCCCAGCCAATTATTGTCGTCGTTGTTGTCACCCATCTGGTCGAGCACGTAAATGGTGTCGCCGCCGTCGGAATAAACCGGATCGTAAAGTGAGGTCGGATTTACGATGCTTTCGAGGGCGATTACCACCTCGCTTGTGGAAATTTCCAATTTTGCCGCAATTTCCTCGACGGTGGGCTCGGTTTGATTGTTTCGCATAAGCTCTTCCTTCACCTGCATGGCTTTGTAGGCGGTGTCCTTTATAGAACGGCTCACCCTTATCGGATTGTTATCCCGCAAATACCGCCGTATTTCGCCGATTATCATCGGAACGGCGTAGGTCGAAAAGCGCACGTTTTGGGTAACGTCGAAATTATCGATCGATTTTATAAGCCCGATACAGCCCACCTGAAACAAATCGTCCGTATTTTCACCCCTGCCCGTGAAGCGTTGGACGACGCTCAGCACCAGGCGCAGGTTGCCGTTTATAAGCTCGTCACGCGCTGCGCTGTTTCCCGTTTTGACCTGTTTTAAAAGCTCCTCCTTTTTCTTTTCCTTTAAAAGCGGCAGTTTTGAAGTATCAACCCCGCAAATAAAAACCTTGTTGTTGTACATGGTGCGGCACCTCCGTTGTTATATAACAATTATTACCGTTATAGGGCGCCGCTAACCTATAAAAATATTTTTTGTTTCGACAGATTTCACTTGAATTTTCAAAATATTTAAAAATATATTATTTTGGATTGCGGTTTTCGAAAATATAAAGTATAATATATATAATATGTATCCGATTTGATTTTTCACGGGAGGCAAGCATGGAACTTAATTCAAAAAACGTAAAAAAGATTTTATTTATAATTTTCGCGGGCGCGCTTATTTTCACCGCAATTCAAAATTACGGCAATGTGATTGCGTTGTTTAATCGGATAATTTCGATTTTTTCGCCGGTAATCGCGGCGCTGTGCATCGCCTTTGTGCTGAACGTACTATTGAGCGCGCTCGAAAATAAGGTTTTTAAATTTATGGACAAAAGCCGCAAAAAGCTTGTGCGCAAATTAAAGCGCCCCGTTTGCCTGCTGCTCACCTATATTTTGGCGTTCGGGATAATATCGATGTTGATTCTCGTAATTATCCCCGACATTGTAAAGACCATAACCAGACTTGCCGAAAAAATGCCTTCTTTCGTAGAGGAAGTGCGCATTCGTGCGGAATTGCTGCTTCGCAAGCTTCATATCGAGCAGTCTTTGCCGAAGCCTAAGATCAACTTCGCCTCTGCCGCAAATGCCGTTAAGAAATGGCTCGATTTCGGCAGCACAAAGAAGCTTTTCGGCAACGCGGTCGGCATTACCACCTCGGTATTCTCGGGTATATTCGACGCGCTGTTCAGCCTGGTCATTTCGGTTTACGTATTGGCGCAAAAGGAAAAAATCGGCAGATTTGTAAAAAAGGTCATCGACGCCTTTATTCCCGAGAAGGCTACCAAAGTAATATATCACATATCCTCGACCACGCAGGATTTGTTTTCCCGCTTTATCGGCGGTCAGCTTATCGAGGCGGTGATATTGGGCAGCCTTTGCTTTGTGGGGATGAACATTTTCCGTTTCCCGAACGCGCTTATCATTTCCGTGATTATATGTGTTACCGCCCTTATTCCGGTAGTGGGCGCAACCATAGGCGCCATAGTCGGATTTTTGCTGATAGTTATAACAAATCCTCTAAAGGCGGTATTTTTCGTAATATTCCTGCTTATCCTCCAGCAGATAGAGGGTAACCTCATTTACCCGAAGGTAGTCGGCAAGGCGGTGGGTTTGCCGGGCGTGATCGTGGTAAGCGCGGTCATGGTCGGCGGCAATATAGGCGGCGTCTTCGGAACCCTTATCGCCGTACCCGTAAGCGCGGTGCTTTATACGCTGCTGCGGGAAGCGGTGGAATATAAAAATTCCCGCAAAAAGGCGAAGGCTTCGGCGGGCGAAGGCGCTCAAAACCCGCAGAATTTAGAGAATTAATCACAAAAAGGGCGTTTTTGTGCCTCTTTTTTCGGTATTTTCCCGAAAAAGCGGAAAAAGTAAAAAAATATTTGACATATTTGATTCGGTGTGCTAAACTAATATAGCATGCCGAATTATGCTTATATCGGCATAGTAACCAAAGAAAGGAGTAATGCAACAGTGCCTACGTTTAACCAATTGGTTCGCAGCGGCCGTGAGACTCTGGAGAAAAAAGCAAAAGCGCCGGCTCTTTTAAAGGGCTATAATTCGATGAAGCGCCGTGCTACGGATAACGATTCTCCACAAAAGCGCGGAGTGTGCACAGCCGTAAAAACCTCCACCCCCAAAAAGCCTAACTCGGCTCTTCGTAAAATTGCCAGGGTGCGTCTTTCCAACGGTATAGAGGTATCCGCCTACATTCCGGGAATCGGACACAATTTACAGGAGCACAGCGTGGTGCTTATTCGTGGCGGTCGTGTTAAGGATCTTCCCGGTGTGCGTTATCACATCATACGCGGAACCCTTGATACACAGGGCGTTGCCAACAGAATGCAGGGACGTTCCAAATACGGTGCGAAGCGTCCTAAATCGGGTGCGAAGTAAATTAAAGGTAATCTCTGCTGCGTTATCAGGCAGCGGTTTATATATATTATATGTATAGGAGCCGCGCTTGGTACAACGGGGAAGTTACTCGAGTACCTATGATATCATTATTATGAAGGAGGGAAGCAAAGTGCCAAGAAGAGGCTTTATTGCTAAACGTGACGTATTGCCGGATCCGCTGTACAATTCGAAAATAGTTACCCGTCTTATCAACAATATCATGCTTGACGGTAAGAAGGGCGTAGCTCAAAAGATCGTATACGGCGCTTTCGACATTATCAATGAAAAAACAGGAAAGAACCCGCTTGAGGTGTTTGACCAGGCTATGGAAAACGTTATGCCTCAATTAGAGGTCAAGGCGGTTCGTAAGGGCGGCGCGACCTATCAGGTTCCGTTTGAAGTTCGCCCCGAGAGAAAGCTTACGTTGGGTCTTCGCTGGCTGACCGTTTACAGCCGCACCCGTTCCGAAAAGACTATGAAGGAACGTCTTGCCGCCGAAATTCTCGACGCTGTCAACGGTGCGGGCGGCGCTGCCAAGAAGCGTGACGATACACATAAGATGGCAGAGGCTAACAGAGCGTTTGCCCATTACAGATGGTAGTTTAAGACGTAAAATTGCTTTCGCATAATTCAAATTGGAGGAAAATATGCCGAGAAAAGTATCTCTTGAAATGACAAGAAATATTGGTATAATGGCACATATTGATGCCGGCAAAACTACCACGACCGAGCGTATCCTTTTCTATACCGGTATTAACCGTAAGATGGGCGAAACTCACGACGGTGCATCAACTATGGACTGGATGGAGCAGGAGCAGGAGAGAGGAATTACCATCACCTCCGCCGCTACCACTTGTTTCTGGAAGGACCATCGTATCAATATTATCGACACACCCGGACACGTTGACTTTACGGTAGAAGTTCAGCGTTCACTGCGCGTGCTTGACGGTTCTGTGACCGTCCTTTGCGCCAAGGGCGGTGTTGAGCCTCAGTCCGAGACCGTTTGGCATCAGGCTGATGAATACAAGGTACCCCGTATGATCTATGTTAATAAGATGGACATTATGGGCGCCGATTTTTACAACGTGCTTAAGATGATTAAGGAGCGTTTCAACTGTAACGCCGTTCCGATCCAGCTTCCGATAGGCAGCGAGGACACCTTTAAGGGGCTCGTCGATTTAGTCGAGATGAAAGCGCTCGTTTACTACGACGACCTCGGAAAGGACGTTCGCGAGGAGCCGATACCGGAGGATATGGCGGAGCTTGTAGGCGAGTACCGTACCAATCTTATAGAGCATATCGTCGAGCAGGACGAGGAGCTCATGGAGAAGTATTTCGAGGGCGAGGAGCCTACGGTTGAGCAGATTAAAAAGATTATCCGCAAGTCCACTATTGAGAACAGCATGGTGCCTATCACCTGCGGTACTTCTTATAGGAATAAGGGCGTGCAGCCCTTGCTCGACGCTATCGTCGATTATATGCCCGCGCCTACCGACGTTGAGGCTATCAAGGGTGTAAATCCCGATACCGACGAGGAGGAAGTGCGTCATTCGTCCGACACCGAGCCTTTCTCCGCTTTGGCGTTCAAGATAGCTACGGATCCCTTCGTGGGAAAGATTTGCTTCTTCCGCGTTTATTCCGGTACGGTTGACGCCGGCTCCGGAGTGTATAATTCGGTTAAGCAGAACCGCGAGCGTATGGGCAGAATTTTACAAATGCATGCCAATCACCGCGAGGATATCGAGACCTGCTACGCGGGAGATATTGCCGCGGCGGTAGGACTTAAGAATACCAC
Organism: uncultured Clostridia bacterium; assembly: GCA_947623175.1. Classification (GTDB taxonomy): domain Bacteria; phylum Bacillota; class Clostridia; order Oscillospirales; family Acutalibacteraceae; genus UBA737. Next base: position 21,204 of record CANQGK010000022.1, on the reverse strand, counting down.
CACGGGCGATACGCTCTGCGACGAGAAGCATCCTATCGTGCTCGAGTCGATGAACTTCCCCGAGCCTGTTATCCGCGTCGCTATCGAGCCTAAGACCAAGGCGGGCCAGGAAAAGATGGGCATAGCGCTTGCCAAGCTTGCCGAGGAGGATCCTACCTTTAAGGCGTATACCGACGAGGAGACGGGACAGACCATTATCGCCGGTATGGGTGAATTACACCTTGAGATTATCGTCGACCGTCTGCTTCGCGAGTTCAAGGTTGAGGCGAACGTCGGCGCTCCGCAGGTTGCTTATAAGGAGAGCATCCGTAAGAAGGTTGACCACGAGACCAAGTATAAGCGTCAGTCGGGCGGTTCCGGTCAGTACGGACATGTTAAGATCATCGTCGAGCCTAACGAGTCGGGCAAGGGCTATGAGTTTATCAACGCCGTTACCGGCGGTACCGTGCCTAAGGAATATATCCCCGCGGTTGACGCAGGTATCAAGGGGGCGTTAAGCGCCGGCGTGCTGGCGAACTACCCCGTAGTCGACGTCAAGGTTACCCTTTACGACGGTTCTTACCACGAGGTCGACTCGTCCGAAATGGCGTTTAAGATTGCCGGCTCTATGGCGTTTAAGGAGGCTTGCCGTCTGGCGGATCCGGTGCTTTTGGAGCCTATTATGAAGGTTTCGGTTATCGTGCCGGAGGAATATATGGGCGACGTTATCGGCGACCTTAATTCCCGCCGCGGCGAGATACAGGGCTTCGAGGACCGCTCGGGCGTCAAGCAGATCAACGCGCGCGTGCCGCTCGGCGATATGTTCGGCTACGCTACGGACCTTCGTTCCAAGACACAGGGCAGAGGTCAGTACGTAATGGAACCCGACGGATATAAGGAAGTGCCCAAGAGCATTTCCGAGAAGATTATTTCCGCCAGAACAAAAAAAGATTAAATAAATGGAAATAATGCTTGAAATTTTTAAAAAAATTTGGTAAACTATATAAAACAGATTTCTAAGGAGGAAATTTATAATGGCAAAGGCAAAATTTGAACGTAGCAAACCGCACGTTAACATTGGCACCATCGGTCACGTTGACCATGGTAAAACCACCCTCACCGCGGCTATCACCAAGTACCTTTCACTTAAGGGTCAGGCGGCTTTCGAGGACTATGCGAATATCGATAAGGCTCCCGAGGAGAGAGAGCGCGGTATCACTATCAATACCGCACACGTTGAGTACGAGACCGACAACCGTCACTATGCTCACGTAGACTGCCCCGGACACGCCGACTATGTTAAGAACATGATCACCGGCGCCGCGCAGATGGACGGTGCGATACTCGTTATAGCCGCTACCGACGGCCCTATGGCTCAGACCAAGGAGCACTTACTGCTCGCCCGTCAGGTTGGCGTACCCTATATCGTAGTATTTATGAATAAGGTTGACCAGGTTGACGATCCCGAGCTTTTAGAGCTCGTTGAGATGGAAATCCGCGAGACTCTTGACAAGTACGAGTTCCCCGGCGACGATACCCCGATTATCAAGGGCTCGGCTCTGCAGGCTCTCGAGGCTTCCGACAGCGTTGACGATCCGGCTTACGCACCTATCAAGGAGCTTATGGACGCCGTTGACAGCTATATCCCCACCCCCGAGCGCAAGGCGGATCTTCCGTTCCTTATGCCTATCGAGGACGTTATGACCATTTCCGGACGCGGTACCGTTGTTACCGGACGTGTTGAGCGCGGTAAGCTCAACGCCGGCGACGAGGTTGAGATCATCGGTCTTACCGAGGAGAGAGCCAAGACGGTTGTTACTTCTATGGAAATGTTCCGCAAGACTCTCGATTATTGTGAAGCCGGCGACAACGTAGGCGCGTTGCTTCGCGGTATCGGTCGTGACGAGGTTGAGCGCGGTCAGGTTCTTTGCAAACCCGGCTCGATAAACCCGCATACCAACTTCCACGGTCAGGTTTATATCCTTACCAAGGAAGAGGGCGGCCGTCATACACCTTTCTTTAATAACTATCGTCCGCAGTTCTATTTCAGAACTACCGACGTTACCGGCGTAATATCGCTTCCGGAGGGCACCGAGATGTGCATGCCGGGCGATAACGTTGAGATGGACGTCGAGCTTATTACCCCCATTGCAATCGAAGAGGGACTGCGCTTCGCTATCCGCGAAGGCGGCAGGACCGTCGGTTCCGGCGTCGTTACCAAAATTAACGGCTAACGCACCGGCTTGTAAATTCCGGGGAGATCCGAAGAGGGAAGACGGATTTCCCCGGCGGCTTTAAAATCACGGGAAGCGGATTGGTTTAGGTCTGAAATACCTAAATCAATTCACCCCGATTTCCTTTTTTGACTATTTTCACAAAAACCGATTGTTTTTTTGTACGAAAAACGGGGCTAAAATCTCTTATTTGGCTATTGCGATTTTTATAGTTAATTGCTATAATAATTACAGTCATAGGATATCTTTTATCCCTTTTCGGCAAAAATTCTGTGGCACTGTTAATTTTTCGGCTTTAAGCCGGTTAGGAGTATTTTTATGAGAAAAATTGTCAAAAAATCTTTGGCATGCTTGTTAGCAGCGCTTCTCTGTGTGACGGTTTTCGCCGGCGCGCTGTCAGTCAGTGCCGAAGCCCCGAAAGCTGAGTATTCTTCTGAAGAAGTTCACGCCAAAGCCGGCGAACAGGCTACCGTAACCCTAAAGATCACAAATTTCAATGACGTTTTGGGTGCGATGATAAAGTTCACCCTGCCCGAAGTTGTACAATCGGTTGACTCCGTTATATATAAGGGCACAACCGAGGAAAAGCCCTTAGAGAAGTACAATGATGAAGAAGGCAACGGTCAATACAAAATTGACGGTAATAAATTCACTTTCTTATCACTCTTTGGCTTTTCCGGTGAGTTAGATTCCGCCACAACCGCTGTTTTTGATATCAATGTTACCATTGGTGCAGAAGCAAGCCCCGGCAACTATCCCTTTGACGAGACGGTTACCATGGATATGGCGGGCGACGAAGAAGTCCTCTATGATGTTACCGGTTCATTCGGCGACATTATCGTAGAAGCAAGCGAACCCGGACCGCAGGAACCGGTGCCGGCAGATGATCTTGCAATAAAAGGCGCAAATATAGCGTTAGCTAATGGTTTTGATATTAACTTTAGAGTTGAGAAAACCATGGAAACCACAAATGGTTATAATGATATCTATGTAGAGTTTTCCAAGCCGCGTTATGATACTGAGGTTGAAACAGCAGAAAAAACTACGGTTCAAGCAAGTGAAAGAACCGAAGATGCTACAAACTATTATTACACATTAAAGGGTGTACAGCCTCAGGAAATAGGTACAACTATTACTGCTGTTATCTATGGAACTAAAGATGGCGTTCTTTACAAATGCGCTAAAGACGTTACTTACAGCGTTTTGCAATTTGCAATAAATCAAATTAAGAAGTCGGAAAATGATGCTAATTTAAAGACGGTTTGTGCAGATCTCATTATGTACGGTTCGGCAGTTCAGACGTATGCTAAATATAATACTGAAAAACCAATTTCAAGTGCTGCAGATGAACTTTCTCCTGATTGGCAGACTCATGCTTCAGGCGAACTTGTACGCGATTTAGTAAACAGTAAGGCTACAACAGCTACACTTGACACCGCAACTGCAAAAATTAGTTCTGCAGGTCTAATCCTTTCGTCAAATGTTATTATGTATTTCGGCGTTACTAATGCTCAGGGTAATGCTGTACTTGCCGACAAAGAGAATTACGCTGTTCAGGTAACATATGAAGACGCCGCAAAGCGAAAAAAATCCTTTGAACTCGAAATAAACGAAAATAACCGTGCTGAATTGGATACTTTATTCTCAACAGAGCTTGGTACTGTTGTTACCGCTAAAGTGATTAAAAAAGATTCAAGAGAAACGGTAAGTAATACAATAACATACAGCATAGAATCTTTCCTCAAAAATAATCTTGAGGGTGTAGATCAAAATTTGAACAATTTGTGTAAAGCTCTTGCCAAGTACGGTGATTCCGTTCGTGCCTATGCTGGTCTTTCGTGATTAATTTGATTTTAAATTATTAGCATTTATATGGTGATTAATATGAAAGCAATTTGTGAAATCGTGAAATTTAATATTAATGACATTGTTACAGAAAGTTCGGTTACTCCGCCCGGACCTGGCGGCGAGGTATGTAATCCGATTGTAATTTGTGACGACACATTTTAATAAATATATTCACAGTCAAGTTATGAGGAATGATTTTTAATCATTCCTCATAATTGTATAACGGAGTTTTTTGGGAGAAACTTATGAAAACCATTATTGAACAGCCCGGTTTTATTGTTGCAGCTTTGGGTAAGCAGGCTGTTGTCGAAACCGAAAAATATCGTCCTATTAAATATTTGATCTTTTCGGAATGCCCTCGGGGCATTCTTGTTTATAATACACTCACAAAGGAATTGATTTTAACCGATTCAAACGAATGCGCCGTTTTAAAAAGCGGAAAGGATATCGATATATCCGAAAATAAACGGTTAATCGAACAGTATTTTTTGGTAACGCAGGATTTTAACGAAAGAGAATGCTGCGATCAATTAAAAAATTTATTTAAATTATTGGATAACGACGATTCGATAACGTCGTACGTTATTTTCACTACTTCCGATTGTAACGCCCGCTGCTTTTACTGCTTTGAGCGCGGACAGGCTAAAATATCCCTCACCTCCGAAAAGGCGATCGACGTTGCAAAGTATATAGTTAAAAATGCCAAAAATAAAAAAGTGGCAATTACATGGTTCGGTGGAGAACCGCTTTATAATATAGAGCCGATAAATCTGATTTCCGATTATTTGGAAAAGTCGGGAATTAAATTCGGCGCAAATATGGTTACAAACGCCTATTTGTTCGATGAAAAAATCATCGAAACGGCAAAAGAAAAATGGAATTTAAAATCCGTACAAATTACCCTCGACGGTACCGAAGAAATATACAATAAAACGAAAAATTATATCTATAAAAACGAGATCAGCCCCTTTTTGCGGGTTATAAATAATATTAAACTCCTTTCCGAAGCGCAGATTAACGTAATTATTCGTATCAATATGGATTTATTCAATAAAGATAATTTGTACCGCCTTATCGATTATCTTTATGAAAGATTTTCCGGAAATGAATACGTTTCCGTTTATGTAAGAACCCTCTTTGACAATACCGGAAAATTGCAAACGGAACGCTCCGACGAAGATCGCAAAAAACTATATGACGATCTTGCCAAGCTTCAGGATTATCTTTCCGAAAAAAACATGTATCATTTTCAAAATCTCCGATCTGTTTACAAACTCAACAACTGCATCGGTTCCAGCAAGCACGGCGTTGTAATAATGCCGGACGGTAAACTCGGAATGTGTAACAATCATATAGACAAATATATATACGGCGATATATACAACGGCATAACCGACGCCAAGGTAATCGACGATTTTCTAGTATACAAAAAACCGGTTGCAAATTGCGATAATTGCCCCTTATATCCCAACTGCGCAAGACTTGAAAAATGCCCGTATTATACTCGCGATTGCGAGGATTATGAGCGAAATATCCTGATAAGCGATTTGCAAAAATTCATGCTGAATACCTTTTACTCAAAAAATAAGGTCGAAAATTAAGGTGAGATTATGATTTGTAAAATTGCGGATTTTTTTATAGATTTCCAAAACACCGGTTATAATTTTACTGAAACGCTAAAATCTTATATCTGTGATTCGGATATTTCCGACTTTAATATTCATATTACCGTAGAGGATGCCGAGCTTGAAAAAAGCAAAGCCGAAAAGAAAAATGAGTTTTTGGGCTATTACGCCGTATTCACCGCATTCAGAAAATTAGCGGAATGGCTCCCCCTTAATAATGCCTTTGTTTTACATTCGGTGGCTTTCGACATTGCCGGTACCGGAGTTGCTTTTGCAGCGCAGTCGGGTACGGGGAAAACCACGCATATGCAGCTTTGGCAAAAATATCTCGGCGATAAAATGACGGTCGTAAACGGCGACAAGCCGATCGTCCGCTTTTTTGACGGCAAACCCGTACCTTACGCCTACGGCACCCCTTGGAACGGCAAGGAAAAATTCGGCTGTAATATGCGCACCCCCCTAAAGCACCTCTGCTTTATCGAGCGAAGCGAAACAAATTTTGTAACCCCGGCAGATAAAAACGAGGTTATCGAGAAAATTATGAATCAGGTATATATGCCGACTGCCCCCGACGCGATGTTAAAAACAATGGAGCTTATCGACAGGCTCCTGTCCTCCTGCAGGCTGTGGATAATTCACTGCAACATGGAGCCGGATGCCGCCGAGGTTGCTTACAAAACAATTTTTAATTCCGAGGAGTAATATTATGAAATTAAAGTACAATTTTGTCGTAAACCGCGTCGCGGATAAAATGGTCGCGGTCTCCGTAGGCGACGAAGCCGAAAAATTCGGCGGATTTATCAAAATGAACGACGTCGGCGCCGAGATTTTCGAGCTTTTAAAAACCGATATCACCTTAGACGAGATAACCGAAAAAATGCTCGAGAAGCACCCCGAGGCGACCAAAGAGGAAGCCGCCGAGACCGTAACCGACTTTGTAAAACAGCTGACCGACGCCGGAATCGTAGCATAATGAATTGCGAAACCTTTAAAACCGCCGGCGAAGCGCTCAGAGACTCGGACGAGATCTCGGTGCTTACCGCCGGCAACAGCATGAGACCGATGCTAAGAGAGCACCGCGACGTCGTCGTAATAAAGCGCGTCGACCGCCCGCTCAAAAAAGGCGATGTCGTACTGTATCCCGGCAAGGACAAGTTTATATTGCACCGCATAGTCGCCCAAAAAAGCGACCGCTTCATTATGCGCGGCGACAATAATTTCTTTACCGAAAATGTCAAAAAAACCTCCGTTATCGGCATTCTCAAGGAATTTTACCGCGACGGCAAGTATGTAAACCTCAAAAGCGCGAAATACCGCCTTTATACCTTTTACATTATGCACTCCTACCCCTTCCGCCGCCTGTGGCGAAAGGCCCTGCTTCCGCCGCTTGTAAAGGTTAAACACGCGCTTTTCGGAAAGCCGGCAAACAGGGGTTGACAAATCGGCGGTTTTGTGGTAACATATAATAAATTTTAAAGATAGAGGCGCGGTTAGTCATCAGTAACGGGCGAATGTTAATTCCGGCAGGAAAATGCCGCCCGCAAAAGGGGCTGCCGCCGAAGTAGGACGTCGGCAGGCGTCCCGCTGGTAAAACGAAATAAGATTTGTTTTACTGTCGCATTTGCGGAGAGCTATCGAAAACAGTTATAACGCGGTATGCCCATACCGGTTCTGATTTTGATAGCCGAGCAATCGGCTGTTTTTTATTTTAAGGAGAGATTTTATGAAAAAACCCATTTTTGAAGGCATGGCAACCGCGCTTATTACCCCCATTACCGAGAAAGGCGTCGACTACGAGGCCTTCGGCAGACTTATCGATTGGCAGATAGACGAGGGGATAAACGCCCTCGTGATCTGCGGCACCACCGGCGAATCTTCGACGCTTACCGACGAGGAGCACCGCGCGGCGATAAAGTATGCCGTAGAGCGCGCGGACAAGCGCATCCCGATAATCGCCGGCACCGGTTCCAACGACACCGCCTACGCGCTCGAGCTTACGAGCTACGCCTGTTCGGTAGGCGTTGACGGCGTCCTGGTGGTTACCCCCTATTACAACAAGGCTACGCAAAACGGGCTTATTAAATTATTCACCCAGATAGCCGACGTTTCCACCGTTCCGGTGATCCTCTACAACGTTCCCTCGCGTACCGGCGTCAATATCGCCCCCGCCACCGTCGCCGCCCTCGCGAAACATCCGAACATTAACGCCGTAAAGGCCGCTTGCGGAAACATTTCGCAAATCGCCCAAACCGCGGCGCTGTGCGGCGAGGATATAAACATCTATTCGGGCAACGACGACCAGACCGTTCCGATAATGTCGCTCGGCGGCAAGGGCTGTATCTCGGTGCTCTCAAACCTGCTCCCGCATGAGTGCGCCGAAATGTGCAAAAAATTCTCCGAAGGCGATATAAAGGGCGCGGCTCGGATGCAGCTTAAATATCTGCCGCTCATAAACGCGCTTTTCAGCGAGGTGAACCCCATCCCCGTAAAGGCGGCGATGGCGGCAATGGGCTTCTGCGAGGATTATCTGCGTCTGCCGCTTACCCCGATGGAGCCGGAAAACCGCGAAAAGCTCTTTGCCGAAATGCGCAAAGTCGGCATAAAAATATAAGAATGTGATATTATGGTAAACATAGGCAACGATTGGGATGAGATTTTAGCCGACGAGTGGGAAAAAACGTATTATAAAAATTTGCGCGCTTTTCTGAAAAAAGAATACGCCGCGCATACGGTTTATCCCGATATGTACGATATTTTCAACGCGCTTAAATACACGCCTTACAAAGACACGAAGGTCGTGATAATCGGCCAGGACCCTTACCACGGGCCCGGACAGGCACATGGACTCTGCTTTTCGGTGAAGGAGGGCGTCGAGCCGCCGCCGTCACTTAAAAATATATTTAAGGAGCTTAATGCCGATATAGGCAAGGAAATACCGCAAAGCGGCGATCTTACCGCCTGGGCGCGGCAGGGAGTGCTGCTCTTAAACGCCGTCCTCACCGTGCGCGAGGGCTTGCCTAACAGTCACAAGGACGCCGGCTGGGAAATCTTTACCGACAGGGTTATTTCGGAAATTAACGCCAAGCAGACGCCCGTGGTATTTTTGCTTTGGGGCGCCTATGCCCAAAAAAAGGCGCAGATCATCACCAATCCCATACATAAAAAGCTTTCGAGCGTGCACCCGAGCCCCCTCTCGGCAAGCCGCGGCTTCTTCGGCTGTAAGCATTTTTCCAAAACAAACGAAATTTTACGCCAAAACGGTCTCGAAGAAATCAAATGGTAAAAAATCAACTGTTGACAAATTATGACAAGCGTGTTATAATACCTTTATAAAACGAAAAATTATATTAGTGGGAGGTTTCGTTATGAGATCAACAGGTATGGTACGTCCGGTAGACAAAATGGGCAGGGTGGTTATTCCGAAGGAAATCCGCAAAGCGCTCGAAATTGAAAACAATCGCGACTGCTTCGAGATTTACACCGAGGGTAACCGGGTAATTCTTAAAAAATATCAGCCCTCCTGCATATTTTGCGATTCCGTAGGCGAAAGCGTGAGCTACGGCGGTTACACCGTTTGCCTCGATTGCATCGATAAAATGACAAAGGCAAAAGAAGATTTTATCGAGGAATTCGGCGAGATGGTAGGCCTCAAATAACGAAAAAAACTGCCGCGCGGGCACACAAATCACCCGCACGGCAGTCTTTTTTTAATTTAAATCAAAGCAGGGAATAATTAACTATAACCGCCGCAAATACTATCGAAACCATGGAAAGCAATTTTATAAGAATATTTATCGACGGGCCGGAGGTGTCCTTAAACGGATCGCCGACGGTATCGCCCACGACGGCGGCCTTGTGATTTTCGGAGCCCTTGCCGCCGTGAACGCCGCTTTCGATGTACTTTTTGGCATTATCCCATGCGCCGCCCGAATTGGACATAAATACCGCCATAAGGAAGCCCGAAGCCGTCGCTCCGGCAAGCATTCCGACAACGCCGGTACAGCCGAGAATAAGACCGACGATTATCGGCACGATAACCGCCACCACGGTGGGAAGTATCATCTCGTGCAGGCTCGATTTTGTGCAAAGGTCGACGCAGCTTGCGTAATCCGCCTCGGCCTTGCCGTCCATAAGCCCGGCTATTTCCTTAAACTGACGGCGAACCTCCTTGACGACGCTCTGAGCCGCTCTGCCTACGGAATTCATCGTAAGCGCCGCGAATACAAACGGCAGGCACGCGCCGATAAACAGGCCGATAAGCACCGTGGGATTGGTGATATTGAGATTGGCGATTTTGGCAGCGCCGCCGTCGATGCTCTTGATTTTATCGATATACGACGCCATAAGCGCGAGCGCCGTGAGCGCCGCGGAGCCTATAGCAAAGCCCTTACCCGTAGCGGCGGTGGTATTTCCGAGCGAATCGAGCGCGTCGGTGCGCTCCCTGACGCTGCTCTCGAGCCCCGCCATTTCGGCTATGCCGCCGGCGTTGTCCGCTACAGGCCCGTAAGCGTCGGTAGCGAGGGTTATACCGAGGGTTGAGAGCATTCCGACCGCGGCGAGGGCAATGCCGTAAAGCCCCATTGAAGCGCTTGTGCCGCCGCCCGAAACGAAGTACGCCGCAAGGATGCAAACCGAAATAATAACTATTGGAATGAGCGTTGAGAGCATTCCGACCGACAGACCGCCTATGATGATCGTCGCGGTACCCGTCTCGGAGGTAGCCGCTAAATTACGGGTGGGCTTGTAACTGTCCGAGGTGAAATATTCGGTAGACTGACCGATAAGCACGCCGCTTATAAGCCCCGCCAAAATGGCGAAGTAAACCGTCCAATTAGCCTTACCCAACACAAAATATACAAGCGGGAAGGAAATAATCGCTATCAAAACGGCGGAAAAATTCGTTCCGCGAGAAAGCGCGCCGAGCAGCTGCTTTTGCGACGCGCCCTCCTTGGTTCTTACCAAAAAGGTGCCCAAAATGGAGCAAATTACCCCCACAGCCGCAAGAATAAGCGGCAAAGCCATTGCGGTTATGCTGTGAAGCGCGGCGACGCCCAGCGCGCAGGCGGAAATTACCGAGCCCACGTATGACTCGTAAAGGTCGGCGCCCATACCCGCGACGTCGCCCACGTTATCGCCTACATTATCGGCAATAACGGCGGGGTTGCGCGGATCGTCCTCGGGAATACCCGCCTCGACCTTGCCGACAAGATCGGCGCCGACGTCCGCGGCTTTTGTAAATATGCCGCCGCCCACGCGGGCAAAGAGCGCCATAGACGAAGCACCCATACCGAAGGTAAGCATCGCGCTTGTAATCGCCTCGTTCGGCAGCTTAAAGGCGAACTTTAAAAGGAAAAACCAAATCGATATATCAAGAAGCCCGAGCCCCACAACCGTGAAGCCCATAACGCTTCCGGCGGAAAAGGCGACGCGAAGCCCCTTATTTAACCCCTCTCGGCAGGCATTGGCAGTCCGCGCGTTGGAGGAAGTGGCGATTTTCATACCGATGAAGCCCGAAAGGGCGGAGAAGAAGCCGCCGGTAATAAAGGCGAAGGGCACGTAGGGCGTGAGCAGTCCCAAAAACGCCATTACGCCGAGTATGACGAACAGGACGGCAAAGAAAACGACCACGATTTTATACTGTCGTTTGAGATAAGCGTTGGCGCCCTTGCAGATGGAAGCGGAGATTTTTTTCATTAAATCCGTTCCCTCGGAAAACTTAAGCACTTTCCGCGCGGTAAAGAGCGCAAACAGCAATGCCAAAACCGAACAGGCGAAGGTTAAGGCGATGAGCAATTTTTCCATAAAATTACCTCCGATAAAAATTTGACTTTGTTAATTTTACCACAATATTGAAAGCTTGTCAATTACGTGAAACCCGAAATTTGAAAATTTTGACTTAAAAACCAAAATATACCCAAAATAGGCAGCATTTTTATTAACCGAGCTTGAAATTGCGGCGGGTTTGGAATATAATAAATAACGGATATTTTGTTCTACATTAATTTCAAAAATCATATTTTATTACGGAGTGATAATATGATTCTTGAAAAAAAGAAAATAATTTCGTTCGTTTTGCTCGTTTTGATATGCGTTCTCACCCTTTTTGCCGAAAAACGGGCGAAAACGACGCCGACCTTTTCAAAAACCGAAACAAAACCGCAGGTTATACTTGACGCGGGCCACGGCGGATTTGACGGCGGCGCGGTGGCAAGCGACGGCACGGTCGAAAAGGATATTAACCTTAAAATCACCCTTTCGCTGTCGAATTTTTTAAAAGCCGCCGGGTACGACGTTATTTTGACTCGCGAGACGGACGTTTCGACCGACGACGTCGAAACCGACAAAATCACGACCCGAAAAAAAAGCGACCTCAAAAACCGGCTTGAGCTTATGCGCGACTATCCCGACGCGGTTTTTGTGAGTATACATCTTAATAAATTCACCACGTCCGCCGCCAACGGTTCGCAGGTTTTTTACAGCGGAACAAACGAAAAATCGCATATTTTGGGCGACGCTATTCAAAAAAATATAATTTCGCTTTTACAGCCCGACAATACGCGAGTCAACAAAAAGGCTACCAGCAGTACCTATATTTTATACAACGCGACGCTTCCCGCCGTGCTTGTGGAATGCGGATTTTTGAGCAATTCGGCGGAGCTTAAGCTTTTAAAAGAGGAAGAATACCAAAATAAAATGGCATTCTGCATATTTTGCGGAATAACGGAATATTTTTCAAACGATAAGGAGATTTAATTTATGCCCACCAAAACAAAAACGGTTTATATATGCCGCGAATGCGGTTACGAATCGTCAAAATGGCTCGGCAGATGTACCGGCTGCGGCGCATGGAACAGTATGGAGGAAGAAACGGCGCCAAGCGTCAAATCCGCGCCTTATGCGGGCGCCGCATTAAAATCCGCCGCCGCAAAGCCGCTTTCGAAAATAAGCTTCACGGACGAAACAAGGTACAAAACCGGCATATCCGAGCTTGACCGCGTGCTCGGCGGCGGTATCGTAAAGGGCTCCGTAATACTCTTAAGCGGAGATCCCGGTATAGGCAAATCCACGATTCTTCTGCAAATATGCAGCGCTTTACAGGAAAAGCTCGAGGTGCTCTACGTTTCGGGCGAGGAATCGGCCATGCAGATTAAAATGCGCGCCGGCAGATTGGGAGTTGAAAGCGACAGCGTCTCGGTCATGACCGAGACCGACGTACAATCGGTATGCGAATACATCAGATCCGCAAAGCCCGGACTTGTTATGATAGATTCCATTCAAACCATGCAGATAAACGAAATAACCTCTTCGCCCGGCAGTATAGTACAGGTGAGGGAATGCACCAACATGCTGCTTAAAACCGGCAAGGAGCTTGGGATTCCGATTTTTATCGTAGGTCACGTAAACAAGGGCGGCGAGATTGCCGGCCCCAAGGTTATGGAGCATATCGTCGATACCGTGCTTTATTTTGAAGGGGAGCGAAATCAATCCTACCGGATCCTTCGCGGAATCAAGAACCGTTTCGGCTCGACCAATGAAATCGGCGTTTTTGAAATGACCGATAAGGGGCTTTGCGAAGTCGAAAATCCTTCTGCTATGCTGCTTTCTGGCAGAATGAGCGACGTTTCGGGCGGATGCATCACCTGCGTTATCGAGGGTACCAGACCGATTTTAGCCGAGGTGCAGGGGCTTGTTACCTCCTCGGGCTTCGGAAACGCGCGACGAACCGCTACGGGCTTCGATTATAACCGGCTTAATTTATTGATAGCTGTGCTCGAAAAAAGGTTGGGGATGCGGTTTTCCGATTTGGATACCTATGTAAATATCGTCGGCGGAATGCGGCTTGACGAGCCTGCCGCCGATCTGGCGGTCGCCATGGCGCTCGTATCCGGACTCAGAGATATACCTATAGACGAAAATCTCATCGCTTTCGGCGAAATAGGACTTTCGGGCGAGCTGCGCTCGGTGCCCCGCGCTCAGACGCGACTCAACGAGGCGGCAAGACTCGGCTTTACAAAATGCATAATGCCGAGATCTTGTATGAAACAGATATCCTCCTGCCCCGCGTCGTTAGAGCTTATCGGTGTAAGAAAGCTCGGCGAAGCCGTTTCCCTTATTCGTTGACGCCGCCAAAAAATGCGGACATTCGCCGTTCAGCGAATTTACGGGAGCGCAAAAGTCCAAATTGCAATAGCCGTCAATCTGATATTTGCAGTCCTGCGAGCACTGAATTATACCCATGTTATCCCCTCAAATCGGCGTTTTAAGCCTGCTTCTCGGTTTTATTATATAATCTTTTCGGTTAAATATTCGAAATCTTTGACAAAATCTCCCGCAAGGGAGAGGCTGCATAAGAAAGTGGTTTCTCCCTTCGGCTGATTACAAAATGGATAAGTACATTTATGATGAAAGCAACGGTCTTTTAACCGAAGCACGGCGACAGGGAGACTAACACCTCTCTGTCGCCGTCACTTTAGTCATCATCTTCGTCGCTCGTCCAACCGGATATCATGTGCAACTCCCCGGAATCCATATCCATTGCCATATGATCTCCTATTCGCATCAAAAAATCTCCGTCGTAATCTATTGCCATATTATGAGAGATTGGATGCGCAAAATCGCCGTTGTCATAATCAAAAAAATGTTTACTCATAAATTGTATCTCCCTTTTGACTTTTAATCTAAATATAGTTTCATTTTTTCATATGAATCAACAGTATCATTATCGTATGTGTCAAAATCTTCTGAAAATGTATTAAGACTTCCGGTTGGATTTATAACGATTTTTGTCATTTTCAAATAATTATCATAATATGCCATTAAAACGGAGTAAGCTTCCTCATACTTTTTAGGTGGATTTTTTAATTGTTTCATTAAATCGATAACTTGGGATTGGTTAGTTTCTATTTCAAAAATACTGTTGGTGAAATTTTCATCTGCAAACAGCTCGGAAAGTGCATCATTAAAATCATCGACAAACTTTCCTTTTTTCATGGTATATTGATCTGTTTCACTATTTCGTTTTTCATAAATAGCATTATACCACACGCTCTTAATAAGGTTTCCGGCATTTTCTGCTTTGGCGGCTCCGTCAAGCATCGCAAAAGATACTTTTTCCATATTTGAATAATAGTCCGGTTCTTTTAATTTTTGCAAAATACCTATTCCCAATACACCGATAACAATCAGAGCAAACACAACTATGGATATAATTACGCCTTTGTGTTTTTTCTTCTTTGGTTTGGCAGCCGAATTAGGGCATCCGCAATTAGGACAATCATCCATTGATATATCATATTCCTTTTTGCAATCTTCGCACATAACTATGTTGTTTTTTGAAACATCTGAATTACAATGCGGACATACAGTTGCTTTTTCACTGATTGTTTCCCCGCATTTTGGACAACTTGTTAATCCCATTCCAAAATCCTCTTTTCTTCTTATTCTTCAAAGTATCCGTTTTGCTGGCAAACTTGATGTATAGTGTCAGCAAAAATTGACCTTGATTTTTTATTTTTGTCTGTATTACAATTTTTCTTTTCTATGTATATCTCTCGGACTTCTGTCCATAAAGAATTATCTTTACAAAATTCTATTTTTTCCGGCAGAAGGTAAAACCCGTACGACTGCTCCACCCAATTGTATGAATTTGATTTTTTGTTAAACCGGATATACTCTTGCTGATTTTCGCCATAATTTTTTACGATTGCAAAATCACAACTGTGCAATATTCGAGAATTTTTTCTGTCTTTAACTTTAATGGTAAACACTCGTGTGCTGTCCTCGCAAAAATCATAATGATATTTGTATGCATATTTGTTAAATGCTTTCATGAGTATCTGCTTGATTTTTTTAGCAGAATATTCTTGGTCATCGTCATGAACTATGATATTCACATCAAAATCAAAACCAATATTGCTTTTCACATCGCAGGTTACCATATTTCGCTTTACACTACCGATAAATTCGTATTGAAATGTAAAATAGTTTCTAATTTCGTCTTGTACCAATCCAATCAATTCTATAATTTGATTTTTTAGAGGTGCAATTTCATTTTTCGATACATATTGAAAATGATACATGCTTGTCACTCCATTTCTTAGTATGTTTTTTTGAATGTTGGCAATTGTTCTATTAAAGCGTTTATTTCATCGTCGTTTACTTCTGTGTCAACATAGACGGCAATATTATCAACATCGCAATTAAACCAATTCGTTTTTCTGGAATCTATTACTCCGCCAAGTTCATTACAAATGCAATATGTATCTGCGCCAACTTCGTTTATAATTTTTGTGTTATGTTGTATTCCGAATTTTAATATATCAGTTGCCCTGTGCTTATATTTCTCCAAGTGTTCTAATGCATATCTTAGACAATTATTTATTATCGGGTTAATTGAATAATATGTAATAGAATCAACTTGTTTTTCTCGCTTGACACGGCTTCCCGTCAACACATATTCATATGGTTTTATTTCAAATATTGAATTGAATAAAGTATCGCTATCCAACATTATTTCTAAATATTCACTTTGGCAAAAAATAGTATCATTTGAGACATAGTGTCCGTTTGATAAAAACATATTATAAGAATCATAAATATCATTGAACATATCTGCATCGTTCATACTCGCAACAAGTCTTGCAAACTCAATGCAGTTTTCAAAATGAATCCATGTTATACCTTTATCTTTCCTAAACTCAAATTGATTGTGATGCCATTTCAATTTTATTCCATAGGTATCATGAAGATATCTAACGCCATTAACTGAATTATATTCAACTACATAATCAAGAAAGGTTTTTCCAAATTCATCGGTTTGAGTGAGGATAGATTTCCCATCATTTGCAAGCAACACATCAAATTCATCTCTATATAATTTCGGATCATCTAAATATGCGTAATATCTAAAGCCTTTATTGAACGGTACATTTTCCTTTTCAACAGGTAATTTGTACGCATCTTCATATAGTAACCGAGCCAATGAAATACCAAATATTTTTTCTAAAGGGATAATAAATTCGTTTTTAAGCGGTCTTTCTTCTTTTAGCATTTTTGAAAAGTTGGATTTTTCGTTATCTGCATATTCATATGCTTCTTGTCCTTTGATTCCTAATTCGTGCGCAATATCAAAAAGTAAATCGCGATACCTCCTAATTCCTTTTAATTTCATGTAATGGTCAATATTGTTTTTAAGATTTTTCATAAGTTTACCTCCATGACTTGTATTTTCTGTTATTATATCACAAAAAAAGAAAAATGGTAGTCTTTTACGACAACTTTTGTGGTCTTTTTTGACTTTAATAAAAATTTAAGTAAAAAAGCACACTGTCAAATTTGACAACTAATTTGACAGTGTGCTTGAAATGGGAAATAATATCCATTTGGCTTCTTCGCAAAGGTATGTGTATTTGATTTTTGCAAAACAATTTATTATGACCAAATTTCCGAAAAATATTCAAAAGATTTCGAAAAAGCATTGACATACATATGTTTTATATGAAAATTCGAACAATAAGGACGAATGGCTTGTGCAAGAGTTACGGCAACACCGTCGCCGACCGACTGCAAGCGGGAAGGCGTATTTCTTTTGCTCTTTCTGCCGCAAAAACTCTGCGGTTTAATTTTTAATCCTTTTATTCAAAAGCGTAATGTACAATAACAAAACCGTTCCGAGTAAGGGGAATATAACTCCGGTGAGCATTGCCGTTTTCATGCCTATTTGCTCTAAGGAAAGCGACAATCTGCCGCTTAAACGCTCCGCCCAATCGCTGAGCATTACTTTATCGGCTATAGCGCCTACAAGCTGGGGCGCCACGGACGCGCCGAAATCGCCGCTTGCCGCCATGAGTGCATAAGCGGCTACGCCCGGATTAGGGATTTTTTCCTCCATCATAATAAGCGTTCCGGGCCACAGCATAGAGGTACAAAGCCCCGTAAGTACGCAGGCGATTACGGAAATTACGGGTACGGACGAAATTCCCGCCGCAAGATAGCAAACCACGGAGCCCGCCATACCGCAAAGCAAAACCGCGGTAATTTTTTTGCCGTACTTTGCGTATAACGTTCTGCCAAGCCCCAACAAAACCGCAAACAGGGCAAGCCCCAAAATATCTCCCGTGGCTTTGGGAATACCCACCGCCCGTTCGATGTAACCGGATATCCAATTGGTCATAATATTTTCCGCGGCGCTGCCCAAAAAAATACACAGGGCGCAAAGGGTGAGAAATTTGAGCTTGGCTTTAGGAAATTTCGCGGTATTGTCATTTGAAAGCTTTAAATCGGGCAAAGGCGAAACCAAAAACGACGCAAAGGATATCAAGGGCAAAGCGGCGAAAAAGAGGGTTAAATACATCCAATTTTCGGTGCCGAAAAGCTTTAAAAACGCCGTGGATATGATAACCGCGCCTACGACGCCGTAAGCGTAAAGCGAATGCAGGGTACTCATATCCCGCTCGGGATTATCCGACGGCAGCGCCGCTATTATAGGGCTTAAAAGCACCTCGCAAAGCCCGGATGCTACGGAAAATATAACCGTTCCCGCAACCAGCCCCGCATAAGCGTATTTCGGCAAAAGGGCGGGAACGACGGCATATGTTGTAAGTCCCGTCGAAGTGAGCAGCGGCATAAGCCGTAAGACGGTGCGGATGTTGAAATGCTTATTGAAAAAGGTAAAAATCAAATCTATAATAAGCTGACTGCAAAAATTTATCAAAACCAGGGTGCCGAGCAGGGTATAGGAAACCTTGTAAGTATCGTGAAAGGTTACAAAGAGCATGGGCGGCAGGCAGAATACCGACGCCATTGCAAGATATGTATAAAAGCAGGCGTATTTCGTTTTTTTGAAATTTTTAATATTTTTGTCCATTACATTCACACTTTACTTGATCATAAATTTCCTTGCGACATTTATGCCGATTTTATAGGGGAGCGGCCGCAATTTACGGTCGGCTTCAACCAATTTTTCGCGTATGTTTATTTTCTGCGGGCAGTGCTGTTCACATTTGCCGCAGCCGATACATTGGGTGGCAAAGCCCGGCGTTTTGCGGATCCCGATATTTTGGGCAAATTCAAACCTTGATTTGTATTTTTTCGCTTCCATATACATTAAATTATAGTAATAAAAGGTACCCGGAATATCCACGCCTTTGGGGCAGGGCATACAGTACCTGCAGCCCGTACAACCTACCTTTTCCTTTTCGCGGATTATTTGTTTAACGTCCTCTATAAGCGCAAAATCCGCTTTGGTGAAGCTTCCGGCTTCGGCTTCGGACGCCGCGCGGATATTTTCTTTTACCATATCCGCCGAGTTCATACCCGAAAGCACGCAGGTAACCTCCGGCTGGTTCCAAAGCCAGCGAAGTCCCCACTCCGCGGGGGAGTAGCCTCTGTCGTTTTCGGCGATTTTTTTCTTGGCTTTATCCGGAATGTTTACAAGCCTGCCTCCGCGTAAAGGCTCCATAATAATTACCGGTATTCCTTTTTCCGCCGCCGCTTTAAGTCCGGTTTTACCCGCCTGCGAGTATTCGTCGAGATAATTATACTGTATTTGGCAAAAATCCCAATCGTAAGCGTTTAAAATTTTCAAAAACATTTCCCGCTCACCGTGGTAGGAAAAGCCGATATTTTTTATACTGCTGTCTTTTTTATGATCTTCTATCCACTGCCTTATACCGAGCGACTCTAAGCGTTCCCATTCGGAATAATCGGTAAACATATGAAAAAGATAGTAATCTATATAATCGGTCTGCAAACGCCGGAGCTCTTCGGCAAAGATCTTGTTGACAGCGTCCATGCTGCGCGTAATGTACTGCGGCAGCTTGGTGGCGATGTATACCTTTTCGCGCAACTTGTTGTTTGCGAGTATTTTGCCGAGGGTTTCCTCTATTCCCATATACACATACGCCGTATCGAAATAATTTACGCCGTTTTTTATGGCGTAAAGCACTTCGCTTTCGGCTTTTTCATAATCTATCGAGGCTCCCTTTTTGGTAAAACGCATACACCCGTAACCGAGCTGCGAAATTTCATTTTGGTATTTATCTTTTCTGTATAACATATTATCCTCCCGTCCGGCTCGGGCGCCGTAATCGCCGTCGGATCTTTATTTTTTACATTCTAACATGAAAATCTTACCGAATCAATATATTTTTGCGCCTTTTTTGTGTTGACTAATTATGCGGTTTGCTATATAATAATAAAAAAATTACGGAGCTTATTATAATGAAAAAAATCAATGCAAAAAGCCTTAATATCGCGCTTAAAGAACGCTTGCTTAACGATATCGAAAGCGGAAGGGTTGCGGGCGCAAGAGAGATTGTAATGCAGGAGGGCAAGGTTTTGGCGGACGTTTGCGAAGGGTATGCCGATATGGAAAATAAAATCCCCTTGGCGTCGGACGCGATTTTTCGCCTCGCTTCCATGACCAAGCCGATTACGGCGGCGGCGGTACTTATCTGCGAGGAGCGCGGACTGCTTTCTTTGAACGATAAAATATCGAAATATTTCCCGGGATTTAAAAATAAATACGTCGGCAAAATGGACGAAAACGGCAATATAGTAAAGGGTGAGCCCGTAGGCGACATTCTTCGTATTGTAAATCTGCTCACGCATTCAAACGGCATAGTTACGGGGCAGGTGGGCCATAAGCAGTTCGATTCTATGACCGAAAAGGACCGCGTAAGCTTAAAATCCGCAACCGAATGGTATGATAAAAATCTGATGCTTGATTTCATGCCCGATACTATGGCGGCATACAGCGGCGTTGCGGCGTTTGACTTAGCGGCGCGAATTGTGGAAATCGTGACGGAAATGCCGTTCAACGAATTTATCGATCAAAATATTCTTTTGCCGCTCGGACTTTCGGATATTACCTGTACCCCCACCGACGAGCAGTGGCAACGCACGGTAAAAATGCATTATCGAGATGAAAACGGCGCGGGGCATACCAACGATAATTTATATCGTAAGCGCTTTGAGAATATTGAGTATTTCAGCGGCGGAGCATGCCTTGTGGGCACGGCGGAGGCATATGCGACTTTTGCTTCGATGCTCTTAAACGGTGGCGAATACAACGGCGTCCGTATTTTGAGCGAAGATTCGCTGCTTAAAATGAAAACGCCCTACCGCCTTTGGCGGAATAACGAAAATTGGGGGCTCGGCGTACGGGTTATTTTAAAGGACAAAAATTTGCCCGAGGGAGCCTATGGCTGGAGCGGCGCTTACGGCACGCATTTTTGGGTGGACGACCAAAATAAAATCATTGCCGTATATATGAAAAATTCATATTACGATGGCGGCTCCGGCGCATTGTCCGCCTGCCGCTTCGAAGAAGACGTCTACAAAAACCTCGGCTGAAATACCGACATTTTCAAAATATAACAAAATACAGGCTGCGGCGAACTTTCTGTTTTGCCGCAGCCTGTTTGCGTTTTTTAAAAGAAATTTTGTACCAAACGGTAAAATGTAGTACAATAAAGGTGGTGAAACCGAATTTTTTTATTTTTGGAGGAAGAGATATG
>CANQGK010000021.1 GCA_947623175.1 uncultured Clostridia bacterium | reverse complement strand
AAACAGCAGACATCTCAATCTGCGGTCTTATCCAGCATTACATTTCCAAGTGAATGTTTTGCCCTCCGAACCAGCATTGATATGGTACCACAAAATAGGCAATAAGTCAAGACCTCTAATGCACAATCGTTCTGTGCCGCGATCTGTGTTTCTTTGTTCCGGCACCCATATTCTCTATGAATGTGTTGGTGTTGACGACACCTCTCAGTATGTAGATACCGTAGGAAAGAACAAGAAGGCAATAGCAGAATATATACGGAATCAACTACAAGAAGATTTAGCGTACGAACAAATGAGTATAAAAGAATTGATTGACCCGTTTACGGGTGAGCCGGTTAAGGCAAGCAAAAAATAACCAACCGCTTTAGCGGTAGCTAAGAGTACGCTTGCGGTTGGCAGATCATTCGGTGGACTTTCAGTCCGGCCAGCAACAGCGGCTTATAGCCGCAGAGCAAACTACCGGCTTAGCCGGTAGTTATGATTATAAGGAATTTTGCGGTACCGTATATAAGCAGACTTTAAAATGTGATTTTAAGCCAGGTCATAACTTCGGTAAGCCATGATTTTGCGTGGTTTATATTTGCGTCAAGGTTGTCTATAGTTTCCCCATCGCAGGTGGAAAGACCGTGAACGCCGAAGGGATAAATATGCATTTCCGTGGGGATATTATGCTCCGCCAGAGCTTTTGCGTACAAAATACTGTTCATAATCGGTACGGCGTTGTCGGCGAAAGTGTGCCACAAAAAGGTCGGGGGAGTGGAGTCGCTTACCAAACGCTCGCAGGAGAAATAATTAAACTCCTCCTCGGTCTGAGGCTTATGACCTAACAGGTTCATAAAGGTGCCCTCGTGCGTATACCGGCTGTCGGCGGTAATTACGGGGTAGCCGAGAATTGAGGCGTTTACCGGCTTGCTTTGCGGGAAAACCTCTCTTACTTCCTTGCAGTCGTACATCGTCGAATAGTGAGCTGCCAAATGACCGCCTGCCGAGAAACCGATTATTGCGATTTTAGAGGTGTCGCAGTTCCAATTTTCGGCGTTTGCGTATATAAGCTCCATCGCCGCGGCGACCTGACGCAGTTGGGTGGGGAAGCGGTGCGGCGCCGTCGAATAGGTGAGGATAAAGGCGTTGAAGCCCTCGGGCAAAAACTTTAGGGCTATAGGCTCGGCTTCGCGCTCACTGCACATGGCGTAACCGCCGCCGGGCAGTACCAAAATACAGGGCCTTTTTTTGTCTTGTCTGTTCATTTCCCGCATATTGTAGGGCAAAAAGATCTCAAGCGTGGGATCGGCGCCGTCGGCGCTCAAAAAGTCGTAATATTCGTTTAAGTGCAGTTTTTTGTATTCCATAATCATACCTCTTTTAATTTATAAATGTAAATCGTTTAAAAACTTTTCCGTCGCGTTCTACAGTTTCGTTCCACATGGCTGCCGGTCTTACCCAAAGCTCCCCGTCACCGTAAAGCGCACGGTAAACCACCGTTTCCTCTAAGGTTTCGGAATTTTTGGCAATACCTATCACCTCGTACTCACCCCCTTTAAAATGGCGATATTTGCCCGGTTTTATTTGATTCAAATATATCACCTCGCACCTTTACTCCATACTGTAAGCAAAGGAGAGTTTTTCTATTTTTATATCCGCTTTCGCATAGTACAAGACGCAGAATTTTCCGCCGCTTTCCTCGCCGCAGAGCTTCGCAAGCTTTAAATAGCCGTCCCTCGGCAAAACGCAGGGATAATCCTTTATGTTCGGCGCGGCTTCGGCTTTTTTAAATCCGCACTTTTCGTAAAACTTTATAAGGTTTTCGTCCGCCGGCCGTAAAAAAACGATACCGTCGGTATCGGCTTTAACCTTTTCCAAAAGCGCCGACATATATCCTCTTTTGCGAAAGGCTTTAAGGGTTGCGGCGGCGTAAACGTATACTCCGGCAATCTTTTTTTGTTCGCTTACGATTTCGCAGGGAAGGGCGAAAAGCATCGATACCGCCTTTTCTCGGTCTTTGAGATAATTACAGTAGGTAAAGCAAGTGTCAAACAGCGCATTTTTAAAATCCGGTTCCCCGTCGCCGAAGGCTTCGCGGTATATTTCTTTGCATTCGCTAAGGCTTTTATTTTCGGTCATCGTTTTTCACCGCAATGCAGTTGTATTTTTTAAGCAACATATAAGGCTTATACGACAGCTTCGCCTTGCGTAAGCCCTCTATGCCCATATCGTCCTCACGGTTTATGTATTTGTAGTCCGAAAGCTCGTTTTTTACAAACTCGTTGTTAATGACCGCGTAAGCTTCCGCATATTCTTCGAGCGCCTTTTCCGCATGAATATCAAAGCAGGTCTCGTTTATTGCCGTACCCAGGGTAAAGGCTACCGGCTTTTCGCCGACGTATACAGCGCCGCCTTTTACCCCGAGCTTTTGCATATTGTCAAGCATTGCTTCGACGCCCTTTTTTTCGCACCGCATATATATATCGGCCCGGTAGGCGTTCTCTCGGTACCACTCGTTTGCGCATTCTTTTATATCGTTTATATTTTCGTCGGTTATTTTGCGGTAATGCCAATCGAATTTTTTCGAAAAAGCGCTTATATGGTTGCGCTTTGCGTGGTATTTTTTGCCCGAGAGGGCGGCTAAGTCCTCGCGAAGATATATATAATCGAAGGATTCGCGGCTTTCCTCCATATAATAGTCCTCGCCGGCGTAAGCTTTAAAAAGCTCCAATTCGTTGCCTTCCTCCGCCCAAAAACATGGCTTTTTATCGCCGCAATACCTGTAAATTTCAAAAAGCCCTTTTTCAAAATCGTCGCCTAAAGGCAGACGGAAAGCGTCCTCGCCGTCGATGGTGGATTTTATAAAAAGCAGTCCGTCCTTTTCGACGATCATATTGCAATAAACGCTCTGCCATATAATAAGGTTGGCAAAAGAGTTTTCGCATGACAAATCCTCAATTTTTCGGCTGTATTTTTTGTAAATTTCAATATCGTCTATTTCAATATTTTTAAACTGTAGCATAATATATTTTAAATTTTAACCGTTGTTTGACTGTGTTGACGTCGCTTGTGAAGCCGACGATGAGGAGGATGAGGCGGACGAGGATGAGCCCGAAGAAGAGGTATCCTTATCCTTTTTGCTTTCCTCCGCCTTTTTCTTTTCTTCGCTCGGACTGTCGAGCGCCTTGCCGGTGTGGGAGGTGCAGGTCGCCGGTATATTGCTCTTTCGGTACCAGCCTACCGCCTTGCTTGGGCAGGAGCTTGTGGCAAGAAGCCCGGTCGATTTACAGTAATATCTTTCGGTGGCGTAAGGGCTGTCGGTAAATTCCTTTGCCTTGAGTCCTTTATGCACCTTGGACATAACGTTGCCCCACATATCCCGCGCGATGCCGCTGTATCTGCTCGCTATCGGCTGCATAACCTCATATCCGCACCAGCAGGAGGCGATATAGTAGGGGGTGCCGCCCACAAACCAAAGGTCGTTTTGATCGTTGGAGGTACCGGTTTTGGCATATATTTTAAAGTTGGGAATGAATGATCCGGCGCCGGCGCCCGTACCGTGCGAGCCGTAAACAACCGTCTGCAATAAATGGTTCATAACCGTCGCGGTGTCTTCGCTTATAGCCATCTGCGGCTGAGTGTTGTGCTCTAAAATTACCTTATCCTGCTGGTTGGTGACCTTTGTGTATAACGAAGGCTCGTAATAGTAACCGCCGTTGCCGAAAACGGCGAAAGCCGCCGCCGATTCAATAGTGGTAAGACCGCCGTTTGTACCGCCCATTCCCAAAGGCGAGAGGTTTATATCCTCCTCGTTGAGGGTGGTAATGCCAAGCTTTTGGGTAAGGAAATCGTAAGAGGTCTGCGGAGTCATTTTATTTACAAGATAAACCGGAATGGTATTGACAGAACGCTCCAGCGCGTACTGTACGGTGATGTTTCCCCAATAAGACGAGTACCAATTCTTGGGCGACCATCCGCCGTAGTTGGTTTTGGTATCGTTGACGATGCTCGAGTAGGATATTAAATCCTGCTCCATAGCCGGCGCGTAAGCAGCGAGCGGCTTCATGGTGGAGCCGGGCTGACGAATGGCGTCGGTAGCGCAGTTAAAGCCGCGGTTTACGGTTTTTTTGCCTATGCCGCCCACAAGCGCTTTGACGTTGCCCTGGTAATCCATAACGGTAATGGCGCCGGTCATTTTTTTGCCGTCCTTGCCGGGAATTGCGTATTTTTCCGAATTTTCGAATACCTCTTCCGCCGCCGCCTGCATATCGGTGTCAACGGTAGCATAAATTTTATAGCCGCCCGTGTAGAACAGCTTATTCGCATGCGCCTGGTCATAGCCGTATTGCTCGGCAAGGTCCTCGGATACCTGCGTTATGAGAGCGTCCACAAAATAAGAATTTATGTCCTCCTCGTTCAGTACCTCCTTGTCGGCAATGATTTTGATTTCGGTATTTAATGTCTTGTCGTATTCGTCCTTTGTAATGTAGCCCTGGTCGTACATTTCGTAAAGCACCGATTCGCGGCGTTCCTTGTTGCTGTCGGGATTATCGTCAGGCGAATAGTAGGTGGGGCTTTTGGTGATTGCGGCAAGACAGGCGCACTCGGCAACGTTAAGCTCGCTTACGCTCTTGCCGAAGTAGTAGTTTGAAGCCACCTCGACCCCGTAAATGCCATGACCTAAGGGAATGGTATTAAGGTAACATTCGAGTATGGTATCCTTGGAATATTTACCCTCCAGATAGCGCGAACGCATAATTTCCCTTACTTTACGGCTTGCCTTTTGACTGCGGTCGTCGGTAAGATTTTTTACCAACTGCTGGGTTATGGTGGAGCCGCCCTGACGCGAGGAATAAATCGGCACAAATTCGTTTATAAACGCGCCTATGGTACGCTTCCAATCTATACCCTCATGCTCAAAAAAGCGCTTATCCTCTATTGCCACGTAAGCGTTGGCGAGCATTTGAGGTATTCCCTTGTAATCGGGATCGCCCTTGTCGATAGCGACTTTGTCGTAATCCATCCAAATACGGTTAAATTCACCGTGCAGGCGGCGGTATTCCGAATATTCGCCCTTGCCGTTGTCAACGTAAATCGTGGTGGTGTAATTGAGCGAATTTTCAAGATCCTCCTCCATGGTGCCGTCGACCATGGTAAAGGCGTAGAACAAAAAGCTGCCCACAACAAGACTTACCGTAATGATCCCCACAAGAAAAACGGTAAGCAAAAATTTTATTATGCGCTGTTTTACATTTTTATGCTTGCGCTTTTTTCTTTTCTTGGGCGATTGCAAATCCGGCTTCGGCTCGTAAAAGCTGTTAAGGTCGAAGCTTGAGGCGTTATTGTTCTCGAGATTGCCCGAATTGTCATAGCTGAAAAGCTCGGTCTCTTCACGGCTTTCGTAATTATCCGAATGACTGCTTATATCATTATCCATACGTAGTACCTCTGAAAAAAAGTAAAATAATTTTCAAAAAAACATATATGTGTAACTATTTTATCACACTTGTTACAAAAAATCAACTTTTTGACTTCAACTAATGCAAATTTTAACGGATTTTGTAATAATTTGTAATGGCTTTTTTAAATTTAAAGTGCTATAATAGGATTATAAAGACAGAAGTAAGCTTTTTTAATATTGTAAAAATTCTTAAGGCGGTGTAATAATGAAAAAGCGGACTAATATCGTTTTTATAGCGGTAATTTTATTACTTATTTGTTCTTTGGCGGTTTGCGGTGTTACCATACATAAAAAGAACAAGCTTATTTCGGACGGAAAGCAAAGCACTTCGCAAAGCGAAAGCGCGATCAAGGATCAAAACGATCGTATCGCACAGCTTGAGGACGAATTGGAGAAAAGCCGTTCGGAAAACGAAAAGATCAAGGCGGAAAAGGATAAGCTCAAATCCGAAAAGGACAGCCTTCAAAAGGAAAACAATAACCTTAAAAAGGAAATCGAAAACTTAAAAAAAAAGAAACAGCAGCAAGCCCAAGCCGCTGTTAAAAAGGATAACACCGATAACAAGGGTACGACCGTCTCGACCGCTTCCAAACCTGCTGCCGTAGTTTCGCCCAACGCCAAAAAGGTCTGCTATCTCACCTTTGACGACGGGCCGAGTCCGAGAACGACCGAAATACTTAAAATTTTAAAAAAATACGACGTCAAAGCCACCTTTTTCGTTATAAACACTTCTAATATAAATTACTTAAAAAATATTAAAAGCGAAGGACATGCAATAGGACTGCACTCCTATACCCATAAATACGAGAAGGTTTATAAAAGCATCGACGCCTATTTTGACGATTTAAACAAAATTTCCGCCAAGGTAAAATCGGTCGTCGGTACAGAGCCCGACATTATACGGTTTCCGGGCGGAAGCAGTAATACGGTGAGTGAAAAATATTGCAAAGGAATTATGACCAAGCTCACAAAGCAGGTTACCGAAAAGGGCTACGCCTATTTTGATTGGAACGTTTCGTCGGGCGACGCCGAGTACCCGCCCGCAAACGCCAAGCAAATAGTAAACAACGTATTGAGCGGCGCAAAGAGCAAAACCTCGATCTGCGTACTTATGCATGACGCCCAGGCGAAAACAGCTACCGTACAGGCACTGCCTCAGGTAATAGAGGGCCTTGCAAAAAACGGCTTCAGGTTTGAAACCTTAAACAGTAAGATAAATAATTTTCATCACCATGTAAACAACTGAGAAGCTTACGGTACTTAACGGTAAATAAATATTTAATATTTAAATGAGTGGATATATTATCTGCTCATTTTTTAAAGAGGATATGTTATGTCAAAAAAAATAAATTTGCATTTTATTTACGTTTTAGCCGCGGCGGTTCTTTGGGGAACGGCGGGTATTTTTGTGCGAACCCTCGAGGGCACGGTAAAAGAAATGCAGCTCGTCTTTTGGCGGGCGGTGATATCTACGCTGATTTTCGGCGTTTTAATTCTTTTTAAGGATAAATCGCTTTTTAAAATAAAGCCGCGCGATCTTTGGATCTTTATATGCGCGGGGCTTTTCAGCATAGTTATGTTTAATTTTTCCTACTATAAAACCATGTCGCTCACATCCCTTTCCGCGGCGGCGGTATTGCTTTATACCGCGCCCTTTTTTGTGGTTATAATTTCCTTCTTTTTGTTCGGAGAGCGCCTTACCGCAAACAAGAGCATAGCATGCCTGACCGCCTTTATCGGCTGTTGTTTTGTGACGGGGCTTTTTAATTCTTCGCAAAAAATCGGAAGCAAAGCCGTTTTCTTCGGTCTGCTTACCGGCTTCGGCTACGCGCTTTATACCGTATTCGGCGAACTGCTTTTAAGGCGCGGATATAAAACCCTCACAATTACCTTTTACATATTTTTATGCGCTTCGATTTGTACCTTGCCGTTTATAAATATTCCAAAAACCGTTGTTGCCGTCGTTTCTTCGCCGAAAGCCTTTGCGGTGGTTTTTGCCATGGCGGTTTTCAATACGGTTTTACCGTATATTCTTTATACCAAGGGCTTAAGCGGCGTAGATCCTTCGGTTGCGCCTATTATTGCAACGGTAGAGCCGGTGGTGGCTACGCTTATCGGCTGCTTTGTCTACAGAGAGACCTTAACCGTTTTCGGAGTCGTTGGTATATTGCTTGTGCTGTCGTCGGTGGTGATACTTAATTTAAAGCGGGTTACGGTTACCGCATATGCAAAAATAAATCTTTACCTGAAAATAGAGGGCAAAAGAGCGGACGGATACCATGATATAGATACCGTTATGCAGTCGGTAACCCTCGGCGATACGGTGATCGTAAAGCCCGCCGAAAAGCTGACGCTTGACTGTAAAAACGCGGATATTCCCGAAAAGGATAATATCGCTTATAAGGCGGCGCGGCTGTTTTTTGAAAAAACCGGCATAAGCGGCGGCGCCAAAATAAAGATCATAAAGCGTATTCCCACTGCCGCGGGGCTCGGCGGAGGCAGTGCGGACGCCGCCGCGGTGCTTGCGGCGCTTGACAAACTTTACAACACCGATTTGAGCGGCGAAGAACTCGAAGGCTTAGCGCTTACCCTCGGAGCGGACGTGCCCTTCTTTATAAAGGGCGGCACCGCAAGAGCGAGGGGTGTGGGCGAAATATTGACTCCGCTTAAAAGCTTTAATACGGGCTTTCTCTTGCTGGCGAAAAACGGCACAAAGCCCTCGACCGCCGAAATGTACCGCCTTACCGACGGTAAAGAGTCTATAAAGCTCGATACCGACGCTTTAATAAACGCGATAGAAAATAACGATATAGGTAAATTATCCGCGCTTGCGGGAAATTCCTTCGCCTGCGTTTGGGAAAACGACGCATTGAAAGAAAAGCTTTCGGAGTTAGGGGCGGACTTTGTATCTCTTTCGGGGAGCGGACCCGTGTGGTTCGGGCTGTTTGCCGATAAAAAAGCCGCTTTAACGGCGTATAAAAAGTTAAAAAGCGAAAATACGGAATGTTATCTTGCGAAGCCTTGTAATTTCGCTTTGAAAATTGATTAAAATCGGGAATTAAGGTCAATATTCTCCTTGCGGCGGCATTGCCGTAAGGAGGAAAAACATGAAAAAACCGATTTTATCACAAAAGTTATTTAATTACAGCCTGTTATGCGGCTTGCTTTGCGCGGTGTTTTTGTCGCTTTCGCATTTTAACGCCGCTTGCGACGATTTGCGGGCAAACGTTTTGCGGTTACATATTATCGCAAATTCGGATTCCCCGACCGACCAGGCGCTTAAGCTGAAAATACGCGACGGCTTATTGGAGCAAAGCCGCGAAATATTCGCCGAAGCCGACGATATCGATTCCGCCGTTATCGCGGCAAAAGCCTCGCTCGGCAAAATCGAGGAGGTCGCGAATAAGGTCATAGCCGACAATAATTTCGGTTATACCGCAAAAGCAAAGGTAGTCGACAGCTATTTCGAAACCCGCGAATACGAGGATTTCACCCTGCCCGCCGGAACCTATAAATCGCTTGTGATTACGGTGGGAGAGGGCAAGGGAAAAAATTGGTGGTGCGTCATTTTCCCCGAAATTTGCCTGCCTTGCGCGACGGATGCAAAGCTTAACGACAGCGTAAGCGACGAAGCGGCAAAGACGGCGACAAACAAAAGCAAATATGTCTTAAAATTTAAAGCGGTGGAGATATACGAAAAGCTTAAAAAATCGCTTTTTAAGGAGTAAAATGCAAGAATAAAAATATTTTTTCAAAAAAAGCTTGCTTTTTTCCGCATAATGTGATATTATTTTTTTGTTATCGATTAAGAGAGGGGTGACAATAATGAAAGAAGGTATTCATCCGCAGTATGAAAAGGTAACCGTTAAATGTGCTTGCGGCGCGGAATTCGAGACATGCTCAACCAAAAAGGATATCCGTTTGGATATTTGCTCTAAGTGTCATCCGTTTTTTACAGGTAAGCAAAAGTTGGTTGACACCGGCGGACGCGTTGACAGATTCAAAAAGCGTTTCAATATTGAAGATTAACCTTTTATCCGCAGCAGCCGAAAACGGTTGCTGCGATTTTTTATCGGAGTAATTATGGGAAAATATTTAACGGTTTTAGGCGAGTCGTTCGGCGAATACGAGGAAAAGCGCTCAAAATTCATCGCTTCGCTTTGCAGAGCGGAAACCGAGGACGAGGCTTTGCAATTTATCGAAAAAATACGCTCAAAATATTGGGATGCCAGGCATAATTGCTTCGCCTATTCGGTGGACGGCGGAAAATACAGCCGCTTTTCGGATGACGGCGAGCCTCACGGTACGGCGGGCAAGCCTATATTGGACGTTATAACCGGCAACGAAATAAACGACGCGGTAATAGTCGTCACAAGGTATTTCGGCGGAGTTTTGCTCGGCACGGGCGGGCTCGTGCGCGCCTATTCGAGCGCCGCAAAGGACGCGCTTTCAAAAGCGCAAAAAGCCGTAATGGTAAGCTGTACGGTTTTTGAGACGGTATGCGATTATACCGACCATCAAAGACTCAAGACTTTGATAGAAAATCTTGACGGCAGGGTGATTTCTACCGATTTTACCGATAAGGTTTGCGTAAAATACGTTTTAAAGGATGAAGTGAAAGACGCCTTTTTGTCCGATTTAAACGAAAGCTTTTCGGCGCGCGTTACGGCAGAGACAATCGAAAATAAGCTTTTACCGTATGAAATTTCATAAATTTAAAAAAATTGTCCGCAAAAAAAGGAATTTGCGATTTTTCGGCTAATAAATAACATGAGGGAAAAATAAACGGAAGGTGAAAAGGATGTGCATAAGGGAGCAGACCGAAAATAACGAGCGGCTTATCTTGGCGGATAACGCCTGTTTTTCGAAAGACAGTAAGGGCAGAGCCGTTTTTGAAGAAAAGTGCGAAATCCGCACCGAATTTCAGCGCGACCGCGACCGTATAATCCACAGCAAGGCTTTCAGAAGATTAAAGCATAAAACGCAGGTTTTCCTCTCTCCCGAATCCGACCATTACCGTACTCGACTGACCCATACTTTGGAGGTTTCGCAGATAGCGCGCACCGTATCCAGAGCCCTTCGCCTTAACGAGGATCTGACCGAGGCGATAGCTTTGGGGCACGATCTGGGGCATACCCCTTTCGGTCACGCGGGGGAGCGGGCGATAAGCGATTTGACTTCCTTCCCGTTTACTCATTACGAACAGAGCGTGAGGGTTTGCGAAAAGCTCGAAAAAAACGGAGCCGGACTCAACCTTACAAAGGAGGTCCTTAACGGTATCGAGCGCCATACTACGGGCGAGTGGGCGTTTACGCTCGAAGGACGGGTAGTGCGCATGTCCGACAGGATAGCATATATCAATCACGATATCGACGACGCCGTGCGCGCGGGCGTAATAAGCGAAAACGATTTGCCGCAGGCGGTTGTGGCGGCTTTGGGAAATACCAAGGGCGAGCGGATAAACACATTGGTTAATTCCGTGGTAAAAAACAGCAAAAACGATATTTTGATGGATAAAGCTACGGAAAAATATTATAACCTGCTTCACGAGTTTTTATTTGAGGCGGTATATAAAAATCCGGTTGCCAAATCCGAGGAAACAAAGGTTTTCGGTATCGTGGAGGGGCTTTTTAAGTATTATATGAATAATCCCCGCAAAATGTCGCAGGAATATATGAAAATCTGCGAAAACGAGGGCAAGGAGCGCGCCGTGGCAGATTACATAGCCGGTATGACCGATCATTACGCGATTACCGTTTATTCGGATATCTATATACCAAAGGCATGGTCGATATAAATTTTTGCAATTATAAATTAAAAGCGAGGTGATTTTTACGGCAATACCCGAGGACGTAATCAATGAAATTAAATACCGAAACGAAATAGAGTCTACGGTATCGCAGTACGTAAATTTAAAACGCGCGGGAAAAAATCTCGTGGGGCTTTGCCCGTTCCACAGCGAAAAAACCCCCTCGTTTACGGTCTATCCCGAATCTGGATCCTTTTACTGCTTCGGCTGCGGCGTCGGCGGCGATGTTTTTACCTTTACGGGGCTTCTCGAAAATCTCGATTATATCGAGTCGGTAAAGCTTCTGGCGGAGAGGTCGGGAGTTACCCTTCCGCAGGACGGCTATGACGATTCGTTTCAAAAAATCAAAAATACCGTCTACGATATCAACCGCGAAACGGCGAGATTTTTCCATGCCTTTTTGATGTCGGAAAACGGTAAATGGGCGCTCGATTATCTTACGGGCAGGGGGCTTACCCTTAAAACAATCAAGCATTTCGGTCTGGGCGCCGCGCCCGATTCGTGGAACATGCTTATAAGGCATTTAAAATCCAAGGGCTTCAGCGAAGCCGACATGCTTACCGCAAACGTTATAGGCGGAAGCAAGGGCTCCTATTACGACCGTTTTCGAAAGAGGGTGATGTTCCCGATCATCAATATACGCGGCAACGTCATAGGCTTCAGCGGCAGGGTACTTCCGGGAGAAGACAAAAATACGGGCAAATACGTAAATACCGGCGATACCCCCGTTTATAAAAAGAGTGAGAATTTATTCGGTATCAACTTTGCCAAAAGCCACTGCGCCGAGCGCATTATTTTGGTAGAGGGCAATATGGACGTTATATCCCTTCACCAGGCGGGATTTTGCAACACCGTCGCGCCATTGGGCACCGCCTTTACGAGCGAACAGGCGAATTTGATTTCCAGGTACACAAAAGAGATAGTGCTTATGCTCGACGCGGACGCCGCCGGTCAAAAGGCGATAAAGCGGGCGTCAAAGCTTTTGGAAAATACGGGGCTTAACGTAAGGGTGGTGGTTATTCCCGACGGGAAGGATCCGGACGAATACATAAAGAAGAACGGCGCCGATAAATTCCGCGCTCTGCTCGAAGGCGCGGTGAGCGATATAGAGTACAAGCTCCTTACCGCGGCGGAAGGCATCGATATAAACGCCGACGACGGAAAACTGCGTTACCTTTCTCGCGCGGCGGAGATAATAGCCGCCTCGGACGACGTTATGACGCGGGATATTTATATCGGCAGAATGAGCGAAAAGTACGGGGTATCGCGCACGGCGCTTACCGCCAAGGTGGACGAGCTTCGCCGCAAAAACGACCGTTATCAAAAAAGACAGGAATTTGCAAATCTCGTAAAACCGAAGAGCGGCGTCGGAGAGCTCAATCCCGAAAAACGGCGAAATTTAAAAGCCGCCGCGGCGGAGGAAACGGTTATAGCGGTTTTGTTAAAGCATCCGGATTTTTACGAAAAAATAAAGGACAAGCTGCCGCCGGATAAAATGGTGACATCCTTTAACCGCAGAATATACGGGATAATCACGCAAG
Organism: uncultured Clostridia bacterium; assembly: GCA_947623175.1. Classification (GTDB taxonomy): domain Bacteria; phylum Bacillota; class Clostridia; order Oscillospirales; family Acutalibacteraceae; genus UBA737. The sequence continues at coordinate 30,158 of CANQGK010000021.1, read as the reverse complement.
CGATAGAAGAGGGCAAGGAGCCGGATATTTCGGTTTTTGCCGAAAAATTGATTCCGGCGGAATTGGGCTTTGTGGTATCACTGCAAAACAGTCTTAAAGCCGACGAAAACCCCGAATTTGTATTAAAAGATTGTGTAAAGGTAATATTAGAAGAGGGAAATATGCAAAAAATTTCGGACGGTAACGATTCAACCGTGGAGGATTGGGCGTTCGGTCTTAAAAATTTAATTGACAAAAAAGCGAAAGGAAATTAAACGGATATGGAGAATAAAAAGAAGGAAACCAACGAAGAAATGAAAAACATTGTAGAAGAGAACGATTTTTACGCCGATGAGGAAAAGGATCTTACAATAGACGATATAGAAAACGCTCCCGATGATCCGGACGAGCTTTTTTCCGAGCCGCCAACGCTGGACATCGATTTTGACGAGGAACCTACCGACGATGAGCTTAAGCTTGAGGAAATGGACGTCGATAAGCTTAACGAGGAGGACATGTCCTTTGACAATATTTCGCTTGACGATCCGGTTAAATTGTATTTGCGCGAAATAGGCAGAGTGCCGCTGCTTTCCTCCGAGGAGGAAGTGGACATTGCCATAAAAATCAAGGAGGGCGACGAGTACGCCAAAAAGCGCCTTACCGAGGCTAACCTTCGCCTTGTTGTAAGCATCGCCAAAAAATATGTGGGCAGAGGCATGTATTTCCTCGACCTCATTCAAGAGGGCAACGTAGGTCTCATAAAGGCGGTAGATAAGTTCGATTACACAAAGGGCTTTAAGTTCTCGACTTATGCCACATGGTGGATCCGTCAGGCGATAACCCGCGCTATAGCCGATCAGGCGAGAACCATACGGATCCCCGTGCACATGGTTGAAACCATTAACCGCCTTAAAAAGGTTCAAAGTCAACTGCTTCACGAAAACGGCTTCGAACCGAGTGAGGAGCTCATAGCCGAAAAAATGGATTTGCCGGTAGAACGGGTACGGGAAATTATGCGCGTGGCGCAGGAGCCCGTTTCCATGGAAACCCCAATAGGACCCGAGGAGGATTCGCGGCTTATGGACTTTATACGCGACGAGGACGCCTTGGCTCCCGACGACGCGGCGCTTAAATCCATTACGAACGAGGATATTAACGGCGTGCTTAAAACCCTTACCCCCCGCGAAGAGGCGGTAATAAGACTGCGCTTCGGACTTCAGGACGGCAGGTGCCATACCCTCGAAGAGGTAGGACTCGAATTTAACGTGACAAGAGAACGTATCCGTCAGATTGAGGCAAAAGCGCTTCGCAAACTGCGCCATCCCGTTCGCAGCAACAGATTTAAAGACAGATAAGAGGTATAATTAAAATGGAATTTTCATATATAACTAAAGGTGTATGTTCAAGACGCATAATAATCGATATTGAAAACGATATAATCAAAAACGTGCGTTTTGAGGGAGGCTGTAACGGTAATACTAAGGGTATTGCCGCCTTGGCGATAGGCATGAAGCCCGACGAGGTTATCGACCGGCTTGCGGGGATAAAATGCGGATTTAAAACCACCTCATGTCCCGACCAATTGGCGGAGGCATTAAAGGAGTATCAAAATACAAAGGGTGATTGATTTGTATTCGGATAATGACGATATCAAGATTGCGGGCGACAAGCCGTCGCGCGAAATAAGGCGAAGCCGTGAAAAGGCGGAAGAGAATATAAATCTTGACAAGGCTATGGTTAAAAAAGCCAAAGAATGGGGTAAAACGGTAGCCTTGAAATTTATTGACGACGTTAACACCTATGTAAACAACGACGTTACCGTAGACGGCGATATGCTTATACAGCGGCGTATGCTGCTGTCCTTTACGGCTACGGTGGGCTTTGAGCAATTTTCGAATAACGATTCCGTAAGCGGAATAGCCCAAAAAAGCTTTATAGATACCGTAAGGGATTTTGACGCGGAGGTTTACCGTACTTCGAGCGACGTTGGCGCATTTTCCTTCTATTACCTCGCTTTCAGACGGGGAAACGAAGTGGAACGCCGCATAGGCCAGACCTTTGCGATGCTTTGCTCGCATGACGGCGACCCCGTCTACCAAGAACTCGGCGAAGCTCTCTATTGCTGGTTTTTATCGGTCCTAAAAGAAGCCGCAAAGGAACTCGGACTATAATAAAACAAGGTTACCCCGCTTTTAATTATCGGACACTGTAAAAATCTCTAAAAAATCCGAGCCTTCCCGTAAACGGAAGCCTCGGATTTTTTGTGGTCAAAATAAAAATCGGCAAGGACAAAAACCTTGCCGATTTTGGTCCGAGTGACAGGACTTGAACCTGCGGCCTCTTGACCCCCAGTCAAGCGCGCTACCAGCTGCGCCACACCCGGATTTATATGTTTACTTTATAACGCTCGGTGCCGAACGACACGGAAAACGGTTTAAATTATAAAGCTTGCAGCCTATTAAACCATGAAGCAAAAAAATGTTTACCCGAAATGGCATTTTTGCTAAGCCGTAAAGGCACGCTCCCTCCACTAAAAGAGGCAACGTGTATATTATACCATATATTTTCAAATTGTCAATAAATAATTTTTTAAGTTTCCCGTTTTATTTTTTAGCAAATTCCCAAAGTAAATTCCACAATGGAATTTACTTTGGGAATTTACGGCATTATAAATGCAATTAAATCAATATAAAGGCGATGGTATTGCAAATAACGGCGAGAAAAAACAACGCGCCGGTAATTAAATCTGTTTTATCTTTGCCTATTTTATAACGGCTTAAAAAAGTAATGCTGTTATAAGCGCATAATAAATCGACGATAGCCGCCATAGGTGAATTTTTTAAAAATGAAATCACCATTAAAATTATCGAAAATAAACTCATTCCGATAACGCCGTATTTCATGGATTTTAAATTTATCAATTCCGTTAATTTAATTATATTTTCTTCGCTCTTTTTTTCCAAGTCTTTTTCTTCTATCTGCTCGCCCGCAAGTATCTCGTTTATACTTACTCCCAATATTTCACTGAGCGGCTTAAGTAAAGATATATCCATGAGACATAGTCCGCGTTCCCACTTGCTTACGGCATTTTTGGTAATGCCTAATTTTTCTGAAAGCTCTTCTTGAGTCAATCCTTTAAGTTTTCTTTGCTTGGCGATAAATTTTCCGATTTTTGCTTGATCCATATTTTTGGCTCCTTTCAAGTAAATTATAACATCTAAAGGCCGATTTTTAAACATACCAAAGGTTTACTTTTAAAAAAATACGGTTTATTTGGAATATAAGCGTGTATTATGCACGGAAAGACAGACAAAATCGACAAAAATCATCATTTTCCCCTTGAAAAATCCGTAAGCAAGCAATATAATGAATGTAATAAAAAATAAAGTACTTAAATTTAAGGAGGAAATATCGGTATGAAGAAAAAAGGTATTCATGACAATCATCGGAAGAGAGTTCGGGAAGAGTTTTTGAAAAAGGGATTTAACTTGGATACGCCTCCGCATAAAATAATAGAAATGCTGCTGTTTTACAGCATACCTCGAAAAGATACCAATGAAACAGCACATCTGCTTTTAGATAAATTCGGTTCCATAGAAGCTTTGCTTGAAGCAGATCCGAAAGAAATTATGAAAGTAAACGGCTGTGCCGAAACCACGGCGGCATTGATCAAGCTTGTGCAAACCATCTCGAAATATTATATAAACGAAAAGAAAAAGTCTGATTTTACTATCGGAAGCTTAGATGATATACACAAATACATTTTTGATAGATATATAGGCGTAACCGAAGAAGAGGTTGCGATAACCTCGCTGGATAACCGATTAAGGATTGTGGGATTTGACGTTATCGGTAAAGGCGACGTATCCTCCGCCTTAGCATCCACAAGAAAGGCGGCGGAGGCTGTAATGGCACGCAAAGCTACGATAGCCGTATTATCCCATAATCACCCCGGCGACTACCCCTTACCCAGCGGCGACGACATAAAAACCACCGAAAAAATGTATGCCGCCCTGCGAACCGTAAAAGTACGATTGATAGACCACGTAATCATCGGCAACAACGAGTACGTATCTCTTTTTAAAAGCAGCAAATACAAATACCTTTTTAAAGATAAGGAAGAAAATAAGGATAAGAAAGATTGAAATATTTTATTTTGGGCGGGGTTAGCAACCGACGCCGTATTTGATAAAGACATATTCTGTATGAAACAGATACTTTTTGATTTGCGAACTATTCTTTAAAGTCTTCAAATTATTATATACAGCAAAACAGCCCGAATCAATTACCTGTGGTAAGGAGATTTGGGCTGTTGTATTTTGGTGCGAGTCTTCCGAAGATCATAAAGTCGGCTGCATAATCGGAATTTTTATCGAGGAAACGCTGTTTGCGGTAGACTTCTTTATAATTTGAGTGTATAATATATGATGTTGAATGGGTGACTCTTCAACAAATCGTAAGATGTAGAGGAGAAGCCGAGTATGGGATTATTTGATAAATTTACTAAAAAAATAAGATAGAAAAATCAAATGACAAAAGCAAAGAAACAAATTCACCCGGTTGGGATGCTATTACCGAATTATGCGATGAAGTTTATCCTAATCAAAAAAATCCAAAACATTATGGAACTTTAGTAAGTATGGAAATCGGAGGTAATGATCCACTTCAAGGTATAAGTGTTTATGATGGTGGTGATTATTGGCACTTTATTACTTATGGATTGTCGGAATTATACGAAAAGGAATCCGAAATAAAAGAAATCAGTGGTTATGGAATGGAATTTACCTTTAAATTGAAAAAAGATAACTACGAAAACGAAGAAAATGAAATTAAATGTGTATGCGGTATTTTACAATCTATTGCCGGAATAACCTTTACAAAAGGAGAACTCTTTAATGTTTATGAATATTTATATACAGGTCAAACAGTTGGCGTTGATTGTAATAGAAAGTCCAATATAACCGGCTTTATTACAGTACCGGATGATAAATTTCACGAAATAGATACACCAAACGGAAAAATATGTTTTGTTGAATTTGTCGGTGTTGCCGATAGTGAATTAAAGGCACTCAAAAATAAGGAAATCAGAGTAAAAGAGTTATATGAAAAAATCGGCAGTGATGTAACGAATTATAATAGAAAATCGGTTATATAAATTACAATTTGTTTTAGTAAGCTAAAGAGTAATTTATCGGGTAGATTGGAGGCGTAATAATAATGAGTAAATATATAAAATTAAATGCACTGCCAATCATAATAGAAATTATTTTTATAATATCTTGTTTTATAGTACCAAAAGAATATTATGTATATACTAACTTCGTATTTTATTTATCACTGCTAATGATTTTTATTGTGAGAAAAGAGTTTTCATTAAAGGAATGGATTAAAAATATAAAAAGCGGGAAGAAATTTTGGAAACAAGTTATAATTACTTCACTATTTTTTATTTTAGCATTCGGAGTAACAATAGTTTTAGAAAATATGTTTCCCGAATTTAATACCGGAACCATTGGACTAAAAAGAGATAATTGGTTTAAGCTAATACTGTTTACTGTATCTACTATTATTTTTCCTGCAGTAACAGAAGAAACATTTTATAGAAAAAATCTGATTTCTTTTAAGAGTAAAAGTATATTACTAATTACGACTATATTGGGTATGTTACTATTTGCTTTTGAACATTCGTTAGCAATATGGGGAATATTTTTAACTATGATATGGGCTATTCCGTTAAGTGTATCATATATAAAAACTAAAAATATATATGTACCAATGACAGCACATTTTATAGGAAATTTATTAGGTAATGGCGTAGATGTAATTATGACTATTATTGCAATGATATAGATATTGACAAATTATAATTTATGTGAGTAAGATAAACAGTAATTTGTAGGAGGTGTTACTTTGGATAGTCAAAATGTTTTATATAAACAATCAATCGAAAAAGAAAAAGAGATGAGATTAAATAAAGAGTATCAAAAAGATTATGAATTAGCAGATAAATTGCGAAAAGAACTTTTTGACTCTTTAGGAGTTGAAAGTAATTATTTGGCTGATTTCTATTATAGAACAATAATCGATGATAAATGTATTCCTATTTTAGCAAAATATATTCCTTTATTTAAAAATGTCGGTATTGCTCTAAATCTAATAACTCAACAATTTTGGAGAAAAGGCAATTTTAATTGTTCCGACTTTTTAGAAAAATGGTACTATGATTTAAAAAGAAGTAATGCTTTAACTGATAGGATAGAAACAACTTTAGATAATGCTTTTGTTAAGATCAGGGATAAAAGTAAAATATCATTTTATATTGAATTAATCAAAGATAATGACAAATTCCCTTTAGTAATGACAATGTTAGCAAAATGGAATATTGACGAGGCAAAGAAAATTATAATAGACAGATTAGAAAATGATAAAATTAAAACTTCATCTATAAGAGCATTAGGGTATTATAAAGATAAAAATGCTATTTCATTGATAGAAAAATATTTAGAATCGGATTATTCCGGAGTACGAGAAGAAGCAAAAAAAGTTATAGACAGATTAAATAAACTATAATACAAACGGGAATTTTGGGAGATGATACTATACTATGGAAGAAAAAATGAAAGGGTATTTTGAGACAAAAGATATTTCTAAGAGGAATAAATTGTTGAGAGAATCGGCTTTAATTTATCCGCCGGATGCAAAAGATTTCTTTTACCGGGCTTTCAAAAGAGAACGCTATTTGGACATGAAACTCACTGCAATCAGGGGCTATGCTTTTTATGCAAGCGAAGAAGAAGTGGAAATTGTTATGTCTAAAATGCTGGAACTGTTGAAAAGAAGACCGGAGCGAACCCCCTATGACTATCAGGAATATGAACCTATGCGTTCGAAATTTTTAATGCCGTACTTAGTCAAAAAATATAATTATCAATGTTTTAAGGACTTTAATGAGCAATTGAAAAAACAATATGATGCCATGCCGGATGTTTTTAAGAATATATACAGTTGTGACGAAAACGGAAACACATATACTATTCGAGACCCAAAAGAAGTTACGGAAACGTTTAATAAGTTTTATGAAGAAAAAAGGCGCAGAGAAAGTGCAAATCAGTAATTCACATTATACACAGCCCTTGCTGTCAAATGGGAAAGAAAGCAAAAGCAAAAAATTAAAAAAAGCAAAAAATTAAAAAATCGGCTTGAAATTTTTTTGTTTTATGGTAAAATAAGTACAAATAAATATGAGCAACAAACGACACATGTGGCGTCCTTCGGACGTGTAAATCTGATTACGGTACACAGATTTGCCCACATGTGTTTTTTTATGCGAAAAGGAGTTAATTATGCCAAAAAATCGGTTTCAACGGATGGTATTCGCTTTTATCACAGTCGCGATTACCGTCCATGCTTATGTGTTTTTCAGTTTGTACGTCGTTCACGGCGATATGTTCAAAGAGATAACCGGTGAACCCGGTGTTCTTACCGCAATAGGAAAAATGGGCGGCGTTCCCGTGTTGGGAAAACCGATCCCGATTTGGGCAGTGGTTCTTCTTGAATTTGCATTTGCGTATACACTTGAAATTTTGCTGGGCTCGCCTTTATCCTTTCGGCTGGCTTGTAAAAATTTTGACATGCAATCGACACATCCCGTGCTTTTTGAAACGGCGATCATCTGCGCCACAGTCGGCATTATGTGCCCTTTGATGAGCTTTCTTGCCGCCGTTTTGTATTATGATTATCAGGGCGGATTCGGCATGTGGACACTGCTTGCCGAATGGCTTAAGCTTATGTGCTATAATTTCCCATTTGCATTTTTTACACAGCTTTTCTTTATTCAACCCTTTGTACGCACGGTGTTCAAACTGCTGTTTGTCAAGGATATCAAAAAACGGAATACCGCCAAAGAGGCTGCGGCAGTGTAATTTTTGTGCAAAATCGCCTTTACAAAAAAACGAAATATCCGATATAATATTTATTAGTGTATAGGCAATGCAATCTGATTGCATTGTTATATTGTCTACTCGTTGATGAAAACGGTAATAGCATATAATATTTTACAATTAAAGCGAAGCGGCGGCGTGAAGTAATTCTTACCGTCGCTTTTTTCGAATAAACAGTAGAAAAAGTCAGGTTTTTATGTTATGATTATATATACAACAACACGCATAAGACGAGGGTTGATATGGATTTTACAAATGAGAAAATTTTGCAAATTGCTATGGAGCAGTCGGCTGTCGACGCAAACTGCAGGGCGGAGGATTTCCTGCGTTCGGAAAACGTCGTCGCCTTGTCGGCTTCAAACCCGAAGGCGAGGAAGTATCTTTCCCTGCCGTTTGACTGCAATCTCATCTCCTACGGAAGCAATATCGTTGCTTCGATCAGCGAGAAATACCGTGCCGTTGTGATCGACTACATCCATCGTTTCCCATCGGAGCGCTGCTTTGAAACGCCCAATCTGCACGTTTTGAATGACGCTTTGCAAAAGGATGAACTGCGCATCTGTTTCATGGCGGAATATTTTCTGCCCGATCTTCAAGCGCTCCGGTCTTTGGACTGCCCCTACCCAATGAGACTTATGCATTCCGCTGATTTTTCGATGCTCTACACACCCCAGTGGAGCAACGCCCTCTGCGAAAGGCGCAGGGAGCTGGACGTTTTGGGCGTCGGCGCATACGACGGTGATACGCTCGTCGGTCTTGCCGCCTGCTCCGCCGACTGCGAGGGTATGTGGCAGATCGGCGTTGACGTGCTGCCCGGCTATCGCAGGCAGGGCATCGCCTCGGCGCTGACGAGTCGGCTGGCACTGGAAATCCTGGAGCGGGGCAAGGTGCCGTTTTACTGCGCCGCATGGTCGAACGTGAAATCGGTGCGAAACGCCATTAAAAGCGGTTTTCGCCCCGCATGGGTCGAGATGACCGCCAAGAGCGCCGCCTTCGTTGCGGAAATGAACGGAAAGGAATCATGATGGGATACTTCGGATTTTCCTACATAGGACTTATATTTCTGCTTCTGCTGTTTATTCCCAATATCCTTTGGGCAAGCAGGAAACCGCAGGGTATACATTGCAAAATGAAAACCGCATACTGCTTTGTTTCGAGCGGGCGGGAGAGGTTTTGACCTGTTTTTGTGCGCTTATGTTTTCCGATTTGAATTGGCAGGGCTACTGCGCATGGGCTTGGTGGCTGTTTGCCGCCGCCGGACTTATGGTTTTATACGAGCTTTGGTGGATACGGTATTTCCGCAGCGAAAGAACGATGTCCGACTTTACCAGCAGCTTTTTCGGCATCCCCGTCGCCGGAGCAACCTTGCCGGTGTCGGCGTTTTTACTGCTTGGCATTTACGGAAAATTGATTTGGCTTATTCTCTCCGCCATGATCCTCGGAATAGGTCACATCGGGATCCACTTAGCGCACCGAAAGGAAATCAAATGATGAAGTTAAAAACACGGGAGGAATTGATATGGCGTCAAGTAAAGAATATTTAGAATTTATTTTAGAGCAGCTGTCGGAGCTGGACGGCGTTTCGGCCCGTGCAATGATGGGCGAATATATTCTGTATTATAGCGGCAAGATCGTCGGCGGGATTTATGACGACCGATTGCTCGTAAAGCCGACAAACTCGGCAAGAACGCTTATGCCGGACGCCGCTTTTGAATTGCCGTATGAAGGCGCAAAGGAAATGCTGCTCGTCGACAATGTGGACGACAGAGCCTTTTTGACCGAGCTTTTCCGGGCTATCTACGAGGAACTTCCCACGCAAAAGCCGAAAAAGAAAAACCGATGACGGATATTTTGTTCCGACGGATTATTTAGCCGTTTCGGAAGAAGCAGAGCGTTTTTACTTTTCCAACTCAAAAGCTTAAAAAGTGATCAGGACTTAAGCCGGACTACTTTTATCATTACGGCAAGCCGCTGACGGTGGAACTTGAAATTGAAATCCTAAAAAACGCATTGTAATCTGATTGCATTGACTATTCAAATTATGCAAAATCGAAAACCCACTCACACCGTTCTTGCAAAAACATCCTTGCAAGCAAATGCTTTTGTTTCGTGATTTAATAGTCTCAAACCTCGAAGATCCGTTTATAATTTCCTTGGCATCTTACAAATATAAAATGATAAGGAGAGAAAACAATGTTAAAAATCAAAAATTTCAAAAAGGTTTTATCGGTCTTAGTTTCCTGCGTTTTATTAATGAGTGCGGCAGTCATTTTCCCAGCAGACGTTAATGTTGAAGCGGCAGAAGATATCCTCACAAATACTCTTATAAACGGCGATTTCGAAGCCTCTTCTTGGTATGCCTGGGCGGGAGATACCGTACTTTACGAAAACGGTGGTACAAATCTTACCGGTAACGGTTTGAACGGTACGATTTGGACTCAATATAAAGAAGGCGGTTGGGTATACAACGGCAACAGCAGTATAGTTTTCCCGAATTGGACAGAAGCGTATCCCGTTAATCCGGATAAATGGAATACACATGAAACCGTACCCGGTTTCAAGACCGTTATAGACAGGAGTAAATTTCCTAAAATGGATCTGTCGGGCATGACCTTTTCGGTTGTGACAAAAATAGATATAGGCGATGATGAGATAGCCAATCAGATCTTTGAGTTTGACGTTAAATACCGCGCGGTAAACGGTGACGGAAGCTACGGTCAAGAGCATGTAAGCCATCTTATATCTTCTGTTGTTGAAAAAAATCAATGGACTAAAATCGAAACGGCGCTTGACGATATGACCGCCGATTGTGAGAACGCCGAAACGATCGAGATAGAGCTGTATATCAGGTCTTATTGCACCGTTTTCATCGACGACGCCGATATTACCGCGTCGAAGAAGCCTATAGTTGATAATTCGCTCGTAAACGGTGATTTTGAGGCCTCTTCTTGGTATGCCTGGGCGGGTGATACCGTGCTTGATGAAAAAAGCGGGCAAACCGGTAATGTTTTAAACAGTGTGGTTTGGGAAGCGACTCGCGGTATGGCGGATTGGAGACACAGCGACGGTGCAGGCGCAATTTTCCCGAATTGGACGGATCAATACCCGACTAATGATGAAGGCTTACATGAGATTATACCAGGATTTAAGACTGCGATAGACGAAAGTAAATTTGCCAAAATGGATCTGTCGGATATGACCTTTTCAATTTGGGCAAGAATGGGTACCGACGGAGCACCGCTCGAGGATAAGTTAAAAGAATTTGATATGAAATATCGGGCTGTATATGCCGATGGAAGTTACGGCTCCGATCATACAGTCAGCCTCAAATCTTCTATTACCGAAAGTGAAAGGTGGACATGGGTTGCCGCAAAGCTTGACGATATGACCGCGGAATGTGAGAATGCCAAAACGATTGAGGTCGAATTATACTTTAAATCCGTATGCACGGTATTCGTAGACGACGCCGATATTACCGCGCCGAAGAAGCCTATAGTTGATAATTCGCTTGTAAACGGCGATTTTGAGTCGGGCTCTTGGTATGTGTGGGCGGGCGATAGCGCGCCTGACGGAGAAAGCGGAAAAACCGGTAATGATTTGGACTCCGTAATGTGGAATGTTACCGAAGCCGGTTGGAGACACAGCGGCAGCGGTTCTATGATATTCCCCGATTGGACAGATGCTTATCCCGTTTCAAAGGACGACGAATCGGCGCACGAAAACATAGCCGGCTGTAAAACATGCATAGACGAAGAAAAATTCGCTCAAATGGATCTGTCGAATTTAAGCTTTTCTATATGGATAGACGTGCTTGCCGCTACTTCGGAAGTTAAGGAATTGGACGTTATTTATCGCATTATAAATAATGATAATTCTACCGGCGCCGAGCATAAAACGTCACTTAAAGACGGCATCGATATGTCCGTTAAGGATGCTTGGCAGAGCGTAGAGGCGGAGCTTGACGATTTGACAAAAGAAGCCGCAAATGCAAAGACCTTAGAGGTCGAGCTGCATGTCAAGACTGTAAACGGCACCGGCGGCTGGGGCGGTATATTTGTAGACGACGCCGATATTACCTCACCGATACGCATATCTCCCGAAAAGCCGAAGGGCGACCTTGACGGTGACGGACAAATCGATGCGGGCGACTTAATTATCGTCAAAAAGCATTTTATGACCTACGTCGGAAGCTATGACGCGGCTTATGATATAAACAATGACGGCTACGTTAATATAATAGATTTAATCAGGCTTAAAAAAATTATACTTGCCATTTAAAAATTTAATATCCGTGAAGTCTTGTATTATAAGCATCGGTATATCCGTCTTAAAATGAAAATACGGAATACTTAAGATAGGTTTCCTTTTAATACTTAACAGCTCTTTTGCGGCTTTGATTCGTCTTGAAGATCAAACGATTTGCCGCAGGCTTACATGACAACTGTTTATAGGTTAAAGCAATAATAACAGCGGAGACGACCGCGGTCAAAATATCGGAAACCGGCATGGAATAAAGTACGCCGTCAAGCCCGAAAAACAGCGGCAGCAGGAGCGCAAAACCAACGCCGAATACGATCTCACGAATCATGGAAAGCATGGTCGAGGAAACGGCCTTTCCCATCGCCTGAAGGAAAATAAAGGTCGCTTTGTTGAGACATGCAAACACGATCATGCACAGGTAAATCCGAAAGGCTTTAATCGCAAATTCCGTATAGTAAACGCTTTCGTTTGCCGAGCCGAAAATGCCGATTAGCTCACGGGGAAAAAGCTCCACAATCAGCAGGGAGGCAAGACCTACGGACGCTTCGCAGATCAGCAGCAATGAAAACAGCCGTTTGACCCGTTCCCGCCGGCCGGCACCCATATTATACCCCACAACAGGAATACACCCCGCCGCCATACCGATGACGATGGAAATCACAATTTGAAACACCTTCATGACAATCCCCACAACCGCCATCGGGATCTGCGCATAGAGCGCCTGTCCGAACACGGGATCGAGCGCGCCGTATTTGCGAACCATATTATTGATGGCCGCCATTGCCGCGACCAGCGATATTTGCGAGAGAAAGCTGCAAATCCCAAGGGAGAGCGTGCGTCCTGCGATTCGCTTATTCGGTCGAAAAGCGTGCCGTGATAGTTTTACCGACTTCATATGCAGAAGATACCAAAGGGAAAGCAGCGCTGTCGCAATCTGCCCGATGACCGTGGCGACGGCGGCGCCCATCATGCCCCAGCGAAAACAAAAAATGAAAATCGGATCGAGAATGATATTCAGAACTGCGCCGAGCAGAGTTGAAGCCATGGCAAATTTCGGACTGCCGTCCGCACGGATGATGGGATTCATCGCCTGCCCGAACATATAAAAAGGCATGCCAAGCGCAATATAGAAGAAATATTCTTTTGAAAGCGCAAAAGTCTCCTCGTTCACGGTTCCGCCGAACACGGTGATGATCTGCGTCTCGAAAAGAAGATACACGGCGCAGAGAAAAACGCTGCTGATGACCGTCATCAGCACCGAAAGACCGACGCTGCCCGCGGCTTCTTCACCATTGCCTTTACCGAGATTAAGGCTGACGAATGCACAGCAGCCGTCGCCGATCATAACGGCGATTGCCAGCGCTATGACCGTTAAGGGAAACACCACCGTATTGGCGGCGTTGCCATATGAGCCGAGATAGCTTGCGTTGGCTATGAAAATTTGATCGACAATGTTGTAAAGAGCGCCGACCAGCAGCGAAATAATACATGGTACGGCATATTTGCACATGAGCTTGCCCTCTTTTTCCGTTGCGAGATAAGACTGATTTTCTTCCATTATAATACCTCCTGTTAAATGCAAAAACGGCGTAAGTCCTAAAAGTTGGACTTACGCCGTTTGAGCTACACACTAATAGTATTATAGCAGATTTTTTCGCCTTTTGCAAAGGCAATTTTGCACAAAAATCAAGCTACCGCAGCCTTTTTACCGACATTCCGGTTTTTGATATCCTTGGCAAAAAGCAGTTTGAACAGCGTGCGAATAAAGGGTTGAATAAAGAAAAGCTGTGTAAAAAATGCAAACGGGAAATTATAGCACATCAGCTTCAGCCATTCGGCAAGCAGCATCCACAAGCTAAATTCGCCCTGATAATTATAATACAAAACGGCGGCATAAACCGCCCTTTTTGTTCATATTTTTTATGGATGAAACGAAAGGGTGGTTTTTTATGCCGGTTATTTATTTAAGTCCTTCTACGCAAGAGTACAATCCTTATAACGGCGGCGGGAGCGAAGAGGAATATATGAACCTTGTGGCGGACGCTATGGAGCCTTATCTTACCGCAAGCGGTATACGCTACGTGCGCAACACTCCCGACATGACGGCGGCTTCGTCTATTGTGCAGTCAAATAATGGTAACTACGATTTGCATTTTGCAATTCATTCCAATGCCGCCGGAAACGCCGCCGGTTCGGTAAGGGGAAGCGAGGTATATTATTATCCGACAAGCGAAAAGGGCAAGCGGTTTGCCGATATTCTGGCGCAAAATCTACAGCTTATATATCCGCTGCCGAACAAGGTTCGCACGATTTCCACGACAAGCCTCGGCGAAGTGCGCCGTGTAAAGGCCCCGGGCGTGCTTGTGGAGCTTGCCTATCACGACAATGCCGAGGACGCCCGCTGGATACGCGACAACGTAGATGAAATAGCGGCTAATCTGGTGCTGTCGCTTACGGAATATTTCGGTATTCCCTTTAATACGCCGCAGTCCGTATTTACGGCGACTGTGGCGACAAACGGCTCCAATCTCAACCTGCGGTACGCCCCTTCTTTAAAAGCGGCGGTAATCGGAAGCATTCCGAACGGTTCGCAGGTTACGGTTTACGCCCGTCTTCCCGATTGGAGCCTTGTAGGCTACGGCGATGCGGTGGGGTACGTAAGCTCACGGTATATTCGGTATTAAAAAATACGGCGCACAAGCGAAATTGCCTGTGCGCCGGTTTTAAATTTTTTATTTTTTGGAGCTTTTATCGCTCATACTGCGGCTTTTTTCTTCGGTAAAGCCCTCGGTGCTTTCCTTTATGAATATTACCTTAAGAGTCATAAACAAAAGCCTTAAATCCAAAAGCAGGGAATAGTTTTGAATATACATAAGGTCAAGCTGTAGCTTATCGTAAGGCGAGGTATTGTACTTGCCGTAAAGCTGCGCAAAGCCGGTAAGCCCGCCGCGCACCTTAAGCCGGTATTGAAATTCAGGGATTTCTTCGGTGTATTTTTTCGTATGCTCCACACGCTCGGGTCGCGGGCCGACAAGGCTCATGTCGCCCTTTAGAATATCTATAAGCTGGGGCAACTCGTCGATCCTCGTAAAGCGTAAAACTTTGCCTACGGGGGTAATTCTCGGATCGGATTTTGTGGCGGGGATGGGGCTTCCGCCCTTTTCGGCGTCGACTATCATGCTGCGGAATTTATGAATTTTGAATATTTTGCCGTTAAGCGTCGTACGCTTTTGTCTGAAAAATACCGGTCCGCCGTCGTAAAGCTTAATAGCCAGCGCCGCAATAAGCATTAACGGCGAGGTTATAATAAGCAAAAGCGCCGATATTACAATATCCGCAAGCCGCTTTATAAAACGCTGTTCAAAGGAAAGTCCGCTGTTGTTGCGGTAGAGCAGGAGAGGCGTGTCAAACAAATGAACGCTTTCGGCGCCGCGTATGAGTATATCCGAAACCTTGGAGGTGGTATAGGTGCGGATATTTTTATCAAAGCAAAGCTTGATTATTTTATTCCGTATTTCCGAATGAACGTCAAATAAAACAACCCCGTTCACCGAGTCTATGAGCTTTTTCAGCTCGTCTATGCCTATGGAAATATTGGCGGTTTTTTCGACAATGAATTTATCCTTGCGGGAATTGAGCTTTTCCACAAAAACGCCCGGTTCGTATTCGTCGTAAATTACCAAAAGCCTTTTCGGAGGGAAAAATTTGCCGAATACAAATTCGCTTATGGAGGTAATCAATATCGAAAACGCGATATCGAAAGCGGAAACGAAAACGATTGGCTTAAAGGTGACGAATCTTGCGGCGAGCAGGGCTATTTGCAGATATATCATGACGTTTGTGCAAACGATCGCCAATATCTGCGAGATAAATATATGCACCTTTTTATAATAGCCGAATTTAAGTCCTTCAAAAATATAAAGAAAAATGCTTTGCAATAAAAGATAGTAAAGGCCTATAAGCCAATGTCCTCTTTTAACAAAGGGGAGTATGATGAGCTCGTTATATTCCGACATCCAGCAAAACAGAAAAGCCAACGCCTGTCCGACAATCAACAGCAGGGTAAAGGCGTAGCGCATCAAACGCTTGTATTGCTCGAGTTCCTTTTTCAAAATAATCACTCCTAAAAAGGAAGTTTTTTAACAGTATACCAAAAAAACGGCAAAAAGTAAAGTTTTTTGCCGAAAGAACGATTTTTTGCGATTTTTTAAGCTTTAAAAACCGGAAATTTGCGGTTGTAAATTTATTTTATGCAGAGTTATTAAATTTACGGCTTAAACATATTATTTTATAAATAATGCGTTTGGGGTGTTTTAATTGAAAAGGTTAACGGCGATTATTTTGATTTTTGTTTTGAGCCTCGGCACGGGTGTTTCGGCGGCTTCTTCGACTGTTACCGTATCGAGCGAATGCGATATTTCGGATATAAACGAGCCGATAGAAGCCGCGGCTTCCGACGCCGCGATAGGGCAAACGCTTGATATAAAGGCAAAGTCGGCGATACTTATGGAGCCTGTTACCGGTGAAATTCTTTACGAGAGTAATTCCGACGAAAAGGTTTCACCGGCTTCGATTACCAAAATTATGTCGCTTTTGCTTATTATGGAAGCTATAGAAAGGGGAGAGCTGACCACCGAAACGGTGGTTACCGCAAGCGAGCATGCCGCAGGCATGGGCGGCTCGCAAATCTGGCTCGAACCGGGAGAGAGCATGACGACAGACGACCTTTTAAAGGCGGTGGTTATAGCCTCCGCCAACGACGCATGCACGGCGCTCGGCGAGCATTTGGCGGGAAGCGAGGAAGGCTTCGTAGCGTTAATGAACGAGCGGGCGCGAGAGCTCGGAATGAACAGCACAAACTTTGTCAACTGTACCGGACTTGACGCCGAGGGGCACGTCACCTCCGCGCACGACGTGGCGGTCATGTCAAGCGAGCTTATAAAGCACGAGCTTATAAAGCGGTATTCCACCGTCTGGATGGATTCTCTGCGGGACGGTAAATCCGAGCTTGTAAACACAAACAAGCTTATACGGTTTTACGAAGGCGCCACCGGGCTTAAGACCGGTACCACGAATACGGCGAAATACTGTCTTTCGGCTACGGCTAAGCGGGGGGATTTGGAGCTTGTGGCGGTGGTGATGGCGGCGGATACCAATAACGACCGCTTTGCCGGCGCCAAAAAGCTGCTCGATTACGGCTTTGCGAACTTTAGCTTTAACAGCATAAAGGCGGAAATAAAGGAAACCGAAATTCCGATAGCGAAGGGCGTTAAAAAGCAAATAAAAATAAATACCGACGGCACTCTTGAGCTTTTACTGCCCAAAAATACCAAGGACGAGATAAAAAGAAGCGTCGAATGGAACAAAGATATCACCGCGCCGGTAAAAAAAGGCGACCTTTTGGGATTTGTAAATATAAGCGTCGGAGATACCGAAGCCGGCAGAATAGAAATAACCGCCGCCGAAGAGGTAAAGCGGCTGTCGCTGTGGGTTTCGATATCGCGGATTTTGTACGGAATATTTAAAAATTGAAAACTTTTAATTAATATACATATTTGCTCTTGAAAAAAGCGCGGATATATTGTAAAATAAAAACAGAATAAAAAATTTGGGGGATTTTTAATTGTCTGTAACTTTCGGTTATAACTACGCAAAAAATTTTTTAAGCGATAACGACTTAGAGGGACTGAAGGATCAGGTTGCCGCGGCTCACGCCGCAATCCGAGACAAAAACCGCCTCGGAAGCGACTTTTTGGGTTGGGTCAATCTGCCTTTGGATTACGATAAGTCGGAATTTGCGCGAATTAAAAAAGCGGCGGAGAAAATTCGCCGCGATACCGACGTTTTAATAGTTATCGGTATAGGCGGTTCCTACCTCGGCGCGCGCGCCGCTATCGAATTTTTAAAGGGACCGTATTACAACGCTTTGAGAGAGAACGCTCCCGAGATTTATTTTTCGGGCAACAGCATAAGCGGAAGCAACCTTGCGGACGTTTTGAAGCTTTGCGAGGGTAAGCGCGTTTCGGTGAATATCATATCCAAATCGGGTACCACTACCGAACCGGCGGTGGCTTTCAGGGTATTCCGTAAGTATCTTGAGGAGCATTACGGTGAGGAAGAGGCGGCAAAGCGCATTTATTGCACCACCGATAAAGCGCGCGGCACCTTAAAACAGCTCGCCGACGAGAAGGGCTACGAGTGCTTCGTCGTGCCCGACGACGTAGGCGGCAGATTTTCCGTTTTGACCGCGGTAGGACTTTTGCCGATCGCCGCTGCCGGCGCCGATATCGACAAATTGATGCAGGGCGCCGCAAATGCGGTTCAAAAGTACAACGAGCCCGACCTTTGCAAAAACGGCTGTTACACCTACGCGGCAATTCGCAATGCCTTTTACCGCAAGGGTAAGTCTATAGAGCTTTTGGTATCCTACGAGCCCCGCTTTACTATGATGGCGGAGTGGTTTAAACAGCTTTTCGGCGAGAGCGAGGGTAAGGATAATAAGGGGCTTTTCCCGGCGTCCGTCACCTTTTCCACCGACCTTCATTCTATGGGGCAGTTCGTGCAGGACGGCAGCCGTTTGATGTTTGAGACGGTAGTCACCTTCGGCGGCACCGATAAGGATATCGTTATCGAAAAGGACGCCGATAACGGCGACGGTCTTAACTTTTTGGCGGGCAAAACCATGTCCTTCGTAAACGAAAAGGCTTTTGAGGGTACGGTACTCGCCCATACCGACGGCGGCGTTCCCAATCTCGTTATAAAGGTCGACAAACCCGACGAGGAAAATTTAGGCGAGCTTATTTATTTCTTTGAAAAGGCCTGCGCCGTATCGGGTTATATGCTGGGCGTCAATCCCTTTGACCAACCGGGCGTAGAGAGCTATAAAAAGAATATGTTCGCCCTGCTCGGAAAACCGGGATACGAGGCGCAAAAGGCGGAGCTTGAAGCGCGTCTTAATTAACAACAGATAACACTGCCGAGAGGCGGTTAATTATAAAGGAGCTGAAAAAAATGATAAAACTCATTATCGGAAGAAAAGGTTCGGGAAAGACTAAAAAGCTGGTGGATTTGGTTAATTCCGCCGCCGCACAAAGTCTCGGAAACGTCGTCTGCATAGAAAAGGGCGACACCCTTACCTATTCTGTTACACATAAAGCGCGCCTTATTGACGCGGATGCTTATGAAATTTCGGGCTACGGCGAATATTACGGTATGATAAGCGGCATCAAAGCCGGCAACAACGACATTACCCACATTTTCGGCGACGCCACCCTGCGCATAGGCAGCCGCGATTACGACGAGCTTTTCGAGTTCTTCAAGCGTTTGGAAAAAATCGACGGTATCGAATTCCTCTTTACCGTTTCCGCCGATAAAGAAGAGCTTCCCGAAAAGATTTTCAATATTGCCGAGATCGTATAAATATCGGTTATAAGCAAAATTTTACACAATATACGCCGAAAGCCGCAGATATGCCGAAGTATATCCGCGGCTTTCGCATTTTTTGAGCCTTTACGTCGGGCGCTTGGTTTAAAGCTTTCGGCGCAGGGTATTATTTACAATCAAATTTTGTCGAATTTTGGTTGACATAACAACAAAAAAAAGTTATAATACTAATGATTTTACGATTTGACTTTTTTTAAAATCGGTGCGGCAATAAAGTGACGGGAGGAATAGGGTATATGAACGTCCTTAAAAAGCTTTTATCGCTGATTTTGGCGTCTGCTTTGGCTATAGCGGGCAGTTATGCATATATTGCGGCTTTTTCCGGAACGGTTATCTCCGCCGCTTCCTTCGACGAAAAGATCAAGGCTTTTCCGTCAAGCTACCAAACGGCGCTCAAAAAATTGCATGCTACCTACCCCAATTGGGAATTTATAGCCGATACCGTCGATACGCCCTTTGCCGACGCGGTGGCGGCGCAATCCGAAAATATGCGAAAGCAGGTGCAAACCTCACAGTCGATATCCTGGCGGTCTATGGGCAAGGGCTCGTATGATTGGGATAAAAGTCAGTGGGTGAATACCAACGGCGGTTGGACCGGCGCCTCGCGCGAAATTATAGCTTATTATATGGATCCGCGTAATTTTTTGAACGACGGAGAAATATATATGTTCATGGAGCAAAGCTATAATTCGTCTTTTCAAACCGAAGACGGACTGAAAAAGATAATAAAAGGCACCTTTTTGGAAAAGGGATATACCGATTCGTCCGATAAAACCTACGGCGGCTCCTACGTAAAAATCATTATGGACGCGGCTAAGCAATCCGGAGTAAGCCCCTACGTCATCGCTTCCAAAATCATACAGGAGCAGGGCTCAGACGGCAAATCAAGCCTTATTTCGGGTACATACAGCAGTTATAAGGGCTATTATAATTTCTTTAATATAGGCGCTTCGGGGTCAAGCGAAAAGGCGGTTATTGAAAACGGACTTAAAAGAGCCAAAGAGGAAAAATGGGATACCCGTGCAAAATCGATTATAGGCGGGGCGGAATTTTTAAACGACAGTTATATTTCGGCAAAGCAGGATACCTATTATTACCAGGATTATAACGTTCTCAACAGCGACAGACTCTGGCACCAATACGCTCAGGCGGTGCACGACGCTTACAATAAGGGCACGGGGATAGCCAAAACCTATAAGGCAGATACCTCATTGTCCTTGAGCTTTAAAATACCGGTATTTAAAAATATGCCGTCTTCGGCTTCCAAACAGCCGGCGAAAAGCTCCAAAAAGAATAATTATTATTTTTCGTCCATAAGCGTGAGCGGTCTTACCCCGTCGTTTGATATGTATAAATACAGTTACGACCTGCACGTTACGGGCAATACTACGGTAAACGTAAACCCGGTCACCGGCGCTTCCTATGCCGGAAGCGGCAGCTACAGCCTTAAAAAAGGCTCCAACAAGGTAACTCTCAAGGTCAAATCCGAAACCGGTTATACTATGGATTACGTCATAAACGTAGACGCGTCCGCAGCCTGCACACTTACCGTAAAGTCGGGAAAAGCCACCGCGCCCTCGACGCCCTCCTCCACAGTTAAAAAAGGCGATACCAACGGCGACGGAACTGTTACAATCCGCGACCTTGCCAATATACGACTGCATCTTTTGAAAATCTCCACGCTTAAAAACGATAATTTTAAGGGAGCGGATACCAACGGCGACGGAGATATTACAATCCGCGACCTTGCAAACGTGCGGCTGCATCTTTTGGGTATTTCAAAATTAAATTAAAAAAGTCGGGCGTTATTTTCGGGCGAACGCAATATAAAATTTCCGGTTGCCGCCGTTGGAAATTTTGTAAAATATTTTGACGGCAGAAAGAAGATTTATATGAAAAACTTAATTAAAGCGTTGATTTCCGTTTCGGTTGTTTTAGTCATGATTATTTCCGTTTTCACCTTTTCGGCTTCGGCGGCGGGAACCGTGATTTCCTTTAACAAAAGCTCTCTTTCGGTGGGCGATTCGCTCACCGTTACCGTGACCTTTAACGCGGGGGAAGAAATGTATGCCGTGCAGGGCGTGATAAATTACGACAGCGGCGTTTTGGAATACAAATCGGGCGCAGGCTCGGGAGGCGCCGGTACCTTGCGGATCGTCGAATCCCCGTCGGGTGAAAAAAAGGTCGCCTACACCCTTAAATTTACCGCCAAAAAGGCGGGCAGCTCAAACATAACGGTTTCGGATTGCTTTTTTTCGGGCTTAAAGGACGATAAAGCTCTTTCGGGCGCTTCGGCTAACGTCAGCGTCAAGGACGTTTCGCTTTCGTCAAACGCCAACTTAAAATCCCTTTATTTAAGCGCGGGCGCCTTATCACCGGCGTTTTCGGCTTCGGTCACCTCATACACCGTTAACGTTGATAAATCGGTTACCGAATGCCTTGTTTCGGCAGTTGCGGCGGAGTCGGAGGCGAAGGTCGAGGTTACGGGCAGCAAGACGCTTGAAATCGGCAAAAATATCCGTTCGGTCATAGTTACCGCGCCGAGCGGCGCTTCCAAAACCTACACAATAACCATTATACGCAGTGAAACGGACGGCGCTGTCGACACTCCCGAAACAACCGGCGAGTCAAACGTTTCGGTCGAAGGGGTCGATTACAGCTTGGCGGCGGATATTTCTTCGGTAAAGCTTTTCGGCGGATTTACCGCAGCCACCGCCGATTATAAGGGCAGCACCGTCGCCGTAGCCGAGGATGAGCTTAAAAATTACATAATATATTATCTTAAAGCTAAAGATTCAAACGAGCTTATTCCTTATACCTATGACGAAGTAAACGACGTTTTCGAAAAGCTGTTGTATTTCACTCAGGGCGAAAAAACCTATATTTTTGCCGATATTCCGGCGGATAAAACCATACCGGATACCTATTATACCACAAACGCCAAAATCGGCGACGCGGACGTTAAATGCTACGCTTTAAGCACGAGCGGCTTCGGCGATTTTTACTATGTGTATTGCTATTCGGACGGCGAGTACGGCTTTTACAGATACGACAGCCGAGACGGCGTTTTACAGCGTTATCCCGAATTGGAGTTTGCGGAAGTAAACGATACCGTACAGGAAAACGCCGGCGGCTTTATCGCCCGCTTTAAAACCCTCGATTCCAACTCCAAGATAATAGTGATCTCGTTTTTGTTCATCATTTTGGCGGCTATAGCATTGGTTGTGCTTCTTATCGTGAGATTTGTAAAAATACGAAATATAGCCGAGCTTAACGGCGGGATGACCTATGAGGAGGATTTTGAAAACGTCTTAATAAACGACGAACCCGAAGAAGAAGAAAATCCCGATTCGGCGACAGACGAAAAGGACGAACAATAACAAAAGCCGACCTGCTTTGCGCGGGTCGGTTTTCTTTTATCTTATTACGTTTAAAATATCCTCGCGTCTCAGCGTGCCGGTAAGAAACAGGATAACGATATAGCCGGGCAGTGAAATTGCGCAAAGCATTATTATGTAAAGCGGCGAGCTTATGCCGGACATCGGTTTTATAAGAAAATTTGCAAGCAAGGTGACCGCAAAAGCCGAAATCAGGGGAAGAATCATTTCCCGTAAAACCTTAAGCCCTGCGCCGCTGACCTTTAAAAGCCTGCCGACGTTTAAGGCGCAGGTGAGGAAATTCGAAAAATACATAATGCCTATAAATCCCGCCATTCCGAATTTCGGCAAAACGATGATTATAAGGATTATCCGTATCACCGAATCTGAAATCGCCGTGCGAAAGGTGAAAACCTGCTGGTCAAGACCTTTGAGTATTCCGTCGCAAATGCTGTCGAGATACATAAAGGGCACTATTGGCGACAGCGCTTTTATTAAGAATCCGACGTCTCTTTCTTTGTATATGAGTACGCCGATTTTTTCGCCGGCTACCATAAATACGGCGGAAAAAATGAAGGCTATAACGGCGGTAAGCTTCAAAATATTGCAGGCGGCGGTTTTTACTACGGAATTTTGCTTTTTTGCCAACGCCTCGGAAATTTCGGGAATTAACAGCGTAGAGACCGCGCTCAGCACGGCGGAGGGGAAAAAGAGCACCGGCAAAGCCATACCCTTTATCATACCGAATTGCGAAAGCGCATGTGATGCGCTCAGGCGGAATTTCGAGAGATTTTTCGGCACCAAAATATTTTCGGCGGTGCGAAGCAGGGTGTTGAGATATTTTCCGAGGGTTATCGGAACCGATATGTGAAGAATTTTCGCGACCGTCTTGTACGGAGGATTTTGCCTGCCCAAAAGCGCGTTAAGCCTTCGTTTGTCCGCAGAATAAATGAGACAGAGTATTACGCAGCCCGAGATTTCGGAGATTATGTCGCCCGCCGTCACGGCGGCACAGCAGGCGGCGATGCCGCGCCCTATAAATTTTTTGACCAAAACCGCCGTTACGACTATGCGTATTACCTGTTCGGCGATTTGCACGGCGGAGTTGGGCGTTACCCGCCGTCGGGCGATGAAATAGCCCTTGATGCAGGAGCATATTCCCATAAATGGGAGGGAAAAGGGCAGTATTTTTAAAGCGGCGGCGGCACGGGGATCCCCGAGTAATTTTTCGGCTGTAAAGTCCGCTCCGCAATATACCGCCACGGCGGAGATTACGGCTATTATAAGCGACAGCTCCACCGAGCGGCGCAAAATTTTAAGCGTGCCTTTTTTGCTGCCAAGCGCCAGCTCCTCGGCGCAAAGCCGGGTCACGGCGGTGACTATCCCGCTCGACGCAAAGGTCGAAACAAGCAGATAAACCGAAAATATAAGCTGATGCAGACCAATAGCCTCACTGCCGATAAGCGCCGCCAGCCAGACCTTGAATATTATCCCTATAAACCTCAGCAATAAAGAAGTCGCCGTTAAAATTACGGCGTTTTTAATAAAAAGTGTTTTCTTCACACCCTCACCCACTTCATTAAATAATATGAAGCGGATAAGGCGTTAATGAATAATGAAAGTATCAAAATATGTTTCCGCTCTTATATGATAGTATATTTCTATTTTAACCGAAAAGCGGAAATTTGGAAATTATCTAAATAAAAAACCAACCGTTTTTCGGGCTGTCGCTTTAAAACGGTTGGTTTGAAATTAACTGCGGTGCGCTGTCGAGGGTTGTTTTAGCTTTAAAAGAGCATGTTTTCCATATATTCGTTTGCGAATACGGGGTTGGCGGAAAGCTCGAGGACGGTCGCGGTTTTTGCCGTTTTTGCCGCCTCTTTTCGCAGGGATTTATTTAAAAGCAGGATTGCCGCCCCGCTCAGCGCCGCGTTGCCCGCAACCTTTACTTTGCTTACGAGCGGCTTTGGGATAAGCCCTATTTTGCCCGCGTTTTCCATATTAAGACAGCTTCCGAAGCCGCCGGCAACGTAAAGCGAGCTTATGCTCTCGGGCGACAGGCTCGAAGCTTTAAGCAGAGTGTTTATCCCTGCGCAAATCGCCGATTTTGCAAGCTGTACCGCGCGTATATCCTCGTTCTTCAAAACGACCGGCGGCGCTATAACCGCGGAATCTCCGTTAAGATATCCGGTTTCGTCAAGTACGCCCGTATCGAGCAGGCAGGCGACGGCGTCAATAAGTCCGCTTCCGCATAAGCCGCGCGGCGCGGTATCGCCTATAACGTGTGCTTTTAAGACGCCATTTTCTATCTTTACGCGGTCGATCGCGCCGAGCTCGCCCCGCATTCCCATGGAAATTCCCACTCCCTCAAACGCGGGGCCTGCGGCGGTGGAGCAAACGGTAAGCTTTTCGCCGTATTTAAGCGCTATTTCGCCGTTAGTTCCTATGTCGGTAAGCAGTTCCGTATTTTCCGATTTATATATCCCGGTCGAAATAAGCGCGCAAACCGTATCGGCTCCCACAAAAGCGGAAATACAATCCGGCAGGTAAATTTTGGTATCCGGATTTACCGACCGAAGCTTTAAGCTTTGCGCGGTTACGACCTCGCCGAAGAGCCTCCTTGCGCGAAACGGCGCGTGCGAGAGGGGCTCTACGGAAGTATTTGTAAGCAAATACAGCATGGCGGTATTGCCGGTAATTACGATGCTTTCGATTTCTTTCGCGGGAATGCCGGCGGTATTTGCAAGCGACCGAATAATCCCGTCAAGCGCCCCTGAAACCGAGTTCGCCAAAGCGCCGTCACTGCCTTTAAGCGCGGATTCTATTCGCGAAATAACGTCTGCGCCGAAGCTTATCTGCGGATTAAGCATGCCGGTTTCTGCCAAAGCTTTGCCGTCGGCGTTATAAAGACGGGCGGCAAGCGTTGTGGTTCCTATATCAACAGCCGCGCCGTATTTTTTAAAGGCGGGCTCGAGCGGAAAATCCGCCGCGTCGCCCGAGGTTAAAATTTTGCCGCCGACGCCCGTAAACGGCAAAGCTTCTATAACGGCGTCGCCTTCGACGCAGGTCATACATGCAAGCCGTACTCCGCTTTTA
This sequence comes from uncultured Clostridia bacterium, assembly GCA_947623175.1. Taxonomy (GTDB): domain Bacteria; phylum Bacillota; class Clostridia; order Oscillospirales; family Acutalibacteraceae; genus UBA737. The sequence continues at coordinate 4,063 of CANQGK010000021.1, read as the reverse complement.
AGCTCCGCTTGCGTTAAATGCGCCGCTTCCGCATCGGTCAATTCCGAAAGCCCGCCGTAAGCCTTGACTTTGCACTTGCCGCATCTGCCATGTCCGCCGCAGGGCATATCCGTAAAAAGCAGGGAGGACAGCTTCGCTCCTTTGCTTGCCGTTTGAAATTTACCGTTTATTTTTACGGTAACCTTGTTTTCGAAATCTGTCATAAAATCACCGGTTTGCAAAAGCGTTTCTCAAGTATTGTATCACCGAGAAACGCTTTTGTATTTTAATATTCAATAAATTTTACGCCCTGCAAAAGGCTGCCGCGGCGTCGGCGGCACTTGCGGCGTCCGACGTATAACAGTCGGCATGAATTTGGTCGCAAAATTCCTGCGTAACCGGAGCGCCGCCTATCATAATCTTGACCTTATCGCGAATACCGGCGGCTTCGGCGGCCTTTACAACGTCGCCCATAACGCCCATTGTTGTGGTAAGAAGCGCCGAACAGCAAATGATTTGACAGTTTTCTTCTATAGCGGTGCTTACGAATTTTTCCGGTGGAACGTCGGTTCCGAGGTCGATAACCTCAAGCCCTTTGCCCTCCAGCATCATTTTGACAAGATTTTTTCCTATATCGTGCAGGTCACCCCGGACGGTTCCTATGCAGACCTTGCCGGCGGCGGTAACGCCTAAGGAAGCGAGATGCGGCTTTAAAACCTGCGAGCCCATATTCATGGCGCGGGCGGCGACCAGAACCTCCGGAACGTAAACCTCGTTATTTTTAAACTTTTCGCCAATTACTCCCATGCCGTGCAGTAAACCGTCGTTAAGTATCTCGGAGGCGGCAATTCCCTCATCGAGCGCCTGCTGTACGAGCTCCTTTACCGCCTTTGCCTTGCCTTGCTGTAGATTTTGAGAAATTTCCGCAATAATATCCATGGTGGTTACTCCTTTAAATATATTGATGAGTCTTTGATTTTCATTCCGAAATCCAACCGACTTACGACTTTAATATACCATAAATAAAAGCAAAAGTATATATGATTTTGTTTGATTTAAAGCTGATTTAAAGAATAAAACCACATATTGCCCCGTAAAAAAAGATTGTAAAATTACAAATTATAATATATAATTGCACTGTTAAAGGACAGGCGATGAAAAAATGAATTATACCGAAACGTTGGATTATATTCATTCGCTGAGCAATTTTTCCATGCCGGCGGGATTGGAACGGATAAAAAAAGTAACCGAGATTTTCGGTAATCCGCAAAACGGCTTTAAATCGATACACATTGCCGGCACCAACGGCAAAGGCTCGGTTTCGGCAATGCTTCACGGCATTTTCAAAACCGCTGGATATAAAACCGGACTCTTTATTTCGCCATTTGTTATAAATTTTCGCGAGCGGATCCAAATAAACGGCGAATTTATTACCGAAAACGATTTAGTGAAATTTGCCGATACGGTAAGAAAAACGAATATCCCCCTTACCGAATTCGAATTTATAACCGCCGTCGCGTTTCTTTATTTCAAAGCGAAAAATATCGATATATTGATCTGTGAAACCGGACTCGGCGGCAGGTTTGACGCCACTAACGTTTTGGATAATTCCGTAGTTAATGTAATTACCAAGATAGGGCTTGACCACACCGCCGTTTTGGGCGAAACCCTCGTGCAAATCGCTTTTGAAAAATGCGGTATATTAAGGGATTGCCCCACCGTTTCTTCGCCTTTTCAGGAAAAGGCGGCTTTGGACGTGATAAAGCGGCAGGCAAAAAAGCTTTACATTCCGCAGGCGGACAGTATTCTGCCGATTAAAAGCGATATAACCTCAAGCGAATTTTTATATAAGGGCTTAAAATATGAAATCTCGCTTTGCGGGGATTATCAAACTGAAAATGCCGTCACCGCAATCGAAGCCGCGAATTTAAGCGGGTACGATATTCCTTATAATATAATATATGAAGGGTTGAAAAATTGCCGTTTCCCCGCGCGGATGGAGGTAATATCGAAAAATCCGCTTGTAATTCTCGACGGCGCGCATAATCCGGATGGCGCCGAAGCGCTTGCGAAGGAAATAAAAAAATACCGCGGCGGCGTGACCGCCGTAATCGGCATGATGCGGGATAAAAATTGCAGAGCTGCGCTTGAGAGCACCCTTTGCTATTGCAGGGCGGCAGTGGCGGTAAAGGTGCCTTATATGTCGCGCTCCTTATCGGCGGAGGAATTGAGCGAAATCGCAAACGAATTTTGCCGCTGCGAAACCGCCGAAAATCCGGCTGCGGCAATAGAAAAAGCTCTGGATATTTGCGAAAACGGGCCGATATTTATATTCGGCTCATTGTATTTGGCGTCGGCAATAAGACCGATATTAAAAGAAAAATTCAAATAGTTTTAAATTTGCGGCGCATTGCGACAAATTTTTTAAGGACAAGCCTTTATTATATATAGGGGCTTGCTTTTTTATACATATATTAAGGAGGTATTAATATGTCGGTTGAAATCAACGTGACGGGCGAGGTCGTAACGGCATATCTGAGCGGTGAAATCGATCACCACAACGCAAAAGAAATGCGCGAGAGTATCGACAACGCGATAGAGCTTAATATGCCCACGCTTTTGGTGCTTGATTTTAAAAACGTCAGCTTTATGGACAGCTCGGGCATAGGTCTTGTTATGGGCAGATACCGCAATCTCGCAAAATCTGGAGCGGAGCTTCATATAACGGGCGCCGAAGCCGGAATAGGCAAAATGCTTAAGCTTGCCGGTATTGAAAAATTAGCTAAACTCGAAGGAAGGTAAACAAAATGCAAGTAAACAATAAATTCACAATGACCGTTTTATCCCGTTCGGCAAACGAGAGCTTTGCGCGAGCCTGCGTTTCCGCTTTTGCGGCTCAGCTGGATCCCACGCTTGACGAAATAAGCGATATAAAGACCGCCGTATCCGAAGCGGTCACAAACTGTATCGTACACGCCTACAAAAACAAAATCGGAAATATATACATAACCGCCGAGCTTTTGGAGCCGAATATTATAAGAATTAAAATCCGCGACAGGGGCTGCGGAATAGAAAATATCGAAAAGGCGATGGAGCCGCTCTTTACGACGGCGGGCGGCGAGCGCGCGGGATTGGGCTTTGCCGTTATGCAAAGCTTTATGGACGCCGTATCGGTAAAATCGGCGCCTCAAAAGGGCACTACCGTAACCATGAGCAAAAAAATAAGTCGGCGGTTTAAATTAAATGCTTAAAGAAAAAATCGAACGCGACAGCTTTATAGAGGATAATTTGGGGCTCGTTCATGCGATATGCAAACGCTTTGTCGGCAGAGGAATAGAATACGACGACCTCTTTCAGGCGGGCTGTATAGGTCTTATAAAAGCTACGGACGCTTTCGAAGAAGAACGCGGGCTTATGTTTTCCACCTATGCCGTGCCGGTAATAATGGGGGAGGTGCGGCGTCTGTTTCGAGACGGCGGCGCGGTAAAGGTTTCGCGCTCGGTAAAGGAGCTTTCTTTTCACGTTAACCGAAAAAAGGCGTATTTGGAGCAAAAGCTTAAGCGCGAGCCAAGCGTTTCGGAAATAGCCGAGGAATTGGGGGTTACCCCGGAAGCGGTGACGGAAGCCGTATGCGCTTCGCAAAGTACGGTATCCTTAACCTTGGGCGGCGAGGACGGGATTTCCGAAAAGGATTTACCGACGGTAAGCGCCGAAGAAGAAATAACCGACCGGCTGGAGCTTGACGAGGCTCTGAGAAAGCTTACCGATACCGAGCGGCTTATAGTAAATTGCCGATATTATAAATATATGACTCAAAGCAAAACTGCGAAGCTTCTTAATATGACGCAGGTGCAGATTTCGCGTGCCGAAAAAAAGATTTTAACCAAGCTCAGGGGGATATTAAGCTGAATTGACGCGGTTTTATGTTGAAATTACACAACTGTTTTCAACAAAACCGATTTTTTTGTAATAAAAAAGTAATTTTGTAAAAAAAGTGAAAAAAAGTAAAAAAAAGTGTTGACAAAAGGATAGGGGATGTGGTATTATAATCAGGCGCTCTGCTGAGGCGGGGTGCTGAACGGAC
>CANQGK010000020.1 GCA_947623175.1 uncultured Clostridia bacterium | reverse complement strand
ATGAATTGAAATTTTTTAATTCTCATTAAATTCCGACAATCCGGAAGCCTCCCTTGCCTAAAGGGAGGGGGACCAACGTTAGTTGGTGGTGGGATTAACGGGGCTAAAGCCGCGAAGATACTAAAGTCTTATAAAACAATGCTGCTTCGCTCGTATACTTTTTCACTATTCGATATTACTTATTACCTTGTGCGTAAAGCGCACATTGGGGGTTACAGATACGATGAATTTAAATTTCATTAAATTTCGGCGATCGCAAAGGCGCCTTTGCCCGAAGGAAGCCGACAAAAAGGCGGAAATTTCGCCCTCCGAGGTGCAAAAAGACAAATCTTCGGCAAAAAGCGACAAAAACAGGCGGCAAAAACTAAAAATAATCTCCGCCGCAGGCGTCCTTGGCGTCGTTGTGGTTTTGGGTGTTTGGGGCGTTGTACATTTCAAAAAGGGCGGCAGGGCAAAACCCGACGAAGATAGCCCGCCCGTCGCCCACGTGGAATACAGCACCACCGAAAAAACCGCCGAGCCGGTCACCGCAAAGCTTGTTTTTGACGGCGACTACACCGTTCTCGGCGACGGCAAAACCGAGTATACCTTCACCCAAAACGGCATACACCTCTTTAAGCTCAAGGACGCGTCGGATAATATCTACCAAATCCGCGCAAGCGTAACATGGATCGGCGGCGCGGATGGCGCACCCACCGCTCCAAGTAAAAAGTAATGGTGAAGAAGTTCGGTGTCCGCTTTGCGGACGGAATGTAAAAAAGTAAAAATTTTAGCTTCATCTATACTTTACCTTTTCTCTCCCCCCGTCTTTTGCCACGGCAAAAGCCACCCCCCTCGGCAGATGGGGGCAAGGCGCGCACGACGCGCAGGATAATTTTGAAGCTTCTTCTCGGCTTTCCCGCCATTTGCCAAACTCGCTCTGCGCAAAGCCTCCCTTTAGGCAATGGAGGCAAAGGTGGGGCGCGATACATTCATTTTATAAAGCTTTAGTTTCATCTATGCTTTACCTTTTCTCTCCCTCAGTCAGCTTACGCTGACAGCTCCCTCGTCAGATGGAGCCCAAATAAGGCTCTAAATTCTGCTTTTTAAGCTTCAAATTTGAGAAATGCTTAGTTTGCGGATGATGTTAAAATTTCCCGCGCGACAGCGCCTTGCCTCCACCTGACGGGGGAGGTGGATTTGCCGTAGGCAAAGACGAAGGGAGAGAAAGGCCGGAGACGGCGATGAATTGAAATTTTAGTTTCTTCTATGCTTTACCTTTTCTCTCCCTCAGTCAGCTTACGCTGACAGCTCCCTCGTCAGATGGAGCCCAAATAAGGCTCTAAATTCTGCTTTTTAAGCTTCAAATTTGAGAAATGCTTAGTTTGCGGATGATGTTAAAATTTCCCGCGCGACAGCGCCTTGCCTCCACCTGACGGGGGAGGTGGATTTGCCGTAGGCAAAGACGAAGGGAGAGAAAGGCCGGAGACGGCGATGAATTGAAATTTTAGTTTCTTCTATGCTTTACCTTTTCTCTCCCTCAGTCAGCTTACGCTGACAGCTCCCTCGTCAGATGGAGCCCAAATAAGGCTCTAAATTCTGCTTTTTAAGCTTCAAATTTGAGAAATGCTTAGTTTGCGGATGATGTTAAAATTTCCCGCGCGACAGCGCCTTGCCTCCACCTGACGGGGGAGGTGGATTTGCCGTAGGCAAAGACGAAGGGAGAGAAAAAACTACAGACGGCAATGAATTTAAACTTTCAAGCAGAGTGAAAAGCCACAATCCTAAAAAGGAACTAAAAAAACTACCACTCAAGACTGAAATTAAGCATTATATAAAAACTAAGCATGGAACTAAAAAAACACTCAAGACGAGGGCTTAAGCAAATATAAAAACTCGGCATGGAACTAAAAAAACACTCAAGACTAAGTCTTAAGCATATATAAAAATTCGGCATGGAGCTAAAAAATAAAACTTAGCAAATATGCATCTACCACTCAAGACTAAGTCTTAAGCATTATATAAAAAACTAAGCATGGAACTAAAAAAGGAGGGATTTGATATGTGCGACAAAGGTGATAGACAGGTTGTTGAGACGGACGGCGGGCATTTTGGGAGGGAACCGCCGGGAACAGATCCGGACGCCCCCGAGGACAGCGACCAACCGGAAACCGAACCGGATTCCGAAAAACCGGGGCCCGAAAAATCGGAACCGCAAACGGACTTACCGCCCGACGGTACGCAAAATTCGCAAGATCCGCAAGACGCGCAGAACGCACAAAAGGACGCAAAATACAAACGCAAGGTACGCAAAAAGGCGGTGAGACTTTTAATAAAGCTCGGCGTCATTGCCCTGACGGCATACGTTACCCTGACCTTTATATTCGGTATATACAGGGTTTCGGGGAACGACATGTACCCGGCGCTGCGTGACGGCGATTTGTGCATTACCTATAGGATTGGCGATTGCTACGCGGGCGATACGGTAGCCTACCGCACGCCGGACGGAATACGTTTAGGGCGGGTGGTAGCCCGCGAGGGCGACACGGTGGACGGCGACGAACAGGGCATTGTGCTCAACGGCGCGCCCCCCGCCGAGGAAATTTTTTACCCCACCCCGATGCTCGACACGGCGCTTAAACTGCCGGTGAAGCTGAAAGAGGGGGAATACGTTATTCTTAACGATTACCGCTCAAACCTGCGCGACAGCCGCACCTACGGCGTTATCCCAAAGGACGCCCTTTGCGGCAAGGTTATATTTCTTTTCCGCAGACGCGGATTTTAGGTGTTTGCGAGGGCAAAGCCTTCGTTTACATAAAATATTTTGTTTGTTATCGGCATAAGCCGAAAAATGAAAGGAGTTTTTTCTCATGAAAATCAAAAAATTAGCAGCCCTGTTCTTTGCGGCGGTTCTCGCTGCCGTTATGTCAATCCCCGCTTTCGCGGATCCCGTGTACGATTCCGAACATATCGGCGGAGAGACCACATTTAAGTTCAGCAAGTACCTCGTATTCAACAAAGACGTAAAATCCCTTCCCGACGACCTTACAATCAATTTCCAAATCGAACCCGGCACGGCTCGCCCCGACAATGACATTACGGCAGGCGTTAGCCATGAGTTCGCCCCGATTTCTGCCACAATTAATAGCGAAGATTTCGAACATGCGCAGGATTACAGCGCGGAAAACATCAATACCGCTATTTCCGGCATGACCTCCGAGCAAAAATACATCAAAAAAGATGTAACCATAAGCTTTGAAGGTGTAAAATTCCCGGCTCCCGGCAACTACATCTATAAAATCACCGAATCAAAAGTAGCCGAAGAGTACATTGCAAACGATCCCGATTCCGATAAGTTTGTAGTTGTTGTTGTACAAAACGATCCTTCGGCGGGTTCGGATAAGCTTAAAATCGGCGGTTACTACTTAACCACCAGCGAATCCGATACTATCAAGACCGACGGTTTCGTTAACAACTATATAACCAACAACCTTACCTTCAGCAACTCGGTTCTGGGCAATCAAGCTAACTTAGGACTTTACTTCACATATACCGTAAGCCTTACCGGCTGTGTTGACGGCGAATATGAAGTAGATCTTACCTACGCTACAAGCGGCACAATCACCGATACCGAACAGGTAGGCATTAAAAATCAACAAAACCCCACTACTATTACGGTAAAGAGCGGCGCAGGCTCGGCAACCTTCTACCTTAAGAATAACCAGAACATAACAATTAAAAACCTGCCCAAGAGTGCAAATTATACCATTACTCAAACCGAAATTTCCGGTTATAAGGTTACTCCCGAATCTAAGCAAATCAGCGGAGCTATCGGCGACATTGCCGCAAGCGCAGCTTTCCAGAACACCAAAGAGGGTACCGTTCCCACCGGCGTAATGCTCGTAGTAGCTCCCTTTGCCGCATTGACACTTATCGGCGGCGCAGGCGCATTTGCAATCGCCAGAAAGAAGAAAAAGGACGAAGAGGAAGACTAATTTCGGCAGACAAACCGATACGAAAGGATGAGGAAGGACGCAATGTATAAGCTTCTTCGGGCAATAGACCGTTGGACCGACACCGCGCTGTTGCTGTTCTTCCTCGTCCTGTTCCTCATAGGCGGGTATACCATGATAGACTCGTACCTTATCTATTCCCACGCGGACAATACCGACCTTCGCCGCTACAAGCCCATTCCCGGGCAGGAGGAGGATTGGGATACCGCCGCGCTGCCCGAAAATATGATAGCCTGGCTTACCGTAGACGGCACCGCTATCGATTATCCGGTCATGCAGGGAAAGGATAACAACGAGTACCTGAATAAGGATCCGCTCGGCGGGTACGCGCTTTCGGGAAGTATCTTTTTGGACTCGCGAAACGCGCCCGATTTTACCGACCCGTATTCGCTGATATACGGCCACCATATGGAGTACGGGAAAATGTTCGGCTCGCTGGACAGCTTCATGGACAGGGAATTTTTCGACAGCCACAGAACGGCTTCCCTTACCTTTAAAAACCGCGCGCACGAAATACGGTTCTTTGCATGCCTTGTCACCGACGGCGCCGAGAGGGAGATCTTCGCTCCCACCGAAACCGACGGCACGCTCGATTACGTCAGACGGCACGCTTCCATTTGGTACGAGCCCGAGGGCGAACGGCTGGTGGCGCTTTCCACCTGCAAGCATCCGCAAACCACAGAACGATTTATAGTGTTTGGAGTGTTTCTATGAAGAAAAACAAACTGCTTAAGGCGGTAATCTGCCTGCTTACAGCGACGGTGCTTTTGACGGCTTCGGCGGCTTCGGCGTTCGCGGCAAAAACGGCGACGGCCGCGCTGTCCTTTTCGGTAAAGAACGCTCCCGGCACCGTCGTCCTCGAGCCGCAAGGCAACGCCCCCGTCCCGGATAAAACCACAATTGAAAACGCGACGCAGGGAAGCTTCTCACTCTCCTTTGCGCAGGCGGACACCTACCGGTATAAAATTTACCAGCAGAATAAGGATTCGTCGAGCGCGCGGTACGACGCCGCCGTTTACGACGTCACCGTAACGGTGCTTTTTGACGAAGGGGAATTTACAACGGTAGTCACCGTCAATAAAGAGGGCGACAACCATAAGCTGCCCGCCGACGGCATTATTTTTGAAAATACCGCGGCAAACAGCGGGATAAGCCTTCACAAAACCGTCACGGGCGTCGGCGATAAGTCGAGAGATTGGCACTTTACCGTCACCCTCTCCGAGCCCGTAAACGGCAAATACGGCGACGTGGAATTTAAGGACGGCGTCGGCGAGGTAACCCTCAAAAGCGGCGAAACCGCCACGGCGGACGGCATTTTCCCCGGCGTCGAATATAAGGTCACCGAGAAGGAAGCCAATAAGGACGGCTACAAAACCGTTTCCGAAAACGCCGAGGGAACGACGGTAAGCGGAAAATTGCTGCCCGTGTCCTTCGAAAATCGGAAATCGTTGTTCCCCCGCCCGCCCCAAACCGGCGACCGCACCCGCATAGGAATATGGATAGCCCTATCGCTCCTCTGCACCGCGAGCCTTATCTGCCTAATCCTCGTCAAAAGGAAAAATAAAAGCAAAAGTTAAAAAGTAAAATTTGAGGAGAAATTAATATACCACCCGCCCCCGGCTGTTTGCCGAGGGCGGGTGGTGGTTTTTTGCGCAAAAGCGCATCAATATTCGATAATAATACATTCATGCAGCTGTAATTTGCCGACCTTGAATTTTAAAATATCATCCCGCTGTTCAAACTCAATATCGTTATCAGCTATAAGCGCATGCACCTTTTTTACCCGCTCGGATAATCGGATTTTGACACTTATATCGTAAAGCGGAACTATTTCGTCGATAATTTCCGCCGCACCGCGCTTGTTCGGCACAGCGTAGGTCATATTAAGACAATAGCGCCGCTTATCGGCTTGGCATATCAGCCGACTGCGTCCGTTTGACGGCAGGTCCGGCGCGCATGGATTATCAAACAACAGCTCTAACGCCGAAATAAAATAGCGTTTGTGAAACACACAGCCCAACCTTACATAAAGCCGCGGAATGTCATGCGCCAGCCATACAAGTCCGTCTTTTTTGGCAAGGGCGGCGTAACGCTTACCCGATTTGTTGTACGGTGTATCGCGGTGACCGCAAAAATGCCCGTATGTACGGCTGAAATAAGGATGTAAAATCTCGGCGTAAACCTCTGCATCCTCCGTTTCCGCACAGTAGGCGGGCAAATTAGAAAGGAACGGAGTCCGCGGAATATCCCCACTAAGCCTGTCGCGCGGCAATATATAATCGCAGTCAAAGGGCGCGTTTATAGGATTTTTGAGCCCGCAGTCGAGCAGAAATTCACCGTCTTTTATAATACTGTCGCCGACTGCAAGCACTTTGCCCCCGTTTTTGAGATAGTTTGTTATCGCCTCAAGCCGCTTACCGTCCATTTCGATTTCACACGGCAAAATAACGGTATCGTAAGGCGCAAAAATATTGTCGGTAATTATCTCAAAATCCACTTGACTCTCGATAAGGCAATTTACGACTCCTTCGGTAATTTCCCATTTTTTCGAAAGAACGACGCCGAGCTTTGCGGTAGACTCACCGTTGTAGCAATAAGGTTCTATAGCTTCAAGGTATTCATAAGCGTAACCGATGTTTTTATAGGTCTGCTCATCCATAACTCCGTCGGGGAAAAGCTGATCTCCTATTGAACAGCCCGCACCGTACAGCGCCATATTGCAAACCTCGTAACGAAGCGCCTCTTTCGGCTTAAAACCGCCGAATTCTCCCCATGTGAGATGAAATTTACCCGTCATGCCGAGATAAGGCTTTCCGGTGCGAGAAAAAAACTTGGCGTTGACTGGCATTTTATTGTATCCTCCGCCGCCGTAGGTAGGCAGATCCTCCATTTCAAAATGAGTCGAATAGGGATGATATGCCGGCTTGTACGGATCGGCGCCTCCCGAATTAAAAAATACGGTTGCACCGGGATGATATTTATCCAATATCGCCTTGCACTTTTGCATAAAAGCTATATGCTTAAGCTCGTAGTATTTTTTTGCGTCCTCCTCGTTATCGGGATCAAAGCCCATCCCTCTCATACCGTCGGTACATTCCTTGCAACGACAGCTTTTCGGCACAAAGCAAATATCGTAAAACAGACCGTCTACCCGGCTGTAACGCTTGCAGACCTCCTCTGTAAGAGCGTAAATATGCTCGCAATAGGCACCGTCGTTAAGACACATATCGATCCAACCGTTGTAGGGGCGAAATTCATCCTTCCCCGCCGAAAGATCAACTTCCATAGCAGAGATACTGCCGTCTGCCTTTCGGCAGATCCACTCGGGATGCTTTTCCGAATCCAACTGTGACCAACCCGCCGTGATATATATTGGTGCGCTGACGCCGATCTCATGCGCGGCGTCAATCATAGCGGCGGTCAGATCAAAATCAAGATTCGGATGCATAGTGCCTACCTCTGTCGGGTAATAGCAATAGCCGTGATGACACTTTGCAAAGACGGTAATGCTGTTCGCGTGACCGTCCTTTAACGCCTTTTGAAACTGTTTTTTATCGAATCCGGAACCCACGTTCGCTATAAGCGGAGAGGTGTGGAAGTCGAGATGCACGCGGCGTTTAGGAAAAGAAATCGAATCATTTATACCAAAGCTCATATTCTCACCTGATTTACAGTTCATCCGTATTTTAAAATACTCAATCCGTAAGTTTTTTAATATTCGGACTGGAAAAAACGTCAATATTCGCACGCACGGTTGGTTCGCACCATCTTACGGCGTTTTTAATAATAGTTTGTATCTCGGGAATACGATAAACGGGATATGTTTCATGTCCCGGCTGGAAATAGAATACCTTTCCGTATCCGCGCCGCCAGCAACAGCCGGAACGAAATACCTCGCCGCCCTCATAAGCGCCTATCATGATCAGCTTATCCGGTTCGGGTATGCCGAACGGCTCACAATAAGTTTCCTCGTTAGGGATTAAAACATAATCGCCTACGCCCTGCACGATTGGATGTGAAGGATCCACAATCCATAAACGCTCCTTATCGCCGTCCTCGCGCCATTTCAAATTGCATGCCGTACCCATCAGCATACAAAACGGTCTTGACAAATGCGACGAGTGTAGAAATATTATTCCCATGCCCGCCAAGACCGCCTGCTTTACGCGTTCGGCTATTTCAAGCGGCAGATCATACTGCTTTACATGCCCCCACCAGATAAGAACATCGGTATTATCCAAAACCTCCCGTGTGAGCCCGCATTCCTCCTCGTCCTGCGTTGCGGTACGCACCGTAATATCCTCCTCGACAGAGAGAAATTCCTTTATACAGGCATGTATTCCGTTCGGATATACCTCGCGAGCCGCGGGTTCGGTTTTTTCGTGAAAAAATTCGTTCCAAACCGTTACTCTTATCATAATTATACCTCCTCATATATTTTCAAAGCCGCTTTGTAATCCGATTGCATCCGATAACGATGTTAGTATAACATTTAAGTACAAGTGCGGCAATGCCGCATATTGCGCTTTTTTCTCCGATTTTCGGGCAATTTTTGATATGTGAAAAAAGCTTTTAATAAGGTTGTTTTTATGGTAAAATATTCTCAGCCGGATTTGACTCTAATCGGAGGTGCACAATGGGAATAAATAAGGAATTTTTAGAAAAAGCGCTTGCTCTGCTGCCTACTCCCGCACAGCAGACCGTAACGGTCGCCGATACCGTTACCTTTTCAAAAAACGGACTCAAGATAACAAAACACCCTGCAGAGGACTACCGACTGCGGGTATTATCACGCGGCGATAGCATTTGCCTTGATTTCGGAGATCATCAGGTGGGCTATCTGCATTTGAAATTACGCCGCGTAGGCGGACATTCCGACGCGCCGGTGCCTCTGCACATAAGGTTTGCCGAACAACCGATCGAGTTTTTCGAAAATCCAGAAGATTACCGCGGCGCCATCTGTTCGGGTTGGATACAACAAGAATTTCTGCATGTTGACCTTGTGCCGAGCGAGCTGCATATGCCGCGGCGATATGCCTTCAGATATGTAAAGATTGAAGTATCGGATATAAGTCCGAGCTTTAAATTAGCATTTGACGAGATTTACTGTACGGCGGTATCGTCTGCCGACGACACCGTTTTAGAACCATACAGCTATAACGATGAGTTGTTGTGCCGTCTTGACAAAATTGCCTGTCGAACCTTGCATGGTTGTATGCAGACGGTATTTGAGGATGGTCCCAAGCGTGACCGCCGTTTATGGATGGGCGATTTGCGCTTACAAGCACAGGCAAACTACGAAACCTATAAAAACAACAATTTAGTCAAGGCATGCCTATACCTTTTCGCCGCATTGCCGATGCCGAACGGTCAGATAAGCGCCTGCCTGTTTTTGGAGCCCGAAATTGAAGCGGACGATTTTTATATGTTTGACTATGCGTTGCTGTATATTCCGACCTTGCTCGATTATTACAATGCTACAGGCGACATCGATACCGTAAATGAGCTATATAACTCCGCGATAAAACAGATCGGCATAGCCGAAAAATGGATTGGAGAAAACGGCATAGTAATTGACAGCGAAGAGGTGGGCTGGCGTTTTCTCGATTGGACGGCAGAGCTTAACAAGCAAGCCGGATCGCACGGGGTACTGCTGTATGCCATAAAAAAAGCGATAGAATTGGCAAAAATCACAAATGACGAACACACCGTAAAGCTGCTTGCCGACAAGCACAAAAAATACCGCAAAGCGGCTTTGGACGTGCTGTGGGATAATGACAGGCAGTTATTTATAAGCGGTAAGGAGCGTCAGGTTTCTTTCGCAAGTCAGGTATGGATGGTTTTAGGCGGAGCCGTAGAAGGTGAAACGGCAAGTAAACTGCTTGAGCAAATTAAAAAACAATCCGATGCAATCGGAATGGTAACGCCTTATATGTACCATAACTATATCGATGCGCTTATAACGGCGGGTGATGCGAATAAAGCGCTTGAGGTAATAAAAAGCTACTTCGGAGGAATGGCAGAGCTTGGCGCCGACACGTTTTGGGAAATATACAACCCCGAAAACCCCGACGAATCGCCCTACGGAGGCACGATAGTAAACAGCTATTGCCATGCCTGGAGCTGTGCTCCCGCATATTTTTTAAGAAAATATTTTTCGAAATAACCGGTCAATTAAATCATGATACTATCATTTTAAAAAAGACAGCCCATTCGAATTGAATCGGACAAGCTGTCTTTTTTAACTATTTAGGTTTGCAATTGATAAATCTCACTTCATCATCGTCTGTGCGAATATAAATTCTTTTGGGATTCATATTGCAATTTTCAAACATGATGTTCTTCGCATGAAAATCGGGTTTAACGGGTTTCCGAAGCGATACCAACGTGCCGAGCGTCATTATCATGCACTCATCATTTAAGCCTTTTATTTGACAATTGCGGAAGGTAATATTGCGAGGAACGGGACCTTCATAAGGCGGTTCGTTTTCGATCCAACTGTAAAACAATCTGAGTTTGGAATCGCTGACGGTTGTTTCACTGCGTATACGGAATGTGCCGTCGGCATAACAGCTGCGTATTTCTGAACCGGGATTTGCCAGCGAATAAACGCACACCTGAACCTCGTCGCATACAAGATTTTCAATCGGTTCGGTTACGGTTACGCGATTGCCGGTTTTATTCTGCCAGATTACGTTATCAATATGCGTACTGCCCACAAATTCTCCGGTATTTACATTGTACAGATACAGCTCATCACCGGGCAGCAGCTTAACGGGATATTCGCCGCCGAACTCCATACATCCCATTTCAAAATCCGTGCTGCCGTAAATTTTGCGCACCGTGAGTATTGAACAGGATAAATTCCAAATATCGTCAAGCAAATAGCCGAGGCTGCAATTTTCCCAAATAAACTTTGCACGATTGTCCTTGATGTGAAATCCGTCACGCCAAGCAACCATCAAGCCATGACTTGCGGGTTCAGGTTGAATGTTGACGTTGCGAATAATAAAGCTGCCCTCGTTATAGCGCATATGAAACGCAAAGTAGGACGCCGACCATACGTTGCAGTTTTCCAACCGAAAGTCACGCGTGTATTTAACGAGAAAAGCCGCTGAATCCACCTGCCCCACATTGGGAATGGGAGTTATAAGCGAGCAAGCGACAACGTCGAGCCATTTAAGCTTTTCCATATAATTATCAATTTCGGTAACTTTAAGCTCATAAAGATTTTCCGAGGCATTAAGCACTTTAACGGTATGGAAAAATATATGCTTACGGCCGTAGTCCAAAAGATTCGGAGTGGCAAAATTGGCGGGATTTGGGGAGGTCCATGTTTTTGTAATTCCAAGCGACTCATGAGAGCGCACTACCAAAGAAAGCTTTTCAAAATCCACCTGCAATATCTCCGAAATGGTGTAGATGGGCTTTGCCAATTTAAAGTTAAAACCGGATACCGCAATATCCTCGCAGTTGCTTATGTTAAAGAAACAAAATCCGCCGTCTAACAAAAATGTTGTGTTATTTCCCTCGATTGTCAAGTGTTTTGCGCCGTCAATTAAAAAAGCGGCTTCACAGTCTTCGGGAATTAAAAAATAATATACCGCATTTTTTTGAAAAATCAGTGTATCCGGTTCTTCCGAGGTAATTACCCTTGCCAAAAGCGCCTGTATAGCGGGATAATTATCAAACACACCGTTGCCGACCAATCCGTAGTCTTCTACATTGATAAGCATCGTATTACTCCTTCAGTACCAATTTAGAAAATTATAACATAATTTATAACATAACGCAATATGCCTATAAAAAATAAAATACCGAAAATGTTGCTTAATTTATCCGCATATTTTCATCCTTTTCAAGTGAAATTTTGACTTGTATTTTCCGAATTTTTATAATATAATTAATATAGTGAATTTCCCGCGATACACCGCTGTATTCAGCGGCAACCCGTCAATGAAAGGGGCGAGCTGCGCCTTGAATAATTCCGGCAATAATCATTTTCATACCGACTATCAAAACGTTGAATTTATTTTATCGGAAACATTTGACGATAAAATAAACCAATTGATGTTTCAAAAGCAGAATATTACAAAACCCAATATTTTCTGCGTTATGCCGAGCGAACAGGCGCGCAATCTGCCGTTTTGTATTGAAACCGCCGCTCATTATACCGTCGGAAGCCGATATTTCACCCGCAGCTCCGGTACGAACAATTACTATTTAATCTATACTTTAGAGGGTCAGGGTATTGTTATAAGCAATACGGAAACATACCACTGCAAAAAGGGCACTATACTTTTATTGGACTGCAACACACCGCATATATGCCGATCGGCTCAGGGAAGCACTTGGGAGTTCAAAAACATCTTCTTCACCACCAACGGAGGCGAGCTGATTATTCAGCAATGCATGGGGCTTAATACGGTAGTCGGTGAAGTAAACCGCTGCTTTGACAGTATTTTCAAAGAGCTTTCGGATATTAAGCAGGAAACCGTTTTTCTGCTGTCACACTATGTATCGAGCATTCTTACGGAGATTATTGTAAATAAAAATCAGGCAATCAGTAATTCCTTAAACCTGAAACTGATTACGGAAACCGCCGATTATATGCGTGCCCACTACAGCGAACAGATCAAGGTAAAGGAGCTTGCGCAGAAAAATTATATTTCAGTATATTACTTTATTCGACTGTTTAAGGATTACTACGGCGAATCTCCCTATGAATACCTGATAAATTACCGAATAAACGTTGCTAAGGAGCAAATTCTTCAAATGGTGCCCTTTGAAGAAATAGCCCGAAATTGCGGGTTGGGAAACTTAAACAATTTCTTCAGAATTTTTAAAACACACACCGGCATGACGCCGAGCCAATACCGCACCCAATACACCGGAAATTCGATTTTATAATGCAACTGCTATCGACTGTTTTGTCGGCAGCAGTTTTATTTTACGGTTACGATTGATTTAATTCGCCTTATAATAAACCTTGCCGTTTTTTAAAAACTGCACGTCGCTTCCCGGACGAATAAATATTCTGGCGGGATTTACGTCACAATCGTAAAAACGGACCTTCGAAGCATATTTTGCGTCGACGCCGGCGGTGGTTGTCACCGAACCGAGAGACATAAATGTAAATTCATCCCTTAAGCCCTTAAGGGTGCATTTTTTAAAAATGATGTTTGTGGGATAAGGACCTTCATAAGGCGGCTCGTTTTCAATCCAACTGTAGGTGAGACGATAGGTGGTGTTATTGCTTTCGACCTCGTTGCGGAAGCGTATTGTGCCGTCAACATAGCAGTTATTTATGGTAAGTCCGGGCTGTGCCAGGTCACGGTCGACCACCGCCACCTTTTGACCCTTTTTATGAGCGGTGCTTATCTGCGGAATGCGGTCATTGACGATAACGCAATTTATATCTCCCGATTGCTTTACAACCTGTTTTATGGTTGTCTCGCCCAACAGCTCACCGGTTTGAAGATTATATATTGCGAGGCGGTCGCCCACCATAAGGTCCGCGGGATACACACCATCAAATTCGGGGCATTTCATATTGAATTTCGTATAGGAAAATTGCTCGACTATAACCATTTGAGAAGCGGAAGAGTTGAATACGTCGTCAAAGCTTTTTTCGAAATGACATCCGTCAAAGGTAATTTTTGCACGGTTTTCTTTCATATGGAAGCTGTCGCGCCAGGACACCATCGCTTTAGGCGTTCCGGGTTCGGGTACCAAATTCACATTTTTAATATTGATTTTACCGGTGTTGAAACGTATATGGAAAACAAAGTGAGAAGCGCTCCATACATTGATATCCTGCAATACCACATTATGATTTGCCATAATTCCGAAAGCGCTGGAATCCACCTGACCTACGTCGGGCATGGGCATCAAGAAACGTGGTTTTTCCTCGCCCTCAAAAAGCGCCAGGCGATTGTCGATATTTTCATCCGCATTAAATGTCAGCTTATAAAGGTTTTTCGAAGCGTCAACGATATCCACCTGTTTGATAAACATATGAAGTCTGCCTTCGTCAAGCATATAAGGAAGCCCGAAGTTAGCGCCTGTCAAATCGTACCACGTATCGGAAATTTGCAGAGAGTCGTCGGTTTTGATAACCGCGGTCTTATCTGTTTTGTTTACCGACACAATATCACCGAGCGAATACGGCAGACGGGATAATTTAAAATTAAAGCCTTTAACCGTTATATTTTCGCACGAGTTAATATTAAGGAAGGTATAATTATTTTCTATTGAGATCGTGGTATTGTTTCCGCGCAGAGTAAAATCCTTGGCGCCCAATATAGGTATTGCGGTTTTGGAAGAATTAATATCATTGAACAAATACGTTTTGTTTGCTTCAAATTCCACAATTACCTTTTTGCTCAAAGAAATCGCGGAACGTATAGCCTCGTTTACGGCGGCAGTATCATCGGTTACACCGTCGCCCTTTGCCCCGTAATCCTTGACCTTTATCAAAAAGCCTTCGTCGGTTTGTTTGCCGATTGCGGCAGGCAGCAGCAAATCATCACCTTCATAATCGTCTTCATAATCATCGGACAATTCCAAATCATCGCTGCTCTCGACGTCATCCGGGGCGGGTTCCTCTTCTGTCTGTTCGGTATTGCTTGGCGTATCGACGCCGCTCGACGTACTGCTTGTAATATCCGCAGATATTTCGGGCTCTTTTTTCTTGCATCCGCAAACGGTAAGCAGTATCAGGCAAAGGCATAAAAGCGAAGAAACGACCATTCTGTTATATTTCACAATCAGTCATCCTTTCGTCAAAATAATAGTTTTCGCCGTGCCGCAAAGCTTACGCCCGCAAGTACAAAGGAAGTAAGCATAACCGTCAGCGCAAGCAATATATCGGAATGATCCCCCGTGTCAACACTGTCATAGTCATAATCGGCAGAAAATTCCGCTTCATCCTCTTCGGAAAATATGTAATCAACGTCGAAAACATACTCGTCGGTGCCGCCGTCAACATAACCGCCGGCACCGCCCGACGGAGGAACGTAGCCCGCCTTGTTTACATATCTTATATCATTATAAATCACGGTGGATCCGCTTTCGCCCGCACATGTAAGCTGAACAAAAACATCGCCTCCGGCGAGCAGCCGCTCGACACGGGATGTGAGATCCAACCCCGTCTGAATGTTGCCGTCAAAGGTAAAATACCATCTGCCGTCAAATTTGGTAAATCCGTATGCATGCGCCGCATCCCAATCAAAGCCGGCAGCATACAGTACATTCTGCGGACCGCCGTCCCACATATAAAGATTAAGCGCGCCGTTTCCCTCGCGGCCAAGAATCATCACAATACCGGTATCCGAATTGAGTCGGTTATTCATTCCGAGCTCGGTATAATCGTTACTGAAACGGATAGCTGCCCACGAATCGGTCCTCATTTGAAATTCAAGGTATTCATGCTCTATATTAAGCGGACGGCTGTATCCTACCATAGCGTTGCCGCTCCATTTATATCCGGTCATTTCGTCGCCCGAAACCTGAACCTGCGTAGTATCGGAAACCCACAAATAATGCTCCTCATTCGGATCCATGATACCGATTTCGCTCAGGGTTACCGGATCGGCTCCCGGCACATAAGCCCCGAAACGCATGTAAACATCTTTGCCGTCCAATTTAGCCACATAGTCGGTTATTTCATAATAATACCGATCGTCACCCAGGCTGCGATAGGTATTTCCGTCCACTTTAAGATAATACCGTCCGTCTTCCTTCACTATCTGCAACGTATGGGTTGCGTTCCATGCAAAAGAATTGATGTAAATTGCCTGCTTGGCGGCGCCGTCAAACAAATACATATTCAAAGTAGCGCCGTCATTGGCATAGTCAAAAATAATCTGTATACCGCCGCGCTCCGCAATCATCGTCTGATTGAAAAACAGATTATAACCATCAAACGACGCGGTAGTGTCGGCAAGCTGGAGAGTTGTCCAACCGCCCTTTACATAAGGCACCTGAAAAGAAATTCGGTCTTTTGTTAAATCAAGCGGTTTTTTATACGCCGCAAATGCAGACTGCATAAAGTCAAGTCTGTATTTTCCGTTATAACTTTGCGTAACGTCAACAGAACCGTCTGCACCGTATTTTATCCAATCGCTGTTGTCGGGCTCCACGGCGGATTTATTTACAATTTTAATACCGCTGCACGAAATAGAGGTGCCGTCCTCGGCAGAACAGGTTAATTGCAGAAACACATTCCCGCGACTTAACATTTCCTCTGCAATATCGGTTAGATCGGCGGTTTTTAACGTTTCGCCGTCCAAACGGAAGTACCATCTTCCGTCTTCCTTACTTAAACCGTATGTGTGCGGCGCAGTCCAATCAAATTCGGCGGTTGCACGTATTTCCTGCTGACCGCTTCCCAAATGCCAGAGCTTCATCATGTTGCCGTTCTGTCTTTCAACGATAAAGGTAATACCGTTGCCGTAGTTCAAACGATTTTCAACACCCATTGCCGTATAATCGTCAGTAAAACGAACGCCCAGCCAATTGGTCGGATTGGCGGTAACGCTAAGCTCCTGCTTTTCAAGATCAAAGGGCAGACTGTATCCTGCCATAACGTTGCCTTCAAAAGCATAACCGTCGGTTTCGTTACCCGTTACCAATACCTTAGAACTGTCCGTCACCCAAAATTCCTTAACAAATTCGGCTTCGACGCTTAAACCGTCAACGTATGTAGCCCAGCGAACATACGACTCCCGTCCGTCAAGCTTTTCAACCCAACGAGCTATATCTTGATTTCTGTATACGGTATTGTCAAGTACCGTATAATATGCCGCGCCCTCTTTGACAATACGCAAAGTATGTGTACCGTTCCAATCAAAATCCGGGATCGTAACGATATCGGTATTTTCCCAACCTCCGGTATAGATCCACATACGCATACTGTTACTGCCCTTTTTAAATTCGAAGAACAGCGGAAGTCCTCCGTATTCTTCAACGCTTGAATTTTGCCACAGTATGCCGCTGCCGAGCTCCTTGTTCGGCGCAATCTGCAAAATTGCCCAGCCTTCATCGGCGCTTTGAGGCGGCTCGATTTTAAAGCTTACCGTATTTTCAAGCATATTGATTGCCTGATTCATAACCGCCATCGAATCTCCGCTGCCAAAAGTAACCCTGCCTTTATTTGCAGACTGTGACAACTTCACATTTCCCGTCGATGCACCGGCATCCCAAACCTCTTCATATCTGTCGAGGAATCTAACTTCATCGCCGGTAAATTGATTGTTAAAATTATAATACGCGGTACCACCGAACTTTTCAAAATAATGGTCGAAGGTCAAATCGGTATATGCCTGCATTACATCATCGACAAACAGACGCCAATGACCGTCAATCTGCCTGAAATCTATTGATACGAGCTTTGTGAAGTCGTAATCCCAAATCAAAGCAACCTTGGGATTATAACCGATATTCACATAATTCATAACATCTATGTCAAGATAGGTTCTGCCGTCATCGGTAAGATGTCTTGCAATCATAAGATTAATACCGTCACTGCAGGTCCATCCGCCGTAATCGGTATCCGGATTTTCGGCTTTGTTAAAATCGGTAACAGACAGCATCACCCAAGTGTTTACGGGTATATTCTGCGGATTAAACCGAAAAATTGTATTTGCGGGATCAAGCGGCTTGTTATAGTAAGCCGTTCCGCCGTTAAGTCTTACGGTATAACCGTTTTCATTATCACCCGTAATGCTCGCACCGGCATCAGACGAATAAAGCCAATCCTCATCCGCCGCGCTTACCGAAAGCAGGGAAAAGGAAAAAGAGGTTACAAACAGTATTACCGCCAAGGCAGCAGCCAAAGCTCTTTTTTTCATCATAAGCAGTTTTCTCCTTTATTGGTCCGGTCAATGCAAAAATCATTTTTGAAATACGGATTTTCATTTTGTCGAAGACTGCGGCAAAACATAAACCTTGCCGCAGCCTGCATACAGGTATATTTTTGTCAAGAATTACTTTTAAAGCTCGGATACTGCCCGATTTTTATACTTGAGCCAATATTGCTTTCTTAAGATATATTAAATCCAGAATATTAAACTCGCCGTCTCGGTTAACGTCGTATTCGATATCACTGTCAAAAAGACTTTTTTTCAAAAGTATCAAATCCTCCGAGTCAATATTACCGTCGCCGCTGATATCACCCGGCTTATCCTCGGACTCGGCGGATTTATTTACAATTTTAATACCGCTGCACGAAATAGAGGTGCCGTCCTCGGCAGAACAGGTTAATTGCAGAAACACATTCCCGCGACTTAACATTTCCTCTGCAATATCGGTTAGATCGGCGGTTTTTAACGTTTCGCCGTCCAAACGGAAGTACCATCTTCCGTCTTCCTTACTTAAACCGTATGTGTGCGGCGCAGTCCAATCAAATTCGGCGGTTGCACGTATTTCCTGCTGACCGCTTCCCAAATGCCAGAGCTTCATCATGTTGCCGTTCTGTCTTTCAACGATAAAGGTAATACCGTTGCCGTAGTTCAAACGATTTTCAACACCCATTGCCGTATAATCGTCAGTAAAACGAACGCCCAGCCAATTGGTCGGATTGGCGGTAACGCTAAGCTCCTGCTTTTCAAGATCAAAGGGCAGACTGTACCCTGCCATAACGTTGCCTTCAAAAGCATAACCGTCGGTTTTATTGCCCGTCACCGATACGCTGCCGCTGTCCGTAAGCCAAGAACCGTCAACTTCGGTATTTACGGAAGTCTCGACTTTAAGACCGTGGAGGCCTGTTGCCCAGCGTACATACGCATCCTTACCGTCCAATTTTTCTACCCAGCGGGCAACGTTCACATTTTTATACACAATGTTGTCGAGTTCTACATAGTATGCGTCGCCTTCCTTGACAATACGCACGGTATGCGTGGCATTCCAATTAAAGAAATTGATAAGAGCTACATCCGTAGCCGAGGTTTCGTAACTGCCTGTGTATATCCACAATTTCATACAATTGCCGTTTTCCTGCGACTCAAAAAAGAGGGGCAATCCTCCGCCGTTATTGTCTATAGCGGGCATATCCCATAAAAGCCCGTAACCGTCGCCGAAAACCTTATTTGCCGCAATTTGCAAAATAGTCCAACTTTGCTGATCATGCGGCGGATTAAGCTTGAAGCATACCGTATCCTCCAGCATATTTATTTTCTTATCCATGGCTGCCATCGAATCACCGTCGAATACGGCAATACCCTTGTCGCCGTCCTGAGTCAATGTGACGTTCTCCGAAAAAGTATCCCAGACCTTAATCTCGAATTTAACGTCATCGCCGGTAAATTGATTGTTAAAATTATAATACGCGGTATCACCGAACTTTTCAAAATAATGGTCGAAGGTCATATCGGTATTTTTCTGCATCACACCGTCAACAAACAGACGCCAATGACCGTCAACCTGCCTGAAATCTATTGATACGGGCTTTGTGAAATCGTAATCCCAAATCAAGCTGACCTTAGGATTGTAACCGGCTTCCACGAAATTCATAACGTCGATGTCAAGATATGTTCTGCCCTCGTCGGTAAGATGTCTTGCAATCATAAGGTTAATACCGTCGCTGCAGGTCCATCCGCCGTAATCGATATCCGGATTTTCGGCTTTGTTAAAATCGGTAACAGACAGCACCACCCAAGTGTTTACGGGTATATTTTGGGGATTGAATTGAAAAACCGTTTTTCCGGGATCAAGCGGCTTGTTGTAGTAAGCCGTTCCCCCGTTAAGTCTTACGCCGTAACCGATTTCATTGTCACCGGTAATGCTCGCACCGGCATCGGACGAATAGAGCCATTCGGCAGTCGGTTCTTGGGCAGAAACAGATACCAAAGCCACCGGCAGTGATGCGAAAAGCATAGTTAAAGCGGTTACTAACGCCAAAAGTTTATTTTTCAGCATAAAAAGCGCCCTCCAATTTATCGGTACAAATTATTTAACATTCGCCTTTTCCCAGGTTACATAACGCTGATATGCGTCGTTGCTTAATTTTATATAATCGTCGACCTTAAGCTGCTTCATTTGCTTAATATAGGTATCCCACTTTGCCTCGATATTGCCTTCGGTGACAAATTCCTTGCGCATTTTATACCCCTGCGACAAAATGTCCGGCAAAACGCGGTTGCTTATCTTGATTTCACTTTCCGTGTAAGAGGCTTTTTCAAGCTTATATTTAGGCATTTTCGGTTCATACAGCTTAAGCGCGTCCTTATTGACCTGATCGTTTATCTTTTCCGCTTTGGTCATCTGAGAGACAGGCTTTTGATACTGAGCGCTTATGAACTCGTCACTCAGCCATGCCGGCATCGGCCAGCCCGGTGTAAATTTATATTTAAAGGACGGATCGGTAAGCTTGCCGGAAAGCACAACCTTGCCTTTGCTGTTGTAGTTCCAGGCATTGTTCGCCCCGGGAGGTCCGTACTGTGAAACGTAGGATCCTTCCACCGAATAGAGATAATCGGCTAAACGTACCGCAATCTCGGGATATTTGCATTTGCTTGTTATAAGCATCCAGCCGGGCCAGATCATTTCGGTGGTCTGGCAAGTATAAGTACCCTTTTCACCGTTCGGTCCGTTGAGCGGAGCGAGCACGGCATATTCGGAAGCGCGGGCTTCGGATGCTATGCTGACTAAATTGCTGCCGTAAAATACGCCTACGGTTCCTGCGGTCACTGCTTTTGAAAGACCGTTTTGATCCTGCATGTATATATCGTTGTTTACCAGCTTTTCTTTATAGAGATTGTTTAAGAAAATCAGCGCGTTTTTATATGCATTTTCAACGGGTGCATATTTTACCTTGCGGGAATTATCAACATACATCAATTCGTTATAAACCGACATGCCGAATGCTCCGAAATAACCGTTGGGTACGTCCGAAACCATCATCATCGGAATTTCGTCGGTGGTAATGCCGTTACCGTTTGCGTCGCGATCCCTGAAAGCCTTTAATACGTCCTTGAGCTCATTCATATTTGTCGGTACTTTCTTTCCGACTCTCGAAAGCCAGGTTTTATTGATAAACATCAAGTCGGCGTATTTACCGGTATTTTCGGTGCGGCTGTCAACAATGGGCAGCATGTAAATTTTGCCGTCGGGCGCGGTACATTGATAGCGTGCCTGCGGAACTTCCTTGAACATTTTTACAACGTTGGGAGCATACTCATTGATATAGCTGTCAAGCTGTTTTATGTATCCCTGTTGAATATACTGCCAATGGAAATTGTATCCGAGCGGCTCCATTCCGAGGAAAATATCCGGCAGCTTGCCGCTCTGATAAGCGAGCTGTGCCTGCGTATTGACATCGGCTCCGCCGGGTACCACCGTCCAATTTATCTTGACGTTTAATTTATCGGCAAAATATTTGTTTATAGCCATATTTTTATAGCTTGTCAAACCGGAATAATCCTTAATCATAACGTTTAATGTGACGGTCTTTTCAGCCAAAGGAAATCCCTTAACGTTGCAATTATTGACAACCTTGTTTTTGGAACCGGACGTCTGTGAACCCGTACTCGAAGTATCGGTAACCGTTTCGGTTGAGCTGTCCTCCTGCGAAGATTCTGTATCCGAAGAAATAATGCTTTGCATATCCGACGAGCTTTCGGACTCCTGCGCCTTGTCTTTACCGCGGCAGGCCGTAAGACCGATTATCATCAGAACACAAATAATCAAAGCTGTAACCCGTTTCATTTTGTTCCTCCCTGTAAATTATATAATTTAATAAAGTTTTGCCTTTATGAATTTAGTATACTGTCAAAATCCACATAATTCAATCCACATTGTTGTCATTTTTTGATTATATGTTCAACAATAAATGCAATAATTGATAGTTTATTCGCCGGTAATGCCGCTGTGCTCTATGCCTTCCATAAACTGCCGCTGTAAAAACATATAGGCAATAAATACGGGTATGACAATAAGGGTGGTTGCCGCCATAGCAACGCCGTCATTAAACAGGGTTTCCTGCATTCCGCCTGCTTCTACCCCTTCCACCAGCTGATAGATGGACGGCAGTACCACCGACAAATAAAATTTTTCCTGATTTCCGAGATAGATCATCGGCTCGAAAAAATCATTCCAATGCCACACCATAGCCAAAACGGTACAAACCATTATTGAAGATTTTGACATGGGAAAAACAATATTAAAAAACGTACGAACCGATCCGCAGCCGTCTATAGCCGCGGCTTCCTCCAACGAAGACGGAAGAGACAAAAAGAACTGCCGGAAAATAAAAATAAACAAAGCGCCCTTAAGCCCGAAACCCAAAAAAGCAGGCACTATAATCGGCAGCTGTGTACCCACCCAATTAAGCTTGGAAAACACCTGATACAGCGGTACTATAATTGTCTCCGTAGGGATAATAATCGACAGTATAAGCGCGGTAAAGAAAAATCCTTTTCCGTGAAATTTAAACCGGGCAAATCCGTATGCCGCAAAAGAGCATGAAATAACATGTCCCAAAATACACAGTACCGTCATTACGAGCGTATTTATAAGCCTGCGGGGATACTCGAGCGCAGTAAAAGCCAACCGATAGTTATCCCAATGCAATTCATTCAAAATCCATTCAACCGAAATATCGTTAAAATCGGCAGGTGATTTCAAAGAGGTGACAAGCATATATAAAAACGGATAAATAAAAACGAAAACCAGACCCGAAAGAAATACATACATAAAAAGCCTGACAAGCGTACGTTGGTTCACAAAACGGCGGACATTTTTCCCGATATGCAAAGCATTGTTATATACCGACATTATTCCGCCTCCTTAATAAAGCGCCGCATAAATAGGAAAACCAATCCTACGGTAACCAGCACGAACGCAAAGTAAATCCATCCCATTGCGGCGGCGTATTCCGATTCTCCGAGAGAGAAGCCGCGATATTTAAGATAGTCTACCATCGGGCTGTCCCCGCCGAAGGAGCTTATAACGGTATATACGATATTCAGCAAAATTATGGGCGAAATCATCGGCAGCGTAATTTTCCAAAACATTTCCCACTCGGTTGCCGAGTCGACGCGGGCAGATTCGTAAAGCGAAGCGGGAATTTTTTGAATTCCTGCCAAAAAAATAACTATTTGTACGCCGGATTTCCACATAACTATGGTTATAATACTTAAAAACGAGGATATCATATCCGAAATCTTCGGTCCGAGATATTCCTGCAGCATTTGAGGGAGAAGTATGCCGCGAGCCATATCCATGGCAGATTGATCGATTCCTTGTCCCAACAACTGCCGCATAACGTAGCCCGAACCTAACAGCACCGGAAGGAAAAACACCGAGCGGAAAAAACCCCTTCCCTTTATATTGCGGCTCAAGATAATGGCGATTATGAGGGAAAAGACTAAAATTACAGGCGTTTTTACAACAGTTTCCTTTAATACGTATAAAAAGCTGTATATAAAATCGTTATCCGCAAGCAATGCCTCGCGATAATGCTCCAAACCTATAAAGCGTAAGGAAAAGCTGCCGGCCGCGACTGATTCGGAAAAGCTGAGCAAAAGCGAATAGGTTATGGGAAAAAACAGCAGAAATACGGAACTGAATATCCATGGAGACAAAAATACATATCCCGTAAGCCGCTTGCGCTTTCCGATGGTAAGTTTTTTCATTTTTCGATCACTCCTTTACGACCGCATAATCCTCTGCGGGAATTGCATAACCGTCAATATTTACATCGTTTGAACCGTAATTAATATAAATTCGGCTGCCGTTTTCATAGGTCACCGAAAGAACGTCGGAAGATATT
This sequence comes from uncultured Clostridia bacterium, assembly GCA_947623175.1. Classification (GTDB taxonomy): domain Bacteria; phylum Bacillota; class Clostridia; order Oscillospirales; family Acutalibacteraceae; genus UBA737. The sequence goes on along the minus strand of CANQGK010000020.1, from coordinate 23,242 downwards.
TTCCTGTGATCGACAATCGGCTGATTCCAAACTTCACCCAAACGCTCGTTGAACTCTTTTGCCGTATCCTGCACACGCTGCTTCCATTCGGAATACTGTGAAGTGAATATTTCCGAACTGCTGCTGTTTTTAAGTATGTTCGGATTCTGAGCCGTCAATATGAAATACGGATTACAACCGTACTCCACCCAACGAAGCTTCTGTCGGGCAAAATCACTGCACAAATTTCCTGCCGTCGAAGTATAGTCGATATATCCATGCACGACCATTTGATAAAAGGGAACCTCGCCGTCCGAAATATAATATTCCGAGTCGCCGTCGGGTAAATCGCTCAATCCGGCGACATACGGCAGTACATATGAATTGCCGCCCTCCGCCGTGAGCAAAGCACCCGATTTTTTGACGTTCTCAAGTCCCTTTATATATGCATTTACCACCGACTGACGGCTTGTAAAGCTGCCATTCATGTAATCGGGAATAACGTATTTTCCAATGGAATTTATCTGTAAATTTTCTATAAATGCGCCGCCGCTTTTTAACGTTTTTTTCAATATGCCGTTTAATACCTTGCTCGGATTGAGAAGATAAAGACCGTCATAGGATACAATGTTTCCGTAATGATTGCGAATAACGTCTTTTTTCTTGTTATAACCGCTCTCACCCTCCCCGGCAAAAAGCGGTTCCAAGTACCAATAAAGCGTCGCCTTGGCGTCCCTTGCGGCTTTGCTTAACTTTTCGGCTTCGCTTCTTCCACCCAAAGAAGAGGAGGGCTTCGGCGACGTCGGCAGATTATCGCTTCCGCCGTTACTCCACGCCGCAAGCGAAACTTGAAGCTCGCTCTTTTGATATTTCGATATGTCCTCTAAAATTTCCGCGGCTTGTGAAAAATCGGTCGCTTTCAAATTTTTTCGGAAGAAAAAGCCCTGTTCGGAAGCGCTCATAAACAGTTCTACCGACAGTGGAACATTTTTGCGCTCGGGCAGCTTTTTAAGCACACCCTCGCTTACAAGCATATCGCGGTATGCGTTTGCCATAGCGGAATAGTCGCATGCGGACGGTTCTAACAAAATATATCTTACTGTTCGGTTGCCGCCACTTATCGAGGGGATCAGTTCGATAACGTCGTTATCGTTTACGGTCATGGCGGCAAAACGTCGATAAACCGCGGTATAATATGCGCGGTACATATCGATAAGGTATCCCGGCTGCGCCAAATTAAGATTGGTATCCGCCGCGCCTTCGGTGATAACCGCTAAAAAGCCGCCGTCCCGACGCGAAAGACCGAACACTGGAAGCATTAGATTGTATATATTTTGTTCATCGTTTTTTTCTATTGATTTTAAATCCTGCGAATCAATACCGAAGTAAGGCAGCGTAGTCAACGCAACGGCAGGTTGCTCATCATCAAATTTAAGCAGCGCTCCCGACCCGTCGGGATAAAAGATATATCCGTCCTCGCCCGGCAGTGCGGCGCCGAATCCGGGTATGAGCGTTATATCGACAATACGATCGTCTCCGACTTCGCTAAGCGACGATTCCGGTATACTGCAGCACAAGCCCTTATCATCCAGATAAAATTCAATCTCAAACGATATTCCGGTATACGCGGGTTCAAGGGTAAGAATAAGCTTGTTTTGCTGTGGCGAGACGCGCTCGGCTATTTCAAATTCGCTGTCACTTGTATTGTCAAACAAATCAACGGAACGGACAATTCCCGATTTATCGGCAATGCTTACCGATAACAGCTGCGTAAGATACTGCGCATCCTGCTCCTGTGTATAATAATCCTTTGCAACGGTATTTGACCAAATCTTTCCGCTGCGTTTATCGGTAACGTATATATCGGCGCCCGCTCTGTCATAATCGAGCTTAAAATCGGCGTTTTCACCGACCGTAATATAATTTTCGTCGGATAACACGGGCTCACCCTCCGGCACCTTTTGCGAGAGTATTCCGTCATTTTCGGAAACCGAAATATCATTTGTTTGCGAATTACAACCCGAAACAGCCGTCAAAACAAGAACGGATAATATATAAATCAGCGCTTGCCTTAAACGCTTTTCAATATCTTTCATTCGGAACACACCTTTCTTTATCATTGGCCAAAGGAAAAATTAGTTAATAAAAAACTTGAGATTTATTTCCTGCCGGACGCTTTCGATAAAGTTCAAAAGTTGAATGATAAGCGCAAATACCAATACTATGATTGCCCACATGATCGCCATTGCCAACAGTGACAATACCGCCACAAGCACATTTTTCCAAAATCCGTAATCGTTAAGACGCTTCAGTCCCAAAAAGAGCAGAGCTATCATCCAGACGACCACAAATCCGCGTAAAGATTGATAAATTCCGCTTTCCGACGTTGAAAGAAGGTTGGACACAAGCGCCAACAGCGGAGTAAAAACGATGGAAGGCACCTGACAGTAGGCAACTGCATAAGCAATTTCCGAAAGCTTGCTCTCTCCGTTCATTATGGAACTTACGGCAAAGCTCGCCACCGTCCAGGAAAGCAGCGGCACTGTAGCCATTGCCAACTCCAAAAAAACATTTGCGTCGGTCGGTTCTTTAGCCGACAGGCGGAAATTCGCAATAAACACATAGGAATAGTTTGCAAGGAAGGATAAAAGATATAAGCATACCACCCGCAGTACGGGAAATTTTTGTGAGCGTTCGCGCTTTACAACGTCAAAGAAATCGATCGGATGAAAAACCGCCAACAGTGCCATTTTGATTCCGCCGACGGGCTTATGCTCGTAATAATATTGCCGTAAAATCTTATCGGACCGTTTTTTAAGAAAGCCTATCAGCAAAATTATACCCGCCGCCGAAAGGGCAAGAATAATCACTACCGAAAAGAAATGCCGTTGAAAAAAGCCGTATCTTTGATCGGAAAAGACCGTTCCCATACCCGCTCGGTCTTTAGCAAGACTATAGTATTTCATCGCTTCGTCCGTTTTCCCGAGTTTATACAGCGCTTTGGCAATGCCGCTGTTGGCAAGCGGATAATTTACATCGACGGATACGACGTTTTCCCATTTTTCGCAAGCCTTTTCATAATCTCCGTCGGCATACAGCGTAACGCCGGCAATGATCTCCCTCATAAAGTAAGTCGGCTCCATAACGTGAATATATCCGGTGCCGGCATCCAACACAAGCAGCTCGCCCTCGGAATTGACCGCAATACTTGAAGGCAAAACAAATTTTCCTTTTTTATTGCCTATACCGCCGAAAGCGGTCAGCATATTGCCCTCCCGATCATACTGATACAGCATACCTTTTTTCTGTTCCAAAACGGTTATAATTCCGTTTTTGTCAACGGCAATATCCGCAAATGAGGGGCTTTCGTAATTGCCGTCCTCGTCCGTTACGGTTTCGGTAACATACCCGCCGGGATATATATTTCTGCCTACAGCATTGATCTTCTGTATTTGTGAGGAATTTGCCGCCGCAACCGCATAGATCATACCGTCATCCGCAATCAGAAAATTATTATACGGTTCCATCTCAACGTCGATGATACTTTCCTTTTGTTGTTTTGATGCAAACAGGCGTATAAGTAATCGTGTAAGGTCAAATCCCACCTCGTTGGTCCCGACGTATCCCTTGAACTCATTGTGTGCATCGATAGCCATAAGCTGTCTTGAGCTTATGGTATAAAGATATCCCTGAGGCGACAGACCGAGCTTGGTAACGTTAAAAGAATCGTCGTCGCCCAAAAGGTCAGACTCAGGCTTTTTAAAAACCTCCGACAGCGTTCCGTCAGAATTCAAATGTACGATAACCTGATTACCTGTATCGGCAACAAATATATCGCCGGTATCGTCGGCAAAAACCCCTTTGGGAGAAGAAAAGCCGCCGTTATTGTCGTATGCCGCCTCAAATTCAAACGATGCATTCAGCTTAACTATTCTGTTGTTTCCCGAATCGGCAATATATATCCTGTCCTTATTATCAATAAAAATATCCTGTGGATCCGAAAGTGAGCCGCCCGTTTTTCCGAGATCGGTTATCACCCGTTTTACGACGTATGTTGTCGGTATGGGTGTTTTTGCGCCGTTTGAAGCGTCTATTACATAATCCGGGGATTCGGAGGCGAGGACCGGCAGTCCCATGGAAAAAAGCAGAAAAAGGGCAGAAATCAGTGCGGTAATATTTTTACAAATACCGTTAATCTTTTTCTTCATACCTACACCCTCTTTACGATTTAATTCCCGAATACCCCATGGTTTTAAGTACTCGCCCCTGCATGAGCGTATACACAAGTATGGTGGGCATCGTCATCAAGAGCGTTGACGCCGCCATAGCGCCCATCGTGGACAACGCCGCCGCTCCCGGACCGCCGGCAATTGATTGTACCGCAAGCGGAAGTGTTTTCATAACTTCGCTGTTTGTAAAAACCAACGGGCTGAAATAATCGTTCCAATTTGAAACGAAGGAAAATACTACCAGCGTACCCCATGCCGGTCGTAAATAGGGCATAACGATTTTACAAAAAATATGCCATTCATCGGCGCCGTCCAGGCGTGCCGCTTCCAGCAAAGCGTCCGGCATTTGTTCGAGAAACTGCTTCATAAGAAATACGTTATAAGCGACGGCAATTTTCGGTAAAATCAATGCCCAATATGTATTTATCATATTAAGATTTTTTACGATAACATAGTTTGGTATCTGCGTAACATGTGATGAAAACATCAAAGCCGTCAATATCAAGGTAAAAATAAACGACGATCCCTTCGGTTTTAATTTAACTAAACCGTACGCCGCCATTCCCGAAAACACAACCGTAAGCACAACTATAACTATAGTAACAAACAAGCTGTTGAAAATATTTCGCGTTAAGGGTACGTCGGTATTGTTAAATGCCGAAAATAAATCGCTGAAATTTTCAAAGGTGGGGCGCCTCACAAAAAACTTCGGCGGATATAAAAAGAGTTCGTCCAACGGTTTAAATGCGGAAGAAATCACATATATAAGCGGCAGCGCCGTAAATGCCACTACCAAAGTCAGAAACGCGTATAAAAATACATTCGGTAAGTAAATTGAGAACAAACGCCGCCCGCGAAAACGAACGGAAAACCCTTTCACAGCTGCCATTTTCTTTTAAGCTCCTTCCTGAATTAAGTGTCGTCCGAACGGAAAATTCTCATAAGCACTCGTCCGAGAACAAAGGTAATCAAAAACAAAATGATGGAAATTGCGGATGCATATCCCATTTCAAACCGCAGGAAGGCATAATCGTACAGATGAGCCACAATGGTGTGGGCGGCATAGTTCGGACTCGGCATGCCCGCAACCGAAACCGCTACGTCAAATACTCCGAACGCCCCTACGGCGGCATTGATAGCTCCGAATAACAGCTGCGGCTTCATCTGCGGCAGGATTATATATACGAGCTGTTGACAGCGGTTCCTTATTCCGTCGATCATTCCGGCTTCATATATTTCGGACGGTATATTTTGAAATCCCGCCAAAAAGGTTAAAAATCCCGCGCCCATACTCATCCAGATTGAAATAATCATAATCACCGGCAGAATGGTATCCGAATTAAGCGTCCATTGAATAGGATCGGAAATTAACCCTAGGCGTATTAAAATATTGTTGATAAGTCCGTACCGATCGGATGAAAAGAAGTACAGCCAAACAACGCTCAAAGCAACTCCACTCGTAAGCGACGGAGCATAAAACGCCAGCGCAAATACGTTTCGAGCTTTAAGATCATTTATAAGCCACGCCATAATAAACGACCCGAAAAATCCGATAGGACCCGATATAAAGGCAAAAATCATGGTATTTTTCAGCGCCAACAAAAATACGTCGTCGTCCATAAGCAGTAAACGGTAATTTGTCATACCTATAAATTTGGGGGTATTTATCATGTCATAGTTTGTAAAGCTGAGCGCCATAGATGCCAATACCGGAAGAAGAACGAATAGAAAAAATGCGATTAAAAAGGGTGCCAAAAACAAGTATCCCATTATGTCGTTGCGCCTTAAGAACCGTTTTTTCATACTTCTACAACCTTTCTCCAAACCGACGAAATTCAGCGAGTTACGGTCATGCTCGTCAGCTTGACGTCTGTTGTTCACCGTAACTTTGCTGTTTACGCCGCAGCTCTTTATTGATATCTTTTACCGCCTTTTCCAAGGAATCACGCACATTTTCGCCCGATACTACCACACGATTAAAAGCGTTCGTAAGATGACGCGTGGTGAAATAGCCGCCGAGTACCGGAGGTATCTGACCTATTTGCGAAAGCGCTTCGTCCATAACCTCGTAATCGCCGCGAGGCCAGGGCAAAGCGGCAAAAGCCTCAGTGTTTGCGGTATTCCAACGCGCTCCGATTCCGTTAAGCGCTTCAATTTCGTTGCCGAACTGAGTCTGCACCTCTTTGGAAGTCCACCATTTCAAAAACTCCCAGGCTTGCGGTTGTTTATCGGATTGCTCCATTATCATACAGGTTTCCGAAACAGCCGCGCCCTGTGAATGATTTATGCTGCCGTCTTTATTTCTGTGTCCCGGCACCAAAGTAATGCCCCAGCGCCCTTCGAGCTCGGGCGCCGCCGATTTAAGCTGCATGTACGCCATAAAATCGCCGACTCCGATAGGCATTTCACCGGTGCGCATACGGTTAAAAAAGTTTGCCGTAACCGGTACGCCATACACGGTATAAAGCTCGCACATTTCCTTAAACGCCCTAAATGCCTCGGGCGAATCGAGTGCTGACACCGTACCTTCTTCATTATAAAACTCACCGTTAAGCTGGAACAGCATAATTTCCAGAGACGAAGGAAAATAGAACTGCATATTGTTTTGATAAAGCACCGGAATAACCTTATTGTATAATTCATCCCAAGTTTTCGGCAATGCAAGCCCGAGACTTGCAAGAATATCCTTACGGTAAATAAGCACCCTGAAATTCATGGTTTCCGGCAGGGCGTATACCTTTTGTTTATATGTGACCGGAATGAACAGTTCGGCGCGAAAACGTTCGGCGACCTGTGAAAAATCTTCAAATTGACTCAGGTCGGCAACCGCATTTCTTATGGCAAATTCGCCGACCGACTCCGCAGGGGTACCCATTGCAGCATCGGGCGCCATCCCCGAAGAAATTGCCAAAAGCAGGGCATTTGCGCTGCCGGAATTAAGCTGTCCCGACGGCAAGATATGCATATTTATCGCTGTTTTCGAATCAGGCGTAAAGCTTTCATCCGCCATACGTTTTATCAAGGTACCCCAATCCTTGCCTCGCGCAATCCATACGTCGATAACTTCCTTTATTGCCGCGTTGCCGTCGGTTAAAGCGTCAACGCTGTCATAATCCGAAATAAACGACCGTATAAACTGAACGACAGCGGTTTGAAAACGCGGGAAAAAGCCCGCCTGATAATTTTTTACCTCTTCGCCATATGGCAGAAATTCAAAATAATCCATTATGAGCGGTTCCTGCTTAAGCCAGGAAATCCAATCGCCATAGGTAGTCAAAACGGTATTTATATCGTCGGTTTTCATCGGGATGGAATATGGATTTTCGACCATTGCAAGCAGCTGATCCTTAAGCTCCTTTAACTGGTTATACATCGCAGGTGTTTTATCGCCCGAAATAGCCTTTAATTGCTCCATCATATCGCTCATGTGATCCATAAGCGTCTGCATAATTTCCGTTAAATTCGGAATTCGAGTCTCTAAATGATAATCGTAATTCGGATCGGGATTTTGACCGGCTACCATAACAATACGCAGCAGCAAATCAGAAAGCAGAGCGCTGTCATCTGTAATAGTCTGCAATATAGGCTGTATATTACCCTGATTGACGGTCATCGTAAGCTCATGTCTGCCCTTTGTAAGGTAAACGGCATAAGGATCTCCCGCTTCGGTTTTTATAAGCTCGCTGCGCCATTTTTTATTATACGTAAACGCCACGCTTTCAAACTCTGTAAACGGCACCCGACCGTCAATTTCTATACGCCGATACGAGGGCATTCCCTCACGATACCATTGCCCCATGCGCAAATTCAGCTCATACAAGCCGTCCTCCGGCGCCTCAAATTCCCAGGTAACTGCGGAATTTCCGTCCATCCACGCCGTATCACCGATACAATTCATACGGACGGTATCCAAAGATCGCGGCGACATTTTGGGATCGCCGTTGCTTTGCATGCGTATGGTACTGCTGCTTTTCCATACAATGTTTTTTTCGGCTTCCGTCTTAACGCCTTTTGCCGACGGAGTATAGCCTTTTTGTTTATATTCTTCGAACACTTCGGCATATTCTTTTGTTTTTAAAGGGGCATGGAAAACGAGCTCGGAGATTGCAAGAGACTGACTCAGCGATTCTAACTTTATACTGTGTTCGCCCGCCGTAAGATAAAACCGTAAGGGTTCCGTATAAAGTCCGCTGTTATCAAAAATATCGACCGAAGACCATTGGTATATCTGCTTAACACTCGGGCGCATCTCGTCTCCCGCTGAGTTTTCGACAGGTTCGCCTTCATCGCAGAAGCGGCGTGTAAAATGAATGCCCGCGCATTCGTCGTACGGTATTTCATCATCGATATACAATGAACGTATAATATCCGCCGTACTGTCATCTGCAGGCACATAATTTATCTTCAACTGATAAATGCCTTCCCGACGTACCGTAAAATTCCATTTTATATATTCGGTATCCTCTTTAAAGAGTACCGCATCGTTTTCCTCAAGATAGGTCACGGTATCAACAGGGCCGTCGACGGTTTGTCCGTCCGCGGCAGATATATGTATCAAGGCGTCGGCAGGAGCGGGCTGTCTTTTGTCCTGCTCATATTGTTTTAATACGTCGGCATAAATATTTGCCTTTGTATCGATTATTACCGCCTGTTCGCTTTTATCGCTGTCAAGACGCTCCGCCAACGTAAGTCCTCTGACGGAAATTCCGCCGGATATGACGCCGATTGCCGCAAGGCAAACGCAGATACTTTTTTTGAAAACCGTTCTTGTAAAGTTCGCTTTCATTATGTCCCTCCTTCTGTCATGACGCTTCGGACCGACGGTAAAATTGCATTATTCGAGCGTATTATAGCACGAATTTTTTCGGAAAAAAAGTGTATTTGTCCAATTTAACAGCAATTCATAGTATGACCGCAATTTTTAACATACGCATTACAATTTTTTGGATTTTTACAGCAATATTGTACTGTAAAAAATCGCCGTTTCGCCTTGATTTTACTTATGTGACACTCTATAATGATTATTGCATTCAAGACAACGAGAAGCGTTTTGACACGCCGTAACCGTTATGTTAAAACAACTAAAAACATCAAAAACATTTTGAGGTAGTACTATGTCTGAATCAATCGCACGCATTTTTCGAATAGCCGATTTCGGAGCGTCGGGAGACGGGAAAACCGATTGCTGTCCTGCCGTGAAAAGCGCACTGTCTGCCATACGCGAGTATGGCGGCCCTGCCGTATTACAGTTTGAGCCAAATGGAATTTACTTTTTCGCTTCCGTTCCCGAAAACAAACCTGCCGTGATGATACGCAATTTCGGTAACCTCACTTTATCCGGCAAAAATACAACCTTTGTGCTCGGGCAAGTAAGAACTTATGTAGATATACAACACTGCCATGATATTAAGGTGACCGGATTTAATTTTAAGCTTTTCAAACCGGTCTATACCCTTTCCGAAGTCGTATCGGTAGATCATAAAAAACCGGCGTTGGTTATCCGGTCACGCGATTCGCTGGAAATCGAGGGCACCTGGCTTGACAAAAGCGGCGCCAATTTCGGTATTCCCTCTCTGCTGCAATACGGACGCAAGCATATTTTTTATGACAGTATCGAAACATTGGACGCCGCCGGACATCTGTACCGTTTAAACGTTCAAAAGGTTGACAATTACGCCGAAAAATTAAAGTTTATAGAAGAAACGCACTCCGATTTTATAACCCCGATGCCAAATGTGGGGCAGATCAATTTAAGTGCATTTTTGACCACCTACACCACCAATCTTACATTGGAAAACTGTAATTTGTGGAGCTCCTCTCATTTTTCGTTTCACATGCGTTATAACGAAGGCGTATTTCGCATTCGCAACACGAATATCGTACCCGAACCGGGAAGTGACGGTATTATGGTGGGATGGCGTGACGGATTTCATATCAAAGAGAACCGCGCTAAATTTATATGGGAAGATTGCACGTTAGGTGGCATTTTTGACGACGTATGGAACATTTCCTGCTCGGTTTTGACCGTACGCGAAGTATTCGGTCCGAAAGAATTTGAAATGGGTTGTATGGAATTCGGCGGCGAATACCCGGTCGAACTGCGCGTGGGAGATGAAATTATACTTTATGATGTGGAAACAGGTGCATTGGTCGGCGATACACATATCAGCCGCGTGGTTCTGCAGGATAAAACACAGAACCGCATCACGGTTGAGGATGCATTGCCGTTAAACAGACCGCAGGCAGTGCTGGCATGCGTTTATTCACTTTCAAATCCCGGTGCGGAAATACACGGATGCAAAATTTACGGTACCTTCCGAATTCGCTGTGAAGCGACAATTGAAGATACGGATATGGATATTGTATACAGTTGGGTTGAAAACGAGCCGCCTTGGGAAGGTCCTATTCCGCGCAACATTACCTTCCGCCGCTGTCGTATGCACGGCATTAATACGGAAAGCAATATTATGACTTTGGGTACGGTTTCCTCCTATTCAAAGCCGATATCCCCGCTGTATTACACCAAAAATATCGTTTTTGAAGATTGCGATATGGATCCTTCGAAAATATTTATAAGATCCTCTCACGATGACGTAAAATTTATACGCTGTGCATTATCGGAATCATAGGTGACGTTTATGAACTCTTACATATTGAAGAACGCATATCCCGCCTCGCGCTGGAACGACGCCACACCTACGGGCAGCGGCATCGTAGGCGCGTGTGTTTACGGCAAGCTGGCTGACGAACGAATTTTATTGAATCACGAAAGATTCTGGTTTCACGGACGTTCTGAAGTCCTGCCGAACGTATCGGATTATTTACCCGAGCTTCGTAAAATGATGCTCGACGGTCATTACCGCAAAGCGCAAAGCTTCCTTCCCGACAAAATAAGAGAACAGGGCTATAACGCCGCTGTCGCCGCTTATATGCCGGGATTTGATCTGCGGATTATAACCCATACGGACAATGCATTTTCGGACTACGAGCGCAGACTCGATATGTCTTCCGGCGAAGTAACCGTCGCTTGGAAATCGGGCGAGACCTCTTTTCGGCGCAAACTGTTCGTCTCCCGTGCGGACAATAATATTGCGGTTTTAAAAATCGAAGCCGACCGTGCGGGATCCGTAAATTGCAGATTTTCATTGGAACCGCACGACCTGCTTGACGCCTACCATTACGGCGGCGCGTCTTTTACCGTAGATAACAACTATACGGCATCGGCCGACGGTAATTTCTTAACCGTTATGGGCAGAACCGCTGACGGTTTTGAATTTTCCGCCGCGGCAAGGGTATATCCGCAAGGCGGTACGCTTTGCACTCGGGGCGACGGAATAGAGGTTAAAAACGCCGACAGTGTAACCCTGCTTACGGCGCTTATACCCGATGGTGACACGGCAAAAGCGTTGGCTGCTGCAGACAGTGCAGAGCATGATTATGACAGTCTGTTTGAACGTCATGTCGCTGTTTTCGGAGCGGAATTTTTGCGTTCGGTATTACAGCTTACTCCGGAAAGCGATAATGACCGCGAAAAGAGCAACGAACAGCTGCTGTTGGACGCCTACGGCTCACATCCTTCAACTGCGCTTATAGAGCGAATGTATAATTTCAGCCGTTTTCTGCTTTTGTGCAGCTCGGTACCCGGCGGTCTGCCGGCAGGGCTTCAGGGAATTTGGAACGGCGACTATGAGCCGCCATGGTGCGCTGCGTTTTTCTACAATGAAAACATTGAGTTATCCTATTGGCAGGCGCTCCCATGCAATAACGCCGAGGCTATGCTTCCGCTGTTTGACCTGTTGGAAAAGCAATTGCCAGATTTCCGTGAAAATGCCCGCAAGTTATACGGCTGCCGCGGAATATTCGTGCCGCTTTACGCCGATGAAAATTCGGGTATAATCCGCGATCTGCAGCCTCAAGTGATTTATTGGACAGCAGGCGCAGGCTGGCTGGCGCGCCACTTTTACGATTATTACCTTTATACCGCAGACCTTGAGTTTTTGAAAAACCGCGCTGTACCATTTATGAAAGAAGCGGCGCTTTTCTATGAGGATTTCCTTATTACCGGTGATGACGGGTATTTAATGTCTCTTCCCGCCGACTCGCCCGAAAACACGGCAAACGGTTCCTTTTACGGCGCAGGCGAGACTGCAATTTGTATAAATCCGACTATGGATTTTGCCGTTGTAAAGGATTTGCTCACAAATCTTTGCGATGCCTGCGAAAAGTTGGACACGGAACGGGATATGCTTCCAATATGGCAGGATATGTTAAACCATATTCCGCCCTATAAAATCAACGGCGACGGTGCGCTGTGCGAATGGATGCATCCGGATTTTTCGGATAATTACCAGCATCGCCACCAGTCGCATATTTATCCCGCGTTTCCGGGAACCGAAATAATTAAAGAATGCTCTCCGCAACTGTACGCCGCCGCCAAAACGGCTGTGGAAAAACGACTTGTTATAGGTCTCAAAGAACAGACGGGTTGGTCTTTTTCGCACATGGCAAATATTTTCGGCCGCATGGAGGACGGCAAGCGCGCTTTAGAGTGTCTTGAACATCTTTTGGGCAGCTGCACGGGAACAAACCTGTTTACCTATATAAACGATTGGCGAGATATGGGTGTTTCCATGCAAATGATATGGGGAATCAAGCCGCCTATGCAGCTTGACGCGGCCCTCGGTTACGCGGGAGCCGTAACCGAAATGCTGCTTTTCTCCACTCCGGAGCTTGTGCGTATACTTCCCGCTTTGCCCGATAAATGGAAGAGCGGCAGCTTTAACCATTTCAGAACCCGCAACGGGCTGGATATATCCGTATCGTGGAGCCGCACCGACGAAATAATTGAAATAGATTTTACCGCAGACAGAGATTCCGACTTTACGCTTAAACTGCCGGAATTTGCTTATCCGTACGAAAGTAGTGTAAAATCGGAAAATTCACCTTTCGGTATATATTATCACAAGATATCGGTAAAAGCCGGCGGCTTGTATCACATTGTCTGCTCTTGGAAACAATAAATTTGATAAGTGAGGCTGACTATGATAACCGATTTTCCGAAATTTTTATTTGACAAGCCCGAGGTTTATCCCTGCCCCGAAAGGGATACAAACGACCTGCATGCATTATTTTTAAAAAGTATTCCTTACCGCAAAAAAGAAACCCGCGTATTCGGATATTTCGGTCTGCCGAAAGGCGACGGTATGTTCCCGTCGGTTCTTTTGCTGCACGGCGGAGGCGGTACGGCGTTTCCGCAATGGGTAAAGCTTTGGAATGCACATGGATATGCGGCGCTGGCACTTGACCTCGAAGGGCATATTCCGATTAAAGAAACAGCTCCCGCGCTCGCCGAACTGTCTTCGCACGATTATTCGGGTCCTGACAGACAGGGAGAATTTGCAGACGTTGACAAACCCGTTTCGGAGCAATGGATGTATCATGCAATGGCGGCAGGTATCGTCGGAATATCTTTTCTTCGCAATCAGCCGCTGGTAGATGCAACACGAATAGGCATGCACGGAATTTCTTGGGGCGGAATTGTAACGACAAATCTACTTTGTATAGAAGAACGCATTGCCTTCGCCCTTCCCACTTACGGCTGCGGCTTTTTGAATTGGGGCAATACCTATTTTTCTGCGGTTTATTCAAACGAAAAGGTAGATAGGTTTTGGAATTACAGCGACGGACTTAAGAATTGCAATACTCCCACGTTCTGGCTTAACGGCGGTCGGGATTTTCATTTCCCTCCGAACGCCACCTCGGCTTCCTGCGCCGCCGTGAACGGCTCAAGCATGCTGATTATCCCCGATTTATCGCACGGGTATGACGGGGCGGCATGGGAAGTGAATGAGCTTTTCGCCTTTGCCGACAGCATTTGCGGATATGCACCGCCTTTTCCTTCCTTTTCCTTTCCGTTTGACTCAACCGTTCTGTTACCCGACGGAATCGGCATAGCAAACGCGGAACAATGGATTACCGAGAACGGCATTAGGTATCCCGAACCGCAGCGCACTTGTGAAACCGTCTGGAAAAATATACCGATAGAGATAGACAATAACCGCCTTAAAACAGTTTCAATACCGGCAGGTGCGCTTTCGTTTGTCAATATTACCGATACAAAAGGACGGAGAGTCTCTTCGCCCTTATTTCAAAAATAAAACTCCGTCTTTTTGCTTTAAAAAAGCGAAAGATCTGCTTGTCACAAATATAACCCCATCAAGTCCGAATACCACCGTTTTGCAATCAAAATAAAAATCAATTTTACCCGCCAAGTCTTACAAAAACGCTTGACATAGGGAGGGTTTAGGAGTATAATGTATTGAAAGTTAATAGTAAAAGCTATGACGATGATACGGATATGAAACCGTAAGGGCTGCGGCGCTTTGTTTTAGGGCGGGCCGCGGTTCGGCGTAAGGGTAAAACGGTTTATATCCTTGTCCTCTCACCTCTGAGCCGGAAGCCTGAAACACATATGAGCAGGGCGACCCGTTATGCTGCGTTAGTGCATAGAGGTCGTCAGACTTAAATGAAACGGCGGAGTTTATCCGCAATTTGAGTGACGCCGCGAGCGTTAAGTACAGCGCCCGTCTCAAAGCGAGTAAGGCTTTGAGGCGGGTTTTATTTTACTTTCGGCGGCGATATGGGCGCCGAGGTCGGAGGTTCACGGCTCGGCGGCAGACGGACGTAAAGTGAAAAATTGATTTTAAAAATTTAAAGGGTGTGAAAAAATGCTTCTTTCCGGCTCGGATATCGTTGTAAAAACCTTAATAGAGCAGGGCGTTAAGACCGTTTTCGGTTATCCCGGCGGTCAAATTCTTAACGTTTACGACAGCTTGTATAAATACCAAAATGAAATAAATCACATTTTAACCGCTCACGAGCAGGGCGCCGTTCACGCGGCGGACGGCTACGCGAGAACGACGGGCGAAGTGGGAGTCGTTATCTCCACCTCGGGCCCCGGAGCCACCAACCTTGTGACGGGTATAGCCACGGCGTATCTTGATTCGGTTCCGCTTGTGGCGATTTGCGGAAACGTTCCGACTACCCTTATAGGAACCGACAGCTTTCAGGAGATAGACATTACCGGCGTGACGCTTCCGATTACCAAGCACAATTATTTCGTAGGTCACATCGACGCGCTCGCCGACACCATACGCGAGGCCTTTCGCTTGGCAAAGTCCGGAAGGCCCGGCCCCGTGCTTATCGATATTCCCAAGGATGTACAGACCGCCATGTACGAGTACACCGAGGCTTCTCCCGTTAAAGCGGATCCGGCGTTTCCCGCAAAAGAAGTCCGCATAACCGAAGCGGCAAATATCATCAACCGCTGTGAAAGGCCCTTTATATATTTCGGCGGCGGACTTATTACGGCGGGTGCCGAGGAGGAAATGCTCGACCTGGCGGATAAAATCGACGCTCCGATAGGCTGTTCGCTTATGGGAATATCGGGAATACCCACAACCCATCCGCGCTTTCTCGGAATGCAGGGCATGCACGGCCATTACGCGTCATCTATGGCAATGCACAAGTCCGATTTGATAATATCACTGGGCGTTCGTTTTAACGACCGCGCCACCGGCAACCTCGCAAAATTCGCCGCAAATGCCGATATTATCCATATCGATATCGACGGCTCGGAGCTTTCAAAAACCGCGATTGCAAAGGTAGGACTCAGAGGCGACGTCAAGCAAACCCTCGCCCGACTGCTTTCGCTTGTGGATAAAAGCGCCAAGCCGGATTGGCAGAGCGCCGTCTCGGCGCTTAAGCGCGAGGAAGTCGAGTATACCGACAACCGCGAGGGGCTCACCCCGCGAAACGCAATTCTTACCCTAAATAAGTTTTTGGGCGAAAATACTCCCGTCGCCACCGACGTCGGTCAGCACCAGATGTGGGCGGCGCAAAATCTCGAATTTAAACTGCCGCGCCGCTTTGTGACAAGCGGAGGGCTGGGCACCATGGGCTTCGGGCTCGGCGCCGCGATAGGCTCCGCCTTCGGCACGGGGGAGCGCTCGGTTTTGATCACGGGCGACGGCAGCTTCGGAATGTGCTTAAACGAGCTTGCCACCGCGGTCACCTACAACGTACCCGTGGTGATTTTGATTTTCAATAACGGCGTGCTCGGCATGGTGCGTCAATGGCAGACGCTCTTTTTCGATAAGCATTACTCCAATACGGTGCTTAACCGCAAAACGGATTTTTCGAGCCTTGCCAAAGCCTTCGGCGCCGAGGGGCAAAGGGCTGAAAGCCTCGAGGAGCTTAACGCCGCTCTCGAAAACGCTTTTAAGGCGGACGGGCCTTACGTTATCGACTGCGCTATAGAAAAGGATGAATTTGTTCTTCCCATGCTTCCGCCGGGCGGCAGTATGGATGATATTATCGTCAAATTGGAGGAGGAAGTATGAATAAATACACAGTAGCCGTACTTGTCAAGAACCAATTCGGCGTCCTTAACCGAATAACAAGTATGTTCCGCCGCCGCCAATTTAATATAAACGCCCTCTCGGTAAGCGAGACCGAAACAAGCGAGCTTTCGCGTATTACGGTAACCTTCGGAGGGGAAAAGACAGCCAAGGACCAGCTTATCAACCAATTGTACAAGCTGCCCGACGTATGCCATATAAAGGAATTTACCGCCGACGGCTCGGTGAGCTGTGAGCTGCTTTTGATAAAGATGAAAAACGAGCCCGAAACCCGCGACGAAATTCAGGCGGCGGTAAACGGCTTCGGCGCAAAAACGGTTCACTATTCCAAGGATTCGATAGTTTTCAGCCTTTCGAGCGATTCGCAAAAAATCGATGAATTTATCAATTTGATGCGCGATTTTACCATACTTGAGATCTGCCGGAGCGGCGCCGTTTCGCTTGAAAAAGGCGGTCAAACAATAAATCAAACTATAAATTATTAACAGAAAGAGGTATTTTTATGGCAAGAATTTTCTATCAACAGGACTGTAACCTTCAAAAGCTTTCGGGCAAGACCGTTGCGATAATCGGCTACGGCTCGCAGGGACACGCGCACGCCCTTAACCTTAAGGACAGCGGCGTTGAAGTTATAGTAGGTCTTTACGAGGGCTCAAAAAGCTGGGCAAAGGCCGAAGCTCAGGGCTTAAAGGTTATGACCTCCGCCGAAGCGGCAAAGGCTGCCGACATAATCATGATTCTCATCAATGACGAAAAGCAGGCGGCGCTTTACAAGGAGAGCATCGAGCCCAACCTTACCGAGGGCAAAACCCTCGCCTTTGCGCACGGCTTCAACATTCACTTCGGCTGTATCAAGCCTCCCAAAAACGTCAACGTCATCATGATAGCTCCCAAGGGCCCCGGTCATACCGTTCGCAGTGAATATCAGGCGGGCAAGGGCGTTCCATGCCTTATCGCCGTGGAGCAGGACGCTACGGGCGACGCATGGGATATAGGCCTCGCTTATGCGCTGGGCATAGGCGGCGCGCGGGCGGGCGTACTCGAAACCACCTTCCGCACCGAGACCGAAACCGACCTTTTCGGCGAGCAGGCGGTGCTTTGCGGCGGCGTTTGCGCGCTTATGCAGGCGGGCTACGAGACCTTGGTCGAAGCGGGATACGATCCGAGAAACGCTTATTTCGAATGCATTCACGAGATGAAGCTTATAGTAGACCTCATTTACCAGAGCGGCTTTGCCGGTATGAGATACTCCATTTCAAACACCGCCGAATACGGCGATTACATTACCGGACCTAAGATCATCACCGAAGAAACCAAAAAGACAATGAAGAAAATTCTCAAGGATATCCAGGACGGTTCCTTTGCAAAGGAATTCCTGCTCGATATGTCTCCTGCGGGAGCTCAGGTACACTTCAACGCCATGAGAAAGTTGGCTTCGGAGCATCCGTCCGAGATCGTAGGCGCGGATATCCGCAAGCTTTACAGCTGGAGCGACGAAGACAAGCTTATCAACAACTGATCATACCCGCTTATGCCTTGGTCGGATAATTCCGGCCAAGGTATTATATTAATGATATTGAGGAGTGAACTTATGAAAAGTGACGCTTTAAAAAACGGCCCGCAGAATGCGCCCCACCGCGCGCTTTACCATGCCTTGGGCCTTACCGACGAGGAAATTTCCCGCCCGCTTGTGGGTATCGTAAGCTCTTATAACGAAATCGTTCCGGGACACATGAATATCGACAAGATAGTCGACGCCGTAAAGCTCGGCGTAGCTATGGCGGGCGGTACGCCCATAGTTTTCCCCGCAATTGCCGTTTGCGACGGTATTGCCATGGGGCATACGGGCATGAAATATTCCCTTGTTACCCGCGACCTTATCGCCGATTCCACCGAAGCTATGGCATTGGCTCACGGCTTTGACGCGCTCGTTATGGTGCCCAACTGCGACAAAAACGTGCCCGGGCTTTTAATGGCGGCGGCGCGAATCAACGTTCCCACCGTTTTCGTAAGCGGCGGGCCTATGCTCGCGGGCAGAGTGGACGGCGCCAAAACCAGCTTTTCCTCCATTTCGGAGGCGGTAGGCGAATTTAACGCCGGCAAAATCTCCGAAGAGAAGCTTCACGAATACGAGTGTAAAACCTGCCCCACATGCGGCTCATGCTCGGGTATGTACACCGCAAATTCAATGAACTGCCTCACCGAAGCGCTCGGTATGGGGCTTAAGGGCAACGGAACGGTGCCGGCGGTTTACTCCGCGCGAATCGAGCTTGCAAAGCGCGCCGGTATGGCGGTTATGGAGCTTGTGCGCAAAAATATCCGCCCGCGCGATATTATGACAAAAGAGGCGCTCTTAAACGCCCTGACGGTGGATATGGCGCTCGGCTGTTCCACCAACAGTATGCTTCATCTGCCGGCTATCGCGCACGAATGCGACGTCGAGCTTAATCTGGACATTGCGAATAAAATCAGCGAAAAAACCCCCAACCTCTGCCATTTGGCGCCGGCGGGCAGAACCTATATCGAGGAGCTTGACGAGGCGGGCGGCGTTTACGCCGTTATGAACGAGCTTAACAAAAAGGGGCTTATAAACACCGACTGCATCACCGTGACCGGCAAAACGGTCGGCGAAAACATTGAAAATTGCCGAAACTTAAATCACGACGTCATACGACCTATCGAAAATCCCTACAGCGAAACCGGCGGAATTGCGGTACTGCGGGGCAATCTTGCGCCCGAGGGCAGCGTTGTAAAGCGCTCGGCGGTACTGCCCGAAATGCTCAAACACGAGGGCCCGGCGAGAGTTTTTGACTGCGAGGAGGACGCGCAGGCGGCTATCAACGCGGGAAAAATCATCCCCGGCGACGTAGTCGTTATTCGCTACGAGGGACCGAAGGGCGGCCCCGGCATGCGTGAAATGCTCAACCCGACCTCGGCTATTATGGGTATGGGGCTCGGAAACAGCGTAGCCCTCATTACCGACGGCAGATTCAGCGGCGCGACACGCGGCGCATGCGTCGGTCATATTTCGCCCGAGGCGGCGTCCGGCGGACTTATAGGCGTTATCGAGGAGGGCGATATCATAAGCATCGATATCCCCGCAAACAAAATCGAGCTTAAGGTCGACGACGCCGTTTTGGAGGAAAGGCTCAAAAGCTTTGTACCCAAAAAGAAGGAATTATCCGGATATTTAAAGCGCTACGCCGAAATGGTATCGGGCGGCGCTTCGGGGGCGATTTTAAATTGATGACTGCCTTAAAACAAAAGCTTTCCTCGCTCTGCGTGCTGCGCGATTTGCTCAAGGACGAAGTAATAACCGCCCTTTTGCGCTTTTTTGAAGATCCGACAAGCGCGGCTTACTGCGAATTTGTATACCGCCTTTACAACGCAAACGGCGGCAATTTAAGCGAATACCTTAAAAAAATCTGCGGCAACAGCGAAAATATTTACGTGAAAATCACGGGCGAGGGAAAAAAAGCGCCGGAATTTATTTACGACGCCCTTTGCGAAGACCTTAAGATCCTCCAATCGGTTGCTAAGCTTACTCCCGAAAGGCTTATTTCCGAAATAAATTACGACGGAAATCTGCCCCTTTTCGAAACCGCCGAAATTGATCTTTTAGGCGATTACCTCTACCGGGCGGAAAATATTCACAAATACGGCTACGGCATTTACGCCGATAATCCGATGTTTTACATAAACGACGGCGGCGAGATCACCCCGGTCGCAAATCCCGACGGTATAAAGCTTTCCGATCTGGTAGACTACGAGCGGGAGCGCGGCATTATTATCGACAATACAAAGGCGCTGCTTGCGGGAAAACCTGCCGCCAACATACTACTTTCGGGCGACGCCGGCACCGGCAAATCCTCTACGGTAAAGGCGGTGGGAAACGCCCTCTTTTCGCAAGGGCTTCGCATTATCGAGGTGCGAAAGGAGCGTATTTACGCTATCCCCAAGATTTTAAACGATTTAAGCCGCAACCCGCTTAAGTTTATAATTTTTATCGACGATCTTTCCTTTGCGGAGCACGACGATAATTTCAATACCCTTAAAGCCATTTTGGAAGGCTCGGTTTCCGCCAAATCGAAAAATGTGGTCATCTACGCCACGAGCAACCGCAGACATATCGTCAAGGAGAGCTTTTCCGACCGCGAGGGCGACGACGTCCACCGCAACGACACCATGGAGGAATTGCGATCCCTCTCCGAGCGGTTCGGCGTCCACGTTTCCTTCTTTAAGCCGGATAAAAATACCTATTTGCATATTGTGCTCCACTTAGCGCGCGAGCAGGGTATAGATATGCCGCAGGAGGAGCTTTTCGCCGCCGCGGAACGTATGGCGCTGGAGCGCGGAGGAAGATCCGCCCGCCTTGCGCGGCAGTTTACGGACTCCCTGCTTTCGAAATAATATAAATTTTGCATTTTAAAAAAGGGGAAAAGGTTATGGAAGCTAAAGAAATTTTAAACGAAGCCGCCGCATTACAGGACGAATTGCGGGAGATACGGCACGACCTGCACCGACATCCCGAAACGGGGTTTGACCTTAAATATACCCTGCCCTACGTGCAAAAGAAGCTTACCGAAATGGGGTACGAGCCGATACCCTGCGGCAAAGCCGGTCTTACGGCGCATGCGGGCGGTAAAAAGCCCGGCAAAACCCTGATACTTCGCGCCGATATGGACGCTCTGCCCATTACCGAGGAAGCGGACGTCGACTTTGCAAGCCTCACGCCCGGTTTTATGCACGGCTGCGGGCATGATATGCATACCGCCATGCTTTTGGGCGCGGCAAAGCTTTTAAAAGCGCACGAAGAGGAACTCAAGGGCGCCGTCAAGCTGGTTTTTCAGCCCGCCGAAGAAATTTTTAAGGGTTCGCCCGATATGCTGGCAAACGGTCTGCTCGAAAACCCGAAAGTTGACGCCGCCGCCATGATACACGTAATGGCGGGGGTTCCCCTTCCGAGCGGCACTCTGTTGGTCGCGGACGGCGGAGTATCCACCGCTTCCTGCGAGCAGTATCATATTACCGTGCAGGGCAAGGGAGGACACGGCGCTTCGCCCCACCTTGCGGTAGATCCGATCACCGCCGCCGCGCACATTCATATAGCTTTGCAGGAAATAAGCGCCCGCGAGCTTGACGGCAATGAGTTCGGCATTTTTACCACCGGACGTTTTGCGGCGGGTGAAGTGAGCAACGTCATACCCGACAAAGCCGAAATGTGGGGCACCATACGCACCACCGATCCGGATAACGCCGTAGGCGAACGGATAAAGGCGCGAATGCGGGAGATCTGCGACGGCGTTTCGACGGCGATGCGCTGTAAGGCAACGGTCGAATTTTACGATTACTGCCCGTGTATGACGGTAGATCCCGCCCTTGCGGAAAATACGCTTTCCTATATGCGGGAGCTGCTCGGCGAATCCGCCCTTAACCTTAACGTCATAAGCGGCGGTAAGGCGGGCGGCGGAAGCGAGGATTTTGCCTTTGTAAGCCATAAGGTTCCCACCGTCACGATGTTTTTGGTGGCGGGAGATATAGATAAAGGCTACCGCTATTCACAGCACCACCCGAAAGCTAAATTTGACGACGCCGTCCTAAGCCGCGGCGCCGCCGTTCACACCTGGCTCGCCCTCCGCGAACTCTCGAAAAGCGGAAAACAATGAACCTATTTCATCCTCCCTTCAGGCAAGGGAGGTTTTATTTTTATAATCTTTAGCTTTTTCTTATAATTTTTAGCCTCATATTGGCTTTACTTTTTCTCTCCTTCCGTCTTTTGCTCCGCAAAATCCACCTCCCCCGTCAGGTGGAGGCAAGGCGCTGTCGCGCAATGACGCTGAAGTTTTAAGCTTTGAATGTAGAAGGTTGAGAGCGAAGTTTGAAGTTTTAGTACATAAAAGTTGTTAAAATCGTCTTTACAAGCTTTGGCAACAGTAAAAATTATATTTTCATGCCGAGGTGCAAAAGCTTGACCTACCCTTGGCTCCATCTGACGAGGGAGCTGTCGGCGTAAGCCGACTGAGGGAGAGAAAGGGTAAAGCCGAGAAGAAACTAAAAATTTTTAATTTTTACAATTCGTCCGCGAAGCGGACACCGAACTTCTTCACTATTACTTATTACATATTACCTTGTGCACAAAGCGCACCCCCAAAGCCTTCCTTGCCTAAAGAGAGGTGGCTTTTGCAGAGCTTTAGCTTCTGCAAAAGCCGGAGGGATTAACGGCGCTAAAGCATAGCCCTCGGCTTCGCGGGTGAGCAGGTATCCCACCACCAACTAACGTTGGTCCCCATCCCTTTAGGCAAGGGAGGCTTTTTTTATAATCTTTAGCTTCTTCTTATAATTTTTAGCCTCGTATTGGCTTTACTTTTTCTCTCCCCCTGTCTTTTTCGGAGCAATTTCCGAAAAAGACACCCCCCGTCAGGTGGAGGCAAGGCGCGCGGACGCGCAGGATGATTTTAAAATCATCTGCAAACTAAAGCATTTCTCAAATGTAAAGCTTAAAAAGCAGAATTTAGAGCATTAATCCTTGGCTCAGCTTACGAGGGAGCTGTCAGCGTAGCTGACTGAGGGAGAGATTTTTTATTTTCAATTTCCTTTTATTTCTTTGCATTTTTC
>CANQGK010000019.1 GCA_947623175.1 uncultured Clostridia bacterium | reverse complement strand
AAAGGAAATTGAAAATAAAAAATCTCTCCCTCAGTCGGCTACGCCGACAGCTCCCTCGTCAGATGGAGCCAAGGGTATATAAAGCTTTTGCTTTTACAATCCGTCCGCGAAGCGGACACCGAAATGTCTCGCGCAAGCGAGCGCTTCATGCTTCATGGCGCGCTTTGCGCGCCGCTTCATTTTTCATTTAAAAAAAGGCTTCCTTAAGCCGTCGCTTAAAGGAAGTCTTTTCGTATTCGGGCAATGCCCGACTGATTATGTATTCTGTTTTTTGATACCGAATATCATTCTTAAAATTCCGCTCATAAATTTAGGACTTTTTATAAGTACAACCTTCATACCGTCCGCCTCCGAAAATCAATATTTGCAGGATGTGAGCCCGAGTATAATTACCCAGACCGCCAACACCGCGATCAAAAATTTCGGAGGGCAAAAACAGCTTATAATAAGCCCCAAAGCAAATGTAACGGCAAAAAGCCCCTTGCCGGACCTACCGCGCTGCCTCATTTTGCTCCCTCCCAAGCTTTCAATCACATTAACATTATATAAAAGCAAGCAAAATGTGTTACAAAAAGGAGCGTTTTTTAATGCTTTGCGGCGGTTATTTTTTGTTCTGCCATGGCTTTAGATCCTTCATGCCGTCAAACAGCTGAAGATAGGAAGCGTGCCTCGTAGGCTCGATATCGCCGGCGCTCACGGCTTCTAAGACCGCGCAGCCGGATTCCTTTGTGTGAGTGCAGTCGGCAAAGCGGCAATTCGCCGAAAAAGGCGCGAAATCCCAAAAGCAGTCTGCCAATTTTTCCTTGAGCGAAAAATCCGAAGTATCGAGCTCAAAGGAGGAAAAACCGGGGGTATCGGCGACAAATCCCCCGAACGGCAGGGGATAAAGCTGTGTATGCCGCGTCGTGTGACGGCCCCTGCCCAATTTTTCGCTTACCTCGCCGGTAGCTATCAGATTTTCGCCGAAAACCGCGTTTAACAGGCTTGATTTTCCCACGCCGGAATTGCCGGTAAAGGCGCTTACGCAATCTTTAAGTTCGGTTTTTAAGTCCTTTATTCCGATTTTTTCCTTAGCCGAAATAACGTAAACCTTAAAGCCCGATTTTTCGTAAATTTTCCGCCAATTGGAAAAATCACCCATATCGCATTTGTTAAAAACTATGACGGGCTCCATATTGTTGTAGCGCGCGATAACGGTCATTTTATCGGTCAAAAAGGCGTTCGGCGGCGGATTTACAAAGGAAGATACTATAAAGAGCTTATCGATATTGGCTACGGCGGGGCGAACCGTCGCATTTTTCCGCGGCAGAATTTTGTTTATTACACCGGAGGTATCGGAGGTTTTTTCCATTTCCGCTCTGTCTCCGACCAAAGGGGAAACTCCGCTTTTGCGGAAGCTTCCCCTTGCCTTGCATTCGTAAATTTTACCGCCGGATTCGGTGTAATAAAAGCCCGAAAGCGCTTTTACTATTGTTCCGGTCATATCAATAATAACCGCTCGACTCGTCCGAATAATCGGGCAATTCCTCATCCTGCTTGGTGGGATAATCCGAGTATCTTTGACTTATCGTCACTCTGCCGGTCTTGTTGTTGACCTGTATTTCAAGCAGATCCCATTCTTCTGTTCCGTCGCTCGAAATTTTAACGGTAAGGTTAACCGTTTCCTGGGTGGTAACGAGATTATCGAAGGTATAGGACGAAATTTCACTGCCGTTTATTTTATCGCCCTTGTCGAAAAGCTTGCCGTTATCCCAAAGGGTAAGGTAGTAAGAATCGGTTACAAAATCCGTGGGAAGATCGCTCTTTTCGATTTTTACGTCGAATTTATAACCCGTGCAAACCGAAATTTTGACCGTACTGCCCTCGGGCACCTGCTTTGATCTGCCGGCGGGATCCTGCGCGACAACGTAACCTATGGGATAATACTTGTCGTTTGAGGTTATCTGCACCTCGGTAACCGTGGACTTAAGCCCCTCGTCCTTGAGTAATTTCTCGGCGGCTTCCTTTGTTATTCCGATAACGTCGGGTACGTCGACGTTCTTTGTCGGTTTTCCGGAGCTTACGTAAACCGTGATTTTTTCACCCTCGGACACTACCTGCGTGCGCTGAGGATCGGTTCTCACAACGAGACCCGCGTCGACGTCCTCGCTGGGCTCCTCGGCAATGACGGTGGTAAAGCCCTTTGACTTAAGCTCGGATACCGCCGCCGACTCGGTTTTGCCGTAAACGTCGGGAACCTTTTTGGTCATTTGTCCCATGCTGACGTAAAGGGTGATTTCGGCGTTCTTTTTAAGCTTTTTACCCTCTGTTTCCGACTGCTCGTAAATTATGCCGTAAGCGTAATCGGCGTTGTTTTCCCACTCGTCCTTAAACTTGAAGACGTCTTTGTATTCTTTCAGGACGTCCTCCAAAGACTTACCCACAAAATTCGGGCAATCTATCTCCTCGCCGGTGCCCGAAAAAAGCTTAGGTATAAACATAACGCCCAACACGATAATGGCGATTATGAGTGTCGCGGCGATACCGGCAAGAATGGGTATCATGTTATTTTTTTCTTTTGTCTCTTCCTCCTCGGGCTCCTGCTCGACGGCAGTGTCCACATCCGAGAGACTGCCGACGTATTTTGTGGGAGAATTATCGACAAAATAGGGGTACTCAAAGGTAAGCGAGGGATCCTTTCTGAACTGACCCAAATCGTAGAGCATTTCCGCGGCGGATTGGTAGCGCCTTTCGGGATTTTTCTGCATAGCGTGCATTGTGATCTGCTCAAGACCTAACGGTATCGAGCCGTTTATTTCGGTGGGCAGCTGCGGATCGCGCTGAAGCTGCATTATCGCTACGGATACCGCGCTTTCCGCCTGGAAAGGCACCTTGCCCGTAAGCATTTCGTAAAGCATCACGCCGACGGAGTAAATATCCGCTTTTTCGTCGATGTTTTCGCCTCGCGCCTGCTCGGGGCTTATATAATGAACCGAGCCTATCGCCTTGTCGGTTATGGTGCGCTGGTCGCTGCGCGAAAAACGGGCGATGCCGAAATCGGTGATCTTGATGGTACCGTCCGAAAGAACCATTATGTTCTGCGGCTTTATGTCGCGGTGAACGATGCCCTTGTCGTGCGCATGCTGAAGTCCTTTAAGTATTTGCAGGGTGAAATGTACGGCGTCCTTCCAGCGCAGACTTCCCTCGCGCTCGATAAATTCCTTAAGGGTTATACCCTCGATGTATTCCATTACTATATACTGTATAAGGTCGCCGAAGCTTACGTCGTATACGTTGACTATATTCGGATGTGAAAGCATGGCTATTGCCTTGGATTCGTTTTTAAAACGGCGCAGAAATTCCTCGTTAGAAATAAATTCTTCCTTTAAAATTTTAATTGCGACCGTGCGGTTTTCCTGATTGTCATGCGCCTTGTAAACGACCGCCATACCGCCTACGCCGATAATTTCCTGTATTTCATATCTGCCGTCAAGTCGTTTTCCAACAAATTTATCCATAGTACCCTATCCTTTCCGTTCTAACACACAAGCGTAATAACAGTTATATTGTCGCCGCCGCCGCCCGCCACGGCAAGCTCTACAAGCTTATCGCATACGATATCGGCGGGATTTTCCTTAATCAGCTTCAAAATATCCTTTTCCTCGGCGTAACCCGTAAGACCGTCACTGCAAAGGAGCAAAGTCTGACCCTCTTTGATATTCGTTATCGCAGTATCGGCAATAATGGTTTCTTCGGTGCCGAGCGCCCTCGTAATAACGTTTTTTCGCGGGTGCACCTTGGCGTCCTCAAAGGTGATTTTCCCGCTTTCAAGCAGAGACTGCACCACCGAATGGTCACGGGTAAGCTGTACGATTTCATCGTCTGCGATATAAATTCTGCTGTCGCCCACGTTGGCGTAAATCACCTTATTATCCTGCACCAGGGCAATTACCGCCGTAGTACCCATACCGCTCAGCTTCCCGTCATTGGAAGCCATGTTGAAAATTTCGATATTGGCGCTTTCGATTGCGTTTTTCAGCATTTTTTCCGCTTCAAACTCGTCCATACCCGCTCTGTAGGAATGAATGATGTAGTCCGAAATGATTTTTACCGCGGTTTCACTCGCGACGTTGCCGGCGTTTGCGCCGCCCATACCGTCGCAAACGATGCCGAATACGGCGTCGTTTGAAAGCTCGCCCGCAAGAAAAGAATCCTGGTTGGAGCTTCTTACCGTTCCCGTATCGGTTTTGCTGTATATTTTCACACATTTCCCTCCTTCGCTTTGCGCCTCAGCTGACCGCAGGAAGCGTCGATGTCCGCTCCGAGAGTCCGTCGCACGGTAGCGTTTAAGCCCTGCGCTTCGAGCCGAGATTTAAAGAAAAGAATTTTATTATTATCCGGCTTTTTAAAAGAATTTTCTTTGACCGGATTTGCAGGAATAAGATTTACATGGCACATAATGCCTTTTAATATTCGCGCCAATTCCGCGGCGCATGCGTCGGTGTCGTTGACGCCCTCTATTAAAGCGTATTCAAAGGAAATTCGTCTTGTCGTGACCGCCTGATAGCCTCTGCACGCCGATAAAAGCTGTGATATATTATACCTTTTATTTACCCTCATAATCGAGCTTCGCAGGTCGTCGAAGGGCGCATGCAGTGAAATCGACAGGGTTATCGGAAAATTATATTCCTTTAATTTTTCTATTCCGGGAACCAGACCGCAGGTGGAAAGCGAAATATGACGAAGCCCTATATTTATCCCCTTATCGTCGGATACAAGCTGTAAAAATTTTACCGAATTTGCAAAATTGTCGAGCGGCTCGCCCATTCCCATCATAACCACGTTGGAAACGCGGATACCGTTATCCCGCTCGGCGGCGGTTATCTGCGCCAGCATTTCCGAAGCGGTCAGATTGCGATACAGTCCGTTGATGCCCGAAGCGCAAAAGCCGCACCCCATGCGGCACCCAACCTGTGTGGATATACATACCGTATAGCCGTGCTTATACTTCATAAGCACCGACTCGATATACTCGCCGTCGTAAAGCTCGTAAAGATATTTCACCGTGCCGTCCGCGGCGGA
This sequence comes from uncultured Clostridia bacterium, assembly GCA_947623175.1. Classification (GTDB taxonomy): domain Bacteria; phylum Bacillota; class Clostridia; order Oscillospirales; family Acutalibacteraceae; genus UBA737. The sequence goes on along the minus strand of CANQGK010000019.1, from coordinate 42,006 downwards.
TTTTAACCGCTTTACGATTTTTACGTCCGCGATATAGCAGGTTTCTTTTAACTTATCCCTCAGCTTTTTCGGTATATCGGTCATAAGATCAAAATCCGAAACGCCAGATTGCAGCCATTTGAAAAGCTGTGTCGCCCTGAACGCCGGCTCTCCCGTATCCGCGAGAAAAGCCGAAAGCTCGGATTCGTTCATGGATTTAATATCGGTTTTTTGCAAAAAGGCATATCCTCCGAAATTTAATTTTTCCTTTCAAAAAGGGCGCAGTAAAAACCGTCCGTATTATCAATATGCGGCATAAAGGTATGCTCATACACCTTTTGAAAGTCATTATACTCCTTTTGAAAGCAAATTACAAGTTTTTCATTTTCACTGCGTCTTAATGTACATGTCGAATAGAGCAGTCTGCCGCCGGGTTTCAGATAATTTACCGCGTTGGTCAGAATACGGTACTGTATACTTTCCAATTCCTTAAAATCTGTCTCCGGCTTATATTTAAGCTCGGGCTTTCGGCGTATTACTCCGAGTCCCGAACAGGGAACGTCGCATAAAACGCAATCGAATTTGCCCAAGTTTTCGTTGTATTCCGCAGCGTCGCAGACGGCGGTTTTTATTATATCGAGCCCGAGCCTTTTTGCCGAGCGGGATATAAGCTCCACCCTCGATTCGTATAAATCACAGGCGACCGCTTCCCCGCGGTTTTGCATCAAATTCGCCGCGGTAAAGCTTTTTCCTCCGGGCGACGCGCACATATCGAGCAAACGGCTTCCGGGCGCGGGCGAAAGCAAAGCTACCGCCCTTTGCGACGCATAGTCCTGAGCGTAGAAATATCCCTTTTTATAAGGCTCGCAGGAAAAGAGATTTTTCCCCTTTTTTACTGTAAGCGAATCGGGTATTTCGCCCTTTTCGCATTCTATGCCGCATCCCAAAAGCGCTTCTGCGAGTTCGTCCGCCGTTATTTTGGCGGTGTTTACCCTGAGTATTACGGGCGGCGCCTCGAGACTTTTTTCAAGCAAAGCCTTTGTATTATCCTCTCCGTAATCGTCCAAAAAGCTGTTTACTATCCACTTTGGGCAGGAATACCGTATGCTAAGCTCCTCTGCCGTAAAGCCCGCCGGCAAATCGATATCGCCCTTTGCGGCGGCGCGAAGCAGAGCGTTTACAAAGCCGGCGTTGCGGCTCTCGCCCGACTTTTTTATAAGCTTTACCGATTCGTTGACCGCCGCGCTGTCGGGAATTTTATCCATATACATTATCTGATATAGCCCGCAGCGAAGCACCGAGAGGGTAAACGGCGCGGTTTTTTCCGGCTTTGTTTTCATGTATTTCGATAAAACGTAGTCCAAAGTAAGCCTGCGGTCAAGCACACCGTAAACGAGGGCGGAAAAGAGAACCTTATCCTCGCCGGAAAGCATGTTTTCGCGAAGTACGGAATTAACGGTTATATTCGAATAAGCGCCGTCGCGCTCGATTTTAAGCAGAGCCTGCACCGCAAGCCGTCGCGGATTACTCACCGTTTTCACCTGCAAAAGCGCCCGGTTTTATGCTGTTTCCGCACAAAAACTGCTTTGCGGTCATAGGCTTTGAGCCCTCGGGCTGTAAATTCGTGATCGCCACGGTGTCGCCGTCGCCGCAGGCGATGACCAGCGCGTCGGTATCGGCAATAACCGTTCCCGCCTTAAGCTTTGTTTTTCCCGCCACGCGGGCGCTTAATACCTTAATTCGTTTGCCGTTTAAGAAGAAATAGGCGCAGGGCTTGGAATAATAGCCCCTTACCGCGTTATGGACTTCTTCCGCGGTTTTTGTAAAATCAAGCAAAGCCATTTCCTTTTTTATTATTGGAGCATACGAAGCTTTGGAGTCGTCCTGCTTTTGCGGGATGATTTCGCCCTTTTCGAGAGCGTCGAGCGTATCGACCATAAGCCGCGCGGTTATCTCCGACAGGCGTTCGAAAAGAGAGTCGGCGGTCTCCTCGTCGCCGATTTTCACCTTTACGGTTTTTAGGATATCACCGGTATCCATGCCCTTATCCATAAGCATCGCCGTAACGCCGGTTTCGGTTTCGCCGCAAATTATGCTCCACTGTATGGGCGATGCGCCGCGATATTTCGGCAAAAGCGAGGCGTGCCCGTTGACACAGCCGTATTTTGGGATAGACAGCACGTCCTCCGGCAATATTTTACCGTACGCCACCACCGCTATAACGTCGGGCGCGATTTCGCGAAGCTTAAGTCTCATTTCCTCGTCTTTAAGGGTATCCGGTTGAAAAACCCTTATGTTATGGCTCTCGGCGCAGACCTTTACCGGCGGGGCGGTCAAAATATGCTTTCTGCCGACAGGCTTATCCGGCTGAGAAAAAACCGCCGCTATATCATGCCCTTTTTCTATAAGCGCCTCAAGCGTTTTGACGGCGTAATCGGGCGTCCCCATAAAAACTATCTTCATGTTTCACCTTGACATTGAAATTTTGTCTATATACGGTCCGTAAAAAGTATCCCGTTGAGATGGTCGGTTTCATGGCAAATCGCCCTCGCCTTAAGCCCCTCGGCGGTAACCGTAATGTTGTTGCCGTCTCTGTCCTGCGCTTTTACGGTAACGGTCATAGGCCTTACCACCTCTTCGTAACGGTTGGGTATGGAAAGACAGCCCTCGTTGCCCTTTTGCGAACCGCTTTTTTCGATTATTACGGGATTTATAAGCTCCAAAAGTCCGTCGCCGACGTCGACGATGCAAAATCTGCGCAAAATGCCTATCTGCGGCGCGGCAAGCCCCACTCCGTCGGCTTTGTACATGGTTTCCGCCATATCGTCAAGCGTTTGTTTGAGCTTATCGTCAAAGGTAAGCTGTGTACGGCAGACCTTGCGAAGTACGTCGTCGCCGATTTTAACTATATTCCTGAGTGCCATTTTTTCCTCCTATATAATCGTTTCGGGGTTCATATCCACCGAAACGGACGTATCCGGCAAAAGCCGTACATTAACGGCGTTTCTTAACATTTCCCTGAATGCGGTATTGTTTTTGCATTTTATGATAATGCGCATTCTGTAGCGGTTGTTGACCTTCGGCACCGCCGCCGCCGTAGGGCCCAAAATTATAAGCTTCACGGCTTTGTATTCGTTTTCGATAAGCGCCTTTATATTGGAAAAAACCGCGTTTATCGCGTTTTCAGCCGCGGATTTGTTCGTCGAAAAAGCGGTCACGAGGCAGATATCGCAGTAGGGCGGGTAAACCATAAGCTTGCGAGTAAGTATTTCCTCGTTGTAAAAGCTGTCGTAATCCTGATTTTTGGCAAGCTCTATAAGACTGCTTTCGGGATCGGCGGTCTGAATTATCGCCCTCCCCGGAGCCTCGCCTCTGCCCGCTCTGCCCACGACCTGCGCCAAGAGGGAAAAGGACCTTTCAAAGCTTCTGAAATCCTCGCTGTAGGACGCCCTGTCGGCGCCTATGACCCCCACTAAGGTGACGTTCGGGAAATTAAGTCCCTTGGCGACCATTTGGGTGCCTATGAGTATATCGTATTTACCCTCGGCAAAATCGCTTAAATACACCGCGTAGGAGTCTCTTGCCAGGGTGGAATCGGCGTCCAATCTTAAAATATTCGCGTCGGGAAAGAGCGCTTTTATTTCCGCCTCCGCCTTTTGGGTGCCGTAGCCCGTAAATTTCATACCCGCAGACTTGCATTCGGGGCAGACCTTTTCAATCCTTTTGGAATAACCGCAATAATGGCACATGAGCCGATTATTGGCGGAGTGATAGGTAAGCGAAACGCTGCAATTGGGGCAGGCTTCGACGTATCCGCAGGAAGGGCAGGATACGTAGGTATTGTACCCGCGGCGATTAAGCAATAATATAACCTGCTTTTTTTCGGCTAAGGTATCCTTTACGGCGTCGTAAAGGGCGTTGCTTAAAATACCCCTGTTTCCGGAATTAAGCTCCGCCTTCATGTCTACCGTCTCGACGATAGGCAAAATCGCGTTGCCATAGCGTTTGTGAAGCGTATACATTGAATAAACGCCCTTTTTGGCAAGAGTATAGCTTTCTATGGACGGAGTGGCGGAGGAAAGGCAGAGAAGCCCCTTATTATACGCCATACGGTAACGGGCAAGCTCCCTTGCGTGGTAGCGCGGGCTTTTTTCGGATTTGTAGGTGTGCTCCTGCTCCTCGTCTATGATTATAAGCCCGGGATTTTTAAAGGGAGCGAAAATCGCGCTGCGGGTGCCTATGGCTATAAGCGCCTTGCCGTCGCGAATGCGCTTCCATTCGTCGAGCCTTTTGCCCATCGACATCGCGCTGTGAAAGACCGCTATTTTTTGACCGTAGCGCTCGGTAAATATCGAAATAAGCTGCGGCGTGAGGGAAATTTCGGGCACCATTACCATAACGCCGCGCCCCTCCGCTATGACCTTATCGGCAAGCTTCAAAAACACCCGGGTTTTACCCGAACCGGTAATTCCGTAAAGCAGGGATACCCCGCCCTTTTTCGAGTTGTAATCGTTAAGCAAGCCCTCGTACGCCGCCTGCTGTTCATCGGTCAGGGTTATTTCGCGGTCGGCGCCGTCCGATACAGAGCCGCTTACGGTTCGGTATACCGGCTTTTCAAAATAAACGAGCAGTCCTTTTTTGACAAGATTATCTATTACCGACGCCGAAACGCCGGTAAAATAGCATATTTCCTTTACCGCCGCCGAGCCTATGTCGCCCAAAAGGTCATAAACCTCTTTTTGCCGCGGCGTAAGCTTTATATTCGGCGGCTCGTCCGCGCCGAGCCTTACCCATTTTTGGGTAGCGTCGCCAAGCCGACGTTTAAAATCGCTCATCTTCAAAAGAGCTTCCTTGCCGCACATATTTTCAAGCAGAGCGGCGCTTATGCCGAGATTGGTTTTCAGCGTATTTTCCGCGGTTTCGCCCTTTTTCTCAAGATATAAATAAACCTCGCGCTCGCTCTCGCTTAAAAGCGACAGCCCCGAAAATTCGGGATTTGCGGAATAAAAATTCACCGTTTTGTAGCTGAGCCCCGCCGGAAGCATTGCCGAAATCGCGTCAAAATAGGTACAAAAAACCGTATCGTGCATGTAGGCGCAAAGCCCCAGCATTTCCGCGTTTAAAACCGGCTCGTCGTCGGTTACCGAAATAAGTATCTTAAGCCCCTTTAATTCGGCTTCTTCTACCGCCATTATCATGCCCTGCTTTTTAAGGTTTCCGCGTCCGAAGGGCGCCAAAACCCTGCATCCGGGCTTGGCGGCATTATACAATTCGGGCGGAACGGCATAAGCGTACAGCTTATCGTACGCAAAGGCGGCGTCCTTTAACGCCGTTAAAGCTACCAACCCTTTCATTGTACCTTCCTCCCGATTAAGGCCGTTTAAGCCCGGGTAAATGCGCCTTTTCAAAAGCCGCGGGGTTATTCCGCGTCAATTAAATTTCCGACGCCAATTTATCTATAGCTACGCTTACCGGCTTTTCGACGATAATTTCGCCGTTTTTCTCCGCTTCGGCGGAAACCTCGCGCGCGGTGCGGGCGATATCGAGTACCAGACGGTATCTGTTTTCGGAATTTCCTATAAGCTTTCCTATATTGGGATTTAACATTTTTTAAGCACCTCATCAATAATATGTTTTTGTCTGCCAAGCTGTAAACGGCAGGTTTTTATTATGGAAATTATATCGTCGACGGCGGCGGGTATATCGCGGTTGACCACGATATAATCGTACTCCTCGGCGCGCTTTATCTCGTCTAAAGCGGCGTTCATTCTTTTGTCAATAGCCTCGCGCGATTCGGTTCCTCTGCCCGACAGCCTGCGTTCAAGCTCGGAAAAAGAGGGCGGCATAATAAATATGCTCACCGCGTCCGGCAGTTTTTTTCTTATCTGCGCCGCGCCGTTTACGTCCACCTCTATCATGACGTCCCTGCCGCTCTCAACAGCCGAAACGACGGGCTTTTCGGGCGTCCCGTAATAATTGCCCACATAGCGGTTATACTCCAAAAGCTCGTTGTTTTCAATCATTTTTTCAAATTCCGCTTTTGAAATAAAATGATACTTTTCGCCCTCTTTTTCGTTTTCGCGCATTTGGCGGGTTATGGAAGATATTGAAAAAGAAATTTCCGGAAATTTTTTAAAAAGCTCGACCAAAAGGGTATCCTTACCCGAGCCCGAAGGACCCGAAATTATAAAAACGCTGCCTTTATTCATCCTCTTCCTCCACGTCGTCGATGCTGTTCTCCTCGGCGATACGGTTAGCCAGAGTTTCGGTCTGCAAATAGGTCAGAATGATATGATCGCTGTCGGTTACTATAACCGCTCTCGTGCGTCTGCCGTGAGTCGCGTCTATGAGGTTTCCTCGCTCGCGCGCGTCCTGTATAATGCGCTTTATCGGCGCGGACTCGGGGCTTATTATCGCTATCATCCTGTTTGCCGATACCATATTGCCGAATCCTATATTAACCAATTTCATATGCTTTCTCCCGTAGAATAACTATTCTATATTTTGAATTTGCTCTCGAATTTTTTCCGTTTCGGCCTTTATGTCGACCACCGTATGCGCGATTTCGATATCCTGCGATTTCGAGCCTATGGTGTTGGCTTCGCGGTTCATTTCCTGCACTATAAAATCAAGCTTTTTGCCGACGGCGCCGTCGCCGTTTATAAGGGCAGTCAGCTGTTTTATATGACTTCTCAGCCTTACCGTTTCCTCGTCTACCGCCACCTTATCGGCAAAGATCGCCGTTTCGGTAATAATGCGCTGTTCGTCCGCCTTGGCGTCGCCCAAAAGCTCTTTTATTTTTTGCTCGAGCCTTTCGCGGTAGGCCCTTACGGTCTGCGGCGAGCGTTCCTCGATAAACGCCACCGTTTTAAGTATGCTCTCCGCCCGCGACAAAACGTCCGCCTTCAGCCTCTCGCCCTCGGTTTCGCGCATTTTGACAAAGCTTTCTACGGCGTCCAGCGCTACTTTTGTTACGGCTTCGGTTACCTGCTCTTCCGGAATAGCGGCGCGGGTGATTTTGAAAATTTCGGGATTTTCGGCTACAGTCGAAACCTTAATGTCATTCTTGATTTTAAAATCCCTTGCAAGCTTGTTAAGCGCCGCGATGTAAGCCCTCGCGTAGTCCTCGTCAAGCTCTACTGCGGTGCCGCCGACGGAATTTTCCTCTATCATAACCGATAATTCCACTTTTCCGCGGGATATGCTTTTTTGGCAAAGCTGTTTTAAGCTTTCCTCCGCAAATTGATAGGCGCGCGGTATACGGCAGGAAAACTCAAAATACCGGTGATTTACCGATTTTATCTCCACCGTGACGTCGAGTCCGTTTATATTGCCGGCGGCTCTGCCGAATCCGGTCATACTTCTTATCATTGATATGCACTTCCGATTGTATTTTATAAGCTATCCGATAATACTGCCCCATAATATTCTTAATATTATAACAAATCTCATACCGTTTTGTCAAATTTATAACACAACTGTAACATTTACCCATAAAAAAACTAAAAAACGGACCGCCTTTCGACAGTCCGCATACGTAAATTTACTGTTCTTCCTCCGGCATTTCCCAATTGTGCCATACCGCCTGAACGTCATCGTTATCCTCAAGCATATCGATGAGCTTTTCCATTTTGGCTATCGAATCCTCGTCGTCGAGGGTTGTCATCGTTTGGGGAATATACTCGACCTCCGCGGATAAAAAGGCGTATCCGCCGCTTTCGAGCGTATCGCGCACGCTGCCGAGATCGTTCGGATCGGTAATGATTTCAAAAACGTCGCCGTCGTAATTAAAATCCTCCGCGCCGGCTTCCAACGCGGCCTCCATAACGGTATCCTCGTTAAGTCCTTCTGCCTCTATATCGATTACGCCCTTGCGGTCAAACATAAACATAACCGAGCCCGACTGACCCAAATTACCGCCGCATTTGTCGAAATAATGGCGCATTTCACCCGCGGTACGGTTGCGGTTATCGGTAAGGGTTTCAACCACGATAGCCACACCGTTCGGTCCGTAGCCCTCGTAAACGAGCTCCTCGTAATTGTTGGCCTCGCCGTCGCCCGCGGCTTTTTTGATAATTCGTTCGATATTGTCGTTGGGCACGTTGGCGGCCTTTGCCTTTGCTATTACGTCCTTGAGCTTGCTGTTTTCGTTGGGATTTGCGCCGCCGGCTTTGACAGTGACCGCAATTTCCCTGCCGATTTTGGTAAAGACCTTAGCCTTTGCCGCATCGGTTTTTTCTTTTTTTCTTTTGATGTTATTCCATTTGGAATGTCCCGACATACTATTACCTCTTTAATATTAATTTATACCGTAAATTATATTTTATCACATATCGGCGTTTTGTTCAAGTGCCTTTTGGCAAATTCTCCGAATATCCGAAAAACAGGTTATTTCTCCGCATTCCCGCCTTAATTTTGCCGCGCCGCAAATTCCGCCGAGATACCAAGCGGTATGCTTGCGGGATTCGAGCATTGCGATATGCTCGCCCTTGTACTTTTGCATAAGGGATACCTGCTCGAAAAGCGCTTCAAATCTCTGCTCAAGCGTAGGTCTTCGGTACTCCCTGCCGCTTAAGGCCGCGTTTATTTCCTCGAAAACGAAGGGATTTCCCTGCGCCGCCCTGCCTATCATCAAAAAATCACAGCCGGTAGCCGAATACATATACCTTGCGCTTTCGCCGTCTTTTACGTCACCGTTTGCGATAACGGGAATATTGACCGCCCGCTTTACCCTCGCTATGGTTTCGTAATCTATCCCGGGGGCGTACATCTGCATTCGCGTTCTGCCGTGAACGGTTATCGCCGCCGCTCCCGCCGCTTCGCATCTTTCGGCAAGCTCGGGCGCGTTTATATGCTCGCCGTCCCAGCCGGTGCGCATTTTTACCGTGACAGGCAGATTAACCGCCTTTACCACCGCGCGCACTATGCTTTCCGCTAAATCCGGATTTTTCATAAGCGCGCTTCCGCCGCCGTTGCCTGCCACCTTCGGCGCCGGACATCCCATATTTATATCGATAAAATCGGGGCGGTATTCGAGCGTTTTTTTTGCGGCGTCTGCCATAATTTCGGGATCGTTTCCGAATATCTGCGACGCGACGGGGCGCTCCTTTTCCCCGCAGTAAAGCAGGGAGGCGGACTTTTTGTCGCCCAGGGTTATACCCCTTGAGCTTGTAAGCTCGCCTACGCAGAAGGCGGCGCCGTGTTTCATACATATTTCCCTCATAGCGCGGTCGGCGACGCCCGCCATAGGCGCAAGAGCGGCAAAGCCTTTTATTTCCAAACTTTTTATCTTCATACCCCCGATTATACTTTAATATGGAAGAACTGTCAAATTTTTTTAAAAAAATGGTGACATATACATAGAATTGTGTTATACTAATATAGATTAATTTATTATGGGAGATGACAACTTGAAGCTGCTTGCCATTGACGGAAACAGTATTATAAACCGCGCCTTTTACGGTATCAAACTGCTTTCCACCAAGGACGATATGTATACCAATGCCGTTTACGGGTTTATAAATATTTTAAACCGCCTTTGCGAAAACGAAAATCCGGACGCGGTTGCGGTTGCTTTTGACCTTAAGGCACCGACCTTCCGCCATAAGGAATACCCGGAATACAAGGCGGGAAGAAAGCCTATGCCGAACGAGCTTGCAAGCCAGCTTCCCATTTTGAAGGAATGGCTTAAGCTTGCGGGGTACGTCTGCGTCGAATGCGCGGGCTACGAGGCGGACGATATTTTGGGCACCTTGGCGCGCGCTTGCGAGGAGAGCGGAAACGAATGCGTTATTTCCACGGGCGACCGCGATTCGCTTCAGCTTATATCCGACAAGACGCGGGTATTGCTTGCCGCCACCAAAATGGGAAGACCCGAAATTATAAATTACGACAAAGCGGCGCTTTTTGAAAAATACGGCCTCACCCCCGAGGAAATGATCGAGCTCAAAGCACTTATGGGCGACTCCTCGGACAATATACCCGGCGTTGCCGGCATAGGCGAAAAAACCGCCGCGGATTTGATTACCCGCTATCACGGCATCGATTATATATTCGATAATTTAGCAAAGCTTGATATCAAGGACGGCGTCCGCAAAAAGCTCGCATCCGGCAAAGAAAGCGCTTATTTGAGCCGCAGACTCGGCACAATTTGCAAAAGCGCCCCCGTCGACCTCAACGTCGAAAGCTACCGGTTAAAGCCCGCTAACAGCGCCGACCTCGCCCGCCTTATGACAAAGCTCGAATTTTTCAAGCTTATGGAAAAAATGGGCATAGAGCCCGACAACCGTCCTATAGGCGCCGAACGCGACGACGGCGAAATCAAAAAAATAACCGTTTGCGATTTCTTGCCGCCCCTTTCGGGAACGGTGGACCTTTTTACCGACGAGAGCGGCGCGGCGGCGGTCTGCGGCGATAAGGTGTTTTTATGCCCGACCGAAAAAATATCCGAGATTTTGGAGGACCCGGCGCTCGAAAAGCGGGTGTACGACTGTAAAAACCTCTATAAAAAATATCCCGACGCAAAAAACATCGGCTTTGACGCCATGCTGGCGGGTTATCTCTGCAACCCTTCGTCGTCCTCCTACTCGGCGGAGCGCCTCGCGCAGGAATACTCCGCCAAAATTCCCGAATTTCCGATCAACGTCGACGGCTTGATAAAAAAAGCCTGCCTGTTTTCGGATACCTGCGATAAGCTTAACGCCGAGCTTGTAAAAACCGCTCAATTAAAGCTTTTGCAGGAAATAGAGATACCTCTGGCGCGCGTGCTCGGCAATATGGAGCTTGTCGGCTTTTTGGTCGACCGCGAGGGCTTAAGCGAGCTTTCCGACGAATTGAGGCGGCGAATAGAGGTTATAGAAAAAGAGATTTACTCGCTTGTCGGTTATGAATTTAATCTTAACTCCCCCAAGCAATTGGGCATAGCGTTATTCGAGAAATTGGGGCTGCCCGCCAAAAAGAAAACCAAAAGCGGCTACAGCACCAATGCGGAGGTATTGGAGTCCTTAAGGGAATATCATCCGGTAATCAACCTCTTGCTCGAATACCGTCAGCTTGCAAAGCTTAATTCCACCTACGCCGAGGGCCTGCAGACCTGCATAGCAGAGGACGGAAGGATCCATTCCACCTTTAACCAAACCGAGGCGCGAACCGGCAGAATAAGCTCGCTCGAGCCGAATTTGCAGAATATTCCCATCCGCACCGAGGAGGGAAAGCGCCTGAGGGAGTATTTTATAGCCCCCGCCGGCAGGGTTTTGTGCGACGCCGACTATTCGCAGATAGAGCTGCGGGTGCTTGCAAGCATTGCCGACGATGAAAATATGATAAACGCCTTCCGTTCGGGAGCGGATATTCACACCGCCACCGCATCGCAGGTGTTCGACATACCCATCGATATGGTGACTCCCGTCATGCGAAGCCGCGCCAAAGCGGTAAACTTCGGCATCGTCTACGGCATAGGCGCCTTCTCCCTCTCAAAGGATATAGGGGTGACACGAACCGAGGCGGATCGGTATATAAAAAGCTATCTTGCCTCCTACTCGGGCGTCGACAAATATATGAAATCCGTTATTAACGAGGCTAAGGAAAACGGCTTTGTATCAACCCTTTTCGGCAGAAGACGGTATCTGCCCGAGCTTAACAACTCTAACGCGATGCTTCGCGCCTTCGGCGAACGGGCAGCGAGAAACGCCCCCATACAGGGTACCGCCGCCGATATAATAAAGCTTGCCATGATAAAGGTATACGACCGTCTGCAAAAGGAACTGCCGAAGGCACAGCTTATTTTACAGGTTCACGACGAGCTTATAGTGGAATGTGACGAAAAGGACGCCGACAGAGTCTGCCTTATTTTGAAAGAGGAAATGGAAAACGCCGTAAACCTCAAAGTAAAGCTTACCGCCGACGCCGGTTTCGGCAAAAATTGGCTTATAGCCAAAGGATAACGACGCAGGACTTTGTCCGCAGATACCCGCTTTTTGCGCTGGAGATTATGTTATGAATATTTTATTTGTTTGTACCGGAAATACCTGCCGCAGTCCTATGGCGGAGGGGTATTTAAAGCTTAAAAACATACCCGACCTCAACGTTTGCAGCCGCGGCATTGCGGCGGACGGTTCGCCCGTGAGTAAAAATTCCGCAAAGGTCATGGCGGAAATTTCCGTAGATATATCGGCTCACAGATCCAAACAGCTTGACATGAGCGATCTTTCAAGAGCCGATAAGATCATCTGCATGGCGCCCTCGCATTTGGCGGTGCTTTCGATATATACGAGCAGAGAAAAGCTTTTGGTTCTGGGCGGCGGCATACCCGACCCTTACGGCAACGACGAAGCGGTTTACCGAAAATGCCGCGACAGAATAGTAAAGGCGATAGACGAGCTTGTGGCAGCCGGTTTTTTTGAAAAATTATACATCGCATCGGTAAAGCGCGAAAATATAAGGGCGATAGCCGAGCTTGAAAAGGTCTGTTTTTCACAGCCCTGGTCAAAGCAGGCAATTTCCGACTCGTTCGAAAACGGCACAAAATTTTTCGCGGCGGTCAAGGGTAAAAGGCTTTTGGGCTACGTAGGGATAAACTGCGTTCTGGACGAGGGCTACATTACAAACATCGCGGTTTTGCCGCAATTCAGAAGACAGGGCATAGCCGACGCGCTTATAGAGCGGATTTTTTCCCTGGCGAAGGATACGCGCCTTTCCTTTGTTTCGCTCGAGGTACGCGAATCAAACAAGGCGGCGATTTCCCTTTATACCAAAAAAGGCTTTAAGCCCGAGGGTAAGCGCCGGAATTTTTACCGCGAGCCCGCGGAAGACGCGATCATTATGACTAAAAGGTTTGACTGACATGATAATATTGGCAATTGAAAGCTCCTGCGACGAAACCTCCGCGGCGGTGGTCGAGGGGCGGCGGGTTCTTTCAAACGTAATCGCGACTCAAATCGCCGATCACCGCATTTACGGCGGAGTCGTGCCCGAGATCGCTTCCCGCAAGCATACCGAGGCAATATCTCGGGTTTGCGACGGCGCGGTGGAAGAAGCCGGCATAAGCTACGGCGATATCGACGCGGTAGCCGTCACCTTCGCGCCGGGGCTTATAGGCGCGCTGCTCGTGGGGGTGAATTTTGCAAAGGGATTGAGCATGTCGCTTGGCGTTCCGCTTATTCCGGTCCACCACCTGCGCTCGCATATAGCGGCGAATTATATCGCCTTTCCCGAGTTGGAGCCTCCGTTTTTGTGCCTTTTGGTATCGGGGGGGAATACCGTTATCGCCGAAGTCGACGACTATACGAGCTTTAAAATTTTAGGTGAGACCCGTGACGACGCCGCCGGAGAATGCTTCGACAAGACGGCGCGAAAAATGGGCTTGCAGTACCCCGGCGGAGTCACTCTCGACAAAATCGCGACGGTTGCCGATACGGCAAAATATCCTCTGCCGTTTCCGAAATCCGGCGCGGGCGAATACGATTTCAGCTTTTCCGGACTCAAAACCGCGGTTATAAATCTTATTCACAACGCTTCGCAAAAGGGCGAGCAGCCGGACGTTCCCGTAATCTGCGCCACGGTAAGGCAGAGAGTATGCGATATGCTTATAGGCAATACGCTCAAAGCCGCCGAAAATTACGGCTTTAAAAAAATCGCCTTAGCCGGCGGAGTTTCCGCCAACAGCGAGCTCAGAGCGCGCATGAAAGCGGAATGCGAAAAACGCGGCTTAGAGCTTTACTTTCCCCCGCTCGAATATTGCGGAGACAATGCCGCCATGGTAGGCGTTCAGGGCTATTACGAGTATAAATCGGGCAATATTTCCGATTCCTCTCTCAACGCCGTCGCCACACTGCCGATAAATTACAGATGATAAAAAGGAGTTTGTTATGGAAAATAAAAAGCTTTTGCTTATTGTCAATCCCTATTCGGGGCGCGCTAAAATGCGAGGCCGGCTTTTAAAGGTTATAGAAATTCTTTCCGCGGCGGATTATACCGTCACGGTTTACCCTACCAAATGCCATGGCGACGCCGCAAAATACGCCGAAAGCATTAAACCCGGCGAATACGACGTCATAGTCGCCTGCGGGGGCGACGGCACCTTAAACGAGGTGATAACCGGCATAATGCACTCGAAGCTTGACTGCGTTTTGGGTTATATACCCTCGGGTACCCTTAACGAATGGTCGATGGGCCTTAATATTTCGCGCGAAATTCCCGACGCCGCCGAGGATATCACCTTGGGCCGCGAGGTTTTGCTCGATATAGGCAAATTCAACGACAACTACTTTTCCTATACCGCCTCCTTCGGCGCCTTTACCTCCGCCTCATATTCGGCGCCGCAGAGCGTCAAGAACGTTTTGGGCCAGGCGGCGTACGTTTTCGAGGGGGTAAAAAGTCTCAGCAACATAAAGCCGATACACCTTAAAATCACCGCTGACGACCGCGAGCTTGAGGGCGATTTTCTGTTCGGCGCCGTTTCAAATTCGATGTCGGTAGGCGGGATAGTCAAATTCGACGAATCGCTGGTAAAGCTTAACGACGGTTTGTTTGAGGTGTTTTTGATCCGCAATCCGGATAACGTACTTAAGCTTCAGCCGCTTATAGACGGCATACTCCGCCGTGAGCTCGACCGCGAGGGAATGGAATTTTTCCATACGAAAAGTCTTACCGTCTGCTGTGACGAGCCGATTTCCTGGACGCTTGACGGCGAATACGCAAAGGGCGACGGCGTAATTAAGATAAACAACATTCACAATGCCATAAAATTGATAGTTCCGTAAATACTAAATAAACAGTCCATTCAAAGAAAGAGAGAAAGCTATGTTCACAAGAGATATCGGAGTCGACTTAGGTACGGCAAACACCCTGGTTTGCCTTAAAGGAAAGGGTATAATAATGCGCGAGCCCTCGGTGGTGGCGTACGATATACGAAACGACGCGGTGCGCGCGGTAGGCACCGAAGCCAAGGAAATGATAGGCAGAACTCCCGGCTCGATAGTGGCGGTACGCCCTTTGAAAAACGGCGTTATAGCCGATTTCGACGTTACCGCCGCCATGCTTAAAAGATTTATAAACCAAGCGCTCAAGGGCTCCTTTTTTTCGCGGGTGCGTATGGTTATATGCATACCCGCCGGAATTACCGAGGTTGAAAGTCACGCCGTTTACGACGCCGCAAAGCAGGCGGGAGCCGCCGACGTCGTCCTTGTCGAGGAGCCTATGGCGGCGGCGGTGGGCGCGGGACTTCCCGTGCAGGACGCTTCGGGCAATATGATAGTGGATATCGGCGGCGGAACAAGCGAGGTGGCGGTTCTCTCTCTCGGCGATATAGTCACCGCCCAGTCGATAAGAATTGCCGGCGATAACCTGGACGAGGCGATAATCAACTATATAAGACGAAAGCACAACCTGCTTATAGGCGAGCGTACCGCCGAGCAGATAAAAATCGAAATAGGCTCCGCAAAGCCCTACTCCGACGAAACGAGCATCGAAATAAAGGGGCGCAACCAGGTAGACGGTCTGCCGAAAAACGTAATAATCACCTCCGAGGAGGTGCGAAACGCCATGGCGGATCCGATTTCGCAGATAATCGACACCATCCGTATCACGTTGGAAAAAACCCCTCCGGAATTAAGCGCGGACATTATCGACCGCGGCATCACCCTTACCGGCGGCGGAGCGCTGCTGCGCGGACTTGCCGAGCTTATCGCCGAGGAGACGGGCATTCCGGTAACCGTGGCGGCAAATCCGCTTGACTGTGTGGTTTTGGGCACCGAAAAGCATTTAGAGGGCGACAGCGGCTTTGAGAGCTATGAGTTCCGCAGAGGAAAACGCTTCAGATAATATAAGCCGGGTTTTTCTATAGGAGGATAAAAATGCGATTTTTCTTTCGCAGCAAACAGTTTAAAATAATATTAAGCATAACCTTGGGTTTAATAATCATTTCGGTAACCTGCTTTTTCGTAGGCGGGAGACTTTCTCCGCAGGCGGATATTTTAGGCACCGCCGCGGCTCCCTTCAGAGCGGCGCTTACCGCGGCTTCCAACGGTATAAAGGATTTTGTTTCCGCTTATACCGAGGGAAACGAAGCGCTTATAAAAAACGCCGAGCTCGAAAACGAAATAAGCGAGCTGAGAAAACAGCTTGCGGACTACGAAAAGGTGCTCGGCGAAAACGAATTTTACAAAAATTATCTGGATATAAAGGATTCAAATCCGGATTTTGCATTTTGCCCCGCCACCCTTATTTCGAGAGACAAAAACGACCCTTATCTCGGCTTTGTCATAAATAAGGGCTCCACCGACGGCATAAGCGCAAACGATCCGGTAATAACCGAAGCGGGGCTTGTGGGCTACATAACCGCAGTAGGCCTCACCACCTCAAAGGTCGCCACCGTTTTAAGTCCGGATATAACCTTGGGCGCGCTCGATAACCGCACCAACGATTCGGGCGTGCTTACCGGCACCTTGGAGCTTGCCGAAAGCGGCGAGACGCGGCTTTACAACCTTTCCCGCTCCTGCAGCGTGGCGGTCGGGGATTACGTGATAACCTCGGGCGAGGGTATTTTCCCGTCGGGATTGCTTGTCGGAAGCATACAGTCTATTGGAAGCGACGAATACAATATATCGATTTACGCCGCGGTAAAGCCGTTTGTCGACCTTAACGAAATACGCAGCGTCATGGTTATAACCGATTTTGACGGCAAGGGCGGATTAAAACCCGAAAAGGGCAAATAAAGCGAACGGAGGCTTATATGCTTCAAAAAAAACGTCACCCCGTATTGTTCACGGTAAATATTTTGATATTTGCCGCGATAATAATTTTTCAAACCTCGGAAATTATCGATATCGGCATCAAAAACGCCGAGCCCATGCTTATTCTCCCACTGCTTACGGCATACTCCTTTTTTTCGGACTTCAAGGGAGCGCTTTGGGCGGGGCTTATCTCCGGAGCGTTTATCGACAGCGTTTCGCAGGGCGCCTACTGCTTTAATACGGCGGTGCTTATGCTGCTGTCGGTGCTCGTATACTTTATGTCAAACAATCTTTTCAACAAAAATATAAGCTCCGCAATAGTTCTGGCATTGCTTATTTCCGCGCTTTATTACGTTTTGCTCTGGTTTTTCTTTTACTGTATTCATACCGATCTTAAGGGAAGCGCCGCGTTTTTGCTTAAATACGCCCTGCCCTCCGCGGTTTACAGCGCGGTTTTCATTTTTCCGTTTTACTTTTTGTACAAATACTTCAAAAATTTAAGGGAACATTAATATAAAGCCGCTTTTGATTTTCTTCCCTTTAAAAAATTTAAGCGGCGGAAAGGAATAAAAATTGCCTTTTAAAAGAAAAAGTCAAACAAAGCTTACGGTTTTGTCCTGTCTGCTTATAGTGACGATATTGCTTTTTTCCGTCAGGACATATTCAATTCAGGTTACAAACG
Organism: uncultured Clostridia bacterium; assembly: GCA_947623175.1. GTDB lineage: Bacteria > Bacillota > Clostridia > Oscillospirales > Acutalibacteraceae > UBA737. The sequence goes on along the minus strand of CANQGK010000019.1, from coordinate 24,615 downwards.
CTTCGGACTATACCGATAAAACGGACGGCGCCGCTTCGGTGCTGACCTCCGTTTTAAAGGCGCCGCGCGGCGAAATACTCGACTGCTACGGCAGGCAGATAGCCGTTAACCGCGACGGCTACAACGTAGTTTTTAACAAAGCTTACGTCAAAGAGGATTTAAACGGGGTAATACTCACCCTTGTAAATCTTTTGGAAAAGAACAAGACCGAGTGGAAGGATGAGCTTCCTCTGACCCAAAAATCCCCCTATTCCTATGTTAAAGACGGCGACACCGAAAAGCTTATCAAGGTTTTGGGGTTGGCTCATTATGCCACCGCGCAGAACTGCTTTGACGAAATGGTGGAAAAATACGGGCTCGAGGCTTTTTCAAAAGCCGAACAGCGTAAAATCATGGGCGTAAGGTACAGTATGGAAATAGCCGATTTTTCGATTTCCTACCCTTATACCTTCGCCGAGGATATTCCCACAAAGCTTATGCGCGAAATATCCGAATCCGCCTTCAGATTAAACGGCGTTACGGTTGAAGTGGTGCCCTTCCGCGAGTATACCGACACCTCGCTTGCCGTCAATCTCATAGGCTCGGTAGGCCCCATATTCAAAGAGGATTGGGAAGAATACAAGAAAAAAGGCTATTCCTACAACGATAAGGTGGGAAAAAGCGGCATTGAAAAATGGGGCGAGGAGTATCTTCGCGGTAAGGACGGCGAGGTCACCTACCGCTTGGACAGCAACGGCAATATAATTTCCAAGGAAATAACCAAAAAACCGGTAGCCGGCAAAACGATAATGCTGACGCTTGACAAGGTAATGCAAAAAAGCACGCAAAAATCGCTCGAGACGGTAATAAAGAACTTAAAGGCGGAGGGCGGCTCGGTAACCGCGGGCGCCGCCGTGGCGGTGAGGATAGATTCGGGCAAAGTTATCTGCGCCGCAAACTACCCCACCTACGATTCGGCGACCCTCGGCAAAAATTACGACAAGCTTTCCACCGATCCCTCAAAGCCGCTTACCGACAGGGCGTTTCAGGGCGTTTACCCCATAGGCTCCACCATAAAGCCGATCGTGGCTATAGCCGCCCTCGAAAACAATAAATATACAAACGGCGAAACCATACGCTGTGTGCAAACTTACACATTTTTCAAGGGCTTTCAGCCAAAATGCATGCACTATCACGGATATATGAACCTTAAAAACGCGCTTTCGAAAAGCTGTAACTATTTCTTTTTCGAATTGGGCAGACGCGTGGGCGGTCTTACCCTTACCAATTATTTTAAATCCTTCGGGCTGGGGGTTAAAACCGGCGTCGAGGTGGACGATTCCGCCGGAATTTTGATCGAACCCGAATCAAACGCTTTATCGGGCGACACCCTGCAAATATCCATAGGTCAGCTCAACGCCTTTACTCCCTTACAGCTTGCCAATTATACCGCCACGCTTGCCAACGGCGGCACCCATTACCGCGCAAGCCTCATAAGCCAAATAGTTTCTTACGATATTTCCGAGGTTTACGAAACGGAAAAACCCGAGGTTTTAAATAAAGTAAAGATGAAATCGAATAATCTCGCCGCCGTCAAAGCCGGTATGCTCTCCGTTACTGAGGACGGTACCGGCCGCGCCACACTCGGCGATTACCCCATAAAGGTGGGCGGCAAAACCGGTACCTCGCAGGTCACGGGGCAGGAGGACCACAGCGTATTCGTAGCCTTCGCGCCCTTCGATAAACCGGAAATCGCCGTTTCGGTGGTATTGGAGCACGGTAATTCGGGCTATTCGGCGGGTACCGTCGTGCGGAATATTCTCGACGCGTACTTCTTTGCCGAGAGCTATTCTCCGAAAGAAGATATGCCGTTTGTAGTATTGGATTGACAAAAAAATCCCAATGTGGTACAATATGATAATATGATATTTTTAAATTTCAATAAGAGGTAATTACATGGGCAAAGTTTTCGCGCTTACCTCGGGTAAAGGCGGCGTCGGCAAATCCACCGTTTCGGTGGGGCTGGCATACGCTTTCTGCGAATCGGGCAAAAAGGTATTGCTTGTCGATATGGACGAAGGCTTCAGATGCCTTGACCTTATGCTCGGGGTTGATGAAAATACCGTTTTCGACCTTTCGGATATTCTTATCGGCCGTGAACCAGAGGACGCCGTATACGTTTGCGAAAAACCTTCGGGGCTTCACCTTGTTCCCGCCCCCGCAAGCTTCGGTACGGTAGATACCTTTTCGTTTGCGAAATTCGCGGCGGAAATCGATGAAAAATACGACGCGGTGATTTTCGATTTTCCCGCCGGGATAAATCTTCCGCTTTACTGCGCCCTTCCCGAGAATACGCTTTTTTTGACCGTCGCGATTCCCGACCCCGTATCCGTAAGAGATGCGGCGGTCGTGGGGGAAAAGCTTTTTGAAGCTTCCCTTTCGTCGCGCCTTGTAATAAACCGTTTCATCTATAAGCAAAGCCGTAAATACGGATTTAAAAATATCGACAGTATAATTGATTCTGCGTCTCAAAGGCTTATCGGAATAGTACCCGAGGATTATGAGCTGGGCATTTTGTCCGCCGGGCATAATCTTAATGCCAAAAGCAGGGCATTTTCGGCATTTCGGCGAATTTCCGCCCGCCTTTGCGGAGAAAATATTTTACTGCCGAAGCTTAAGAAAATTTGAAAGGATGTTAATTTATGACGATCGCTTTAATTGCACATGATGAAAAAAAAGAACTTATGGTACAGTTTTGTATAGCTTATTGCGGAATTTTAAGTAAGTATAATTTATTGGCAACCGGCGCTACGGGTAAGATTGTCGAAGAAGCTACAGGTCTTCGGATAACCAAATGCTTAGGCGGCTCGCAGGGCGGCGCTCAACAAATTGCATCCAGAATAGGCTGTGACGAGGTCGATCTTTTGCTTATGTTCAGAGATCCGCTCAACCACAAAACCGGCGAACCCGACGAGCATGCCCTGCTGCGTCTTTGCGACGTTCACCATATTCCGGTAGCCACAAATATCGCAACCGCCGAAATGCTCATACACGGCCTCGAACGCGGAGATCTGGATTGGCGGGAAATAGTTAAAAAAGGATAGAAATCAATATGTCGGAAATCAACCGTGCCGTAAAGGGCACCAACGATATTTTACCCTCCGACAGCCACAATTGGCAGTTCGTAGAGGGTAAAATGCTTGAAATTGCAAAGCTTTACGGATTTAACGAAATTCGTGTGCCCGTTTTTGAGCACACCGAGGTATTTTTGCGCAGCGTGGGCGACACCACCGACGTTGTGCAAAAGGAAATGTACACCTTTGACGATAAGGGCGGACGCTCGATAACCCTGCGGCCCGAGCTTACCGCCGGAGTTATAAGAAGCGCCATAGAAAACGGACTTGTAAACGCCGCTTTGCCGGTCAAGGTCTGCTATATAGGCGGCTGTTACCGTTATGAAAAGCCGCAGGCGGGCAGACTTCGCGAATTTCACCAATTCGGCGTGGAATGTATCGGCTCCGCGGAGCCTTCCGCCGACGCGGAGGTCATAGCCCTCGCCGGTCAGGTGCTTGCGGATATAGGCGTCAAAAAAATCTCGCTCGAAATCAATTCGATAGGCTGTCCCGAATGCCGCAAAGCGTACCATGCGGCGCTCAAGGAGTATTTTGCCTCCAATAAGGACAAGCTTTGCGGCACATGTCTTGACAGACTCGAACGCAACCCCATGCGCATTCTCGACTGCAAGTCGCCCGTATGCTCCGGCATTGCCGCCGGCGCGCCGGTCGTGCTCGACTATTTGTGCGACGACTGCAAAGCGCATTTCGAAAGCGTAAAAGAATACCTCAAGGCTATGGGAATAAGCTACACGGTAAATCCCCACATAGTGAGAGGCCTCGATTATTATACGAGGACGGTATTTGAGTTCGTATCGGGCGACATAGGCGCACAGTCCACCGTTTGCGGCGGCGGCAGATACGACGGCCTTATCGCTCAAATGGGCGGGCCGCAGGTGCCCTCCTTAGGCTTCGGTATGGGAATAGAGCGGCTCATGCTGGTGCTCAAAAGCCAGAACGCCGAGCTTCCGAAGGCGCAAAAACCCGACCTTTATATCGCACCGCTTGACCGAAGCGCCCGACTTAAAGCCGCCGAGCTTTGCGCAAAGCTCAGGGCGGAGGGCTATAAAACCGAGACCGACCTTTGCGCGAGAGGACTCAAAGCCCAAATGAAATTTGCGGATAAAATCGGCGCAAAGTTTTCTTTAGTTTTGGGCGAGGACGAAATAACCTTAAAAAAAGCCAAAATAAAGAATATGCTCGACGGAGAGATAACCGAAATAAATCTCGATAAAATCGAGGAGGACTTCGGCGAAATCATCCGCGAGCAAATCTTTAAAAACATCGCCGAGGTTATATAAACAGACAAAGTCAAAGGGGCGCGCCGTACGCAAAAGAAGCGCGCCGCGTACCCTGCCGGAAAGGACACAGTGATTATTACATATGATGCTTGACAAAATGGACGGACTTAAGCGCACCCGCTATTGCGGCACACTTAAGCGGGAGGACAGCGACAGCTTTGTTACGGTTTGCGGCTGGATACAGCGCCGGCGTGATTTGGGCGGCCTTATTTTTGCGGATTTACGCGACCGGACGGGTATAGTTCAGCTGGCGTTTGACGATAATACCGAAAAGGAAATTTTCGAAAAAGCCTCCGCTTTGCGTTCGGAATACGTTGTTATGGCAAGCGGCGGCGTCAGAATTCGTTCCTCGATAAATACCGAAATACCCACGGGCGAGGTTGAAATAGCCGTGACCGACCTCAGAATTTTGGGAATTGCCGAAACTCCTCCTTTTGAAATCGTAAACAATTCCAACGCGAACGAGGAATTGCGGCTTCGCTACAGGTATTTGGACCTGCGGCGCCCCGATATTCAAAAAAATATACTTATGCGCCATAAGGTAACCAAGGTTACCCGCGATTATTTTGACGAAAACGGCTTTATAGAAATCGAAACCCCCACCTTAATAAAATCCACACCGGAGGGCGCGCGCGATTATCTTGTGCCCTCCCGTATACACAAGGGCAGCTTTTTCGCCCTTCCGCAGTCGCCCCAGCTTTACAAACAACTGCTTATGCTTTCGGGATTTGACCGCTATATGCAGATCGCACGCTGTTACCGGGATGAGGATTTGCGCGCCGACCGCCAGCCCGAATTTACGCAGATAGATATCGAAATGTCCTTCGCGGAGCCGGAGGATATTTACGCCGTTGCCGAGGGGTATATCAAGCGCCTTTTCAAAGAGGTGCTCGACGTCGATATCTCCACCCCCCTGCCGAGACTTACCTATACCGAAGCTATGAACGACTATGGCTCCGACAAGCCCGATACCCGCTTTGATATGAAGATCACCGATTTGTCCGATATAGTGGCGAACTGCGGCTTTTCCGTATTTGCCGATGCAGTTAAAAACGGCGGTACCGTAAGGGCGATCACCGCAAAGAACGCCGCTTCGGTTTACACCCGCAAGGAAATCGACAGACTCACCGAGGAGGCCAAGGGCATAGGCGCAAAGGGGCTTGCCTTTATACGCTTTACCGAGGACGGCGCCGCATGCTCTTTTGCAAAATTTATGACCGACGGCGAAATGTCCGCCATATACGAAAGAACCGGCGCCGAAAAGGGCGACGTCGTATTCATTGTCGCCGACCGTAAAAAGACCGTGCTCTCGGTGCTCGGCGCGTTACGCCTTACGGTTGCGAAGCGCCTGCAAATCATTCCGGATAAATATAATTTTTTATGGATAACCGAATTTCCCTTCTTCGAATATAACGAAGAAACCGGAAATTGGGATGCTATGCACCATCCCTTTACCGCTCCCTTGGACGAGAGCGTCAAATACCTTGACTCCGACCCCGAAAAGGTATTTGCCAAAGCGTACGACCTTGTGCTTAACGGCATAGAGCTTTCGAGCGGCTCCATAAGAATTACCGACCCCGAGCTTCAGGCGCGTATGTTCAAAGCGCTCGGACTCACCGACGAGGAAGCGCATGAAAAATTCGGCTTCCTCACCGACGCCTTTAAGTTCGGCGCTCCCCCTCACGGCGGCATGGGCATTGGTCTCGACCGACTTGTAATGCTTATGTGCGGCTGTGATTCGCTTCGCGACGTCATCGCCTTCCCCAAGGTTTCAAACTCAAGCGAGCTTATGTCCGGCGCACCGTCAAAGGTCGACGACGCCCAACTCTCCGACCTTGCAATCGCCCTGAAACCCGAATAATCCCGACTTTTGCAAAGCAATGACATTTCTTTTGCGAGTTAATTTGCTTTGAGGTTATATTTATAATGAAAAAACGTTCGATTTTTTTGTTGCTCATTTTGTTTACGGTACTTATTCCGATAATTATTTTGATTTATAGCTATATCCCGGCAAATATGATAAAATTGTCTACCGAATCCAAATGGGAGTATTTTTATAGAAACATCTTATGCGATTTACCCTTTAAGCTGATTATTGCCATCCTTATTTCAGGAGTTATCAACGGTGGCTTATGGCTTTTATTTCGGCGGTTAAGAAAAATGTAACCGTAAACAAATGCCATGTTTTTCTTCATTTATGGTATAATGCAAACCTATTAGTGAAAACTTTGCGCCCGACAGCTTTATGCCGTCGGGCGCTTTTCATATATAAAAACATAACCGGGAAGTCGCCTTATGAGGGCAGACTTATCCCGGTTGTATCTTTATAAAACGCTTTATTTACTTTTTGAAAATAAACAGATATTCGTGCGCAATCAGCAAAAAGTTGTATTTTATACTGTTCGTTTTCCAATAACCCGTTGCTCTGCAATTGTGCTGTTCTTTTATAATTAACTCTTTAAGTTTAAACCCGGCGTCCTCGAAAATGCGCATAACTTCAAAGGACATAGGGATCATGCACCCTTTTTGCCGGGTATCTCCCATAAGAACGGCGCAAAATTTATTCTTTTTCAGTACACGACAGCTCTCGGCGGCGACCTTTTTCATTTCTTCAAGAAAATTCTTAACTTTCAAAAGCGATAAATCTTCCTCCGTGTCCTCGCTGTATTTAATAATATCGGCATAAGGCGGATGCGTGCAGATAAGATCAATGCTGTTATCCGGTATAAAATCCAAATGCCTTGCGTCGCCTTTATGTATATAAACCTTACCGTTTGCGCCTTCATGTTCAAAATTGACTTTATCCTTACAGCGTTCAATAGCGGCGTCGTTTACGTCAACTCCGATAATATCACGGTTTAAAAGCTTTGCCTCAACAAGCGTGGTACCGCCTCCGGCGAATTGATCAAGAACCAAATCCCCCTCATTTGAGTATCTGAGCAAAATATTTCTCGGAATATAAGGCGACCAATTTCCGCGCCATTTGGCATCGTGCGTAGCCCAATCACCGCGTTTCGGAAAAGACCAATGCGTAGTCATTTCAAGTTCAAAATCTTCCGGTTCCCATTTAGTTATTTTCTTATTCATTATTCGAAAACCTCATTAATAATACCGTTTTCCAAATCTTTAATATTGTAAATATGTTCCATCACGTCAAAGGTTTCTTCAAGGTTATTTCTGGCGCCTGTCCACCCTTTGCCGTCTGTAAACCATACAAAAGTAAAACCGTCAATTGTATCTGTTTCAAGAGCAAGCGTCTTATAGCTTCTTGCCGTTTCATTAAGCTTACTGCCGCCGCTGCCGTAAAAATTTGTCTCTATTCCGTAAATCATTCCCGGAGTTTTAACTACAAAATCGAACCGCTTTTCCATTTTTCCCTGATTGGATATAGCGGAAAGATCTATATTCCATTTTGAAGTAATTTCTTGAATATACATTTCCTTAAAGTAGGTCTTGTTTCTTACAAAACCGGCTTTTTTAATGAAATTTTCAACCAAATCCTCCATTAAATGACCGCCGCGATTTTTTCTGCCGTTGGAATCCAATCCCGTTTCCACTCCGGTAGCATAGTCGACAAGGTTGTTTATAATATGTTTTTCCAACAAGTCAAATAACCCCGTATGCTCCATAAAATAAGCAGTGCGTTCATAATGTTTATGACTGTTCGGAGGGTATTCGCCAAAGTCAAAGCAATATAAATAACCTCCGTTTTCATCCTGACAATATATTTCATTTGCTCTAACCGCCAAAAGCAGCGGAATACACTTTAATACTTCGGGATACCTCTTGATTAAAATCGTAAAATCTTCTTTAATATTCTTAGAACCGATAAGAGAATTTAAGATATTAAGTTCAACCTTTATATTATCGACGTTGCGATGCACCTTTTCAAAATCGATATAATACCGGTAATCGGCTATACTGTCACGAAATCCGGACAGCCAAGTGTTAAAATCTCTTGCCATGTTATCGCCTCCGTACATAAATCCAATTAAAAATTCGATATGAGTAATTCGTTAATTTTACCTCTTGCTTCACTGTTGCAGTTAATCATGCGGGTAGCCTCGACGCGCTTGATTTTATGAGATGAATAAATATCATCAAAAAATTCATCTTCCTTGTCAAAATTTTTGGGATCGGAATTACTTATCACAATTTTTGCGCCTTTACCGTGCATACTGTCGACAAACTTTGCAAGTTTGATCTGTGCCTCGTCGTTAAACAAATTTTCCGTATATGCGGTAAAGCTTGCCGTATCGGTTATCGGACGATACGGAGGATCAAAATAAACGAAAGTGCAGTTATCGATAAAATCGGCGGATTTTCTGTAATCGCCGCACACAATCTTTACGTTTTGCAATTTTTCCGATACCGCTCTCAAATTTTCTTCATCGCAAATCTGAGGATTTTTATAAGAACCCATGGGTACGTTAAATAATCCCTTTTTATTGACTCTGTATAAACCGTTAAAACAGGTTTTATTAAGAAAAATCATCAGCGCCGCTTTTTCAATTTTTGCACTTTTGTTCCCGTTTACCTTTAAATAATTAAAACGTTCGCGCTTTGTCATGTAATATGCTTTGCGAAGCTCTGTATTCATCGGAACAAATTCACTTTGCATAGATGTAAGCATAAAAACAAGCTCGTCGACGTCATCTTTTATAATGCGATATGTATTAATAAGCTCCGCGTTTATATCGCTGATATAGACCGATTCAAGGCTGTATTTGCTTAAAATATCGAAAAGCACGGCGCCTCCGCCCACAAACGGCTCGGCGTATTTTGAAATTTTTTTGTCTGCAAACGGATAATATTTCTCGATTTCGGACAACAGCTGTCCTTTTCCGCCCGCCCATTTCAAGAACGGCTTTACCTTTTTACCGTCCTTTTGCGAATATCGGGTAGTCCGCGCATCGTCAGGCTTTTCCGCCGTAGCGGGTATTATCCACATATTTCCCACCATTGCGGCGTTTTTTATTCTGTTTTCCGAGCAAAGAACGGCAACTCGCCTTTGTGAAATTCCCCACTTAATAGCGGCATCTCTTGCGGACATGTATTCCATAGCGCACCTCCGGTTTTAATGATATTATTATATTCCGATTTCAGAATAATAGCAATATGATTTTTTAAAAAATTACGGATAATTTTCAATAACCGTACAAAAAAACCGTCGCCTCGGAGTTTCATCTAAAGCGCCGGTTTTATTGCCTGTAAAAAATATTAAGATTACACTCAGGAAAGAATCATCAGCGCAACGCTGTGGGCGGGGAGATGGAGGTTTGTTGTGCCGTCCGTCATTGTGACGCTTGCCGGGCAAACGGTGAATTTGCCCTGCGGCAGGAGATCTTCGCCAAAATAGCAGTCCGCCCGCTCGACGCTGCCGAAGACGGGCAGTGTGACGTCGATTTCGGCGTCGGGCGACGCATTGATAACCGTCACCGTCCGACGGCCGTCCTTGCGGGTAATCAGAGTTTGCAGCGAGGCGTACTCGATAAGCCCTCCGATGTGGTGCTTCATAACACCGAACATCTGCCCGGCGGCGGTCAACTCCGCCGAATAGGGCGTAACAATCACGGCGCCCTCATTCACCGCCTCAAAATGGCAGGCTATGGCAAGCCTTTGTGCTTGCGCCTCGCCGATCAGCATATGCAGCATCCTTGCGGTAAAGATTCCCTCCGTAACCGACGAGGGGCGAAACCATGCATACCATTGGTTCCATTCGTCAAAGCTTATTTGCAGTCTGCTGTCCAACTGCGCGGCATGAAGGCGAAGCAGGTTACGCGCCGTCAATACGCCGTCTATACCGAGGCGATAGCTTTCGTTTAGGGCTTCGGCATCCGGCGATTCCGGATCAAAGGCTGGAGCATAGTAATGAATACTGACTAAGGGCGCGATATCCCGCAAAGCATACGCCGAGCAGTCCGCCCATTCCTTATCCGGATACGGTCCTCCGGAGCATAAGGTCAGCTGACCGTCGACCTTCAACATCGCCCTGCCGTGCAGCTGCACGTTGTGACTGTAACCGGAGGGAGTGTTTTCCCCCTCCATATGACTGTATCCCGCCTCATTGCCCAACGACCACAGGCGAACGTAATACGGCTCCGGGTGCCCCGCCTGCGCCCGCAGACTGCCGAAGGGGGTATCTGCGGAACCGTTGCAATATTCTACCCATGCGGCGCTTTCCTCCGGCGTGTTCCATGTGGGATTGATAGTAATAAAGGGCTGTGCGCCGATCTCGCGGCAAAGCGCCACAAAGTCGTCGGTGTTGATCTCGCTGAAATCGTAGCCTCCGGAATGCGGCTGTGTTTCGGTTGCCATATGAGAGCCGATCGGCGCGCGCATGTCTACCGGCAGTATGCCGTCCATCCAATTATATTCGCCGGCAAAATTACCGCCCGGCCAGCGCAGTACCTTTATGCCAAGCTCCTTCAGGCGCTCAATAACGTCGCGGCGCATACCGTGAAAATGCCCCTGCGCCATAAGCGAGACGGCGCCTATATGCAACGCTCCGGACTGCGTAAAGACTATACGCAGGTCTGCGTCCTCACAGTCGTTTACGGGTTTCATTAGAGCGGTAAAACGCCGCCATTCGCCCGGTTTCACCGAAAAGTCGCTTCGCGCTAAAACTTCCTCACCTTTATCGTCGGTAAGCGTTACCGTCACATCTATCGGACGGTCGCTTTTGGCAACGAGAGCAAGTTCATAGCTTTTATCCTTGCAAATATAAAGACCTTGCTGTCCTATGCCGCATGGCTCGCCGGGGAAAAAATTGACCGCCTTTTGCGCGTTGCATTCGTTTTCACGGTGCATGTGATACCCGTCGCCATGGCGGGTATAGGGCGCCGAATGCGCAAAATGCGCCCTCTTGCCTATCGGATACCATTCGAGCGAACAGCCGCAGACCGCTTGGGGCTTACCGGCGAATTTTCGGTTTTTCAGCATTTGAGCCGAAATTCCGAAATAAACGTCCGAGCGCGAATGCTCAAGATTGCTTCCGAATAAGTAAGGCGAGACCGTTTCGCCGGTGTCGGATAATACCACCGGACTGTTTTCCTGCTCCTGCGGCGACTGCGCGTCTACCGAACGGTAGCTTGAGTTGTCGTTCGGCGCTTCGCCGTTCATAAGGGTGAGCAAATCGGTCTTAAGCGCCATCGCCAGCAGATGCGCTCCGGAAACGTCTATAAAGCAGATACCGCGTTCCCATTTGGATACCGCCTTGTCCGAGACGCCGACAAGCTCGCCCAACTGCTCCTGCGTATAGCCGAGCTCCTTGCGCCGTTCGGCGATAAATGCGCCTATTTTTTTCATATTCATCATAGCCACCGCTTTCCGTTTGTATTGATTTCATTATATTACCCGACAACACCGAAAGCAAGAAACCGCCGGTTTACCTCTCGCCCGCTTTTCCGCTCGCTCAAAAATTATTTTGTATATTTTGCAAAAAACCGCCGTCTCGCGGTTACCTTTGAGACGGCGGTTTTTCCGTTTTTTTCCGTAATCGGTAAAATTTTAAAAAAGGGAAAGCGGTGCGGTAAGCTTTGCCGCACAAATTTACAGCTTCTCCATCCGGTCTACCCCCAGCACAAAGACCGTTGCGCCGCTGACCGTCACTTCCTCAGGGAGGCTGAAGTTTTGCAATCCCGCGCCGAAAGAGCTTGTCGGCGTATTCATTTGCTTGCGGGTGGTACAGTATTTTTTGAGCAAATCGAGCACGACTTCTACGTCTTTTTCTTCCGTACCGATCAAAAGCGTGGTATTGCCGACCATCAAAAATCCGCCGGTAGTGGACAGCTTGGTAACAAAGAATCCCGCTTCCGTCAGCGAGGCTGCGGCGATTGCGCTGTCGTCGTTGTTTACGATTGCAAGAATCAGTTTCATTATCACCTCTCCTTTCGTTATTTATAAGAATGCGTCGATTTTAGCCCGACTGTCCCGATCCAATTTATTCAAATCGGGAATTTCGTATCGGTTATCGTTGTTATCGCGAAAGAGCACGCGGATCCCGTACATAAGCTTAATGCCATGAATGATATTCCGAATTTCGATCGTCGCAGGCCCCTTATCCGTCTCGGTTTCGATGGATAAAAGTCCGAATTTCTCCCGACAGGCAATGATTTTCGTGACCTTCGGAATCAGATAGTATTCGTCGAGGCATTCCTCGATAATTCTGCGGTCCTCTTCCGGCAGGGTGGCAAGATTTCGGATAATCGCCCGCTCATCGCCGAGGGGATCAAGCAGCGTAATGTATTTTGTGAGTCCCGTAAGCGGAAAAAGCCGTCGCGGCTCTAAATTTTCGAAAAATCTTCCGTCGTAGAGCTCCATATCAACAAGAGTTATATCCTTGCGGGTAAAGTGCGCCATATCGGCTTCAATATACAACCGTGCCATTATTCAAATCTCTCCTCTTCCTTCGTTTTGCGGATTTGATCGGACATGGTCTGGATCTGAATCAACTTGTAATATTTTCCCTTCTTTTCCATAAGCTCCTCGGGCGAACCCATTTCGAGAATTTCTCCATGATCCACCACGATAATCTTGTTGGCTTTACGCAAAGTGGAAAGCCGGTGGGCGATCATCAGCGTGGTACGCCCCTGGATAAGGCGCTCGATAGCGTCCTGAATGAGACTTTCGGTCTCCGAGTCCACGGAAGCCGTAGCCTCATCAAAGAAGAGAATACTCGGATTTTTAAGAACGGCGCGGGCTATGGAAAGGCGCTGTCTCTCACCGCCGGAAAGCCCCGTTCCCCGCTCTCCGAGGACGGTGTCATAAGCGTCGGGAAGTCGGGCGATAAACTCATGGGCGTTGGCGACCTCGGCGGCGTTTATTACCTCCTCGACGTGGGTATTTTGGGTGCCGAAGGCAATATTGTTAAATATAGAATCGTGGAACATCAAAGGCTCCTGCTGAACGTAGCCGATTTCCGAACGGTAAAATTGCAGATCGATATCCCGAATGTTAACGCCGTCCACTAAAATTTCCCCGTCGTAAGAGTCGTAATAGCGCATGAGCAAATGGATCAGCGTGGATTTTCCCGCGCCGGTGGTTCCCACGATTCCCACGATATCGCCCGGCTCTATGGTGAGATTTATATTGGAAAGCGTCTTTTTCGAGCGGTCAAAGGAAAAGTTCACGTTGCGAAACTCGATTTTTCCAAACAACCTGTCCGGATGCTTGCCCTCGGCAAAATTACTCTCCGGCTCGGCGTCTATAATATCCATTACCCGCTCCACGGCGTTGAGCGCCTGCTGATAGGAGTCGTTGAGGTTGGCAAAGAAATTTACCGGCCCGTAAAACATCGAAGTGTAGGAGATGAAGGATACCAACAGACCCGCGGAAAAGCCGTCGGGATTTTTTATGACGAGATTACCGCCGATTCCCCATATCAATAGGGAGCCGCAGGTGATGACGAGGTTTACGATATTCGGAAACAGCGTGGTAATGCGCGAGGCCTGAATATCGGTTTTAAGCCATTCATTGTTGTAGGTCTCAAAATTATCGACGCTGGACTTTTCGTTTGCAAAGGCTTTAATTACGCGGATTCCGGGGATCGTATCGGTAAGAATGGAGGTCACCGCCGACCATCTGCGCCAGATACGGCGATAAAAGGGCGCGATTTTCTTTCCGAAAATTCGCGAGCCTATAACGACGATAGGCACGGGCAGCAGGGAAAGCAGGGTGAGCCGCCAATTTCGCGTAAACATAATTATGACAATACCTATCAAAAGGAAGAACTGCACCACGACCTCTTGGGTAATACGCAGCATAAAAGCCTGTATCGTATTGGTATCGCCGCTGATGCGGTTGATCACGGCGCCCGTGGAGGTGCGGTCATAGAAGCGCATTGTCAAATGCTGGGCTTTTTCGTAAACGTCGTTGCGTAAATCCGCGACAATGCTGTCGCCGCTGATTTTCAAAAGATAAGAACGCAGCGCGCCCACACCGTATTGCAAAAGATAGGTGGCAAACAGTACGCCGACGCACATAAGCAGCATATTACCGTTTCCGGTGGGCAAAACGTCGTCCACCAGCATTCCCGTCATATAGGGCGGCACCAGCGAAGCCGCGGTTGTTACGACCGAAAGCACGAGGCAGAAGATCAGCGTAGTCTTGTAAGGCATAATATACCCCGCGATCTTGCCGATCACCTTTTTCTTGGATTTGCAATTCATACATGGAGCGCCCGGACGGATCAGGTTTCGCCCACAGCGGGGGCAGACCATAAACTGCTTCTCAAAGGAGGCTTCCACAACCTGCAAAGCCTCGTTTAAGTCCTTCCCTTCGGCGACGTCCTGTATAAAATGCGCGGCGGAATCATAAAGCGAAGCGACGCGGTAAGAGAACCTGAGGAATGCCACATGCTCCTTGGTAAGGTCGACTTCCTCCGCTTTGCTGTCGTCTTTGGAAAAGACGAGCATTGCGTTTCCGTAACAGCGCTTAACGTACGCCCGTTTTACGTCGGAATATTGATAAGTACGTACGCCGTTTTCAAAGGCGTCGTCAAATCCGTAAATCTGTTTGTCGGTCACCGCAAGCAGCGATTTTGCGTACTTGCTGTGAATATTCAAATCTCCCGCAATCACAAAGAGAAGCTTTTCGGACTGCGGAATGATACGTTCAAGTTTTTTAAGATCTTCGTCGGTCAGTTTTTTGTTGGCAAGCAGCTTTTGTCCGCGGAAAGGTTCGTTTACATAAATACTCTCCGCTTCCCGTTCGGCGGCTTCCGTTTTCGGCTGTTTTTCTTTCGTAATCATAGCAACGGTACCTCTACGAAAAAAATCAAGAAGCAATTTTTAATCTGATTGAATAGTCAATGCAATCAGATTACAATGCGTTTTGCGTGGAACGACGTCCGCGCCCGCTTTGTCGCACGGAACACGAACGGCGTTCTCATGCAAAATCTTCGACCCGAGTCGGAGCGGATTTTTTCGTCCGGCAAGGAAGAGGACGCGGGAATACTGTCGTATTTCAAGGACGATGACACAGGCGGCGGAGAAATCCGTCCGCCTCGGGCACATTTTAATCTGATTGCATTGACTATACTCTTTTTCGCCGCTAATGTCAATATTTTTTTGAAAAAAATTAAAAAAAATTTTTCGTCTTTTCTTTCCTCCGAAAATAAACAAATGAAAATCGGCAAGCGTAAAAATTCGCTTGCCGATTTTTGGTGGAGCTTAGGGGATTCGAACCCCTGACCCCCACACTGCCAGTGTGGTGCGCTACCAACTGCGCTAAAACCCCATTTGCAATAAATAAGCGGTTTTAATGCCCTTGCAAAAGGTATTGTACCACACCTTTAACGTTTTTGCAAGCTTTTTATGATTTTTTTGCAAATTTGGGCGATTTAGGCGATTTTCGGGGGGGGTAAAACGAACCTTTGCCGCCTTCCCCCCGAGGCTTCGCGGCGATTTCCGCGGTTGAAATATATTTACTCGAATATACTCTCGTCGATTTCTCGGTCTTTAAAATAATATTTTCTGTCGTGCTCGCCTATTTCGCGTAAAATCCTGCAAGGGTTTCCCACCGCCAAAACGTTTGCCGGCAGGTCCTTGGTCACTATGCTGCCCGCGCCTATTACCGTATTATCGCCGACGGTAATTCCCGGCAGGATAATAACGCCGGCGCCGAGCCAGCAATTTTTTCCGATATGCACGGGCGCGTTATATTGATAACCCTTTTCGCGAAGCTCCGGCAGCAGCGGATGCCCCGCCGTCGCGATCGTAACGTTGGGGCCGAGCATGGTATAATCGCCGATATAAATATGAGTATCGTCTACCAAAGTTAAATTAAAATTGGCATAGTCAATGCAATCAGATTACAATGCGCCCGAGGCGGACGGATTTCTCCGCCGCCTGTGTCATCGTCCTTGAAATACGACAGTATTCCTGCGTCCTCTTCCTTGCCGGACGAAAAAATCCGCTCCGACTCGGGTCGAAGATTTTGCATGAGAACGCCGTTCGTGTTCCGCGCGAAGCACGGTTGAGAGCATACTGTCGTATGGTAAGACCGTGCGACAAAGCGGGCGCGGACGTCGTTACACGCAAAACGCATTGTAATATGATTGCATTGACTAACGTTTTTGCCCAAATGCACATGCCGCCCGCCCCAATTCGCATGTAAAGGCGATTCGATATAGCAATCTTCTCCGACCTCGGCAAACATTTCCTTTTGCAGCGCCGCCCTTTTCTCATACTCGGACGGGCGTATACGGTTAAAATCATAAAGCTTATCCAGGCACTTCTGCTGTTCTTTTAAAAGCTCTCTGTCGCTCGGCAGATAAAGCTCGGTATTATGCATTTTTTCCTTTGCGGTCATAAGCCTTCTCCTTGCAAAAAAGCCAAAAAAGCTTTACGCCTTTTCGGCGATTGCCTCTACCTCGACGAGCGCGCCTTTCGGAAGCTCCTTTACCGCGACGCAGGAACGCGCGGGCTTTTCGGTAAAATATTGCGCGTAGACCTCGTTAAATGCGGCAAAATCCGCCATATCGCTTAAAAAGCATACCGTTTTTACAACCGTTTTAAGGCTTCCGCCGGCGGCGGTGAGCACCGCTTCGAGATTTTTGCATACGCGGTGAGTCTGCTCGGTTATGTTTTCGCCCTCGATAAGCCCCGTTTCGGGATTGAGCGGAATTTGCCCCGAGGTAAAGATCAAATCGCCCGCAACGATACCCTGCGAGTAGGGGCCTATAGCCGCCGGAGCAAGCTTGGTTTCTGTCTTTTTCATAAATTTATACTCCTTTTTTAAACTGTTTTAAATCCGCCGTCGCGCAAGCTTTGCGTGATCAGGTTTACATGCTCAAAATCTCTCGTTTCCATTTCCATACGCAGGAAACAACCGTTAACGCTTTCGGTATTGCCCTTTTCGTAATGAACGCCGGTCACGTTGCCGCCGCATTCGGCGATTATGCGGGAAATTTCATTAAGCTGTCCGGGCTTGTCGATAAGCTCTATAAGCAGGCTTGTCGACCTGCCGGAGTTGCGCAATCCGCGATCTATAACGCGCGACAGGCTCGTAACATCGATATTGCCGCCCGACACGACCGCCGCGACCCGTTTGCCCTTAAGGTCGAATTTATTGAACATTACCGCCGCTACCGCCGCGGCGCCCGCGCCCTCGGCGATCATTTTTTGCTTTTCGATAAGGGTGAGAATGGCGCTTGCCACCTCATCGTCGGATACCAGCGCGATGTCGTCTACGTATTCGTTCACAATAGCGTAGGTATTTTCCCCCGGCGTCTTGACCGCGATACCGTCCGCAATGGTGGAAACCGCGTCGAGCGACTCGATTTCACCCTTCTTTATCGCGTTATACATGCTCGGCGCGCCCGTGACCTGCACGCCGTAGACCTTTACGGAAGGTCTTATGTGCTTGGCGGTATAGGCTATGCCGGAAATAAGTCCGCCGCCGCCCACGGGCACCACTATAGCGTCGATGTTGTCGAGCCCGTTCAAAATTTCGAGCGCAATGGTTCCCTGCCCCGCGATAACGTTTTCGTCGTCAAACGGGTGCACAAAGGTGTAACCCTCGCTTTCCTTAAGCTCAAGCGCTTTTTGATAAGCGTCGTCATAACAGCCCTCAACCAGACACACCTCCGCTCCGAAGCCCTTGGTAGCCTCGACCTTGGAAATGGGCGCGCTGTCGGGCAGACAAATCAAGGATTTTATGCCGTTTTTAGTCGCCGCAAGCGCGACTCCCTGCGCATGGTTTCCCGCGGAGCAGGCGATAACTCCCCTTTGCTTTTCCTCGTCCGAGAGCATGGCGATTTTATACGCCGAACCGCGCACCTTAAAGGAACCGGTGATCTGTAAATTTTCGGGCTTCAAATATAGCTCACAGTCGGGAGCCGTGCCGTACGCCCTTACCATGGCGGTTTCACGGATAATGCTTTTAAGCACCGTTTGAGCGTCGAATACTTTGTCCAAAGATAACATTTTAATTCCGTCTTTCTTTTTTTAAAATTTCCATTACGATTTTTTAATAAGCTTGAGTATCGTTTTAAACTTCGGCGGCGTACCGTAGAGCAAAACCCCTACGCGGTATATTTTTGCCGAAAGGACGCCTATTCCGATCGTTGATACCGTTAAAATCAAAATCGACGCCGCAATTTCATACCACGGCACCCTGCTCATAGCAATGCGGGTAAACATAGCCATCGGCGAAGTAAAGGGGATATAGGAGCAAACCTTCATCAAAATATTGTCAACCTCGCCGGAGCCCATAGAGAACATAACCACGATAAAGGCGAAAATAAACATATAGGTAAGGGGCATAACCGCGGAATTTACGTCCTCAAGCTTTGAAACCGTAGAACCGACGGCGCCGTACAAAAAGGCGTATATCAAAAATCCGAGTATAAAGAATACCAGCATAAACACAAGCAGTCCGGACGGGATATTGAAAATAGAACCTATAAGTATATTTTGACTCCAATAGGATTTATTTATATTGTAAAAGAGTATCGCCGAGCCGAAAACGACCGCCAGCTGGGTAAGCCCCGCAATGCAGGAGGATATAACCTTGCCGAACATCATAGCGACAGGCTTCGCGCTTGTTATCAAAAGCTCCATAGCCCTCGAGCTTTTTTCCGTGGCGACACTCGAGGTAACCATTTGCCCGTACAAAAGAATTACAAAATACAGCGCAAAAATCATAATGTAGGTATAATAAAAATTCTGCATCTGGTTCTTGCCGAGGCTTTCGGTTTTGCCCGTGATTTGAATATTCATAACCTCGTTTGCCTGCTCGGGCGTCATGCCGCTTGCGGTCATGGCGTTTATGCGGTAAATGCTCTGCAAAGCTTCGTCCGCCACGGCGGTATTTTGATCGTACATGGAAAGATTGTCCACATAATAAGTATACTCCGTCGGCGAAGTGAGCACAAAGGCGCATTCGGCGTCGCCGTCGGTGATTTTAGCCTTTATACCGTCAAGGTCGTCGTCGGTAAGCTCGACTTTGTATTCGGGAAACTCCGCTTCAAAGTATTCCTTTATAACCTCCGCATTCTCTCCCGCGTCGGCTTTTACAAGCATAACGTCGGAAGCTGCGGACGATTCGGCATCGGCAGAGTCGGCATTGCCGTCGCTTTCAAACAGGCTCGTAATTCTCGGAATAAACATTACCGCCGCTATTACCGCAACCAAAAGCAGGGTAACGATAATAAATACCTTCTTGGAAAAGTAATTTTTAAGCTCAAATTTAAGAATTTTCCAAAACTGTTTCATGTTTTCCCCTCTTTCAGATGTTATTTTCGGTATACTCTACGAAAATATCGTTTAACGAAGGCTCAAAAACCCTGATTTCGTCAATGTCATAGCTTTCGGCAAGCTTTTTTATGACGGCATGCTTTTCGTCGGGATCCGCAAGGGTGATATAAAGCGCGCCGTCGTCGCCCGCTTTACAGCGGTCCTTATATTCTTTCGCAATATCCGCCGCCTTAACCGACCGCACGACAAGCCGGTTTCTCGGATAGTTGCGCTTAATGGTGTGCAGATCGCCCTCAAGCACGATTTTACCGCCGTTTATAATGGCTATGCTGTCGCAGAATTCTTCTATATAATTCATTTGGTGGCTTGAAAACAAAACAATTTTACCCTTTGCGATGATCTCCTTTACGACATCTTTTAAAAGCATCGCATTTACCGGATCAAGCCCCGAAAAGGGCTCGTCGAGTATTACTACCTGCGGATCATGCGCAAGAGCGGTGACAAGCTGGATTTTTTGCTGATTGCCCTTTGAAAGGGTGTCGAGCCGCTTGCCGCGGTACTCCGCCATGCCGAGCCTTTTAAGCCAATAATCGACCGACGCGACGGCGTCCGTATGCCGCATACCCTTAAGCTCGGCAAAGTATACCAACTGCTCGGATATTTTCTTTTTGGGGTAAAGTCCGCGCTCCTCGGGAAGATATCCGAACTGCACCTCGTCATAATTTATCGGCTTTCCGTCAAAAAGCACCTCGCCGCCGTCGGCGGAAAAGACGTTCATCATAATCCGTATGGAGGTGGTTTTTCCCGCGCCGTTTCGCCCGAGCAGACCGAAAGCCTTGCCGCCCTCCGCTTTGAAGGAAACGCCCTTTAAAACCTGCTTTTCGCCAAACGATTTTTCAACGTCATTAAGCTCAAGAGTCATACTAAACACTGTCCTTAAAAAATTTAAACCTGCAAATTTACCGTTTCAAGCTCGCCTTTACGGCTTCAAAGGTTTTGTCGCTTATTACATGCTCGATTTTGCATGCGTCGGCGGAGGCGGTTTCCTCATCCACACCGAGCCCTTTGATAAATTCGGTTAAAATAATATGCCGCTCGTAAACCTTTTCGGCAAGCCGTCTGCCGCTTTCGGTAAAGGCGATAAAACCGTTGCCGTCGATAATAATAAGCTTTTCGCTTCTCAGCTTCCCGAGCGCCCGACTCACGGCGGGCTTTGAAAAGCCCATATATTCCACAACGTCTATAGCTCTCACAATATTCTTTTTTCGGGAAAGGATAAGCACCGTCTCCAGATACATTTCGCCGGATTCTTTTATTGACATAAGTTTTCCCTCCGTCTTTCAATAGCTTGTATCGTAATCAAAATCCCATACGGGCGCGGCGTTCTCAAACCTCGCCGTTATTGTCGTTTATGGATATTTTACCATAAAATATTACATAAATCAATAATTAACCTTTGCCGCAAACACAAAAAAATTTTAAAAAATTTTTAAAAAAACTCTTGACAAGTAACCCTTGGGTAACTATAATATATACGTAGCGGTTAGCCATAGGTAACTTACGGCGGCTTGCAGTTTTAATTTTAGGATAAACGGAGGAGACCGATATGCTGCCTTTAGCGCTTGCAAATACGGGCGAAGAAAATATCGTTAAAAAAATCGGCGGAAGCAAAGAGGTAAAAAAGCACCTCGAAAATTTGGGATTTGTCGTAGGCGGCAGGGTTACGGTGATAGCGTCGCTCGGCGGGAATTTGATAGTAAACGTCAAAGAAACGCGGGTTGCAATAAGCAAAGAAACTGCGGGAAAAATAATGGTATAAAGCGCGAAAAGCCGCATAAAACCCGCTTTCGCGCCGGAATATACGGTATTATAAAAGCTTTTGAGAGGAGATGTATTTATGAGAACCTTTAAGGATGCAAAAATCGGCGAAACCGTAAAGGTGGTGAGACTTCACGGCGAGGGAGCCGTAAAGCGGCGTATTATGGATATGGGCATAACGCGCGGCACCGAGGTCTATATCCGAAAAATCGCCCCACTCGGCGATCCTTTGGAGGTCACCGTTCGAGGCTACGAGCTTACCCTGCGTAAAGCCGACGCCGACATGATCGAGATCGAATAATTTTTTTGCACGCTGGTTAACTGACGTTAACCAAAGCCGGATTTTCTATAAAATCCGCATAGAAAGGAGAAATTTATGAGTATCAAAATCGCCCTTGCGGGCAACCCCAACAGCGGCAAAACCACCCTTTTCAACGCGCTTACCGGCTCCAATCAATTTGTGGGAAATTGGCCAGGAGTAACGGTCGAAAAAAAGGAGGGCAGGCTTAAAAAGCACCCCGACGTAACCGTGACCGACCTTCCGGGAATTTACTCGCTCTCCCCCTACACCTTAGAGGAGGTCGTGGCGAGAAATTATCTGTTGGATGAGCGTCCGGACGTAATACTCAACATCGTCGACGGAACCAATCTCGAAAGAAATCTATATTTGACCACACAGCTTGCCGAGCTCGGCATTCCGATGGTTATCGCCGTTAATATGATAGACGCGGTAAAGAAAAACGGCGATAAAATCGATACCGCCGAGCTTTCAAGCCGCCTCGGGTGCAAAATCGTCGAAATTTCCGCCTTAAGAGGAACGGGCGTCGCGGAAGCGGCGAATGCGGCAATTGCGGCGGCGGAAGCCGAAAAAGCCCTGCCTATGCACACCTTTTCGGGCGCGGTCGAGCATGCGATAGCGCATATCGAGGAAGCGGTATTGCATGATTATCCCGAGGAACGCCAACGCTGGTACGCCGTAAAGATTTTCGAGCGAGACGAAAAGGTGCTCGGCGAGCTTAATATTCCGCCCGAAACCCTGGCGCATATCGAAAAGGATATCGCCGCCGCGGAAGCAGAAATTGACGACGACGCGGAGTCGATCATCACAAACGAGCGCTATATTTACATAGCGTCGGTTTTAAAGTCCTGTTATAAAAAGAAAAAGGCGGGCAGCCTTACCCTGTCGGATAAAATCGATAAAGTCGTTACCAACCGCCTGCTCGGACTGCCGATTTTTGCGGTTATTATGTTCTTTGTCTATTGGATAGCCATGGTCGGCGTCGGTTCCGCCGCCACCGATTGGGCGAACGACGGGCTTTTCGGCGACGGATGGCATCTTTTAGGGATAGGCTCCTCCGCTTACGAAAGCGCGGCGGAGGAATACACCGAAGCCTCCCTCATTTCAGACGGTTTTAACGCCTATATCGAGGAAAACGGCGAAGCGCCAACAGGGAATTTCAACTACGAGGTCACCGACGAGGAGACCCTCGCGTCGGAAATCAAGACCGCAACGCTTGCCGACTACCGAAACGCGGTTACGGTTCTCGAAAAATACGGCGAAGAGCCCGACCCTGCCGATTACGGCGTATGGGTACCCGGAGTTCCCGTGCTTATCGAAAATCTGCTTAACAGCGCAAAGGTCGCCGAAGACGGCGCCGGCGCGGTTATCCGCGGAATAGTGCTCGACGGTATAGTGGCGGGCGTAGGCGCCGTGCTCGGATTTGTGCCGCAGATGTTTGTGCTGTTTTTGATGCTCGCCTTCCTCGAAGCATGCGGTTATATGGCGCGCATCGCCTTTGTGCTTGACCGAATATTCCGCAAATTCGGGCTTTCGGGCAAATCCTTCATCCCAATGCTTATCGCTACGGGCTGCGGTATTCCCGGAATTATGGCTTCGCGCACCATTGAAAACGAACGCGACCGCAGAATGACGATTATGACTACAACCTTTATTCCCTGCGGCGCCAAGGTGCCCTTTATCGCGATGATAGCCGGCGCAATTTTCGGCGGTTCGGCGCTCGTGGCGACTTCCGCCTACTTTATAGGTATGCTCGCCATAATTTCATCCGGTATTATGCTGAAAAAAACGCGGATGTTCGCGGGCGATCCGGCGCCGTTTGTTATGGAGCTTCCGGCATACCACCTGCCCACCCTTAAAAACGTCCTTCGCTCTACATGGGAGCGCGGCTGGTCCTTTATAAAAAAGGCGGGAACGATTATTCTGCTTTCCACCGTTTTGGTTTGGTTTACCACATATTTCGGCTTTGCCGACGGCGGATTTCGCATGCTTGCGGAAGACGAGCTCAACAAATCCCTCTTGGCCCGGATAGGAAGCGCCGTTGCATGGATATTCGCGCCTCTCGGTTGGGGAAGATGGCAGGCGGCGGTCGCCTCGATTACCGGCCTTGTCGCAAAGGAAAACATCGTAGGCACCATGGGTATTCTCTACGGCGGTTCGGGTTCGGTTTACTCCACCCTCGCGGCTACCTTTACGGGAATTACGGGTTACTCCTTCTTAGTATTCAACCTGCTTTGCGCCCCCTGCTTTGCCGCAATAGGCGCCATTCGCCGTGAGATGAACAGCGCCAAATGGACATGGTTTGCGATAGGTTACCAATGCGCCTTCGCTTACGCCGTTTCTTTGATGATAAATCAATTCGGCGGCGTATTTACAGGCAATATAAACCCGTTAGGATTAATCGCAGCATTGGCGGTGCTCGCAGGAATGATTTATATGCTTGTACGCCCCTACAGGGAATCGACAAAGCTTACAAAAACGGTAAAAATTAAGGCAAGGTGAGCAAAATGACGGCATATATAACGGAAAATATAGGCACGATAATAACGGCGGCAATTATATTAGCCGTGATAGCGGGCGCGATTGCGGCAATTGTAATAAACCGCAAAAAAGGTAAATCCTCATGCGGCTGCGGCTGTTCAAATTGCGCTTTAGCGGATAAATGCCATAAAGAGCAAAATCAAAACAATTAAACCCTGCATTTTTAAAAGCCGAAGCCTCCCGAAAACCGTAAATTCGCGGTTTCGGGAGGCTTTTTTTGTTTTAACCTTTTCCCTGTGACTATTGACAAAAAATCTAAAAAACAAAGCACCCGTGCGGGTGCTTTGCGTAGTCAATGCAATCAGATTACAATGCGCCCGAGGCGGACGGATTTATCCGCCGCCTGTGTCATCGTCCTTGAAATA
>CANQGK010000018.1 GCA_947623175.1 uncultured Clostridia bacterium | reverse complement strand
CGACCATATACACAGTAAATCTTAGCACATCATTTTCGATTTTTCAATAGTTTTTTATAAAAAATCCCCGTAAACCTATAAAAAATCCCCGTAAACCTGCACAAAAATCGCCGAATTTCTCTTTCTTGCCCGAATTTCCCCCACAAAAACAGCACCCGCTGCCTCATTTTTCATCGCGTGACAGCGCCTCGCCCACGTTTTTTTGGTTATTTATTCCTTTGCGCGCACGGCGCGCCTTGCCTCCACCTGACGGGGGAGGTGGATTTTGCGGAGCAAAAGACGGAGGGAGAGAAAAAGAGTAAGAATAAGAAAAATGCAAAGAAATAAAAGGAAATTAAAAATAAAAAATCTCTCCCTCGGTCAGCTGCGCTGACAGCTCCCTCGTAAGCTGACCCAAGGGTGGGTGAAGCTTTTTGAACCTCTGCACGAGAATACAACTTGTATTAAAATCTCAAACCATAAACCTTTATGTTTTTTATTCGTCCGCGAAGCGGGCACCGAAACGTCTCGCGCAAGCGAGCGCTTCATTCTTCATGGCGCCCCGCGCTGCTTCATTTCACATTGCGCCCCCTCCCTTGCCTAAAGGGAGGCGGCGGTGTAGCCGACGGAGATATTAACGGAGCTAAAGCGCAGTGAAGCGGATCTAAGACACAGCCCTAAACTTAGACAATGCGGAAGGACTTGAACCCTCGTTTTTAAATTAAACAATTGCAAAATAAATCAATATGTGTTATTATATTTACATAAAATTTTTTTGAGGAGGAATTTATATGAAATATTGTCAAAATTGCGGAGCACAAATTGAGGACGACAGAATCTATTGCCCCAATTGCGGCGCGCAAACCAACATGCCCGTAAATCCCTATGCCGTTAATACCCCGAAGCCGGAGCCGGTATCTATCGGAGGATTTATAGGCAGATCCTTGATCCCGCTTATACCCTTTGTGGGAGGTATTGTGTACATAATCATGCTCTTTATATGGGGCGGCGATACAACCAAGGAAGAATCCTTCCGCAATTGGGCAAAAGCACAGCTTATCATGATGGCTATAGGCATAGTATTATCGATTATATTGGTTATAGCGCTGATCGTATTTGCAGCAGGCTTCTTCGACGCCTTCAAAGACGCCGCCTCGGCAGATATTATTTATTAAAGATAAGCCGTTATCAAATCATTCATTTAAGACCGCCGGTAAACCGGTGGCCTGCATAACCCTTTAAAAGGAGCTCTGAAAGTTTGACACGCATAACCATCTCAGACAGCCGCTCACGTGCGGCTGTCTCTTTTTTGTCTGACTTTCCTTGCCGCCCGTGAACGTGTTATTTGATTTTATCTGCTTTGGATATGTTTTTTGTATTCCGTGGGGGTGCAGCCGACGAAGGCGGAGAAATTGCGGTCGAAGTCTCTGAGGTTGCAAAAGCCGCATTCGTAGGCTATTTCGGTGATGCTTTTCGAGCCGCTTCCGAAAAGATTTTGACTTTCCCGGATCCTCAGCATATTTACGTATTTCCTGAAAGGCATTCCGATGATACGTTTGAAAAGCTTTGAAACGTACGCGTAATCGTAACCGATAGTCGCGCATGCGTCTTTGAGCAAGCACTTTGTACGGAAATTTTCGTTTGTGTACAAAAGCAGTCTTACCAAAACGGTATGATGGGATTCCTCCGACGATTTCCGATATTGTCTGCCCTTTTCAAACAAGCCGCAAATTCGGTAAGCGGCGGCTTTTTTTAAGAAAATATTATCGGCGTCGTCCACGGCTATGGGGCCGCTCGACAACGTATTATTTACGGGTAAAAGATTTTTGGTCTGTATATAATAATCCGTCACAACATCCGGAGAAAAAATGACGATTTCATATTTTCCCGCGGTTTTGCAATCGTATGAATGCGTCTGAAACGGAAATACGAGCACAGCCTCTCCCGCCGACAACCGATAAACCTTTTCGTCAACGCTCACCTCTGTCTCCCCCTCGATTTGAACAAAAAACTCAAACGAGCGATGCAGATGCAGTGGAAAAGTGATCGCTTCCGCGAACGAAACGTAAAAATTTTCTTCCGTAATGGAATGAACGGCTTCAAAGAACATGAAGTTCACCTCAAAAAGACTAATTTTGTCTTATATTATACTACAATACGTATTTAAATTCAAGAGTGTTCGCGATACACTGTTCATGCAATGATTAGTCAATGCAATCAGATTACAGAAAAATAAAGGAGGATATTTTTTATGAAAAAAGCATTAATTGTCTATGGCGGTTGGGAAGGTCATGATCCCGAAGGTGTTGCAAAGGTTTTTTCGGATATCTTGAAATCGGAAAATTTTGAAGTTACGTTGTCCGATACGTTGGACGCCTTCGGCGGCGATTTGAGCGTATACGATTTGATCGTTCCGATATGGACGATGGGAACGCTTGACGGCAAATTGGAGGAAAACGTATGCAATGCGGTGGCAAACGGAACCGGCATTGCGGGTTGTCATGGCGGCATGTGCGACGCTTTCAGAAACAGCACACAATGGCAATTTATGACCGGCTCTCAATGGGTGGCGCACCCCGGCGGCGGAGTTACTTACAAAGTGGAAATAGACAAAAACACGGACAGTCCGCTGGTTGCGGGGATAAACGACTTTATGGTTACAAGCGAGCAATATTATATCCATGTCGATCCCGCGGTAAAGGTTTATGCAACCACTAAGTTTCCCACCGTCGAGGGCGAGCATTCTTCTAACGGCGAAGTAGACGTACCGGTAGTTTACACCAAATTCTGGGGCAAGGGAAAGGTATATTACAATTCGCTCGGACACACAAGCAAGATTTTTGAAATTCCCGAAGCAAAAGAGCTTATGCGCCGCGGATTTCTTTATGCGGCGAGATAACGGAGGTGTGAGAGTATTATGAAAATCGGTCTTGTCGGCTGCGGCAATATAAGCAGCATATATCTTGAAAATCTGACGAACGTCTTTCCGAATACGTCCTTTTACGCCTGCGCGGATTTGGACGCCGAAAAAGCAAAAAATGCGGCGGAAAAATATAACATTCCTCATATTATGACCTTTGAAGAGATGTTGGAATGTCCGGATATCGACGTTATCTTAAATCTCACGACGCCGCAAGGGCATTATCCGCTTTCGAAACAGGCGCTTTTGAAGGGCAAACACGTTTACGTCGAAAAACCGCTGGCGCTTACCTATGCGCAGGGCAAGGAGCTTATTGAAATCGCTCAAAGCAAAGGGCTCTACGTCGGCTGTGCTCCCGATACTTTTTTGGGAGCGGGAATACAGACCTGTTCACAGTTGATAAAGGACGGCAAAATCGGCAAACCCATAGCGGCTACCGCATTTATGATGTGCCATGGTCACGAAAGCTGGCATCCGGATCCGGAATTTTATTACGATTTCGGCGGCGGTCCGCTTTTCGATATGGGGCCCTACTATATTACGGCGCTCGTACGGCTCTTGGGCAGAGCAAAAAGCGTTATGGCATACGGCGCAAAGGGCTTTGAGAAGCGAACGATAACAAGCATGCCGAAAAACGGGCAGGAAATCGAAGTTAAAGTGGATACCCACATCGCCGGACTTATACGCTTCGAAAACGGCGCTATCGCAACCTTGATCATGAGCTTTGACGTCTGGAAACACAGCATGCCGAATATTGAAATATACGGCACAACCGGCAGTCTCAAGGTACCCGATCCCAACGGCTTCGGCGGACCGGTGCTTTTGGCGACAAGCGAAAATACCGAATACAGTGAAATGCCTCTTATTTCTCCCTATTCCGAAAACGAAAGAGGAATCGGACTTTCCGAAACCGTTCATGCATTTGAGGAAAAGCGCGTAAACAACGCCTCGGGTGCGCTTGCGCTTCATGTATTGGAAATTATGGAAAGCATCGTAAAAAGCGCCGAGCAGGGTAAGGAAATTACCCTTGAAAGCACCCCGTCACAAGAGGTACCGCTTGATTGGAACGTTAAAATCGGCGATATAAAAACGAAATAAACAATTTAATTTCTGCCGCACGAGGATATCTTCCTCTATGCGCAATTCGGGATTTACTCCATTAAAGAAAACGTCATCCGTCGCGGGATGGCGTTTTCTTTAATAGGTATGTAAAAAGTCTGTTTTCGGCGTATTTTGCCGGTTTTGATTAAAAATCAAAAATACTAATCCGTATAGCAGTTTTCGATTGCATCCAGGCAGTATTGTTTATACAGCTGCCACATTTCTTCTGGCAAGTCACAATGCCCCCTGCCGTTTACGATATCAAAGGTGATATCATATCCGAGATTTTCCATGGTTTTCACAAATTTTTCCGAATGCGCCTGCAGATTTACGGCTTTATCCTCATCGCAATGAAAAATGTGATACTTCACCTTCGGCAATTCCGAAGCCAAATGCAGCGGAGACGCCGTTTTAAGCGCTTGCTCCAAGTCGCCGTCATAATTATAAAAGGCGCTGTAGAGTGTGCGCGGCAAATCGAAGCGCTCGTCATAATGATAAACCAAATCGCAAACGGGGCAGTTAGCTACACAGGCGATCGGCGTTCTTTTGGCGTATTTCATATAAACAAGCGCCGACAGTCCGCCCATGCTGCCGCCCGACGAAACTATTGGGATATTGTCGGGCAGGTCGTATTGCTTTACCAAAACCTCGACGATTTCGTTAGTATAATCGACAGCCTGCCGGTTCATCCATGCCCACGGATTGTTATACGGAACAACGTACAAAATGCCCTTTTCCGCATAAAAAACGCCGTCGGGAATATCTTCCTGATACGTGTCCATCGTACCTAAGCCAAAAAAGGAAAGAACGACGCCTTTTATAGGCTTTTTGCAGATCTTGTCGTTTGAATAGGCAAAATACCTCAGATTGTCATAGTTTATTATTTGTTTCATAATTTGATTTCCTCCTCAAATAATGATTTTTTTGCTGTTTCATCTGTATTTTTTATATTTTGACAATCAGGTTAAAATATGCTATAATTAAATACATAAAGAAAACGATCGGTAACTGTTTAAAGGGCAATAAATAAGAAAAGCCCGCGGTATTCATAAATTTACTACAAAACGATCCTAATGAGGTGAAATATGATATATAATGATGTGTTAATATCTTCTCTGAAAGAAAAATATATTTTAAATCCGATTCAAATTGACGATGACAGATATTCTTTATATTACTTCGGAAAAGAAAAAGATAAAAATTATATAATATTGAAGAATGACACTGCCGGCGCGGGCGAATTGAGCGACGCGGCAAAATTCATTGACGGTCTGTACGAAAAGAAATTTTCAAACGCTTCGTTTGTCTTTATTGCGTTTGTCGAAAATGATTTCGAAAGTGATGATTATATGCTGTTTAACGGAAATTCTTTTTTGCATACCGTATCCTACAATTTTACAACATCACGCTATACATACGATAAAAATTTTTATTATTCGGGCAGCAAAAAAATAAAACAACTGTTTTCGGACGTTGAACAAATAGCTTTTGAAAGGCAAACGTCGGTCTAAACCGAACGGGCCCTATATAGCTAAATCGGTTCAATCATATTAAGTACACAGACTTGCATACTTCGGATATATCATATCCTCGGTGTGCAAGTCTTTCGTTTGTTTTGCCGCAGTCACGCTTAATTTCAGTCAAATAGGCTTTTTGTTGCTCAAACCGAAGTTTCACAGCGGATATCGAAGCAATGCGGACCTTGCTGCCACACAAAGTCCTCCGGAACTTTGAGCAATGCGCCGTTCCAACGTATATCGCGAAGACAAATATTGCTGCAGCCAAATTCATCCGAATAGCCGGAAAACGCAACGGCGGGGCGCGACGGTCCGATAAACCGGATATCTTCAAATAGGAAATTTCGGTTCTTGCCGCGTATTTTCCCTCCTGCGGAGTATTCGTGGTGAAACTGTACGCTGACGGCGATAAGCTTCGGCATATATCCGGGCGTCACTTCACCGTAAGCGTCGCTGTCGGAGTTTTGAATCCGAGGCGCCGGAATCGTTTCGTCCATCTCTACCCGTATGTTGCGATAGATTACATCATGAACGTCGGCATAGTCAACGTTGTAGCAGTCCAGCGCCGGCCCGCAGGTATGGATGATGTCGCAGTCCTCAAAGAGGACGTCATAAATTTCCCGCGCCCGGGTTTCCGCGCCGATTTCCAGACATTTTCCCCAATCGTTCCAGAGCACGCAGCGGCGAACCGTGACGTTGCGAAAGACGTCGTAGGATTTTCCGCCCCGATACATAGCGTCATGAACCGCCTTTTCTACGTCGCCTTCATGGTAGCAATCGAAGCCCTTAACGCATATGGTGTCGTCAAATGTGCGCAGGAAGCAATCCTCAATCACCACGTCCTCGCAGTTGTGCATATCGATACCGTCGGAGTTGTAGCGCCAGCAGCCGATGATTTTCACATGGCTTATATGAATGTCTCGACAGCCGACCGGTCGGATATTGTAGCAGAGCGAGTCACGGATGGTAATTCCTTCTACTTCCACCCCGGTGCAGTATTCAAATTGGACGGTGTGTCGGCGGACGGCATTATTCACCGCGCTTTTGTTACTCTCCTCGTTCGCCTCATAGCGGATGATTTCACGGTTGTGGCTGTTGTCAAGAATGCCTCTGCCGCAGATACGGATATTTTCGGCGTCGATAGCGCCGACGCAGGCGTATACCACCGCGCCCTCCGCAAGATACAGAGTCTGTCCGCTTTGAAGGCTGATATCTCCCACTTCATGAACTCCGGGGCCGTAATACAGCACGTCCGGATCATCGGGCGAAACGTCATAATCGCGCGGTGGATCGACAAAGAGGTGGAACGCATTCCGGCGTCCGTAGGGCTCAACGGTGCAATAAGCGGGATAAGGCAGCGTAAAGCGAGCGGTTTTTCCGTCCGTGGAAACTTGCGCCTTTACTCCCAGCGAACGGGGGCGGACGGCAATCTCACCCTCCTTAACCGGATCGGGAAGGGTCAGCTCCACCGTAATCGGTTCATCCGCGGACATGGATAGAAATTGCGCCGGCTCCGCCTGGTCGAGCGTGCGCTGATGACCGGGCCAACGGCGGTTGAACGGAAAGCGGGAGACAAGCGCGGCGTCGGTAGGCGCCGGAGTACCGTTTATCTTTACGGAATATTCCTCCGGAAGCGGCTCTCGCGGTTGTACGGGGTAAAGTTGAATGCTCATAAAAACGTCCTTTCTGTCTGTGTAAAAAAGTAAATCGGCGCATAAGTCCGATTGAGTACCGACTAATTATACCAATAAGATGCACAAAAATCAATGATTTTTCGGAGAATTGTTAAATCTGTTTTTATAAGCCTTATAAAATCCGCAATATGACGTATAGCCCACCAATTTGCCGATTTCCGTAAGAGACAGATTTGTGGTTTGTGATAATACCACAGCGGCTTCGATTTTTCGCTTTGACAGCTCTCTTACAAATGTATTACCCGTAATTCTCTTTACTTCCCGTTCGGTTTGCTTACGGCTTAACATGAGTTCATGCGCCAAGTCGTCGAGCGTTACGTTTTGATTGTATTTTTTCGTGAAAAACTCTTCTATAATAAGCTCTCGGTTTGTAATCGGAAGCTTTGCTTTTTTGGTTTCCGTAATCAAAAAATCGGAACATATATAAGATAACAAAGCCTTTAATTTGCTGTCTCTTCCGGTAAGCGCATAGTCTTGTATTTCTTTGCAAAGCAACGGCAGCATAGCTTTGGGGAGAGAGGTTTTATTCGGCGTTTTACAACAGCCGCCGCAATCCACTAAAAAAGAAATTCGTTTGGAGTCCTCGCCGAAAGAGATATATTTATGGAATATGTTGGTAGGAATAAATAATATATCGCCCGCCTGTAAAAGGACGTCCTTTTTATCACATTGCATAACGGCGGTTCCGCTTAAAAAAATATGCAATTCGGCAAAAAGGTGTCTGTGCAGTGGGAAAGAAAGGTCTTTATGATCAAAAAAGCCCGTTTGCATATATATTTTCACTTCAAATCCGTCGATATTTATAATAAATTCGTTATTCATAAAACATTTACTCAAAAGACATTTTATTTTTCGGTTGTCTATCCTGCATATTGACAAAACCGATTAAATCACCATATAATGAGCATACCACAGCGCGGCTTTATTGTCAATCGAAAAAGAAAATCAAAAAAGAGGAGTCGATTTTGTCAATGTATAATGTATGGAAAAACGGAGTGGATTTACCCGAGACGTCCGAGTTAAAAAAGGTGGATGCAAAGCGAATAACGATTAAACCCTTTGAACCCGAAAAGGACGGATATATTTTCCTGCACGGCGTCGCTCTCGCAAAATTCAAAGACAGAATGTATTGCGCCTGGGCGCATAATAAAGTACGGGAAAATTCGGGCAATGAGGAGGTAAATTACGCCGTAAGCGACGATAACGGTAAAACCTGGTCGACATGTATAAACGGAAATATGAACCCCGAAAGCGGCACAGCCGTAAGTCACGGCGCGTTTTTGGTATTTGATGAAAAATTATATTTTTTCGCTCCGCAGTTTAGAGGACAGTTGGGCGCCGAAATGATGAAAATGAGCGTTTATGTTTTTGACGAGGCAAACGAGAAATTTCGTTACATAGACGTGGCAACGGACGAACGCTTCTGGCCCACCTGTGAGCCGACACTTTTGGAAAACGGAAATTACATTATGCCGGGCATGTACGTCGCTTCCGATTATTGGTCTGCCGATAATACCGCCGCGGTCGCAATAAGTCACGGTTCGGATATCCTTCATTGGGATATGGTTAAACTGAAACGCGCAGAAGACGTAAGAGTGTGGGGTGAATGTACGATTACGGTTGACGGAAGTCACTGTAAAATGTATTGCCGTGAGCAATCCCCGAAATTAAAGGCGCTGTATTCCGAAAGCTTCGATTACGGCAAGACCTGGAGCGAGCTTGATTTAAGCAATTTGCCGATGATAGACAGCAAACCGTATGCGGGAACGCTTTCAACGGGGCGGAATTATCTTATATGCAGCTGTGCGAAAGATATTAAAGCACGCGATCCGCTGACAATTGCTTTAACCGAAAAAGGCGAAGATAAATTCAGCAAAATATTTATTATTGACAGCGGCAGAACGTTATCCTATCCGTATGCAATAGAATCCGACGGCAAGCTCTATGTGGCATATTCTTCCTCAACCGAAGGGTATAATCGGAACAGCGCCGAGCTTGCCGTTATTGATATCGAGATGTTGAAATGAAAAAAGAATCGCATAAAGAAAAGTATAGACTGTATTTTTTGGCGGTTATTTGTACTATGCTTTGGGGCAGCGCGATTCCCTGTATAAAGCTCGGATATGATTTTTTCGGCATTTCGGCATCCGCCACCGCGGATAAGCTGCTTTTTGCGGGAGTTCGTTTCTTCGGAGCGGGAGTTCTTATTCTTATACCGTATTTGTTGTATCATAAAAAAATCGGACTTACAAAAAAATTGTGTGCAGATTCTCTGGTTCTCGGTTTAATCCAGACGTCAGGTCAATACTTCTTTATGTATATCGGTATTGCCTATACCACCGGCGTAAACGCCTCGGTATTCAATGCGATAGGAACCTTGCTGTATATTGTTTTTGCTTGGATTATATATAAGGACGAGAAATTATCGAAATATAAACTAATCGGTTGTATCGTCGGGTTTTCTGGAATATTGCTCAACACCCTTGCCACACAGAGGATGGGTATACTTTCATTTAAGGGCGACGGATTTGTAATTATATCAAATATATGTGTCACGGTGGGGTTTTTATACAGCAAACACAGCGTAAAAAATTCGGATCCGTTCTTGCTTACGGCAATCCAGATGGGTATGGGCGGTCTTATGCTGCTTGCTCTCGGTCTCGTCTTAGGCGGAAAACTGCCGATAATAACCGTAAACGGGATAATTTTACTGTTGTATCTAACGATTGTTTCTTCGGCGGCATTTTCCTTATGGACAATGTTACTACGGGATTATTCGGCAGCTTTGGTCGGAATGTTCAACTTTTTAACGCCTGTTTTCGGAACCGTTTTTTCATATATCCTGAGTATGTTGGGATTTTTAGACGAAATCTCCGCCTTTACACCTTATACCGTCTTGGCAATTATATGTTCAGCCGGAGGAATTTTTCTATCCTCCGTCAAAACAAAAAACGATGAAACGCAATATAAAATTTCACAGTAAAAAAGACAACATCTCCCCAAAAAGCAACCAAGCCGCTCGGCTTGGTTGCTTTTTGGGGAGTACGACTGATTTAGATGCCGGTGATCGGTATGGTGAGCTTGGGGTGAAGGATTGCAGCGGCTTTCTTGATCTGTTCGTTTGTCGGCAATATTTTCGGCAAGGTATTTTCAAAATCAAGCGCTTTATACTTTGATCCGGCATAATTGTGATACGGTAAAAGCCTAACGGCCTTAACCTGTTTAAACGTTGATAAAAAATCTGCGATCTTTTCGATCTGATCGGAATTGTATTCGGGTACATAAGGAATCCTTACTTCTATCGTTTTGCCGAGAGCGTCGATATACTTGATGTTTTCTAAGATCGGTTTGTTAGATTGCCCGGTACAGCGAATATGCACATCTTCGTCTATCGCTTTTATATCGTAAAGAAATATATCTGTATACGGCAAGACCTTATCGATGCTTTCTTTAGGCACAAAACCGCAGGTATCGACCGCTGTATCGATCCCTTTTGCTTTGAGCGTTCTTAACAGCTCGGTACAAAAATCCGCCTGGCATAAACATTCTCCGCCCGAAAGCGTAACGCCGCCGCCGCTCGTTTCGTAAAAAGCCTTATCTGCGAGAAGTATTGATAAAAGCTCATCCACCTGCATTTCCCGTCCATACGATACTCTTGCATCTCCAAGGCAATTTTCGATTTTCAAATTCTGTTTTTTGCATTCACCGCAGCCGATACACTTATTTTTATAAAACGCTCTTTGCGATCGAAATGAAATACTTTCCGGATTATGGCACCACACACATTTAAGCGGACAGCCCTTAAAAAACACCGTGGTACGTATGCCGGCGCCGTCGTGGACGGCGAAGCGTTTTATGTCCGTGATCATCCCTTTTATCAATCTTATCATTCCCACGTTTTATCCGAATAAATACGGCGGCCTGCCGCCTGTGCGCTGTTTTTCCAGATAGGTAAGACCGGCACCGGCGTCTTTGGCAAGATCGACGCCGTAGGTGGCTGTTACGACCGCCAAGACGTCCATATTTTCCCCCAGGAAAGTGCAGCTTGCCGGAGCGGATGTCGGAACGGCTTCCTTCCCGGTGATTTCCATAGTTTTGGTGTCGATCACGTAAAGACAGCCATACCCCGGCGGCAGATATGATCCGATCCCGCCGATCTATGGTAAAGCCGTCCACGCCGGGTACGGTCACCTCACGGCCGGTATATCGTATCTCTCCGCTATCCTTGTCAAATTCATATTCCCGAATGACGTTTTTGTCGCTGTCGGTGTGGTAAAACCGCGTTTCGTCCATAGAACAGTCCATGCCGTTGGACAAAGCCAGATCCGTCAGAAGCGTCCTGACGTTACCTTGCCGGTCAATGGAAAACAGCTTTCCGTCAAACCGATCCGAAAGCCCCAGCCGTCCGGTGGACTGTGTTCCGACGTATATGCGGCCGTCCGGCCCCACCTTCATATCGTTGGCATAGTCGAACCGATACTTTCCTGTATCATACAGAGGCTCCGTGGTGTCATCAGGGTTTAAAATAAACACTCCGTCCGTTCGGGAAACGATCATCCGATTTTTCTTATCGAACGCAATTGCCGACGCGCCGACCGGCACACTGCGTACGGTCAGCGCGCCGGTTTGGGGCTTCCAGCTGCAAATTTCATTCTCTAAGCCGTTGACAAAGTAAAGCTGTCCTTCCTTTTCATTCCATATGGGGCCTTCGCCGATGATACATCGCTTTCCTCCGATTGTCCGCATAGCCGCTCTCTCCTGTTCGTTACGCAATGTTTTCTGCCCGAAGAATATAGGCGTCCTGTTCTTCCTTGCTCAAATTGTTCCAGAGCACGTTCCAGCCGCAGACTCGCACCTGGAGGTTTTTATACTTTTCCGGATGAGTCTGAGCGTCTCGAAGGGTCTCCGTGTTGAAGACGTTAAACTGTATACAAAGTCCGCCCTGCTGCATATAGGTACGCACAAGCGCATCCATTACGTCCAAGCCTTCCTCGCCTTCTACGGCGGAAGGATGAAGCATCACGTCCAGACAGGCGGAGATTATATAGGTATCCGGACGTATATTCAAAAACGATCGGATCAGAGCGGTTATGCCGTTTCGATCCATTCCCACACTTGGAGATCCGTTTTTCGAGATCTCTTCGCCAAACCTTCTGCCATCCGGAGTCGCCTCGGTATTTTCCCCCTGCCATATGAAGGTCATGGCGCTGTGCAGTTCCGTATTGTAAACGCCGCCCTTGCTGTTGGGGCGGTCGTTGATTTTTCCGCAGAACCAAACGGAGAGCGCCCTTGCATAGGCGTCTGCCTCGGCAAGCGAACGCCGGTCTCATCAGTCTATTTTCGCAAAATATGAAGCGAAGCGCACTTTCGTTTTCTAATGTGCCGCAAGGCACGCTTCATAGCCGCAGGCTACTTCGCGCTTCTGCACTGCAAGGTGCGCTTCATTGCAACCAAAAAGAAAACCAAGCCGTAAAAGCTTGGTTTCTTTTTGGTTGCGGAGGCTGGACTTGAACCAACGACCTTCGGGTTATGAGCCCGACGAGCTACCAGCTGCTCCACTCCGCGATATTCGGTTGCATTTCTTACTGTATTACTATTATACACAGTATGAGTAAATAATGCAACCCTTTTTTTAAAAAAATTTTATTTTCTTGGATTTCACCCAAAAGGCGGTAGCGCAAGCCCGATTTTTTGTGCAAAGCTTTAAAGCCGTAAAATCGGTCGCGGCGCGCCCGAAGCATATCGAAGTCGGCGACGCGCTTGTAGATTCATGCAAAGTGCGACTCGATTATTTTGCCCTGTCTTTTTTATTGCATTCGTCGCACAAGCCGTACAAAATGCTTCCGCTGCATTTAAGGCAAAATCCGTGCTTTTGCGCAAGGTGGGCTTTTAAATCGTTCATAAAGCCGCAGTCGAGATGTAAAAGCTTGCCGCAATTAATACATTTTACGTGAATATGCTCGTCGCATGCTTTTTCATCCGGAGATAGCTGATATACCCAGCCGGCTCCCTTTTCGGAGGAAAATTTGATGATTTTTCGCTCTTTTACAAGTCGGCTCAAATAGCGGTAAACGGTGGTGAGATTTACCGAAAGCCCGCAAGCGTCAAGATATTCGGAAATATCCGCCGCGGTTACGGTGGTATCGCGGTTTTGCGAGAGATATTCCAAAATATATTTTCGCGCCTTTGTATTGTAAAATTGCTTTGCTTCCACCGTTTTGCACCTCTATTCCGCTTTCATTCTGAGTAACGCCCCGACCTTTAACGGGCGGGAAAAAGGAATTTTAACCGTCATCATAGGGTGAGGAGCGCTGTCTATGGGATTATCGTCTTCGTCGTATAATTCGTTTACTGTAATGTAAACGGGCGCGGATCTGGGCTCCAGACAGTCGAGCGTCCTGCCCTTTAAAAATTTGTTTTTGACTACGGCGGTTATACGTCCGTTTTCATATCCGGTAACGATAGCGGCTACCGAATAATCCCTTAAATAACCGGCGCTTTTGTAGGTCTGCTCGTTTTGCGGCGTACCGAAATAAAATCCGGTCGAATAGGTGCGATGACTGATTTTGTTGAGCTCGTCCGTAACCCATTGCGGACATTTCCAATTACCGTCGCCTGTAAGGCTGTCGAGCGCGCCGCGGTAAGCGTTGGTCACGACGGCGGTATAGTAATGAGATTTTGCTCTGCCCTCTAACTTAATGCTGTCTATACCGGCGGCTGCCATTTTATCGAGATTTTCCGCCATACAAAGGTCGTTTGCGTTTAAAATATAGGTTCCTTTATCGGTTTCGGTAATATCAAAAAACTGACCGGGGCGATTTTCTTCCATTAAAGAATAGCTCCAACGGCAGGACTGCGCGCAGTCGCCGCGATTTGCGTCTCTGCCGGTCATATAGCTCGAAAGCAGGCATCTTGCGGAAAATGATATGCACATAGCCCCATGGGCAAAGGCTTCGATTTCGAGCGAAGCCGGAGTTTTTGCGCGTATTTCGGCTATTTCCTCAAGGGATAACTCACGCGCCAAAACCACCCGCTTGGCGCCCAGATTGTAAAAAGCGCGGGCAGTTTCGTAGTTGCATATACCCGATTGCACCGATATGTGCAAATCGCAATGCGGGGCATACCTTTTAACCGCTTCCACCGTGCCCAAATCGGCGGCTATAATCGCGTCGGCGCCCATAGCGTCAAGTTTTTCCAAAAATGCGGGCAATCTCGGTATTTCGGCGTTGTGCGGTATGGTATTGCAGGCAACGTGTACCTTAACGCCGTTTTTGTGCGCGTACTCGATACCTTTCAAAAGCTCTTCTTCGCCGAAATTGCTTGCGGCGGTACGCATACCGAATTCTTCGCCCGCAAGGTAAACGGCGTCGGCGCCGTAGTCGACGGCGGCTTTAAGTCTTACTGAATCTCCCGCCGGGGAGAGCAATTCCGGTTTTTTGTATAACATTCTCAATTTCCTAAGTCGGTATAAAGCCAAAGGCCCTGTTTTTTAAGGTCGGCTATGGTTTTATTGTGGGCGGCGAGGGTTTCGTTAAAATAAAACTTTGCATTTTTATCGGTAACGAAATAGGTGGCTTTAAAGTCCTTTTGCGGCTCGAGCGCGGCTTTAAGCGAATTTACGCTCGGCGAGCCTATCGGTCCCGGAGGGAGCCCTTCGGTCTCGTAGGTGTTGTATTTTCCGTTTCCGTACGGGTAGTAGGTCGACGGATCGGTTTGCAGGAATTTAGGGCCGTCCCAATTGACCCCCTCAAGCCGGTTATAAAATACGGCGGCGACTTTGGCGCGATCTTCCGCGGAGCCGTTTGCCGATTCCGATTCGATAAGCGAGGCGACGGTCATAAGCTCGTGAAAAGAATATTTGCTTGCTTTTATTTCGCTTTGCATGACGGAGCTCAGCTTGCTTTCCAGGGTTTTAAGCATTTTTTCCACCGCGAGAAAAGCGCATTCCTCGGAAGCATAACAATAAAAGCTGTAAGTATCGGGAAAAAGATAGCCCTCCAAACGGTAGTGCACCATTTCTTTGGGAATATCATTTACAAAATCTATTTTGAAGCTGCCGTTTTGCACGACGTCATAAAAATCGCCCTTTGTGCAGACGCCGGCGTCCTCCAAAAGCTTTGCGATATCGTCAACCGTCGCCATTTCGGGGATTTTAACCTCGACCGACTCCGCCTTTGCGCCCTCGTTTATGAGCATTTGAGAAAGATCCTCATATCCCGATTCGCTGTTAAAGGTATAAAGCCCGTATTTGAATTGGCTGTCATAACCCTTGGCCTTGGCGTAAAGCCGGAAAAGGAAGGGGATTTTTACCGCGCCGCATTCGTTAAGCTGTTCGGCAATTGCCGTAGTCGAGCTGCCGGGCTTTATTTCAACGACGCAGTTGTCGCCTCTGCCGAAGCCGAGACCCATAAAATCGGCTCCCGCGTAGACGATGCCGAAGGCGAGACCGACGGAGACCAAAATTATCGAAAGTATCCAAATAATATTTTTAATTAGCGAATTTCCTTTTTTCTTATGATTCTTTTTGCTTTTCTTTTCGGGATTTTCGTCGGTTTCCTCATTAAGGGTAAAGCCCTTGCCTATTATAAAAGCATCGTCGCCGCCGGTATTTCCCAAAACATCATTTTTGTTTTCTTCCATTTGAGCGTCCTCGCAAAAATTAATATCTCATTTGTTTTTTAAGCTCGTTTGCTTTATCAGATCCCTTTATCGCTTCAAGCAGCGCAAATCCGAACGGAAATGCGGCGCCGGCGCCGTAAGCGGTGATTATGTTGCCGTCCCGAACGCAGGGGTTGTTTATAACCTGCGCGCCCGCAAGATCCTTTTCAAATCCCGTAAAACAGGTGGCTTTTTTGCCCGCCAACAGTCCCTTATGTCCGAGTATCGACGGAGCGGCGCAAATGGCGCCTATAAGCAGATCGTTTTCGGCGGCGTAATCTATAAAGCGCTGTACCGTATCGCTTTTTTCGAGATTAAGCGTGCCTGGCATCCCGCCGGGAAGGATTATTCCGGTTAAATTTTCGGTTGCGGCAAGGTCCTCGGTTATATCGCAAACCACCGGTATATTATGCGAACCTACCGCCGTTTTCGAGCCTACGCCCACCGTTTTTATATCACAGCCGGCGCGGCGGAGTATGTCGAGCGGAGCCAGCGCTTCACACTCTTCGAAGCCTTGAGCCAAAAATAAATAGATCATACCTTTCACCTTCAATATAATTTAAGTACGCATTCGAGTACGTTTTTCGAAATGTCTTCGACCGTTCGCGCTTCGCCGTTTCCGGCGCAGGGTATGGTTTTCCAACCTGAGAAATCGGCGGTGAATTTTGCGGCTTTACGGCATTTTTCGAGATAGCGTATATCGCTTTCGTGAATATCCTTTTTGGCTTCGTCGCCTTGATATCTTACCGATAAAAGCTTTTGCGAAACCGCTACCGGCATATCAAGAAAAATCACCAAGTCGGGCTTCGGGATGCCGATTTTTTCGTATTCGAAATCATAAAGCCAATCCAAAAAGCTTTTCCACTCGCACTCGGGCAGCTTCGACGCCTGATGAACCGCGTTCGAGG
Source organism: uncultured Clostridia bacterium (assembly GCA_947623175.1). Taxonomy (GTDB): domain Bacteria; phylum Bacillota; class Clostridia; order Oscillospirales; family Acutalibacteraceae; genus UBA737. The sequence goes on along the minus strand of CANQGK010000018.1, from coordinate 32,871 downwards.
TGGTGTATCTGCCGGCAATCACCGTGCCGCCGTCGTTATAATAGCCGCCCCAGCTTGATTTAAAGGAGGCATACCTGTCCGCCGCGTAAAAAACGGACGCCGCGAAGGCGTTTACGTCCTCGGGATTTTTACCGAAATCCCCCGCCAGATACATTTTTACAAGCGTGCTTGACGGGCTGTCGTAATCTGGGAAGGATACCGTTTTGCAGTCGATATTCAAAGCCGACAGATTTTTATGCAGCAATTCGAGCTGAGTGGATTTTCCGCTTCCGTCAAGGCCTTCGATTACTATAAGCTTACCCATTTTGCTTCAGTTCCTTATAAAATTCGCGCACCTCGTCGGGCTTTCCGCAGGACATTTTACCCTCGGGGCATTTGCCGCAAAGACATGAGGGCCCCGCGTTTTTAAACAAATTCGGCGCAACGCGGCTTACAAGCGCCAACATTTGATTTGCAACGTCACGTATTTCCCATTGAGCGCGTTTGCAGCAGCGAACTTTAAAGAAATTATGAAGCGAGCGCGCGTTCATGGTCATAACCATTTGCGTTTCACAGGCGTTCGGCAGAACAAAACGCGCGTCCTCGATAGCCTTCTTTTCGGCGAGTCGTTCGGCAACTTTTTCGTCCTTGCCCTCCGACATAAAAGCCTTTTTGTGCTTAGCCTTTAATATTTCGGTCAAAGCGTCATATCTTTTTTGATCCTCCGCCATAATTTCTTCGTATATTTTCAAAGCCTCGGGCTCGGACGCTATTTCCGGCGGAGTCACGTATTCGAAGCTTCCCTCGCGCACGTAACGCTGACTTTTTACCGAAAAGGACGCCATGCGGTGACGCGTTATCTGCGCTAAAAGCGAGCGGGAAACTCCCTCTATACCGAATGTAAAGCTTGCATGCTCGATAGGACTTTCATGACCTATTTCCGAAAGCATTTCCACAAACAAAGCCGCCTTTTCGTCGGTTAAGTTATCGGTAAGGTTTGTAATGGTCGAACTGCTGTAACAAAGCTTTGCCGCGGCAGCTACGGTATATTCGGGATTTGGTGTGTGAGCCAACAGTATTACTTTTGCCATTTTTAATGTCCTTTCTTATCGTATACAAATTCATTATACTATATTAAATCGGATTATTCAACAAATTTATGCCAAATCGTTATTTTTCCGTAATACCGTCTTGTGATTTCGGATAAGAAATGATATAATTATATTAACTTAACAAATCGGACGAAAACGGGAATATTTTATATGAAAAAAATTGCAATCGGAATATTGGCTCATGTGGATGCGGGAAAAACCACCCTTGCCGAGGCGGTATTATATAACGCGGGAGTTATACGAAACCGTGGGAAAATAGAGCATAAGGATACCTGCCTTGACACGCATTTGCTGGAAAAAGAGCGCGGTATCACCATATTTGCGGGCGAAGCCTCCTTTATGTCGGGCGATACCGAAATCACCTTGATAGATACCCCCGGTCACGTCGATTTTTCGGCGGAAACCGAGCGGGTACTTTCGGTTATCGATTACGCCGTACTTGTAATAAGCTCCACGGACGGCGTCCAGTCTCATACAAGAACGGTCTGGAAATTGCTTGCGGAGTACGGCATACCCACCTTTATTTTTGTAACGAAATGCGATCTCGAACGAAGAGACAAAGAGGATATTTTAAAAGAACTCGAGGAAAATTTCGGTCAAACGGCGGATTTTTCCGAGGATCGTAAAGCTTCGTCTGCCGAAAAAATCGCCATGGGCGACGAAGCCTTACTCGAAGAATATCTGTCCGACGGCGAATTTAAAACCGACACCTTAATAAAAGCCATAAAAAGCAGAAAGCTTTTCCCCTGCTTTTTCGGCTCGGGATTAAAAAATACGGGTGTCAAGGAATTTTGCGACGCGATAGACAAATATACCTCCGCCAAGGATTTTGCCTCATCCTTCGGCGCTAAGGTTTATAAAATAACCTACGATAAAAACGAAAGGCTTACAAGACTTCGCGTTACCGGCGGCACGCTTAAGGTTAAGGACAGTATAGAATATTCGGGCATAACCGAAAAAATAAACCAGATACGGGTATACACGGGCGCTAAGTTTGTAACCGTACCGGAAGCGCCTGCCGGCACGGTCTGCGCCGTTACGGGGCTCACCGAAACCGTTTCCGGACAAGGACTCGGCGCGGAAGCCGAAAGCAGAACTTCGGTTTTGGAGCCGGTTATGCGCTACCGAATTCTTTTGCCGGACGGCATAGATCCGATCGTTATGCTCCCGAAATTCAGAAATTTGGAAGAAGAGGAGCCTAAGCTTCATATCGGATACAACGAACAGTTGGGCGAATTTCACTGTGCGCTTATGGGAACGATCCAGGCGGAAATTTTTAAAAATATCGTATTTGAGCGTTTCGGCGTTCAAATTGAAATTACCGAAGGCAGGGTAATATATAAGGAGACGGTTTCAAATACCGTCGAGGGCGTAGGACATTACGAACCGCTTCGCCATTATGCCGAGGTGCATCTGCTTATAGAACCGGCAAAGCGGGGCTCGGGAATAAGTGTGGATACAAAATGCAGCGATAACCGGCTCGAAAAAAATTGGCAGAATTTAATACTCACGCATTTAAAGGAAAAAACGCATCTCGGCGTTTTGACCGGATCCCCCTTAACCGACGTTAAAATATCGGTGGTGGGCGGTAAAGCGCATTTGAAGCATACCGAAGGCGGCGATTTCAGACAGGCGACCTACAGGGCGGTAAGACAGGGCTTGATGCAGGCGCAAAGCGTTTTGTTGGAGCCTTATTATAATTTCAGATTGGAAATTCCCGTAAAGCAAACGGGCAGGGCTATAAACGATATTCGCTTAATGGGCGGAATTTTCGATTCGCCCGTAAACGACGGCGAAATCAGCATACTCACGGGCAAAGTGCCGGTTATTTGTATGGACGGATATATGGCGGAAATGTCTTCATATACAGGCGGTCTCGGAAGACTTTCGCTCGACCCCGCCGGATATGACCTTTGCCACAACGCGCAAAAGGTGATTGAAGATTTTTCGTACAATCCCGAAAACGATCTCGAAAATTCACCCGATTCGGTATTTTGCTCTCACGGAGCGGGCTTTGTCGTAAAATGGGATAAAGTCAAGGATTATATGCACGTCGAAAGCTATTTTTCCAAAAAGGACGAAGGCTTTGCCCGTCACCGTCATATAAGCATAGACGAAAAGCTGCTCGAAGAGATAATGCAAAAGGAATTCGGAAGCGTAAAATATAATTATTATCCGAAAAGGCAAAAAACGGAACCCGAAGATAATCAAAACGCCGTTATATGGGGAGTAAAGACCAAGTATCTTATAATAGACGGCTACAACGTGATTTTCGGTTGGGATTTACTTAAAGCCGAGGCGGCATCCGATCTTTACAGCGCAAGAGATATGCTTTGCCATATACTTTCAAACTATTCGCATTTTACGGGCTGTAAGGTCATAGTCGTTTTCGACGGATATAAGGTAGCGGGAAATAAGGGCGAAAAACAGGACTTCTACGGAGTCACGGTAGTCTATACCAAAGAAAACGAGACATGCGACACCTATATCGAAAGACTGATAGGCGAAATCGGACAAAACGACCGCGTCCGCGTGGTAACCTCCGACGGCTTAATACAGCTCTCCGCCGTAAGAAAAGGCGTATTAAGAATGTCAACCGCAGAGTTCTTAAAAGAACTCGACGCCATAGACTCCAAAATATCCGAGCTTATCGATAAAGCCGGAAAATGAAAGTGCTTAAATAATTATTTTCAACCGAAGGTGCGTTATGAGTATTGTAAGAGTGGATTTTAATGAAAAAATGGGTAAAATAAAGCCGGTAAACGGTGTGGGGCAGCCGCCGCTTGCGGGTACCGATTATTCTATGTTTTCCTATTTAAAAGAGGCTAATATCCCTTTTTCCCGTTTACATGACGTCGGCGGGCCTTACGGTCAAAACCGCTATGTGGACATTCCCAATCTTTTTCGTGATTTTGACGCCGATCCTTGCGATCCGCAATCATACGATTTTACTTTTACGGATATGCTGATTACGGCGTTGGTCGAAAACCGCATAGAGCCGTTTTTCCGTTTGGGCGTTACCATCGAAAACGACGCCAAAATAAAAGCTTACCGGATATACCCGCCTAAAAACTATTTAAAATGGGCTCGGATTTGCGAAGGTGTGATCCGCCATTATACGCAAGGCTGGGCAAACGGCTTTTACTACCCTATCCGCTATTGGGAAATCTGGAATGAGCCGGACAATTACGAGGAAATCGAAGAAAATCAAATGTGGCGCGGCACAAAGGAACAATTCTACGAATTTTACGATACAGCCGCTTCGTATTTAAAGGAAAAATTCCCTCATCTTAAAATCGGAGGTTACGGCAGCTGCGGCTTTTATGCCATAGACGGCAGCTTTAATCCGGAAGCCAACAGTTCTCCGAGATACGACTATTTTATTACCTTTTTTGACGGTTTTATCGATTATATTAAAGCGCATGGCAGTCCGCTGGACTTCTTTTCCTGGCACAGCTATTCGGAGATCGAGCCTAATATGCTCCGCGCCGAATATGCTCGCCGAAGGCTGGACGAGGCAGGCTTTAGAGATACCGAGCTTACCTGCAACGAATGGAACTGCATGCCTTCCGCACGCGGCACTTTAAGGCACGCGGCTTTGACCGCGGGCATGATGATTGCCATGCAAAATTCTCCGCTTGACAGCGCGATGTTTTACGACGCGGCGATAAGTCTCAACGTTTACGGCGGTTTATTTAACCCGTTTACCAAAAAGCCGTTTCCGGCATACTACGCCGTTAAAGGCTTCGGCGAGCTGTACCGTCTCGGTATGCAAGTAGGGGTTTTATGCGATTTGCCCGAGGTTTACGCCGCAGCCGCCACCGACGGCGAAAACGGACGTCTGCTGATTGCCAACACCGGCGGCGAAAAGCCCTTGTCGCTGCAGACGAATGGGCAAAAAATCACTCTTTGCAGAGTAATCGATGAAGAAAAAACATTTGAGCTCTCCCCTCTCCCGCAAACGCTCAAAGAAAACGCCGTTATATACATTGAAACAAAGAAAAATCTTTAAATAGACCTGTATTATGCAAAAAATTCCCGAGAAACCCGGGAATTTTTTTGTATATATACCACCGACCGAATATCCGTACAAGCGCATACCGACGTATATAATTACTTTTTAAGGTCGGCTCGGGGAAAATATGTGATACGCAAATTAGTACAGCCGTAGGGCTCCAGACTCAATTGCATTTCCTCTGCGACAGTCTGTTTGTCTCCGAACGGAGTGAAGGTGCGGTGCGGGTAGGGTGCGCACAAAAACGGCGCGCGATATCCGCGCAGGTGAAGCTTCACGGGAGCGTTTTCCCAAACGTAGCCGTCGCCGTCACACTCCTCAACCGTGATATCCTCGGGCTTTAATTGCTCGTCGAGCGCCACGTTCCAGCCGGTGTGATATCGGCGAAGACCGAGCCGTTCGTGCGCATCCGGAACGTCGGCGTCGGTAAATGCGGGATTGCAATCATACCAGCTCCATCCCTCGGGCAGCGGCGTGTACGGTCTGCCCGCTATTCGTGACCAGCGCTCCGGAATATGCAGCGAATAAACCAAAGGTCCGCGCAGTATTGCAAGCGGGTGTTTTTTGGCCATGTCGCTGTCGTCGACATGTACTATTTCGATTTCCATGGCAAACTTAATTTCCAAAGAGTCGTCGGGCTTCCATACGCGGCTTACCGGCACGTATCCGTTTTCGACCTTGCCGCACTCGGCGGGCTTGCCGTTTACCGTTACGGTATAGCTCTTGCACCATGTCGGAATTTTAAGATTTATGGCAAACTCTCCTTCGGAATGTACCGTAAGCCGCACCGTGTCGCGGAAGGGATACATCGTTTCCTCGGTTACGCAGAGCTTTTCGCTTTCCAGCCTGCACGGGCCGTAAGCCGTCACAAAAAGGTTACCCTCGCCGTCGTGAAGCATCATTCCGCGAATAAACTCGGGCAGAATAGCCACCGAGTTCACCGGACAGCAGGAAACCGGATAAACCGGCGCATAAACCTGCATATCGCTGTTCATATACGTAGAATCTTTTGTAGCGTAAATTTGATTCGGCGCCGACATGTAAGCTATAGCGCGTTCATCCTTTTTGCGGGCGCCCTGCGCCGCGTTGTAAAATACCTGTTCCATATAATCGCCGTAGACGGCTTCTCCGGTAATATAGCTCATATAAGAATAGGACAAATTTGAAAACGCAAACGCGCAATATTCGCTTTCGGATACATCGCCTACCGGACCGAGATATTCGTTGATGGAAACCGGACCGCCCGAAAGCTGAACCGCTTTTTCCCGCATCATGCGAATCGACCTGCGGGAAGCCTCCAGATAATCCTTATTTCCGGTAAGTGTATAAAGCATTGCCGGGCGACGGATTTGCAAACAGTATCCCGCCGTATGATTAGCGTTATATTCAAGCTTATTTTTCAGCATTTCGCGGTAGGATATATGAAAAATATCATGCTCGCAAAGCCATTGCTCATATTCCTCGCAAAAGTCAATGAGGCGCTTATCGCCGGTACAGTCGTAACAAAGCACCATAACCTCCGTTATAATGGGCGCCGCGTATGAGGTCTTTTTATCCCCCGCCCAATTTTCGCAGAACCAGAGCAGGCATCTGTGCACCGCTTCGAGCACGTCCTCCCGTCCGGTCGCATCGTAAAAAGAAAGCAGCGCTTTCATACCGCGGGAAGTGCCCCAGGCATTGTAGTCATCCAGCATATCTACGCCGGGAACGTCATATGTGCCGAGATATCCGTCCTCGCGCTGACGCTTAAGTACGGCGTTGACCCATTTTTCCGCCTTGGCTATAAGCTCGCTGTCGTGCATGGTAAAAGCCAGCTGTATTAAGCCCGACCAATAGCTGCCGGAAATTTCCGCGCCCCAGCCGCATTGCTCGCCTGCCGACCAAGCCTCGACACGGACGTTTTTCACATACGGCAGATCGATCATTTCGGGCTCAAGCTCGTTTAAATGACCGCCCATTCCGTCTTTGCTGCGCAGACATTGGTCTGCCAAAAATCCCGCCGGCCTAATCGAACCGAGCGGAAAACGATACAATTTTTGATACATAATATCACCTCGAAATCATTATAGCATTTTGCCAGGGCGGCACAAGAGATTATTTAAAAATATATGGACAATTCTCAGATTATGTGATAAAATTGGCATGATTGGCGGTGTAAATTATGCTGTTTTATAAAATACGCTTGTTGAATTTGCCTAAATTCGTATTTTCATGCCATGTAGAGGCGGAAAATTACAGTAACAGCTTTGCCGAAAAAAGCCGGTTTTTGGAAATTTCCCTTGTTGAACAGGGAACCATACAGGCAAAGTACAGCGACAGGACGGAGACAATATCCCCCGAAGAGCTTATGATAATAACCGAAAAAACGGTTTGCAGTACAAGCTGCGTCGGACCTCAAGCACATACCACGGTCGGAATCTACGCCGACTACGTTTCAGAGCAGTTTGACAGCTGTGATTTAAAGCCTTGCGACCTTGACGGATTGGAAAACGAGATCACGGAAAACGATCTTATCGTTTTGCCGCATATTTTGCCGCTCGGAGCGGATTACAGCTCAGTTTTACAGCGGCTTCGAACAATTGCCGCACGATATGCGGGCACCGATCCGGGGCGTATACAGCTTTGCCTTGCCGGGTGGTTTGAACTCACCGCCTTTTTAACCAAATGCTGTCTCAGCCGCATACGGCAGGAAAAGCTTGTCCTGCCGGCCTCGGTCTTTCGCTATGCCGATCGCGCAAAGCAATACGTTCAAGAGCATTACTGTGAACAAATACACGCCGGTGATATAGCCGAGCAATTGGGTATTTCCACCAATTATCTGCATTCGGTTTTCAAGTCCGCCACCGGACAGACGCTTGTACAGTATATAAACCGCCTAAAAATCCTCTTGGCAATGCAATATATAAAGAAATACAACGCCGGCGCCGCCGAAACGGCGCAATATATCGGAATAGAAGATCCTCTCTATTTTTGCCGCCTCTTCAAAAAATACAGCGGACTTAATTTACAAGAATACCGAAAACGCAACAGCAACATGCCTACGAAATAATAAAAAGCTGTCCGAATCTCCGCAATTTCCTCTTACAGCTTCTTACCCTGCGTATTGGTTTAAAATTCTTGAGGCGGATTTGTTATGGTTTCTTAAAAAAATCTTAAGCATTATATTATTGTAATTTTGCCGGAATGGTGATATAATCTCAATCGGGTGATGGCAAACGTACATAATTAGGATAATCACAAACATAATAAATAAAATCTGGGGATTTATAAATTACCTTTATGAATATCGTACCGTTTACGCTGTGACGGGTATCTTTTTTACACGCAAATTCAAAAAAGCGAAAAAGCTTCACAAATATGCGATACTCGTGGCGGCGCGTAACGAGGAAGCCGTGATAGGTCAGCTTATCGACAGCATAAAGCAGCAGGACTACCCGTCGGATTTATTGGACGTCTTCGTCGTGGCGGATAATTGTACCGATTCCACCGCGAAGGCGGCGCGCGATTTGGGCGCGGTTTGTTACGAAAGGTTTGACAACGAGCACCGTACAAAGGGTTTTGCCCTGCAATTTCTCACAAGGTGCATAAAGCGTGACTACGGCATAGATTCTTACGAAGGTTATTTTATTTTTGACGCCGACAATCTCTTAAAGCGCGACTATGTGCGCAATATGAACGATTCCTTCGACGCGGGCGAAAAAATAATAACCTCCTATCGGAATACCAAGAATTTTTCCGACAATTGGATTTCCGCCTCTTACGGCATACATTGGCTCAGAACCATACGCACCGAGCACCGCGCACGCTCGGTTTTCCATTTGGCTACGAGAATACAGGGAACCGGCTTTTTATTTGCAAACGAGCTTATAGAGGACAGCTGGAACTATACCGGTCTTACCGAGGACAGGGCATTTTGCGCCGACGCCGTGGCTAAGGGTTACAAAATATCCTACAACAACGCCGCCGAATTTTATGACGAACAGCCGGTGGATATCAAAATCGCCATGCGGCAGAGAATCCGCTGGGCCAAGGGGCATTTGCAGGCTTTGGCGGAAACCGGACCCACGCTTTTAAAGCATATTTTCGTAACCGGCGGAAAGGCAAATCCAAAAACGGGCGAAAAGCGTTCAAAACTTCGGCGCCTTTTTAACAATATTCGCCTACGGTTTATGAGCTTCGATATGCTTACCGTCGTATTTCCCCGCTCGTTGGGCTCGGTTATAAAGCGCTGGCTTATATATTTTTTAAGGGTTGCGCTTATTATAGGCGGCAGTCTTAAAATCACCGAAAATTACGGCCCCGATTTTATAAAAACGATATTAAAGCTCTTTAACATTACGGTTATGCCGAGCTCCGCAGCGGCGGCGGCCCTTTGGCTTTTGTTTTTTACGGTGTGCTGGGTAATATCGGGATACTTGAGCGGTATCGTAACTGCCGCTTACATATATATAATAGAGCACAAGCGCATTATGCCGATAAAGTGGTATAAAAAGATCTGGTTCTGCCTCACCTTCCCCATATTCGACCAAATAGGCAAAATTTCCATGGTTATCGCGCTTTTCAAAAAGGTTGAATGGAAACCCATACCGCACAACGCATCAATAAGCATAAACGAGCTTGATTCACAAAAAATTAAAAATAATAAATGAGCAAACGAGAGAAAAACGGAGATAATAAAAGAAAACGGGAGTTTTAAATATTTAAATTAAAATTTTGAGAATTTTGTGTTGACAAACCCGATGCGTTTATGGTATTATATTCAAGCTGATTATACGGAATTAACCTGTCCGTATGGTACTTAAAAATATATGGAGGATCGAATTATGTCAACGTTTATGGCAAAGCCTGCCGAAATTCAGCGTAAATGGTATATAATTGACGCGGCCGACAGACCGCTCGGTCGTACCGCCTCAAAGGTTGCGGATATTCTCAGAGGAAAAATAAAGCCCGAGTTTACCCCCCATGTCGATTGCGGCGACCATGTTATTGTCATCAATGCCGAAAAAGCGGTTTTAACAGGCAAAAAGCTTGAAAAGAAGTATTACAGACGTCACACCGGTTATATCGGAGGACTTAAAGAGGTTCAGTATTCAACCCTTATGAGCACCCGTCCGGAGCTTGCTATGGAGCTTGCGGTCAAGGGTATGGTTCCCGATACTACCATAGGACGCAAAGCACTTACCAGACTTCACGTATACAAGGGCGCCGAGTACGCGCAGGTATCTCAGAAGCCCGAAAAGTATGAATTTTAAGAAAGGAGCGTGTAATAATGTTTGAAGCAAAACCTTATTTTTACGGAACAGGCAGAAGAAAAAGCTCTGTAGCGCGCGTTCGCCTTTACAACGGTACAGGCAAAATCACCGTTAACGACAGAGATATCGACGATTACTTCGGTCTCGAAACCTTAAAGCTTATAGTTCGTCAGCCCCTTAACCTTACGGGCAATTTGGACAAGTTTGACATCGTTTGCCGCGTTGCGGGCGGCGGTGTTACCGGTCAGGCGGGCGCTATTCGCCACGGTATTTCACGCGCCCTTCTTCAATATGACGAGGAGCTTCGTGCCGAGCTTAAAAAGGCAGGCCTCTTAACGCGTGATCCGCGTATGAAGGAAAGAAAGAAGTACGGACTCAAGGGCGCACGTCGCGCACCGCAGTTCTCAAAGAGATAAAATTATATTTTTATTTCTTAAAACACTTAATAAAGGTTTAAAATCCGCCGATGCGCAAATCACATCGGCGGATTTTGTTATTCTGTGCGGATTTTATTTTTTGCGGATTTTATTTTGCAGCGGTATTCTCGTCTATAAGTCCGTAAAGGCCCTCTATGACTGTACTGAGGCTTCCAACTTCGTTTATTAAGCCCTCTTTTACGGCGGCTTCTCCCGTGAGTACCGAGCCGACGTCGGTGACCAATTCCTCGGTATTCATCATAAGCTGTGTAAAGCGTTCCGCCGTAATATCGGAATTGCGTACCACAAAATCCGTAATACGGCTTTGCATACGCGCAAAATGATTCATCATTTGCGGAACGCCTATCACAAGGCCGTTGGTGCGTACCGGGTGCACCGTCATAGTGGCGGACGGCGCAATGTACGACCTTTTTGCCGCCACCGCCAACGGTACGCCTATGGAATGTCCGCCGCCCAAGACGAAAGATACCGTCGGCTTTTTCATCCCCGAAATCAATTCCGCCAAAGCGAGCCCCGCTTCGACGTCGCCGCCCACGGTATTGAGTATTACGAGCAAGCCCTCGATTTCCTCGCTTTCCTCAATAGCCACAAGCTGAGGTATGACGTGCTCGTATTTGGTGGTTTTGCTTTGTTCGGGCAGTACGTTGTGCCCTTCTATTTCGCCTATAATCGTAAGGCAGTAAATTCTGTGCTTTCCGTCAAAAGCCGAAAGCGCGCCCAATTCCTTTATCTCTTCCGTTTTTTCGTTATTTGAATTTTTATTTTCTTCTTTATTGTCACCCATATGTTTCCCTCCGTTTATATCAATTATTATTAGGATAAAAAACCGATTTAATACATATAAATAAAACTTTAAACCGTTTATTGACTAAATCTTTAAAATATGATAAAATTCAGACGAGATATTCACAAAATAAGGATATACAAATGCAGAAAAACGACGAATTGATTTTAAATATAACCGATATTTCCAAGGACGGCAGCGGTATAGGCAAATATAACGGTATGGCGGTATTTGTGCCACTTGCCGCCGTAGGCGATACTCTGAGGGTTAAGATTCTTAAGGTTAAAAAAAGCTGCGCTTATGCAAAAGCTCTGGAAATTTTAACCCCGTCGGGCGACAGAATAAAGCCCGACTGCCCCGTTTTTAATTTGTGCGGCGGCTGTGTATTCAGACATATCGACTACGCCGCCGAGCGAAAGCTTAAGGCGTCGACGGTTTACGAAACGGTAAAGCGCATAGGCGGAATCGATATGCAGCCCGAAGCTTTGCTTTACGGCTTGCCCGAGCGTTACCGAAACAAAGCCCAATACCCTGTTTCGCAGACCGGCAAAGCGGGCTTTTACGCCTTTCATTCGCACCGGATAATCCCCTGCGGCGACTGTCTGCTTCAACCGACGATTTTTGCCGACGTTGTCGAGGCCGCCGAAATCTGGATAAAGGAAAACGGCATAAGCGTTTACGACGAAGCCTTACATAAGGGCTTGCTTCGGCACATTTACATACGCCTTGCCGAGAAAACCGGCGAAATTATGGTTACGCTTGTAATAAACGGCGATTTTGTTCCCTTTGCCGACTCTCTTTTTTCGCTTTTAAAATCCAAATGTTCCGACGCTTTAAAAAGCGTTATGCTTAATATAAATAAGGCGAACACCAACGTCATATTGGGCGACAAATGCGTTACGCTTTACGGAAACGACTATATAACCGATATTCTTTGCGGAATAAAGGTAAGACTCTCCGCGATGTCGTTTTATCAGGTGAACCGCGGCATGGCGGAAAAGCTCTACGAAAAAGCGGCGGAATACGCAAATCCCGAAAATAAAACCGTGCTCGATCTTTATTGCGGCGCGGGAACCATCGGATTATCCCTGGCAAAAATGGCAAAAGAGATAATCGGTGTGGAAATTGTTCCCGAAGCGGTCAAGGACGCCGAATTTAACGCAAAGCTTAACGGCATAAAAAACGCGCGGTTTATATGCGCGGACGCGGCGAGCGCGGCTTACAAATTGGCGGAAGAAAAAATACGTATCGACACGGTGATCGTCGACCCGCCGCGAAAGGGCTGTTCCGCAGAGCTGCTCGATATTATTGCCGACAGTTTCGTACCCGAAAGAATAGTTTACGTCTCATGCGACTGCGCGACTTTGGCAAGAGATATAGCCATTCTGTCAAAAAAAGGATATACCCTTTCGGAATACACCCCCGTAGACCTATTTCCGCGAACCGCGCATGTAGAGACGGTCTGTTTGCTTACCAAATGAGCGCCGCCTGACAAATTCACCTGCGGATAAACTTTTTGAAACCGGGAGATTTATATGAAAATTTTAATTGCAGCCTTTTTTGACGACAATTTCGGAGATATGCTGATTCGCATATGCTTTGAAAAATTGCTTCGCGCCGCGCTTAAAAATCTCGGTATGGCGCAAACCGATTACGAAATCGACCGGATGTCGCTTAAAGAAATCGATGAAGAAAAAATCAAGTCGGCAAATCTTCTTTTCTTTGCCGGAGGCGGTATCTTCGGTCAAAGCTATTTGAAGCTTTTCGACTACATCGATCCGATAACCCGAATTGCCGAGGCAAACCGCATTCCCGTCGTTTTTTCCTCTACGGGAGTCAACGACATGAGCGTCTCGGACGAAAACCGCCACCGCAATATCGATCTGTTGCGGCGAAGCTGTATCCGGGCTTTTTCCGTCAGGGAAAATCCGGAGCTGTTCCGCGAATATGCGAAAGGTTCGGATTTGGAAATCCGTCCGGTCTGCGATCCCGCCGTTTGGACAAAGTATGTATACAGCCATGAAATTCAAAAGGTACGCGACGAAAAAATGCGCTCTCCCGGAAAAACGATAGGCGTAAACGTCGTGCGCGGCGGTCTGTTTCGAGATAACGACTGCGCATGGTCATTAAAAAAGGAAGAAGCCTATTTGTCCGAGCTTAAAACGCTGTTGGAAGAAGCGGGATACACCGTTCGCTTTTTCATAAACGGAAATACGCTCGATCACAATGCCATGGGATATTTTGCCGAAAATTATGCGATACCCGAAACCCGGCTTATCTCGCCGGATACCACGCGGGAGCTTGTCGAGGCTATCGCCGGCTTTGACGCCGTGGTCGCTTTCAGAATGCACGCCTCGATCATTTCCTACGCTCTGGACGTTCCCTCGATAAATATCGTCTGGAATGCAAAAATTCCTCTTTTCTACCAAAATATAGGCTATCCGGAAAGGGCGATCCCCTTGGATTCGGCGACGCCGGAGCTTATTGCCGAAAAGGCGAAATCCCTGCTCGGCGATACAAATTACGCCGCCGATCCGGAGTATATGATGAGCTTGTACCGCTTTTTGTATGAAACGCTTTGCAAGCAACTGTACCCGGACGCCACCCCCCCTCACCCGATTTTTTCATTCGAGCGGGTGGCGGCGGAGCTTTCAAACGACAGTGTGCCGCCAAAGGAGGATATCATTGATTATCGTACCAAATTGCAAAAAAGCGAAAAGCGGTACATAACCCTCTTTTCGGAAAGCAAGGCGGCACAGGCGCAGATAAAAGCCCTCAAAGCCGAGACGGGAGCCCTTAAAAAGAAAGCCGACGAACAAAAGCGGGAAATCGCCGAATTGCGCCAAAACGTAAGATCCGCCGAGCAAGAGCGAAAAGAAGCGCAGGCAGCCGCAGAAAAATTACAGCAGCGCTTAGACGCCATAAACAAAAAATTTCCGGTGCGAGTTTATAAAAAGCTGCGCCGCTTAACCGCGGGCCTTCGAGGATTAAAAAAACAGCCGTCGACTAAAAGCCGAACGCCGTAATTTCGGCATTGCCGACAGTTTTTCGTATTGAAAAACGGTTATAAAGTGAGGTTTCAAGTAATGAAGCACAAGGTTAAAGTTACCGTTCCCGTCGAAAAGCGCGGGCTTTTCGGAATTAAAAAAACAGTGTCGGAAACCCGCAAGCTTACCGTCGACGGCAAGACCTATAAAAAAATCAAACGCGCCCGAAAAAACCGCCCCTACAGCGTCGAAGAAATGATGCTGTACGACGAAATTTTGGACGAATGGGATGATTAAAGCCTAAAATCGGTGCATTGTGCCGACAAGGGTTTAATCCGCCGCGGCGCTCTTTTGCTTAAAAAGGAATAAACGGTAAGAAGTGATATAATGGAAAATTGCGGCTCACCTTATTTCGATAAAGATACCACGAACATATTAAAGGGAATTGCGCTCATTATGATGTTTCTGCATCATTTTTTCACCTTTCCCGAGTGGTGGACAGACGGGATTTCCTATCCGTCGATCGAAAAGCTGATTCCCTATTTTCGTTCGCCTCTTAAGCTGTGTGTTCCCGTCTTTTGCTTTTTAACGGGCTATCTTTATTTTTTCGGTAAAAACAAATCCTTCAAATACTCCTTTAAAAAGATTACGGATATTCTTATCGCTTATTGGTCCGTATTTTTTATCTTTGCGATTATTGCGGCGGTGCTCGTCGATTATAAATATACTCCGACAAATTTCGTCAAAGAATGCTTCGCGCTCTATAGGCCGACCATGTATTTTTGCTGGTATGTAATGTTTTATATCCCGCTTATGGCGCTCCTTCCTTTGATTAAGAAATTCATGTTGAAAAACATACATATCGACTTGATAATTACCTTTTTGCTTATCCCTTTGACCTTAAAATATATTGAGCGCTGCGTTCACAACGATATAATCGGTCATCTGCTCTCTTATTTTGAAGAATGGCTGCCCATAGTTCTTACGGGCTGTATTTTTGCCGGTTACGATTTATTTGAAAAGACTTATAACCTTAATACCAAAATTACAAAGAACAAGGCTTTAAATATAACGCTTTATCTCCTGCTCGCTTTTGCTTCTCCCATGGGCAGATGGGCGGAGCCCGAAATAGCGCTTTCCTTCGACAGACTGCCGGATTTCAAAATAAATACGGACGCGCTTTACACGCCCGTTTTCATATATGCCGTCGTAAATCTTTGTAAATTAATTGATTTTAAAGCCGTAAAATTTATTTTTAAAAAATTAGGAAAATATTCGCTGCCGATGTGGTTTGTTTCGTGTATTTTTTTCGGTAATTGCAAATCCGTTTTTCAACCCCTGTTATATTACCCGCATAATCCCGTTCTTGTTACCGTATGGGGATTGATACTCTGCTTTATTCCGGCTTATATTTTAAGCTTCGGAATAAAAGCAATTCAAAATTTAAAAAATAAAATATTCGGATTGAACCGATATTTAAAATAAAATTTTAACCCCAAGCTTTAAGGAGGAATATTTATGAAACAAAAAAACGCCGTCGCCGCAAAGGGCGGTAACATTTATCTGCCCTACGATAAAAGAGAGGGCGAGCTTTCGACAGTATATTTTACCCGCGACCTGTCAGAAAACGGACTTATAAGGATTTTTGAGCGCGTGTCCGAAGGTTTGGAGGGCAAAATCGGCATAAAGCTTCATACCGGCGAGCCGGAGGGGCCTAACATTATCCCACGCCCTTGGGTGCGCGGTCTTTACGAAAAAAAGCTTAACAACGCTTCGATTATCGAAACAAATACCTATTACGAGGGTCCGCGTTACAATACGGCGGATCACCGCAAAACCCTCGAAATAAACAGTTGGAGCTTCTGCCCCGTCGATATCATGGACGAGGACGGCGCCGCCGCGCTTCCCGTAAAGGGCGGCAAATGGTTCGACGAAATCCACGTGGGTAAAAATCTGCTCAATTACGATTCCCTGCTTGCCCTCACCCACTTTAAGGGGCATACCATGGGCGGCTTCGGCGGTTCAAATAAAAATCTGGGTATAGGCTGCGCAGACGGCAGAATAGGCAAAAAGGAAATTCACACCGTTCCGGGCAATCCCGACCTTTGGAGCATCGCAAAAGAAGAATTTATGGAGCGCATGACCGAATCCGCCAAAGCCACCGTCGACCGCTTTCGCGGGCATATTTCCTTTATTAACGTCATGAGAAACATGTCGGTTTCCTGCGACTGCGAAGGAACCGACGCGGAGCCGGTAGTCACTCCGGATATAGGCATAATCGCTTCTTATGACATTTTGGCGGCGGACAACGCCTGCATAGACCTCATCTACAATCTGCCCGACGGCGGCGGTAAGCATTTGATCGAAAGGATCGAGGATCGTCACGGTTTAAGACAGCTTTCGTATATGAAAGAGCTCGGTATGGGCAACGACCGCTATATTCTTACGGATATCGACAACAACGACAAGGAAATAACCGCCGAAGAAGCGGTGGCAAATATCCGTCCGGAGTGGCATCCCGACGGTTTTAACGTATTTCGCGGCAGAAACAAGCTGTGATATTTTGATATTTTTTCGGAAGTGATAATCTTACAATGCGAACAAGCGGTATACTTATGCCCGTATTTTCCCTGCCCGGCAAATACGGTATAGGAACCTTCGGGAAAGAGGCTTACAATTTTGTCGATTTTCTTAAAAAAGCGGGGCAAACCTATTGGCAGATACTGCCGATAGGCACTACGAGCTTCGGCGACTCGCCCTATCAGTCCTTCTCCTCCTTTGCGGGAAATCCCTATTTTATCGATTTGGAATTGCTCTGCAGCGACGGATATCTTAAAACAAATGAAATCGAAGCCTTCGATTGGGGAGAAAGCGAAGACCGAGTAGATTACGAAAAGCTTTACAATTCGCGCTATCGCGTACTCAAAATCGCCTTCGGACGGTTTAAGGAAAAGGGTGAAAACGAAGCCGATTACAAATCGTTTTTAAAGGAAAACGATTATTGGCTTGACGATTACGCGCGGTTTTGCGCCCTTAAAAATCTGCACGGCGGAGCGTCGTTTGACCTTTGGTAGGACGGGTATAAGAGAAGGGATCCCGCGTTTTTGAAAAAGGCGGATACTTCGCTTGCCGAAGAAATCAATTTTTACAAATTCATTCAATATACCTTTTTTAAGCAGTGGAAAAATCTCAAAAAATATGCCAACGAAAACGGTGTTTATATTATAGGCGATATTCCGATATACACGGCTTACGACAGCGCGGACGTTTGGAGCGCTCCCGAACAGTTTTTGTTGGATGAAGATCTTAAACCCGTTTCGGTCGCGGGCTGTCCGCCCGACGCTTTTTCAAGCAGCGGACAGCTTTGGGGAAACCCGCTTTATAATTGGGATTTCTTAAAAAAAGACGACTACGATTGGTGGATAAAGCGCATCGGCTTCGCCGCCGGCGTTTACGACGTTGTAAGAATAGACCATTTCAGAGCGTTTTCGGCTTATTACAGCATTCCGTATAATGCAAAGACCGCCGCCGAAGGCACATGGGAAAAGGGCCCCGGAAAAGCCCTTTTTGAAGCAATTAACCGAAGGCTCGGCAGGCTCAACATTATAGCCGAGGATTTGGGTACGATCGACGAAGAGGTGCGAGAGCTTCTCAAGTTTACCGAATACCCCGGCATGAAGGTTATGCAGTTCGCCTTTAATCCCGACACCGAGAGCAGTTATCTTCCCCACAACATAGGCGCCGACTGCGTCGTATATACCGGTACCCACGATAACGATACCGCCATAGGCTTTATGCAGGACGCGGATAAAAAAGAGGTCGAATTTATGCGTGAATATTTGCGAATCGACGCCGACGACAGCTTTAATTGGTCGCTTATAAAGGCCGCGATGGCAACCCCCGCCGAAACGGTGATTTTGCAAATGCAGGACTTTTTGGGGCTTGATAACTCCGCCCGCATAAATAAGCCGTCAACCTTGGGCGGCAATTGGCAATGGCGCATAGCCGAGGGCTGTATTAACGATTGGCTTGCGGAAATAATATACGACTGTACCAAAACCTACTATCGCCTGCCCAAGCCGAAAAAAGCACCCGCAAAAGCGCCGTAATTTTTGCATAAATTGCATAAATATGAATTTAAAACTGCGGCTTAATCTATTATTTTTAACTTTTTTTACAAAATTACGGATATTCGGTAAAAAAATCCTTTATTTTTCCCCGTTTTTTTGCTATAATAGATTGAATGCTTCGAAAGTTATTTGCTTTCGGGTATAAATTCCCGTTTTGTAAATCCAAAAATTTTTTAGGAGGTTGATTCTTAATGAGTCACAAGTACGTTTACCTTTTCTCGGAAGGCGACGCAGGCATGCGTGAGCTTCTCGGCGGTAAGGGCGCCAACCTTGCCGAAATGACCAATATAGGTCTTCCCGTTCCGCAGGGCTTTACGGTCACCACCGAGGCCTGCACCAAGTATTACGAGGACGGCAGAAAAATCAACGATGAAATCCAGGAGCAAATCATGGAATACATCGATAAAATGGAGGGCATTACCGGTAAGAAGTTCGGTGATAAGGAAAATCCCCTTCTCGTATCGGTTCGTTCGGGCGCTCGCGCTTCCATGCCCGGTATGATGGATACCATCCTTAACCTCGGTCTTAACGAGGACGTTGTCGCAACCATGGCGGAACAGTCGGGCAATGCGCGTTGGGCTTACGACTGCTACAGAAGATTTATTCAAATGTATTCCGACGTTGTTATGGAGGTCGGCAAGAAATATTTCGAAGAGCTTATCGACAAAATGAAGGCGGAAAAGGGCGTTACTCAGGACGTTGATCTCAGCGCCGATGACCTCAAGGTTTTGGCAGAGCAGTTCAAAGCCGAATACAAGAGCAAAATAGGCAAGGACTTCCCCACCGATCCCAAGGAGCAGCTTATGGGCGCCGTTGAGGCCGTTTTCCGTTCATGGGACAATCCCCGCGCCAACGTTTACCGTCGTGATAACGATATCCCCTATTCATGGGGCACCGCCGTTAACGTACAGATGATGGCGTTCGGCAATATGGGCGACGATTGCGGTACCGGCGTTGCCTTTACGCGCGATCCCGCTACCGGCGAACGCGGACTTATGGGTGAGTTCCTCACCAACGCTCAGGGCGAGGACGTTGTTGCCGGTGTTCGTACTCCTATGCCAATTTCTCAAATGGCAGAGAAGTTCCCCGAGGCGTTCGGCGAATTCAAAAAAGTTTGCGCCACACTCGAAGACCATTACCGCGATATGCAGGATATGGAATTTACCGTTGAGCACGGCAAGCTCTTTATGCTTCAAACCCGTAACGGCAAGAGAACCGCTAAGGCAGCTCTCAAAATAGCCTGCGACTTAGTTGACGAAGGCATGATCGATAAAAAACAGGCCGTTGCCATGATCGACCCCCGTAACCTTGACACCCTCCTTCACCCGCAGTTCGACGCTAAGGCGCTTAAAGCCGCCGTTCCCGCAGGCAAGGGCTTGGGCGCGTCTCCCGGCGCGGCTTGCGGTAAGGTTGTATTCACCGCCGAGGACGCCGAAGAATGGCATGCCCGCGGCGAAAAGGTTATACTCGTTCGTCTCGAAACCTCTCCGGAGGATATTACCGGTATGAAGGCTTCTCAGGGTATTCTTACCGTTCGCGGCGGTATGACCTCACACGCGGCGGTTGTTGCCCGCGGTATGGGTACCTGCTGTGTTTCCGGCTGCGGCGACATTATTATGGACGAAGAAAACAAGAAATTTACCCTTGCCGGCAAAACCTACAACGAGGGCGACTATATTTCCATCGACGGTTCTACCGGTAACATATACGACGGTATAATTCCGACGGTTGACGCCGAAATCGCCGGCGAATTCGGCAGAATTATGGAATGGGCGGACGAGTTCAGAACCCTTAAGGTTCGCACCAATGCCGATACTCCCGCGGACGCCAAAAAGGCTCGCGAGCTCGGTGCCGAAGGCATCGGACTTTGCCGTACGGAGCATATGTTCTTTGAGCCCGAGAGAATTGCCGCTTTCCGTGAGATGATTTGCTCGGATACCGCAGAAGAAAGAGAAGCGGCTCTCGCTAAGATACTTCCCTATCAGCAGGGCGACTTTGAAAAGCTTTACGAAGCGCTCGAGGGATGTCCGGTTACCATCCGTTTCCTCGATCCTCCGCTTCACGAGTTCGTTCCTACCGAGGAAGCCGACATTGCGGCTTTGGCTAAGGCTCAGAACAAGTCGGTTGAAGATATAAAGAATATTATCTCCTCTCTGCATGAATTTAACCCGATGATGGGCCACCGCGGCTGCCGTCTTGCGGTTACCTATCCGGAAATCGCAAAGATGCAGACCTCAGCCGTTATACGCGCGGCTATCGCCGTTAAGAAAAATCATCCCGATTGGAACATCGTTCCCGAGATCATGATTCCGCTTACGGGCGAGGTTAAGGAGTTAAAGTTTGTTAAGAATATAGTTGTTGCTACCGCCGATGCCGAAATCGCCGCCGCAGGCGCCGACCTTAAGTATGAAGTAGGTACGATGATGGAAATTCCGAGAGCATGCCTCACCGCAGACGAAATAGCTAAGGAAGCCGAATTCTTCTGCTTCGGTACAAACGACCTTACTCAGATGACCTTCGGCTTCAGCCGTGACGACGCCGGTAAATTCCTTACCGCTTATTATGACAGCAAGATTTACGAGAACGATCCCTTCGCCAAGCTCGACCAGAACGGCGTAGGTAAGCTTATGCAGTTTGCCGTTACCGAAGGCAAGAAGGTTCGCCCGACAATGCACTGCGGTATCTGCGGCGAGCATGGCGGTGATCCCGTATCCGTTGAGTTCTGCCATAAGATCGGCCTCGATTATGTATCATGCTCCCCCTTCCGCGTTCCGATCGCCCGCCTTGCCGCCGCACAGGCAGCTATAAAGGACGGCAATAACTAAATATCGGCACCTTGCAAGCTTCACTTTAACCCGTTAGGATGCACGGAAATATCCGCGCTCATTCTCAAAGCGAAAAAAGCGCTTGCTCGGAAAGATATTAAAAGTCAACCATATATCCGAAAACAACTCCCCGATTGCAAAAATGCAGTCGGGGAGTTGTTGCTTTTATGAGTGGAATTTTAGTACGATTTCGTTCGTTTTACGCTTTCAGCATATCTTCATAGGAAACGAGTGTTACGTTACCCATCTTGTTTGCTTTGTCGATACAGCCTTTGGTAAAGCCTGTTTTTGCAAAGAGATAAAAATGCGTTTTCTTGTAACCGAAGAGATTACTGCGTTCTGCAAGGGTTTCAAGAACTCCGAGGTCAACCTTTTCATTTGTCCATTTGCACTCGGCAAAAAGGGCGGTATCTTTGTCTGTTCCCATAATGTCGATTTCTTCCTGCGATTTGGTATTGGGATTTGCTCCCCACCAGCGACCGAGATCGGTGAAGTTCACCGCACATTTGCCTTCAAGAAGCAGTTTCCACAAATATTGTTTGCAAATTTCTTCAAAGACGCCGCCCATATAAGCGGGTATTTCGGGAGCAATGCGGCTGTATGCCAAATCAACGGCGCCCCTTGAAATAAGCGAAGTGTTTTCGGGTACAAAGCGATACCAAAAGCGGAACATATTATCTTCGATCGAGTAAATTGTCTTGCGAGTGGATTTTTCACCGTAGGGCAATTCTTTTTTTACAATACCAAGTGCCATCAGGTTTTTAATATAGGTGGCACATACGCTTGTATCTTCATCAATCTTATTGGAAATCTCGTTCATCTTGGTTGAGCCGGTGGCGATAGCCGTAATCACCGCATTGTAAATGGCAGGCTCACGCACCTCTTGTTTTAAGAGGTTATTCGGTTCTTCAAAAATAGAAGAAGCGGGATTCAAATGGGTATTTTTAATATTATCCTCGATAGAAAGCTTATCGTTAAGCTGCATCAGATATTGGGGAGTTCCGCCCACAATACCGTATGCCAACGCCTTATCCTCGGAGGGCAGTTTTTCAAAATAACGGCAAGCTTCAAAAAACTCAAAAGGCTGTATCTTGAGCTGTGCCGTTCTTCTTCCGTAAAGCGGAGCCTTGTATGCCAAAACGTGATCTTCCATATAAGACATAGAAGAACCGCAGAGAATTAAAAACAATTTTGAAGTATCCTTGTTCTTATCAATCAAAAACTGAAGCGTGGAGGCGAGGCTTTTGGATGCACGGGCGACGTATGGGTACTCGTCAATAACAAGGACAATTCGTTTCGTCTTGGCAAGTTCAAAAACGTGTTCCAAAGCAGCCTGAAAATTCTGAAAAGAAGTATTCACTGCAATTCCCGTATTGTACTCCATAATACATCTTGAAAAGTTATCGAGATTTTGTTTTGCATTGGTTTCAACGCCGGTAAAGAAAATAGTGCCTTTATCTTTTGTAAATTCGCTGATGAGAGCGGTCTTACCTACACGGCGGCGACCGTAAATAACTGCGAACTCAAATTTATCGGAATGATAAAGCTTTTCTAATGCTGCAAGCTCGGTTTCTCTTCCTATGAACATAAGCGTACCTCCCACAAAAATTCGTGCTTTACGATTTACTTAATTATACCTCACAATAGCAAAACAGTCAATAACTTTTTGTAAATTTACTTAATTACGATTTACTTAATTATGATTTACCTATAAATAACCGCCGAGGCGGCTCTTTGGTCACCTCGGCGGTTATTTTAAAAGCTCTGCGACAATGCGCCCCAAAATTGCGAATTGCCCCTCTGTGAGCGCCTTGCCGGTCTGCGTGTTTTTCAGGCGATAAGCTTCGATCAGCGCCTTCAGCGTTTCGGTCTGGCTCTCGGACAGCCCGTGCGTTGAAACCGTTCCCTGCCGTTTCATACCGCAAAGGTCGTCCATTGAAACGTTAAAAATGCTTGCAATTGAGCGGAGAGTTTCATATGGCGGTTCGGAAAAGTTTGTTTCATATTTGCTGACCATTCCGTCTGTTATATGCAAAAGATCTGCAAGCTGCTGCTGTGACATTTTGCGTTGTTTGCGAAGCGTACATAGATTTGCGCCAAAGTCAAACGGTTCCACATTTTCACCTCTGAGTTTCTTTATTGTAAAATTATACTCCAAATTACTTGAAAGAAATTAGATATTATGGTATAGTATTCTTATTACATTAGAATTATATCCACAAAATTCTCGTTTGAGGCAAGTTACGGAGGTATATTATGGCAAGCAACAAGAATCTCAGCGCGGCGAACAAAGCGAAAAAGGACGAATTTTACACACAGCTGACCGACATTGAAAACGAGCTGCGGCATTATCGAACATTTTTTGCAGGCAAAACGGTCTTCTGCAACTGTGACGACCCGTTTGAAAGCAATTTTGTGAAATATTTTGCGATGAACTTCGCCGCGCTCGGTCTGAAAAAGCTGACGGCGACCTGCTACGCGACCTCGCCGGTGATGTACACGCAGCTGTCGTTTTTCGGCGACGAACTTGATTTCGCGGCTTCCGAGGGCAGAAAGCCGTACAAAATAGAGATAACCGAGGTCGTCGACCAAAACGGTGACGGCGCTATTGACCTTGAGGATTTTGAGGCGATGCTGCGCGCGAACCCGCCGGAGCTTTTAAAAGGAGACGGCGATTTCCGCTCAAAGGAATGTGTCGAACTGCTGAAAGAGGCAGACGTTGTGGTGACAAACCCGCCCTTTTCGCTTTTTCGAGAGTATGTGGCGCAGCTTATCGAATATGATAAAAAGTTTATAATTATCGGTAATAAAAATGCTATTACATATAAAGAAATTTTCCCGATGATTCAAGCAAACAAAATGTGGATCGGTTATACTCCGATGAGTATAGATTTATTATTTGATGTGCCGCGGGAATATGCTGACGAAATGATAAAAAGCGGCAAAATGGGCAGCAAATATAAAATTATTGACGGAGTATTAAAAGGCAGGTCACAGTCAATCTGGTTTACAAATGTTGATCATTCTAAGCGTCATGAAAATTTAATTTTATATAAAAATTATACTCCCGAAGAATATCCAAAATATGATAATTATGATGCGATTGAGGTAAGTAAAACCGCCGATATTCCTTCTGATTACGACGGCGCTATGGGTGTGCCTATTACTTTTATGGATAAATACAATCCCGACCAATTTGAAATCATCAAATTCCGCAAAGGCGACGACGATAAAGATTTGTGCATAAAAGGCAAATGCCCATACTTCAGAATTATTATAAGAAAGAAGGCTTAAGCATGGACATCAGGCTTGAAGAACACACCATCGGAGAAATTGTTGAGAAATATGAAGACAACGACGAGAGCGGCGTGATAGGTTTCGGCGGCAAACTCAATATCCGCCCTGCGTTTCAGCGGGAGTTTGTCTATGATGAAAAGGAGCGCAACGCCGTTATCGACACCGTTTTCAAGGGTTTTCCGCTTAACGTGATGTATTGGGTTGTGAACGATGAAGGAAATTATGAGCTTTTGGACGGCCAACAGCGCACGGTCAGTATTTGCCGTTATTGCAGCGGCGATTTTTCGATAATTAAAGACGGCACGCCTAAAACCTTCAACAACTTAACAAATAAAGAAAAAGAGACCTTTTTGAATTATAAGCTGATGATATACGTCTGCAAGGGCGACGATAAGGAAAAGCTCGATTGGTTCAAAACGATAAATATCGCGGGCGCGGTGCTTACGGATCAGGAGCTGAGAAACGCCATCTATACAGGTCCGTGGCTTACCGATGCCAAGAAGTATTTCAGCAAGAGCGGCTGCCCGGCGTACAAGATTGCAAACAAGTACTTAAACGGCGAAATGAACCGCCAAAAATATCTCGAAACGGCGATAAAGTGGATAGCCGCCGATGAGGGCAAGAGCATTGAAGAATATATGTCCGCCCACCAGCATGACAGCAGCGCCTCCGCGCTCTGGCTGTATTTCAACAGCGTGATAACGTGGGTTAAGACTATTTTCACGTTCTATCGCAAAGAGATGAAAGGACTTGAGTGGGGAATATTCTACAATCGCTACGCCGGTGATCGGCTCGATCCTGCCGAGATAGAAAAAAGAACCGCCGCTTTAATGGCGGACCATGAAGTCACCAAGAGAAGCGGCGTTTATGCGTATATTTTAAGCGGCGAGGAAAAGTACCTCAGCTTGCGCCAATTTGAGGATGAAGACAAGCGCGCGGCATACGAACAACAGCAAGGCGTCTGCCCGATATGCAAAAAGCATTTTGATTACGATAAAATGCATGCAGACCATATCACCCCCTGGCACGCCGGAGGCAAAACAGTACCCGAAAACCTGCAAATGCTTTGTCGAGACTGCAATTTAAAAAAATCAGGCAAAGAATAGCGCTCAAAATCAGAACGAATGTATAGGTATTAAAGGCTGTAAAAAGCATTCAAAAAATCCGAGACTTACCGGAAGCAGAAGTCTCGGATTATCTTTTTTGAAGGTTTCAACGTATAACGCAGTGATTTATAAGCAACTACTTCTTTACCTTTTTAAATACAAATATATATTCATGCTTGAAGAGATAGAAATCACTTGCTAACGCGCGATAACGCCAAATTGCTTTTTGATTTGATTTTCCTTTCGTATCTTCAAAATTTTTA
This sequence comes from uncultured Clostridia bacterium, assembly GCA_947623175.1. Classification (GTDB taxonomy): domain Bacteria; phylum Bacillota; class Clostridia; order Oscillospirales; family Acutalibacteraceae; genus UBA737. Next base: position 6,684 of record CANQGK010000018.1, on the reverse strand, counting down.
ACCAATATAGCTTTTAATTTAAACCCTCGCGACAGAAATAAGTTCATACAGTAAAAACCTAACGGTACGATCTCGCTATTGGCGTATTTATCGCCGATAACACAAGCGCAATATCTGTTTTTTTCCAAATATTTTGACGTGTTGTCTATAACCTCACCAAAGGATTGATTAAATTCTTCGAGAGAGTTGCAGTTTGACAAATCCCTTTCGTCGTCGCTGAACTTGATAATATCCCAATACGGCGGATGATATATTACAAACTGCACCTCGTTAATGCCGAAGCGCTTTAAGCAATCTTCGATATCTGCCGTTCTGCTGTCGCCGACAATAACGGTTCCTTTGAAATCTTTTGTTTTCTCTTGCTCTGCCAAATTGCAGGCTGCTTTGGCGACATCTTCTTTAAGTTCAATTCCGATGGCGTTTCTGCCCAATCTTTGAGCTTCTATTAACGACGTACCGCCGCCGACGAAAGGATCAAGAATCCAATCGCCTTTCTTGGTATATCTTCTGAATAATTGATTTGGAATTTGAGGAATAAAATTTCCGTGATAGGAAGCATTATGAACACCGGATTTATCCCTTTTATCAAAAATCCAAAGAGAATCGGTAAGAATGTCCTCATATTCTTTCCATTTGTTCATATCTATATCATTATAACGAGCCATAAGAAGTCACTTTTTTATCAGGCAATGTAAATATTCCACGGTTTTATCGCTTTTGTGGTTTCGGTTTTCATCGGTGTCCGCCTTGAACCTGCGGTAGTCGGTTGAGAACATTTCATATTTGCCGTATTTTTGCATTGTATTTCGGATGGTTTCAAAAGGCATTAAGCCTTCGTTATTGTAGCTTAAGAATATGTACTTGAAATTTGCGTTTTTTATTATGTCGTCAAAAGCGGCAACAACCGTTTTCGGCGAACAGAAATCGCTTTTTTGCGCGCTGTAATCACGAAGTCCGGTTTTGCCTTTAAGCTCGGGCGAATCGTATCTTGCTATTGTTTCGAGAACATGGTAATTAGTGCAATATTGTCTTGCGTTATACGGCGGATCAAGGTATAAAATATCGCCGCTTATTTTTTTTATCAAATCGGATATATTCTCATTATAAGCTTTACCGGATTTATTGCCGTCGATTACCGGCAGTAATTCCAATTTGAACTCTTTAGCCGCGGATTTTTTAATCTGTTTTAAAAACGCGCCGTAAACCGACGCCGTGTTAGCGTATTTGTCAATTGAGTTAATAAGACTTGCAAGAAGATAATAATATTGCGATTCATCAATTTCTCCGCAATTTTTAAGCCTTTCGAGCTCTATTCTAATCGAATCGCATTTCTTGCCGTTTTCATCGGTGAAGTAATTCCTTCCGCTGCCGGAGCCGGCACAATAATTGTTGTAGATAAAGCCTTCCGTACCCGACAAATTGTTAAGCTTATCAAGAATTTTAACCTCGAGCGGCGGAACGTTTTCAATCAAATGCTTATTTAAAACATAACTGTAGTATTGAATATCGTTTGATAAAACTCGGTAGCCCTTTTCCTTGAACGTCTTCCCTACCACACCGGTTCCCGCAAACAGGTCGGCGAACACTTTGTTCGTATCGGCTCCCGCAACAGCCCGTATTGTTTCGGTAAGAAAGTCCATAAGCGAATATTTTGAACCTATATAATTCATGTTCTCAGACTCACTTTCATCTTTGATTGTACCGCGCCGGCGTTTTATATAGCCGGCATTTTCAAAAAACTTTTTCAAAGGTAATATCGCTATCGATATCAAACGCTATATACTCTGCCGCAGATACGGAAATATTACCGCTTGCCGGATATGCAAGATCATTAGCCAAATTACAAAATCTTTCGCTATTTCTGTCATTGGCTTTCTTTGCCGTAACAATAGGATTAATTGTTATTTCTTTTCCGATAGTCAATGCAATCAGATTACAATGCGCCCGAGGCGGACGGATTTCTCCGCCGTCTGTGTCATCGTCCTTGAAATACGACAGTATTCCTGCGTCCTCTTCCTTGCCGGACGAAAAAATCCGCTCCGACTCGGGTCGAAGATTTTGCATGAGAACGCCGTTCGTGTTCCGCACGAAGCACGGTTGAGAGCATACTGTCGTATGGTAAGACCGTGCGACAAAGCGGGCGCGGACGTCGTTCCACGCAAAACGCATTGTAATCTAATTGCATTGACTATATAAAGGACACCAATAATTCTTTACCCAATCAATATACCAAGGCAACTGATATGTAATTATGCTGTCGTATGGTTCTTCGTCTTTTAGCTCGATTATATTGATTTTTACGGAACGATCGTCTTCTTGAACCGTAACAGCGTCAATTCTTTGCATTCCCACACCGCAGGAAACTTCATTGCCGATCCAAGTGGATTTTTCGGTGTCAATATGCAGAAGATCGCACAACGGTTCCGCCAAACAATTTTGAACGACGTATGCTTGTAAATGTGATTCAAAGGCATTTCTGCGACGATATTTTACAAGAAGTCTGTCCTTAATTGAAACGGATTTTGTTTCACCTTCATATAAAGCGGTTGCGCCTATCGGAATTATTTTCTTTTGATCCGTATCATAAGTAAACGAAATTCCTTCCAAAGCAGTATTTGAATTTTCCGCTCTTATTTTTTGAATTAGATTTTCGGCTTCATAATCGGTAATCATAGTGCAGCCGCGATTGCCTTTAAGCTTTCTGTAAATAAGACTCCAACACATTTGACTCGGGTGATCAATTCCATCCAAAAGGTCCAAAGCTTTGTGCTCGGAAACCCCGTTTGCATAAACTTCATCCGGTTCAATCCTAATACGCAGATTTAAATTTTTCCCCATTTCCGACGAAAGATAATTGTCATGGTTCGAATCATAAAACGGTTCGCCTACAGCTTTAAACACGCCGTAAAACTTTCCTTCATGATTGCCTGCCCTAAGATAAAAAATAACTTTATCTCCGACATGAATCCTCGAAATATCCGCTACCATTGCCGCTAAATTCCGCTCGGCGGCCGCAGTAAGACCATCTTCTTTTCTTTTAGGATTTTGATAATTCGAATCCTCTAAAAAAGGCGCGTCACAATTAGCACCGATACCGGCAAACATATACTCTAAATGATATTTCAAGGTCGTATCATTAACAATGAATACGTGTGTCATAGCCATTCTCCTTTTGATATTTGAAATATTATAGCATATTTTGTCGTTTCCCACAATATAAAACTAAAAATTTATACCGTACAATCAGTGCAATAACCGACAATCAATTTAAAAATCTGCAGTTGTAATATCGTTTGCATCAACCGAACAATTATATTCCGCCAAATGCGGCGATATTAAGCTGATTGACTGAAGGTTTACCAAAACTCAATTGCAATTTCAAGAGAACAGGCTGCGGCGAAATTTTGTTTCGCCGCAGCCGTTTTAAATAGTACATTTTGCACAAGTTATAAAATAAAATTTCACATCATTTTAATCTGCAATCTAAGATTGTCGCTTATCATGGCGATAAATTCCGAATTTGTGGGTTTGCCGCGGTCGGTTTGGATGGTGTAGCCGAAATAGGAATTTAGTACGTCAATGTCGCCTCGATCCCAGGCGACTTCTATTGCGTGACGGATTGCTCTTTCAACACGTGAAGCCGTGGTAGAGTACATCTTTGCGATAGTAGGATAAAGGAGCTTTGTTACGGAATTTACTATTTCACTGTTCTTTACAGAAAGAATAATCGCTTCTCTTAAATAGTGATAACCCTTTATATGTGCAGGTACACCGATTTGATGGATAATATCTGTAACCATAACTTCTAACTTAGTATCTGTTACAACGTTATTCTTTACAATCAACGGCGCTTTATCGTTTTTCCAACCGGAAAGTCGGATTATACGTTCGGCTAAGGTGTTGATATCGAAGGGTTTTAAAAAATAATACGCCGCTCCGGCTTCGAGGGTTTCTTTTTCGAGCCTTTGATTATCAAAGCTTGACATAACCGTTATCATAGGTTTATCATCCATATCCTTCAATACTTCAAGAACACCTAAAACATCAAGATTGTGCATAAAAACGTCCGCCAATACAACGTCGGGCTTTTCTTTTTTTATGTACTCTATAACCTTTTTACCGTCCTTTTCGCATAAAACAACCTGCATACCGTAAGCTTTAAAAGCTTTAGCACAGCTTTGACCAAATTCCTCTGAATCGTCAGCAATGACAATTTTAAGTCTTTTTTCCATAAAATATTCCTCCTTTGTATTTCGTTATACATATATTACCACAGTAACAAATAAAATGCAAGAGAAATAACGAAAAAAGTGCTTAAAAATTATAATTTTACAAAAATAAACCGCGTTTTACATTTTTCGCACCGCTAATATTTCCTTTTTCGACAATAAACGACGGATTTTGCAAAAATGATATATTGTAAACTACTTGAAAAATCTGTAAAAAGGGAATATAATTAGGAAAAATAATTCATTTAAATTTAAGGAGGAAGTAATTAAGCAAATCCGGAAGAAATTATGAAAGTAAACGGCTGTGCCGAAACTACAGCGGCATTGATCAAGTCGGTTTATTTTTTCAAAAGCGTTAATGATATATGCGAATATATTTCAGCAAAGTGTTTTGGCGTAACCGATGACAAAAATAAATATTTCCAAAACGGCAATTATTCAATGACAAAAGAGGTGAAATAACCAATGACAAGATACACAGAACGGCAATTAGAGCTTCTCGTATTACAAGAATTGAAAAAAGCAGGCTACCCAGAAGAATCTATCGTTACGGATTGGCGTTATCGCAACAATATCTTTGACTTTGTCATAATCGATAAAACGACAGACGTTCCGCTAATGATAATCGAATGCAAACACGTTAACAACCAACACAGTTTGGATGCGGTTGCTAATCAGCTGCGCAGATATAGCGACAGTTTAGATTATCCCGTAAGAACTTGTGCTGCCGTAAGCACGGGCGAAAGCAAGTTTGACTTTTACGATTTTACCGAAAAAATAAAGAATTCGGACTTGCCGATTTCCGAATGCGGGCCTACGGATATCCCATCATACGATCTAATTAAAACCGGTGTTAAAAGCAAGTTGATCACCGCTCAGAAAAAACGCAAAAAGCGATACATCAACGGATTGCGAATTGTGTGTTGGGGGATTATCCCGCTTGTTACGCTTGCCGTTGCAATACTTGACGCAATAGGCGTTTATGAATTGAACACCGAGAGATTGATTATGGTCGGTATTTTTATAATATCGATTTTGCTTCCATTTTTCGGTGAAATTAAGCTGGGAGATCTAACGCTGACACATAAAAAGCAGAATTAAGAAAAATAATTTAATAAAGCGCCTGCCCGACTTGGCTTTTGTCGGGCGGGCGCTTTTAATATTGTCATAAAACCGGCTGTTTCACCGTCTTCGAAAGGTTTACAGTAAAATAAGAGCGAATACGGAGGTGATAAAATGACCGATATTTACGGATATATCCGGGTTAGCACTAAGGAACAGAACGAGGACCGGCAGTACGTCGCGCTGAATGAACTAAATATTCCGGAGGAAAACATCTACATGGACAAGCAGTCGGGCAAGGACTTTGACCGCCCGCAGTATAAGAAACTTGTCAATAAGCTTAAACCGGGCGATCTGCTCTACGTTTCGAGCATCGACAGACTCGGGCGGAATTACGAGGAAATACAAAATCAATGGCGCGTTCTCACAAAGGAAAAGGGTATCGATATCGCGGTGCTGGATATGCCGCTTTTGGACACCCGGCTTAATAAGGACTTAATGGGCACCTTTATCGCCGATTTGGTGCTGCAAATCCTTTCCTTTGTTGCGCAAAACGAGTGGGAAAATATCAAAAAACGGCAGGAAGAAGGTATCGCGGCGGCAAAAGCGCGGGGCGTACGGTTCGGGCGTCCGGAAATAAAAAATCCCGCCGATTTTGCAAAAATCGTGCGAGAATGGGAGCAAAAGCACATCTCATTTGACGAAGCCCTCACCCGCTGCGGCATGAGCAAAGCGACCTTTTACCGACGACTGCGGGAATATCGGCTATCAAGCAGAAAATAGAGCTATCAAAAGGTGTACTTTTTGATAGCTCTTATATAAATTGGATTATATCATATAAATAGTGAAAAATCAACATATTTCGCCGTTTATTAACAGAATAAAAAGTTTTAGAATAAGTGCGAAAGGTTTTTTTAGAGCCTATCGCACTTATTTTTTATGGCTTTTGCCCTTAACGAGGATAGAGCAACGCAGAGGTGCGACTCGAGCGCGTTATGGGATTTTAGCATAAGGGAATGAGGAGCGGGGCTCGCCCCGCTCCTCACTTTCCATTATTACGGAAGAAAGGAGTTAAGCGTATGACTTGCCGATACCTCACCTTTGAGGACAGAAAGAGCTTTGAGGCTCTCTATACGGCGGGAGCGGCTTTACCCGAAATTGCCGCAAAGCTCGGCGTGCACCTCGCAACGATTTACCGCGAATTAACGAGGGGCGGCACGGGCGAGCTTGACAGGAACGGGCGGAGCGGTTATAACGCCGCGCTCGCGCAAGAAAATTTCACAGCAAGCCTCAAACACAGAGGTAAAAGAAAACCCGCTACGGCGGAGCAATAATAAAACGGAGTGATTTTATTATGAACAACATTTACGACGAATTGAAAAAAGAGATTGAG
>CANQGK010000017.1 GCA_947623175.1 uncultured Clostridia bacterium | reverse complement strand
CAAAGACGGAGGGAGAGAAAAGGTAAAGCTGAGATGCAACTGAAAAATACTAAGAAAGGAGGCTTCCTCTTATGAAAAGCGCACAAATGACAAAAATTTCCACGGGGGGGGGGCAAAGGTCCGCCCTATTAGGCAAATTGACGGACTTCCGCAGGGGAAGCCGCACCTTAATCACCAGATAGACGCACTCCGATTTTGACGGCATTTTCGGAGCGTGTCTCCGTTTAAAATGCCGCAAAATTAAATAAGGAGTGTTATACACATGACACAGAGCAAAAATACCAAAAAGGCTTTGCTTATGAGCATGCTTTCTATTCTTTTATGTATAGCAATGCTTATTGGTTCTACTTTCGCATGGTTTACCGATTCGGTTACCAGCGGGCGCAATAAAATTGTCGCGGGCAACCTCGATATCGAGCTTTACCGCGGTGTGACTATGGATGATTCCGCCAAGGTAACGAAGGACACCATGCTTTTCCAAAACCCGGACGGCACAAATATCACCTGGGAGCCGGGAGTTGTGATTTATGAGAACTTCACGGTTAAAAACGTCGGATCTTTAGCGCTTAAATATTCGCTGGCGCTTAACGTAGTCGATAAAAACTTCGTAAAAGATACCACAAAATCCCTCGCGGACGTTGTTAAGGTAGCCTTTTTGAATAAGCATTTTACCGGCGACCGCACGGAAGCAGAGGCGCTTACCGATTACAAGCCGCTTGAAAATACCGCCAAGACCGGCACCCTTTTACCCGAGGAAAAGGACGCGGATCGCGCTTCCGAGCAGTTCGCGATCGTGCTCTATTGGGAGCCCGGCGAGCATGACAACGACTACAACCTCAACAACGGCAAAGAGTCGAGCAACGGCGAGCCGCTGTTTATTACACTCGGTGTAGACCTTAACGCAAGCCAATACACCTATGAAAAAGACAGCTTTAACGAGCTATACGACGAAAATGCTCCGCTCCATGAATGGGACGGCGTAACTGCCGATATAACTTGGTTTAATCCGGATACGGCGAGTGAAACCGATAATTACACCTTAGCTACTTCTGAGGCTTTGGCAGGATTGCAGTCTCTTGTAGAAAAAGGCAATGATTTTTCGGAAAAAACCATTACACTCGAAAACGGCATTTATGACTTCGGCGGTGAGGAATGGGAGCCTGTAGGAACAAATACCGCTACTTTTAACGGCTCTTTTGACGGCAATGGTAGTACAATTCAAAATTTGCAATTAACTACGGCTGACAGCGATTATGTGGGCTTTTTCGGAAAAGTCGGAGAAAACTCGGATATCAAGAATGTAACTCTCAGGGATTGCACCGTAGAAGCCAACGAAAAAAATTATGTCGGTGCGCTGGCAGGATTAGTGTCGCACGGTTCAATTAAGGATGTAACCGTTGAGAGCTGTACCGTACATGGTAATGAACATGTAGGCGGTTTGGTAGGAAACGGTTTTGTAGAGAATTTCGAAGGCTGCACGGTGAAAAATTGCGATATCAGCGGTGGAAAAATGACCGGCGGTATTGTTGGAGACGGTTATGGCAGTTTGAAAGATTTAACTGTGGAAAATTGCAACATAACCAACAATTACACTAAGGTCGGCGGCATTGTAGGCCAGATTCATGAGTTAAACGGAAATCCTGTTTTTGAAAATTTAACGGTAACAAAAACGGCGGTGAACATTACACCGGATATGGAATTAACCGAGGTCGGAGGAATTGTCGGATATTGCTATCAAAATTCCAGCTACACATTTAAAAATTGTACTGTAACCGACTTTACCGTAACAAGCGGCAAAACAATAAATAAAGCGGGCGGAATCATCGGTCAAATTCATAATAATTTGAACGGCGCGGTTAGTACCGTTTTAGACGGATGTTCGGTAAACGGACTGACTTTAGTTTCCAATGCCGCAAGCAACGGTGTAATCGGTCCGAGCGGCGGCTTGATTGGAGCCAGCTATTATTCACATTCAAACGGCGCCGTAGCGGTGGTAATCAGAAATTGTTCGGTAGATATTAAAAAATTGTCTATTGAGCATCCGAGAACAACGGGATATAACGGTGCAATTTACCGTGTCGGAATTTTTATCGGCGAAGCTGCTGGTTATAGCTATAACAATGGTAATACCATAACATGCGAAGGCACAAATACGTACAAAGATTATTATACACAGTACGGAATCGATGAAAGTAAAATGCCCGGAAATATATCGCTTTGGGGATATCTCGGAGAGGAGGAACCGGTCGTTATAGAAGGCGAAGATACACTTATCAAAGCCGAAGGCTGATTTCAAAAGCCGAAATTAAACAAACACTCCGTTGCCGCGGGTGAGATTGAGATTAAATGATTTTGTATTTGCGGCACTTTTAATTTTAAATTAAACAAAATATCCACCTGCGAGCGGGTGGATATTTTTTGCGGTTTTACCGATGTTTTTCGGCTCGGATTGAAAGGGAGCTGTTGACCGCGGTCAACTTAAGGGTTCTTAATGCTTGCCCGTGAGGTTTGGAGTTATGCTGTAGCCCCGTTAATCCCTCCGTCTTTTTGCGGAGCTTGCTCTGCAAAAAGCCACCTCCCTTTAGGCAAGGGAGGCTAAGGCGCGCATGGCGCGCGCAGAATAATTTTGAAGCTTCTTCTTAGCTTTACTTTTTCTCTCCTTCCGTCTTTTGCTACGCAAAATCCACCTCCCCCGTCAGGTGGAGGCAAGATTTGGCGCACTTTGCGCGCCAAGTAATATGTAAAAGTGAAAAGTGAAATCAATATCCGAGAGCGTCATTACAGAGGATCACGGTGATGCGGTTTTTGATTCTTTGTTTGGCATTTACGGTATAGGTGCAGCAAATCCGACTGTCGCTGAAGCAGCCGTCGGTAATGGCGGGGGCGTCGGTTTTTTCGAGCGATACGCAGTGGCCGAGCTTTGCGCAGGGGGTATTAAGTCCGAGGCGCAGGCTGTTTTTGGGGGAGGCAATGCGCTTTACCCGCAAAAAGCCCTCGTCGATGTCCTTTACTATCTTATTCGAGCCGACTATCATAATTACCTTTTGCGGGCCGAAGGCTATCGAGGATACGCGGTTGCAAAGTCCGTCTACGTTGATAAGCTCGCCCTTTTCGGTAACCGCATTTGCGGAGCAGAAAAAGAAATCGGCGCCTATGGCGGCTTTATATGCGTTAAGCTGTTCCTCGGGGGTGATCGCCGGCCTTGAGCGGTCGATAAAATTATACCGATCGGAGCTTATAAGCTCGGAAACGCCGCTTTCCTTTAAGGAAACCGAGCCGCCGGCGGTAATTACACAGCCGTCAAAAAGCATTTTTTGAACTGTGGGAACAATTTCTTCCTTTTTTTCGCAATATACGGCGTCCATATTGTTAAGTTTCAGCGCCGCAATCACTTTATTTATTTTTTCGTTCATAAAAAATCCTCCTTAATGCGCATCCGCTGTCTTGCCGTCGGCAGGGCGAAGGGCGCAAATAAATTTCACAGCTTTAAATTTTATAACTTTAAAAGTCAACACCTTCGAAAGTTAATCCTTCCGAAGGTGTTTAAATATCATATTACCCGAAAGCACGGATTACTCCGCTATATCCTTGATTTCTTCGTCGGGAATTTCCTCCGAAAAGACGGGAGCGGGGGGAGGCGTGATCTCGTCACACTTCATACCGGTACCCGCAGGTACAAGCTTACCGATAATAACGTTTTCCTTAAGGCCGAACAGCGGATCGACCTTACCCTTGATAGCCGCCTCGGTAAGCACGCGGGTGGTTTCCTGGAAGGAAGCCGCAGAAAGGAAGGAGTCGATAGCCAGCGACGCCTTGGTAATACCGAGCAGCGTTGCGACGTATTTGGCTTTTTCCAAGCCCTCCTCGCCTGCCGCCGTCCGCTCGTCGATAATGCGGTTGGCGTCGGCTATTTCCTTATATTCGTAGCTTACGTTCTGCAGCAGATCGGTTGAACCTGCGTCGGTAACGCGAAGCTTTCTCATCATCTGGCGGATGATAACCTCGATATGCTTATCGTTGATATCAACACCCTGTGTGCGGTAAGCGTTTTGAATTTCCGCTATAATGTACTGTTGAACCGCCTCGGGGCCCTGCGCTTCGAGAATATCCTGCGGATATTTGGCGCCGGGTATGAGCATATCGCCGGCTTTTACAACGTCGCCGTCCTTAACCAATGCGCGCACGCCGTAGGGAATGGCTACCTTTTCCTCGGTTTTAAGCTCGTCGTTGGTGATTATGATAACGTTGCTCTTCTTTTCCTCGGAAATGCGAACGGTACCGTCGATTTTGGCGATAAGACCGCAATACTTGGGGCGTCTCGCCTCGAAAAGCTCCTCAACGCGGGGAAGACCCTGTGTGATATCCTCGGTACTTGCGATACCTCCCGTATGGAAGGTACGCATCGTAAGCTGTGTACCGGGTTCGCCGATGGACTGCGCCGCAACGATGCCCACCGCTTCGCCGATGGTGACCGGCTTGGAGGTCGCGAGGTTGCGTCCGTAGCACTTTTTACATACGCCGTGGTGGCTGTGGCAGGTGAGCACGGAACGGATTTCGATGCGCTCGATTCCGGCGTTTACTATAGCTTCCGCCGCTTCGCCGGTTATCATATCGTCTTTGGACCAGATAACCTCTCCGGTCTCGGGATGAACGGCGTCGTGCAGCAGATAACGTCCTTCAAGACGCTCCGCCAGAGGTTCGAGGACGTGGTTGCCGTCCTTGATATCAAATACGGTAAGACCTTCCTCGGTGCCGCAGTCGTTGTCGCGAACGATAACGTCCTGTGCGACGTCGACAAGTCGGCGGGTAAGGTAACCCGAGTCGGCGGTACGAAGCGCGGTATCGGCAAGACCTTTACGCGCGCCGCGGGAGGAAATGAAGTACTCGAGAACGTTAAGTCCCTCGCGGTAGTTGGCGCGAATCGGTACTTCGATAATTTTACCGGCGGTATTTGCAATAAGTCCGCGCATACCGGCAAGCTGTCTTATCTGAGCCATGGAGCCGCGCGCGCCGGAGTCCGCCATCATATAGATCGGGTTAAACTCGTCGAGGTTGCCCTTAAGCGCGTCGGCGACGTCCTCTGTAGCCTTATTCCAGATATCGATAACGTGGCGGCTGCGCTCATTGTCGTCCATAAGACCACGGCGGTAATCTCTCGTCACGAGGTCGATATTATGCTCGGCGTCGTTTAAAATATCCTTCTTTTCGGGCGGAATAACGGCGTCGGTAACCGCGACCGTAATAGCGCCCTTGGTGGAATACTTAAAGCCGGTAGCCTTGATATTGTCAAGCACTATGGCGGATTCGCTTGTGCCGTGGATGGCTATGCACTTGTCGATGATTTTACCGAGCTGTTTTTTGCCGACTTTATTTTGAATAATATCGTCGTTGCTTTCGACAAACTTTTTGTCCGGCTCCTTAAGGCGGAAGCACCACTCGAAATCAAGCGCCGATTCGGGATTTGTGCGGTCGACGAAGCCCAAATCCTGGGGAATGGAATCGTTGAAGATTATGAAGCCTACGGTACACCAAACAAGCTTCGAGAGGCCTTCGCCGTTTGTCATGCGCACTCTTATCGGGGCATGCAGGCCGACAATGCCGTCGTTATAAGCCATAATGGCCTCGTCCTTGTCGCGGAAAATCTTATTGGCGCCGATCTCCTCGCTCTTAACCAAGGTAAGATAGTAGGAACCGAGCACCATGTCCTGCGTGGGAACGGTAACCGGCTTACCGTCGGACGGTTTAAGCAGGTTATTTGCGGCGAGCATAAGGAAACGGGCTTCCGCCTGCGCTTCCGCGGAGAGGGGTACGTGAACCGCCATCTGGTCGCCGTCGAAGTCGGCGTTGTAAGCGGTACATACGAGCGGGTGCAGCTTAAGGGCCTTACCCTCTACGAGCACCGGCTCAAACGCCTGAATGCCGAGTCTGTGAAGCGTGGGCGCGCGGTTGAGCAGCACCGGATGCTCCTTGATCACGGTTTCGAGCGCATCCCAAATTTCGTTGGAGGCGCGCTCCACCATTTTTCTTGCGGATTTTATATTTACAACCTTTTTGGTTTCGACGAGCCGCTTCATGACGAAGGGTTTAAAGAGCTCAAGCGCCATTTCCTTAGGCAGACCGCATTGGTACATTTTAAGCTCGGGGCCTACGACGATAACGGAACGTCCGGAATAGTCGACGCGCTTACCGAGCAGGTTCTGACGGAAACGTCCCTGCTTACCCTTAAGCATATCGGAAAGGGATTTGAGAGCGCGGTTATTAGGCCCTGTAACGGGCTTGCCGCGGCGGCCGTTGTCAATAAGGGCGTCGACCGCTTCCTGAAGCATGCGCTTTTCGTTGCGGACGATTATATCGGGAGCGTGCAGCTCCAAAAGTCTCTTAAGACGGTTGTTGCGGTTGATAACGCGGCGATAAAGGTCGTTAAGGTCGCTTGTGGCGAATCGTCCGCCGTCAAGCTGAACCATCGGGCGAAGATCGGGCGGAATTACCGGAACGACGTCGAGTATCATCCACTCGGGGCGGTTGCCCGACTGACGGAATGCCTCGAGAACCTCCAGCCTCTTTAATATTCGCAAATGCTTCTGTCCCGACGAGCTCTCGAGCTCCGCGCGAAGCTCGGCACAGCTTTTATCGAGATCTATTTCGCAAAGCAATTTTTTGATAGCTTCCGCGCCCATGCCCGCTTCGAAGTCGTTCTCGTACTTTTCGCGCATATCGCGGTACTGCTTTTCGTTAAGCAGCTGTTTCTTTTCAAGCGGAGTGGTTCCGGGATCGGTAACTATATACTGTGAAAAGTAAAGCACCTGCTCGAGCGCCTTGGGCGGTACGTCGAGCACCAAGCCCATTTTTGACGGAATTGTCTTGAAATACCAGATATGCGATACGGGAGCCGCCAATTCGATGGTGCCCATACGCTCTCGGCGCACGCTGGCGCGGGTAACCTCAACGCCGCAGCGCTCGCAGATTTTACCCTTATAGCGGATTCTTTTGTACTTGCCGCAGTGACATTCCCAATCCTTTTGCGGCCCGAAAATGCGCTCGCAGAAAAGACCGCCCTGCTCGGGCTTTAAGGTTCTGTAGTTTATAGTTTCCGGCTTGGTAACTTCGCCGTGTGACCAGCTTCTTATCTGTTCGGGAGACGCAAGTCCTATCTTAATGGATTCAAATTCTATTTCTGCCATAATTGCCCTCCGTTACATTTCATCGTTGAACTCGTCGTCCATACTGTCGTCATCGAAATTGTCTTCGTCGTCAAAGAGTATCGCTTCGCCGTTTTCGTCCTCGAGTCCGAAGCCCGAAAGATCGTCCATAACGGTTTCGTTCTCAAACTCGGAGTCGTCGGGGAAATCCTCGTTTTCGGGGATTGTCGGGGTTCCGAGACCGAGATCCTCCTCGTCCTCGAAGGTCTGCTTGAGGTCTATCTCGCCGTTGTTTTCGTCAAGCACCTTGACGTCGAGCCCCAAGGACTGCAATTCCTTGATAAGCACCTTGAAGGATTCGGGTATGCCGGGGTTGGGGATATTCTGACCCTTGACGATGGATTCGTAGGTCTTTACGCGGCCGATGACGTCGTCCGACTTGACGGTGAGAATTTCCTGGAGCGTGTATGCCGCGCCGTAAGCCTCGAGCGCCCAAACCTCCATTTCGCCGAAACGCTGACCGCCGAATTGAGCTTTACCGCCCAAAGGCTGTTGAGTAACGAGCGAATACGGGCCTGTAGAACGGGCGTGGATTTTATCGTCAACCAAATGGTGAAGCTTGAGATAATACATATAACCTACCGTTACGGGATTATCGAAGGGCTCGCCGGTTCTGCCGTCAAAGAGCTGTGTTTTGGCGTCGCTTCTGAGCGGGAATTTGGAATAATCGAGCTTGGCGGTATCCCTATACGGGTAATCGTCCGCCTTTGTAGCCTCCTCGGCAAGCTTAAAGAACTCGCGGATATCCTCCTCGTGAGCGCCGTCGAAAACGGGGGTGCATATATTGAGTCCGAGCGCGCGCGCGGCGTAGCCCAAGTGAACCTCAAGCACCTGACCGATATTCATACGCGACGGAACGCCCAGCGGGTTAAGAACTATATCGAGCGGAGTGCCGTCCGGCAGGAAGGGCATATCCTCGCTCGGTAAAATGCGGGATACGACGCCCTTATTACCATGGCGGCCCGCCATTTTATCGCCGACGGAGATTTTGCGCTTTTGGGCGATATAGCAGCGTACGACCACGTTTACGCCGGGGCTTAATTCGGAGGCGTTTTCACGGGTAAATACCTTGACGTCGACTATGGTGCCGTATTCGCCGTGAGGCACGCGAAGCGAGGTGTCTCTTACCTCTCGCGCCTTTTCGCCGAATATGGCGCGCAGCAGTCTCTCCTCGGCGGTGAGCTCGGTTTCACCCTTGGGGGTAACCTTACCTACGAGTATATCGCCGGCGGTAACCTCCGCGCCTATCCGTATAATACCGCGCTCGTCGAGGTCCTTGAGCGCGTCCTCGCCGACGTTGGGTATATCGCGTGTGATCTCCTCGGGGCCGAGCTTGGTATCGCGGCACTCGAGCTCGTATTCCTCTATATGAATGGAGGTGTAAATATCCTCGCGAACGAGGCGCTCGTTAATAAGCACGGCGTCCTCGTAGTTATAGCCCTCCCAGGTCATAAAGCCTATAAGGGCGTTTCGTCCGAGGGAAATTTCGCCGTTGCGGGTTGCGGGGCCGTCGGCAATGACCGAGCCCGCCGTAACCTTATCGCCGAGCGAAACCACCGGACACTGATTTATACATGTTCCGTGGTTGGAACGCAGGAATTTTATAAGCTTATACTCGTCGATTTCGCCGTTTGCGGTGCGAACGGTAATCGTATCCGCCGAAACGAAGGATACGACGCCGTCGCGCTTGGCAAGCACGACAACGCCCGAATCGACCGCCGCCTTATACTCCATACCGGTGGCGACTATCGGGTTTTCGGGGCGAAGGAGCGGAACCGCCTGCTTCTGCATGTTCGAACCCATGAGCGCGCGGTTGGTATCGTCGTTTTCGAGGAAGGGAATCATAGCCGTGGCTACCGAAACCACCATCTTAGGCGAAACGTCCATAAATTCCGCACGCTTTGCCTCAACCTCGCGGAAATCGTCGCGGTAACGGGATTTTACCTTGCTGTTGATGAAATAGCCGTTTTCGTCTATGGGCTCGTTTGCCTGAGCTACAACGTAATCGTCCTCTTCGTCGGCGGTCATATACACGACCTCGTCCAAAACCCTGCCCGTCTCGGAGTCAACCTTGCGGAAGGGGGTTTCGATAAAGCCGTATTTATTTATTCTCGCGAATGTTGCAAGGTAGGAAATAAGACCGATGTTAGGTCCTTCGGGGGTTTCTATCGGGCACATGCGTCCGTAATGGGTATAGTGAACGTCGCGTACTTCGAAGGACGCGCGGTCACGTGAAAGACCGCCGGGGCCCAGCGCAGACAAACGACGCTTGTGAGTAAGCTCGGACAGCGGGTTGGTCTGATCCATAAACTGTGAAAGGGGCGAAGAACCGAAAAATTCCTTTATGGCGGCGACTACGGGGCGAATATTGATAAGCGACTGCGGCGTAATGTTCTCGGGCTCCTGCGCCTGCAAGGTCATCTTCTCGCGCACTACTCTTTCCATACGGGAAAGGCCTATGCGGAACTGATTTTGCAAAAGCTCGCCCACCGAACGTATACGACGGTTGCCCAAATGGTCGATATCGTCCACAACGCCGACGTTATGGGGGAGATTGAGGAAATAGCTTATCGAAGCGAAAATATCGTCTACCGTTATGTGCTTGGGAATAAGGCTGTCCGCGTTCATCAAAATCGCGTTGTATATATCCTCTTTTGAGTCGTAATTCTCAAGAATTTCCTTAAGCGCCGCAAAGGAAACCTTCTCGTTTATTCCGAGGCTGTCAAGCTCCGACAATTCCTCATCCGAAAAATCAACAAAATCGGCGAGGTTTACCATTCCGTTGGAAAGCACCTTTACCTCGGTGACGTTGCCCTCGTGATCCATAGCGTTTATATAAACCGAATTTACGCCCTTCTTTTCGATTTCGAGGGCTTTTTCCTTTGAAATTACGGTGTCCGCCTCGGCTATGATTTCACCGGTCTCGGGATCGATCGCGGGGCGGGATAAAACCGCGTTTCTTATACGGGCGGCTATGCTTAATTTATTGTTGTACTTATAACGCCCCACACGGGATATATCGTAGCGGTGGGGATCGAAAAAGAGCTGCTCGAGGTAGCTCTTTGCGCCCTCGATGGTTACCGGCTCGCTGGGGCGAAGCTTTTTGTAAACCTCTACCAGCGCGTCCTCGACCGACTTGGTATCGTCCGCCTCGAGGGTGGCGGCCAGGCGCTCGTCATCGCCGAACACCTCGCGTATCATATCGTTGGTGGCAAGCCCCAAAGCCCTTACAAAGGTGGTTATAGGGAGCTTGCGGTTCTTATCTATTCTTACGTAAAGAACGTCCGAAACGGAGGTCTCGTATTCTAACCATGCGCCGCGATTAGGGATAATGGTGGAGGAAAATAACTTTTTGCCGGTTTTTTCATCGGTTTTTACGGCATAATAAACACCGGGCGAACGCACAAGCTGTGAAACTATCGCGCGCTCGGCGCCGTTTATAACAAAGGTGCCGGATTCGGTCATGAGCGGAAAATCGCCCATCGAAACCTCGCTTTCCTTTATTTCACCGGTTTCGCTGTTTACAAGCCGTGCCGTGACGCGAAGCGGAGCGGCATAGGTAGTATCGCGCGCCTTGCATTCAGTGACGTCGTACTTGGGTTTATCCTCCAGGCGATAATCGACAAAGCTTAACTGCAGGTTGCCGCTGTAGTCGGTTATGGCGGACATATCGCGAAAGACTTCCTTAAGTCCTTCCTCAATAAACCACTTGTACGAATTCTTCTGAATTTCAATAAGATTAGGCATGTCTATGACTTCTTTGATTTTAGAGAAAGTCATACGCTCGTTATTGCCCAACCTTACCGGTTTTACCATTGAAGTTAACTCCATAGGTTTACAATCACTCCTCCACAGAATTTCAGAATATATAGTGCTTATTAAAATAGTTTGATAACAGATATTGTGCCTGTAATTAAAGGGCAAAAACCGCCGTATATATATAATAGGAGCACAATACCCCATCATTACTCATAATTTATTATTATATAGCACCGCAGAGCATAAGTCAACCTTAATTCGGGCAATAATCGGGATAAATTTTCCACAAATATTAAGAAAAAAACTATGCAAACAGACGAAATTTTGCGTTTTGAGGGTAAAAAAGGGGCGCTCTCGGGCTTTGCCGCCCGAAAACGCCCGATAGTTTCGGTTGTTTTGATACTATTTTGATTTCGGCTCTTCTTTACAAGCGCCGCATCCCGCACCGCATGCGCCGCAGTTTCCGCCGCAGCTGCAGGAGGGCTTGCCTTTTTTCCTGTTTTTGATTTCGGTAATAATGACGGCTGTCAAGACTGCCGCTATTACGCTCGCCGCGCCGGCGGTAGGCCAATTCATAATATTCACCCCGTATTACGCTTTGTTTATGCCGTTTGCGTATTTGTTTTTTCTTACGAGCATATAAACCATTACGGCTAAGACCGCCGCTGCCGCCGCGGCGCCCAAAATACTGCCGGAGCCCGTAAATAAGGAACCGAATTGATATATCATAAGCGAAATCGCGTATGCGTACAAGCACATATAGGCTATCGTGCCGGCGGTCCATTTCGGGTTGTTCATTTCCCGCCTTATGGCGCCCATTGCCGCGACGCAGGGGGCGCAAAGCAGGTTAAAGGTCATAAACGAAAATCCCGCCAAAGCGCTTCCGCCGAAAAATTCGCTTGCTATGACCGAATACATGGCGGAATTTCCCTCGGCGGCAACCCCGCCGCTTACCATGGAGGAAAGGGTACCGAAGGTGCCGACTACCTGTTCTTTGGCAAGCAGGCCCAAAATTGTCGCCACGGTCGACTGCCAATTGCCGAACCCGAGCGGAATAAATATCCACGAGACGGCGCCGCCGATATTCTCGAGTATTGACGGAAGTCCGCTGTCCTTGGTTATAAACCTTATACCGCCGGACAAGGATATCGAATTAAGCGCCCAGATAATAACGCTTGCAAGCAATATTACGGTGCCCGCCCGCTTTATAAAGGACCAGCCGCGATCCCATGTAGTTCTGAAAATATTGGCGGCTACGGGCGCATGGTAGGAGGGAAGCTCCATAACAAAGGGCGAAGGGTTACCCGCAAAGGGCTTGGTTTTCTTTAACATAATTCCGGTGATTATTACCGAAGCGATCCCCATAAAATACGCCGAAACCGCGATAAGAGCGCTTCCGCCGAAAAGTGCGCCGGCTATCATGCCCACCATCGGCATTTTGGCGCCGCAGGGGATAAATCCCGTAGTCATAATGGTCATTTTGCGGTCTCTGTCCTGCTCTATGGTGCGGCTTGCCATAATTCCCGGAACGCCGCAGCCGGTAGCCACAAGCAGGGGGATAAAGCTTTTGCCCGAGAGCCCGAATTTGCGGAAAAGCCGATCCATAATAAAGGCGACTCTCGCCATATAACCGCAGTCCTCCAAAAGAGAAAGCAGTAAAAAGAGTATCATCATTTGAGGCACAAAGCCCAAAACCGAGCCCACGCCGCCGATTATGCCGTCCGCCACAAGGCTTACAAGCCATTTTTTTACGCCGAAGCCCGTAAGCGCGCCCGACACCGAGGGGATTATCCATTCGCCGAAAAGCTTTTCATTCATAAACTTGACGGTCCAATTTCCTATGGAGCCTATGGAAATATAATAAACGAGCCACATAGCGAGCGCGAATATCGGCAAAGCCAATATCCGGTTTGTCACCACTCGGTCTATCTTTTCCGTAACGGTGGACTTGCCCTCGTTTTTCTTTCGGTAGCAGTCCTTTGTAATGTTTACTATGTAATTGTAGCGCTCGTTTGCGATAATGCTTTCCGAATCGTCGTCAAGCGCCTGTTCCGCCTTGACGATATCCTTTTCTATATGATCCAATACCGGTTTGCCGAGCTTCAGATCCTTTATAACGTTTTTATCACGCTCAAAAATCTTTATCGCGTACCAGCGCTGTTCCTCGTCCGGCATGTAGTGAACCGCCGCTTCCTCGATATGGGCTATGGTATGCTCGACTATTCCCGAAAAGATATAGCCGGGAACGGTTCTGCCGCCCTTTGCCGCCTTTATCGCCGCTTCAAGAGCCTCGTCTATGCCGGTAAGCTTGAGCGCCGAAATTTCCACAACCGGACAGCCGAATTTGGCGCTCAACTGATCTATGTATATTTTATCGCCGTTCTTTTTTACGACGTCCATCATATTGATGGCGATGACCACGGGTATACCGAGCTCCGTAAGCTGGTTTGTAAGGTATAAATTCCTCTCCAAATTGGTGCCGTCCACGACGTTGAGAATAGCGTCCGGACGCTCCTTTACGAGATAATTCCGCGCCACCACCTCTTCGAGCGTGTAGGGCGACAGGGAGTATATACCCGGTAAATCGCATATCAAAACGTCGGGATTTTGCTTGTATTTGCCTTCTTTTTTCTCAACCGTAACGCCGGGCCAATTGCCCACGTATTGGTTGGAGCCGGTAAGGATATTGAATAAAGTGGTTTTACCGCAATTCGGGTTACCGGCAAGCGCAATTTTGATTTCCATAATTTAAACCATCTGCCTTTTAGATTAAAAAGCCGCAAAATTTATTCTACCTCTATTGTAGCGGCGTCGGCCTTACGTAAGGAAAGCTCGTATCCCCGTACCGTAAGCTCAAGCGGATCTCCCAAGGGAGCGGTTTTGCGGATTTTGATTTCCACTCCTTTGGTTATTCCCATATCCATAATGCGGCGCCTTATCGCGCCCTCTCCGTGAAGCTTTACAACCTTTACGGTACTGCCTATGGGCGCGTCCTTAAGCGTTTTCATATTATCACTTCCCAACATGGTATGATACACCGTCTTTTGGCATATATCAAGTATAAATTATAAAGTTTTGCAAATAAAAACCGACGGGTATTTTCCCGCCGGTCAAATATTCAAATATTACGATATTAAAATAAACGAGGCAAAGCCGAAATAAATCATAAGGGAAATAGCGTCGACTACCGTCGTAATAAACGGACTTGCCATAACCGCCGGGTCAAAGCCGAGCTTTTTGGCGAGTATCGGCAGGGTGCTTCCCACGATTTTCGATACGACTACCGTAAGGAAAAGGGTAAGACAAACCACCAAAATTTCCGGTATTTGTTTTCCGGGATCGAAGGTGTTTAAAATCAGATAGTCCAATACGAAAAGCTTTATAAAATTAACCGCCGCCAAGCTTATACTGCACAAAAAGGCAACCCGTATTTCCTTCCACAAAACTCTGAAAATATCCTTAAACTCGATATCGCCCAAGGATATCGCGCGGATTACGGTTACCGAAGCCTGACTGCCGGAATTGCCCGAGGTGTCCATAAGCATCGGGATAAACGCCATAAGCGCCGGAAAAATCGTGAGCTTTGACTCGAAATTTGAGATAATGGCGCCCGTAAATGTCGCCGAAATCATAAGAAGCATAAGCCAGGGGATCCTGGCGCGGAAGGTATTGAAAACGCTCGTTTTAAAGTAGGATCTGTCCGACGGTAAAATGGCCGCCATTTTCTCGATATCCTCGGTGGCTTCTTCCTGGATAACGTCGATGGCGTCGTCGACCGTAACTACGCCGACAAGGCGGTTTTCGGTATCGACTACCGGCAAAATCATAAGGTCGTACTTTTCAAACTGACCGGCAACCTCTTCCTTATCGTCAAGGGTGTTGGCGAATATGACGTTTTCATCCATGATATTCGCTATAATTTCGCTTTTTTCGTTTAAAAGCAAATCCTTTACCGTAACTATTCCCAAAAGATGACGGCTTCGGTCGATAACGTAGCAGGTGTATATGGTTTCGGTATCTATTCCCACACTGCGTATGCGGTCAAACGCCTCGTCCACCGTCATATCCTTTTTAAGGTCAATATACTCGGTGGTCATAATGCTTCCGGCGCTGTCGTCCGGGTACGCCAAAAGCTTATTTATCAAACGCCTCGTGGCGGCGTCGGTCTGCTTTAAAATACGCTTTGCCACCGTCGCCGGCATTTCGTCGATAATGTCGACCGTATCGTCCATGAAAAGCTCGTCTAAAACCTCGCGCAGCTCGGCGTCGCTGAACGCCTCTATAAGCAGCTGTTGGGTATCGCTGTCCATCTCGACGAAAACCTCCGCCGCGGGTTCCTTGGGCAGAAGCCTGAAAACCACCGGAAGCTCCTTTTGCGGAATTTCCTCCAAAATCTGCGCAATGTCGGCAGGGTTCATATCGGAAAGTATTTCTCGCAGTTTGGAATACTTCTTTTGTGTGAGCAGCTCTGAAATTTCGTTTTCCAAAATACTTCCCCTCCCGGTTTTCAAAGGATTTTTAAAATGCAATTTAAAATGCATTCTTAATAAATTATTATACCCTTTTTAAGCCGGTTTGTCAATTAAATTAATCAAAGGGGAAATTAATCAAAGGGGAAATTAATCAAAGGGGAAATTTTAAATTTTAAAAAAATTAAAAAAATCAAAAAATAAGCGAAATCAGGTTGACGGTAAAGCAAAGAACAATTCCTATAACCGTCGGCAAAGCGAAGGCGTAAAAGGTCTGCTTTAAGCTTCCGGTTTCCTTTTTGACGGTAAGCAGCGTCGTAGCGCAGGGCCAATGAAAAAGGGTGAAGAGAATTACGTTTATCGCCGTAACGCAGTTCCAGCCGTTAGATACAAATAATTCCCGCATTTGCGCAAGCGACGAAAGCTCGGTAAGGCTTCCTTTCGAAAGATACCCCATAATTATTATGGGTATTACGATTTCGTTTGCGGGAAAGCCCAATATAAAGGCTAAGAGAATTACGCCGTCAAGCCCCAAAAGCTCGGCTATAGGATCCAAAAATCCGGCGCAAAGGGAAAGCAGAGAGGCGCCGTTAAGGCTTATATTTGACAAAAGCCAGATAATCACTCCCGCGGGAACCGCCGCCGTGAGGGCGCGTCCTAAGACAAATATCGTCCTGTCAAAAATCGAGCGGACTATTACCGTCCAAAGCTGAGGCTTGCGGTAGGGCGGCATTTCGAGGGTGTAGGAGGATCGTTCGCCCTTGAGAACGCAAGCCGATAAAATCCGCGTGGATATAAAGGTCGCGGCAATTCCGAGCAGTATCGCAAGGGTTAAAAGCAGAGCCGAAACCGCCGTCGCTCCGACGCCGGATGAAGTGACGAAAAACATCGAGATCACCGCGATTATAGCCGGAAATCTGCCGTTGCAGGGCACTAAGCTGTTGGTGAGTGTCGCAAGCAGGCGTTCGCGTGGCGAATCGATTATCCGACAGCCCACGACACCCGCGGCGTTACAGCCGAATCCCATGCACATGCTCGGGTGATTTTACGGGGCTTTTGCGGCGGGATTTTTAAATTTAAAGTAAATTTTTATTTTTTGTTTTTTTATTTTTCCCGCCTCTTCGTTTATGTATTCGCCCTGCGATATTTCGATTTTTTCGATTAAGCAGGAGACGATTTCGGGGGTTAAGTCCTTTAATTTTTTGCTTCCGTCAATAATGGAAATAAGCGCTTTATGCCGCTCGGCGCCGCAAAGCGCCTTTTGAGCCTTCGCTTCCTTTAACCCGATATCTATTGCCGCTATTTCGCCGTCGTATTTCTTTACCATGCGCTCGAAGCGTTCCTCGGGTATTTTGTTTAAATATTTATCCTCGTATAAGTTAGTTAAAATTTCATAAATCGCTTCCTTTCGCTTGTTTAAGCGAAGGATTTTGCCGTGTATTTCGTCATTTGCGGTATTTTCGCTTTTATTGAGCGCTTTCGTTACTTTTTCCCGCTCGGCAGTACCGAGTGTTAAATGCAGATTTATTTCCCTTAAAACAATTTCGTAAAGCTCGCCGTAATCGGTAAAATGATTGGTGCATACGGCAATGCCGCCGAGCTTGTATTTTCCGCATTCGAGGGTGTGCTTCGCTTTGTTTTTGGAGGCGGTAATCGATAAGTTGGCGCCGCAGTCGGCGCATTTTGCAATTCCCGAAAAAAGGTTTTTAAAATCGGTTTTGGGGGGCTGCCTTCGGCTTTTTATAAGCCTGTTCACCGCCTCAAACACAGCGGCGTCTATAATCGCCTCGTGGGTATTTTCGACAATATAGCGCTCCTTTTTATCGACGCTCAGGGTAATCTTGCTTTTAAAATTTAATTTGCGGGTCTTGTGCTGTTCGAGATTTCCCTTGTAAACCGGATTTTTAAGCATTTTTTGAACTCCGGCGCTCGTCCACGCCCTTTTTTCGGAATAATTGCGGATATCGCATTGCGGGTATTTTTTGCACCGATAGACGGCGGGAGAGTCTATGTCCTTTGAGTTTAAATAATCCGCTATATCCTTTGGTCTGTACCGCTGTTTTGCAAGCTCGAATATAAGCCTTACTACGGGAGCGGTCTCTTCGTTTATTATAAGCCGGTTTTTATCCTCGGGCGATTTAAGGTAACCGTAAGGCGCAAAGCTTCCGATATACTTGCCGGCTTTCATTTTTTCCTCAAAAGCGGAGCGGATTTTTTTGCTTATATCTCCCGCGTAAAGCTCGTTTATGACGTTTTTTATCGCCGCCGTATCGTTTCCGCAGGCGTTTTTGCTGTCGTAATTGTCGGTTAAAGCGATAAACCGTATGCCGCATTTCGGGAAAATCCGCTCCAGATAAACCCCCGTAACGGTGTAATCTCTCCCCAAGCGGCTTAAATCCTTGGTTATTATAACGTCGAATTTTTTATTTTTTGCGGCGCTCATCATCCGCTTAAAAGCGGGCCTTTCAAAATTCGTGCCGCTGTATCCGTCGTCTGAAAAGCAGGCGAATATTTTAAATCCCTGTTCCTTTGCAAACCGCGTAAGCATCGCTCTTTGGGTGGTTATGCTTACGCTTTCGCCCGCCTTCTCGTCCTCTTTTGACACCCGACAGTAAAGCGCGGCGGTACTCGTTTCGGCGCTCAAATTATCCCCTCCCGTAACCGGATTTTGTGAGAAAACCGACAAAAATAAAGGACGACGGATCTATTTTAAATCCGTCGCCCGAAAGACGTCCGCTTCGGATAATTCGATAAGTATATCCGAAATTGCGGCGGTACCGAAAACAAGCTCCGTTTCGTACCGCGCCGCCGAAAAATTACAGGTATCCGTGTTTTTATAAATCTTGCCGGTATTTTTCGCATTAGTAATAATTATTCCCCTTGTAATCTATACGAAAAAAATATCGAAATTATTAAAAAAATTTAAATATTTGCCGCGAAATAAGCCGAGGGAGGGGTATTATTTAAGGCTTTAATCGTTCCTATTGCATATTTTTTCAAAATCAAGCTCGCGGGTGGATTTTAAGGCGATATCCGGCTTTACGGAGGTGACCGCGACGTTTATTCCCACCGAGGTCATGCCGGCGGCATGAATCGACTCTATTCCCGCCTGAGCGTCCTCTATTCCGATACATTCGCAAGGCTCAAAGCCCAAGGCATTCGCGCATGTCAGGAATATTTCGGGATCGGGCTTAGGCTTTTTTACAAGCGCCGCGTCGGCGATGTAATCGAACAAATCGGAAATTTTAAGCAATTGCAAAACCCGCGGCGCGTTTTTGCTTATCGACGCCACGGCGCATTTTACGCCGTTTTTTCGCGCTTCGGTTATAAAAGGAACTATTCCCTCAAGTATATCGTCGGGGGTAAGCTGTTCTATCATTTCCTTGTAATATTCGTTCTTTTTGTTCGCCAGCGCTTCCTTTTCGGCGGGCGTGAATTTTTGCGACGCGTTGTTTTTTTGTAAAATTATTTCAAAAGAGTTTATTCGCGATACGCCCTTTAAAAGCTCGTTTATATCCTCGTCAAAATAAAATCCCAATTCGTCCGCAAGCTTTTTCCAGGCGAGGTAATGATACTTTGCGGTATCGGTCAAAACCCCGTCCAAATCGAATATCAATGCTTTAACGCTCATTTTTTGTACTCCTTACCGTAAACCGTGATTTTTGTTTTTGCCGCGCCTTTTATTTCGGCGCCCTTTGCGTCGACTCTTATCTCGAGCCTTTCGCCGCGCAGGTTAAGCTTAAAGGACATGCTTTTCCAATTTTCGGGAAGGCGCGGGGAAATATCGAGGCGGTCGTTTGCAAAGCTTACCCCCGCAAAGCCGAATATCGCCGTGTTCCATGCGCCGCCGTTTGCCGCGGGGTGGGTGCCGCCTATGTAAAGCGAGCCCAAATATTGCTTGGAATCGCCCTTAAGGTCGACGCAGGCGGTTTTCATAAAATATTTATACGCCCAATCGGTGTAGCCTATTTCCGCCGCCACGATAGCGTAAGCGCATGCCGAAAGGCTTGAGCCGTGCTCGGTGTAGGGCTCGTAAAAATCCCAATTGGCTTTTTTGATTTCTCTGCCATAATCGCTTTTAAGGACGCTCAGCAGCATTATTACGTCCGCCTGCTTTAAGGTGCGCGTCTGGGAAGCGAGTCCGTGACAGCCCCAATATTCGTTTTCCTTAAGCTCTCTCGTTTTAAGTGTTTCGGGGGTTACGTCCTCCAAGTTAAAATAACCGTCAAACTGCTCTATTATGCCTCTTTCGTCGGGCGCCGGCACATAAAGCTTTTTTGCAAAATCGTAAGCCCAATCTAAATTTTCGCCTAAATTTTCAAGGCTCTCGGGATAATCGGTTTTAACCTTTTCGAGGGCAAGTATAAAAATATCCGCCGCGCGCTTTACCATAGCGTTGGTAAAGGCGTTGTTGTTCACACGCTCGTGGTATTCGTCGGGGCCCACTACGTCCAAAAGCTCGTACCGGTCCTTGTGCGGCTTAAAGGAGGCGTAGGTGTAGAAAAATCGGATACACTCGTATATAAGCTTTAGGCCTCCGTCGGCAAGCAGTACGAAGTCGCCCGTGGTTATGCAATAATCCCATAAGGCGAATACTATATCCGCCGATACGTGGATTTGCTTATCCTTAAAATAGGTGCGAAGCGGTCGGTTTGTAAAAACGTCGGTCACGTTGAAAAGGGTGCAGGCGTCGTCGCCCGTTTCCTGACTTTCCCAGGCGAAGAAAGCCCCCTCGAAGCCAAATTCCTTCGCTTTTCTTTCGGCGCCCGCAAGGGTGTTTATACGGTATTTCAAAAGATTTCTCGCCACATCGGCGTCGGTAAAGCGGAAGAAGGGGAGCATAAACATCTCGGTATCCCAAAAAGCCGCGCCCTTATATACCTGCCCCGAAAGTCCGCGCGCGGGAATGCCGCATTTGTCGGTATTGCGCGGCGCTATGCTGCATAAATGGTATATGCTGTAGCGCAAAGCCGCGCATGCCTCTTCGTCGCCCTCTATTACGACGTCGCTGTTCTCCCATATAGCATCCCATGCGGCGATATGCTCGTCCTTTAGATTGTCGTAACCGAAATTTACCGCCCGAAGGAAGTCGGCATCCGAATTTTCGAGTCCGTCGCCGTGGTAAACGCCGCCGAATTTCGTAAAGGTAAATTCTTCGTTTGCCTTTAAAGCGACGCTCGCCGTATGCAAAAGCCCGACGTTTACGATATTTTCGAGTCCGCATATCTTTTCGTAAACCTTAAGCGGTTTTTTAAGCTGTACCGATTCGGCGGTCAGTTCCGAAAAATCGCCGCGAGCGGTCTCGTCTGTGTAATTCAGGTGATTGCCCGAAATATTCCAGATATTTTTATCCGTTCCGGTTTTGATTACGATATCGACGTTCTTGTCCGCGCTTACGCTGTATTTCAGGGCGAGTATGTTTTCACGCGCCTTGCTTACAAAGCGCTCCGCCTTTACGGTAATATTTACCTCGCCCGCGGGAAAGACCGTTTCTCGCTTGTGTATACCGGTTTTAATATCAAGCGTCTGTTTATGAAAAACGGGGGCGATGCGGCTTAAATTAAGCTCCTTGCCGTTTACGCTTACCGCGGTATACAAGGGGTTGGGCGCGTTTACCGATTCGCGCCAATTACTGCCGCGCGCCAAATCGAAAAATCCCGCAAGATTTAAGGCGACAAGCTGTTCGGCGGTATATTCCTCCATAGTGCCGCGGTAGCCCATAAAGCCGTTGCCCAAAAGATACTTGCTTCCGTGCAGTTCTATATCGGCGGTATCGAAGCCGGTTTTTTCCACTGTCCATTCCTGTGTCATAGCTTTACCTCGCAATCGATTATACTTCATTTTTCTTTATTTTAGCAGATTTTAAAGCATAATTCAATATAATTTAATCGCGAACCGTAAAATCACTGTAATCGCACACCTTAAAATCACCCGACCACATGGTAAGCGCCTGCTTGCCGCAGCTTTTACAGCGTTTGAAGGGCTTGTCGAGGTTATAGGCAATTCGCGGGAGATATCCGGAATCCTCAAGCAGGGTAAAAAGCGGGAAAAATATCGCCATAGGCGGCAGCATTACCGATACCACCCGACTTGTGACGGTATAGGCGCCGTCTGCCAAAACGCCGCAAAGCCAATTCGGGGTTTTTAAATGCAAAAGCGCAAATCGCAGCAGCTTTTCGAGCTTTGCGAATAAAAACGACAAAAAGTCCGACAGATAATTGGCGCCCGAAACGGTTATCCAAAAAATCAAAAGCAACAAAAGCAGCATAACCGCAAAGCCCGAATATTTTCCGGTCAATATTTTATCCGCTTTGCGGTCGGCTTCGGCGTAGCCCTTTTTCGTGCGGCTTACGATACCCTTGCATATATTTTCACTCGCCGCCACCGACGCCGAGGCTATCATGGCGCCGAGCCGTTCGCCGTATACGCCCTCGTTTTTGAGGTATTCGCGGGCTTTTTCGACCGCTTTTTCGGTTTCGGGCATATCCAAAACGGTTTCGCCGGAATTTATTTCGACGCTTTTTAAAAATTCGCGGTCGTTTTCCAAAAGTCTCAGCGCCACCCATTTATCGGAAAGCCCGCAATATTCGCGTTTAAGCGTCGGGGTGATTATGTCGACCGCTTTTTCGATAATTTCGGGATATTTTACCGAAAAAGCCTTGCCGTTTTCGGCTTCGCTCATATTGTCCAATTCGGACATAAGCTTTGTAAGACTGCTTTTTTTGCGGGCCACTGTACCCACCGCCGGAACCCCCAGCCGCTTCGATAATTCCTCTAAATCTATATTTATCCCTTTGCGCTTTGCCTCGTCCAAAAGATTGACGCACACTATCACGTTATCGGTTATTTCGAGGGTTTGAAGCGCCAAATTAAGACTTCTCTCAAGGCATACCGCGTCGCATACCACCACTACCGCCCGAGATTTTCCGAAGCAGATGAAATCCCGCGCCGCTTCCTCCTCGGGCGAATGCGCGAAAAGCGAATATGTACCCGGTATATCCACCATAACATACGAGCTTTTTTCGGTTTTGCAGTACCCCTGCGCGTTGGCTACGGTTTTCCCGGGCCAATTTCCGGTGTGCTGATTCATGCCTGTGAGGGCGTTAAATAGGGTGCTTTTGCCTACGTTGGGATTTCCGGCTATCGCGATGACCTTATCGTTTTCGCTTTTCTTTTTTATTACAAGATTTGTATTTGCGGCGCCGAGACCGGTGGATTTTACGGTTAATCCCATATGTTATCTCCTCCGTCGTAAGGCAATACCGAAATATCGCCGCAGTCCTCGCTTCTTATAGCCGTTACCGCCCCTCTTATGAGATAAGCCTTGGGATCCCCTGCGGGGCTTTTGCCCACGCATTCCACGACCGTGTTTTCGATAAGTCCGATATCGGTAAAGCGACGGCGCATATTGCCGCCGCTTGAAACCTCTTTAACGATACAGCGTTCGCCCACCTTTAAATCTTTAAGCGATTTCATAAATAATACTCCTTAATTTCGGATAATGCTCAATAACAGTTTATTCCCGAATTTTTTATAGGTGAAACAAAAAAATCAAATCGCAGGTTATATTTAAAAGGGCGGTTACATAATATTTTACAAAAGAATGTTGTCTTAAAAATTTCGGGAGGAAAATCTATGACAAACGCCAGCATTTATAAAAATATAGCCGAACGCACCGGCGGGGATATCTATATAGGGGTGGTAGGGCCGGTAAGAACCGGAAAATCCACCTTTATAAAGCAGTTTATGGATAAGCTTGTTTTGCCGAATATTTCGGGAGATTATATGAAGGAAAGGGCAAACGACGAGCTGCCGCAATCCTCCTCGGGAAGAACTATTATGACTACCGAGCCCAAATTTATTCCCGAAAAGGGCGCGCAGATAAATATCGACGACGCGGCGTCCGCAAACGTACGGCTTATCGACTGCGTGGGTTACATAGTTCCGAGCGCTTTGGGTTATATCGAAGGCGACAGCCCGCGCATGGTAATGACGCCCTGGTACGAGGAGCCCGTACCCTTTAATATGGCGGCGGAAATCGGCACGCGCAAGGTTATAAACGAACACTCGACGATAGGGCTTGTGATCACCACGGACGGCAGTATAAGCGATATTCCCCGCGAGGAATACGCCGAGGCGGAGGAACGGGTAATAGACGAGCTCAAAGCCATAGATAAGCCCTTTATCGTACTGCTCAACTGTATGTATCCCGCCGCCGCCGAGGCGGTAAGCACCGCCGAAGCTTTAAGCGAGAGATATGCCGTTCCGGTGCTTCCGGTAAACTGTCTGGAGCTTGGCGAGGAGGATATAAAGAATATAATTTCCCGGGTGCTTTTCGAATTTCCGATAAAGGAAATCGGCGTTGCCTTTCCCCGCTGGATAAACCTTTTGCCGCCGGAGCATTGGCTTCGCGCCGATCTTACGGGGGCTATCAAAAACGCGGCGGAGGGCATGCGGCACATAAGGGATATAAGCCGCTTCGAAACCGCGTTTGCGGAAAATGAAAACGTGGAGCTTGTTAAGGTGGGCGCCGTAGACCTTGGCAGCGGAAGCGCCGAGGTAAAGCTCATAACAAATCCGTCGCTGTTTTATAAAATTCTCGCCGAAACTACGGGGCTTGACATAAACGACGATCGTCAGCTTATGGAAAGTATCGCAGACATGGCAAAAATGAAAAAGGAATACCTTCGCGTAAAGGACGCTCTGGACGAGGTCGAGGCTACCGGTTACGGCATAATCATGCCCGAAATCGAGGAATTAAAGCTTGAGGAGCCGGAAATTGTAAAGCAGGGCGGTCGTTACGGGGTAAGGCTTCGCGCCTCCGCGCCGTCAATACACCTGATGAAGGCGGATATCACCACCGAAGTAAGCCCCATAGTGGGCAGCGAAAAACAGTCGGAGGACCTTGTCATGTATTTGCTGAGCGGTTTTGAGGAGGATCCGGTCAAAATATGGGATTCGAATATTTTCGGAAAATCGCTTCACGACCTTGTAAACGAAGGCTTGCACGCCAAGCTTTCGCGTATGCCCGCCGACGCGCGAATGCGGGTGAGGGAAACGGTCGAAAGGGTTATAAACGAGGGCTGTAACGGGCTTGTGTGTATTTTGCTTTAGAAAATTTAAAAGGTAAAATCCTAATTAAGGCAGACCGACGGGAAATGGGCGTTGCGTCTGCCTTTTTATTATTTTAAAATATTTATTTGACAAAATAAGGTTTTTAATGTAGTATATATTCTATAGCATTGTAATCTGATTGCATTGCTATAGCACTGTACCCTTATAAAAATTTTCAAACTTTAAGGAGTTGGTTTTGTGGACGAAGGTCCTGCGGGGAATATTATTTACGTTATATTATTCTTTGCTTTTTGTTTAAGCAGCGCTTATTTTTCGGGAACCGAAACGTCCTTGGCGTCGGTAAACAAAATTCATATGATGAGCCGCGCGTCAAAGGGAGTCAAAAGCGCCGAACGGGTGCTTAAAATTCTCGATAATTTTGACGAGGCGCTGTCGGTTTTGCTTATCGGCACAAATGTAATGCACATAGGCTGCGCAACCCTGGCTACGGTAATAGCAACCAAGGTATGGGGCACCGACGCGGTCGCCTTTTCAACCGTTATCGCCACCGCGATAATATTTATTTTCGGCGAAATGCTTCCCAAAAGCTTCGCCCACTCCTGCAACGAACGCTTCGCGGAGGCGTCCTCGGGCTTATTGCTTTTTTTGATGAAGCTGTTAAAGCCCTTTTCACTTTTCTTTACCGCGCTTTCGGGTCTTGTTTCAAAGCCTTTCAAAAATCGCGCGGAAAGTCAGGTGACCGTCACCGAGGACGAGCTTTCGGATATTGTCGAAAACATTACCGAAGAGGATGATTTTGACGAGGATACCGGAAAGCTTGTAAAATCCGCCCTGCGCTTTTCCGATCTGAAAGCCGGCGAGGTTATGGTGCCGTGGGAGGACGTGCAGAAAATATGTACGGTTTACAAAACTCCCGAAATACTCGAAATCGTAAAAAATTCGGTACATTCCCGCATACCCGTAGTCGACCGTTCCGGCAAAATTAAGGGTATACTTCAGATAAGAAAATTTCTCAAAACCTACGTAAAGCTTAAAACCAATATTATTCTGGCAAGCGTCATGGATTATCCTTACTTTGTCGACGCGGGCGAGCCTATCGACGAGGTGCTTACCGAAATGAGCAACCATCGCAGAAATTTGGCGGTGGTTCGCGGCGACGGCGGCGAAACCGTCGGGATCATCACGGTCGAGGATATTTTGGAGGAGCTTGTCGGCGAGATATACGACGAGGACGACGTGGGAGGTGAGCCCGATGAATAGCCCACTGCGTTATTCGGCGATATTTTTGCTGGTTTTGCTTTCCGCTTTCTTTTCGTCCACCGAAATCGCCTATTCGGGCGTAAATCCCGCGAGGCTCAAATCGCGAAAAAAGGATAAAGCCGGCTTGTCGTTAAAGCTTGCTTGCGATATAAGCGATAATTTCGATAAAATGCTCGGCACCATTTTGATAGGCAACAGCCTTGTTAATATGGCGTCCTCCTCGATAGCCACGCTTATAGTTTTGCAGCTCAGGCTTCCGTCTTACGTTGCAACCCTTGCGATGACCCTTATAATTCTCACCTTCGGCGAGGTTATTCCGAAGGTTTTGGCGAAGCAGTTTTCGGAAACCTTCTGCCTTTTTTCCGCCGTACCGATTTTTGTGCTTTCGATTATATTCAAGCCGGTCACGGCGATAGTTACGGGAATAGTAAAAATCGGCTCGGTATTCTGGAAATCGGGCGTTTCGGATCCCGACTCCGTTTCGGAGGACGATTTTGAAAATATTATAGACATCGCCGAGGATGAGGGCGTTCTTGACGAGGAGCAATGCGACCTTTTGCAGAACGCGCTCGATTTTGACGAGGTTTTGGCTTATGAGATCATAACTCCGCGTGTGGATATGGAGGCTTTGGATATACGCGACCCGTACGAAGTGAATTTACGCAAAATATTTGAGTCTACCTATTCGCGCATACCGGTTTTTGAGGATACGCCCGACGAAATTATCGGCATACTTCACCTTAACCGATTTTACAAGGCTTTTGTCGATAAGGAGCGCGTAAACATACGCGAGCTTTTACTGCCGGCGACCTTTGTACACAAAACGATGCCCCTTCCCGACGTGCTTGAAAAAATGAAAAAGACCAAATCGCACATGGTGGTGGTGCTCGACGAATACGGCGGAACCATGGGTATACTTACCATGGAGGACGTGCTCGAACAGCTGGTAGGCGAGATATTCGACGAGACCGACGAAATAGAGCGCGAGTTCGTATGCATAGACGATACTCATTTTGAAGCCGACGGCGATATGCGGATTTACGACTTTTTTGACGAGTTCGACATCGATATCGACGAGGAGGAGGACTTTGAGGGCGAAACCGCTACCATAGGCGGCTTTGTCGCCGATATGCTCGGCGGCGAGCCCAAAGAGGGCGACAGCATAACCTATGAAAATCTTATAATTACCGTAATCAGGTCGGACGGGGTGCGAATAGAGCGCATCTCGGTAGAGGAATTGCCCGAAAACGACTCGGATAACGACGAGGAATAAAAAGCTTATAAAAAGTACCCGTAAGGATGAACCTTGCGGGTATTTTCGCGCCTATATATAAGGTTTTAAAAGCTCAATAGCCTCGTCCAATGACGAAAGCTCGGCGAAAAGGAGGCTTTTTGTATCGCGGTCAAATTCCGCCGTATCGGGTATACCGATGCATTTCATGCCGGCAAGGTGCCCCGCCTTTATGCCGTTTGCGGCGTCTTCGAAAACGAAGCAGTCGCGGGGGTCGACGCCCAAAAGCCGCGCGGTATAAAGGTAAATGTCGGGCGCGGGCTTGCCGTTTTCGACCTCGACGCCGCAGACCACCGCGTCGAAATCGTTTTCTATACCTACGATTTTCAGGCATTGCTCGACGTAAGGGCGCGCCGTTCCCGAAGCCAGGGCGATTTTTACGCCCTTTTCCTTTAAAAAGGTCAAAAGCGCCTTTGCGCCGGGCTTAAAGGTTACCTTGCCGTATCGATCGATATAATCGCGCTCGTCTTTTCGGAATTTTTCGATATCTAAATTTTTGAAATTCCTTTTTAAATAACCATCCGAGCCATTGCGGTTCATACCGCAAACGTTGATAACATGACCGCCTAAGCCGGTTATACCCTGCATTCTTCCCGCCGCTTCCCAGGCGGGAGTATATATTCGCTGGGTATCGAGCAATGTGCCGTCCATATCGAAAATTACCGCTGTCATAAATCATATCCTCCGAAATTCAACTTCGTACAGTATACCAAAAAAATTTCCCGAAATCAACAAATTTAAAGCGCCTTGCGCAATTTTCGCATTTAAAGCGCCTTGCGCAATTTTCGCCTTACGCGGTTTATATGACGTTCGAAATCGCCGTTTTCGATAAGCGCCGCCAGCACCAGCTGTATGTAAGTGGATACCGTGCAGGAATAAAATCCCAGCCGCCGCTCGAATTCGTCGGTAAGCTTTTCGGGAAGTACCGCATATCCCGCCCGTAAGGCGGGGGATATTGTTTTTGAAAAGGTGTTCATATATATTACGTTGTCGGGCGAGAGGGAAAAAAGGTTTTCCTCCGCCTTTTTGGATATTGTAAATTCCGACTCGAAATCGTCCTCTATAACATATCGTTCGCCCTTTTTCGCCCAGCGCAGATATTCATGCTTTTTCGACGCCGACGCCGTAACGCCGCTCGGAAAGCTGCGGTAGGGGGAAATGTGCAGAACCTGTGCCTTGCTGTTTTTAAGCGCGCGACTTTCTATACCGCTTGAAGCTAAGGGAAGGCGCTCGAACTTTACGTCGCAGGCGGTATATACCTGCTCGATTTTTTTGTAGGAGGGGGATTCGATAGCGTATATTTTGTCTCTGCCCAAAAGCTCCACCGCAAGCCCGTAAAGGTACTCCGAGCCCGCGCCTATGATTATCTGTCTTATATCGACGTCTATGCCCTTGGTTTTAAAAAGATACTTTTTTATGGCGTTTCTAAGGTCGATGCAGCCCGATTCGGGGCTTCGCTCGAGTATCGCTTCGCCGTATTCGCTTATGACAAAGCGCATGGTTTTGGTAAGTACCGAAAAGGGAAATTCGGGATGCGCCGATACGGGCTTCGCTCTTTCGGTAAAATGCGCCGATTCGTCCGTGGCAAAGGCAAATCCGTCGCCGTTTTTGAATATAACGTAATATCCGCTTCGCTCTCGCGCTTTCGCGTACCCTTCGTCGCAAAGCAGGGAAAAAGCATGCTCGACGGTTATCGTGCTGACGCCGGTTTCCTCGGCTAAAATGCGTTTTGAAGGCAGTTTTGCGTTATATGGGTAAACTCCCCTCACGATATCGGCTTTGAGCTGTTTGTAAAGCTGTAGGTAGGCGCTTGTTTTATCGGATTTATCAATAAAATACTTCATCTGGTTATATAAAAAACTCCTATTCTGACTATTTTAATATCACCAAAATAATTATATACTGTTTTAAACCGAAAATCAAGGGGGAAAATATTTTGCACAACAAACAGAAAAAGATAGCGGTCATAAACGACATAAGCGGCTTCGGCAAATGCTCGCTTTCGGTTTCGCTGCCCGTAATTTCCGCGATGAAAATACAGTGCTGTCCTCTGCCGACCTCCGTTTTTTCCAATCATACCGGCTTTGAGAGCTTTTTTTATACCGATTTTACCGAATATATGAGTCGGTACATTGACGAATGGGAAAAATTAGGGCTTAAATTCGCCGGAATTTTATCGGGTTTTTTGGACTCGGAAAAACAGATAGAGATAGTAAAGGATTTTATAGAGCGTTTCAAAACCCGCGATACCATTACCGTTATAGATCCGGTAATGGGGGATTACGGAAAGCTTTATCCCACCTATTCGAGAGAGCTTGCGAAAAAAATGAAATTACTTGTGCCCTACGCGGATATTCTCACCCCGAACCTTACCGAGGCATGCATTTTGACCGATACGCCGTATACGGCTTTCCCGGAAGAAGCTTTGCTTTTTTCGATTTGTGAGAATTTGAGCCGTATGGGGCCCGAAAAAATCGTTATTTCGGGGCTTGAAAGCGGGGAAGATCTTGTAAACTACGTATTTGAAAAGGGCGAAGCTCCCAAAACCGTACGCGCGCATAAGGTGGGGGTTTGCCGTTCGGGCACGGGCGACGTATTTTCCTCGATAATAGCGGGAGACGCCGTAAACGGCGTAGGCTTTTTCGATTCGGTAAAGCACGCATGCGAATTTATCGAAAAGGCGCTTAAAAGAACCGTGGAGCTCGGCACACCCGTTACCGACGGAATTTGCTTTGAAGAATTTTTAAAGGAGTTGTAAAAATGAAAAGTATGAAGCTTAAAAATATTTGCCTTGCCGGCATATTTACGGCGCTGGTATTTGTTTTTACCGCTTATTTGCATATCCCGAGTCATACCGGCTACACCCATGTGGGCGACGGGTTTATTTATCTTGCGGCTTGTATTTTGCCGTTGCCTTACGCCGTATTTACGGGAGCCGTGGGAGCGCTGCTTGCGGACTGCCTTACCGGCTTTGCCGTCTGGGCGCCCGGCTCGCTTGTGATAAAAGCCGTAACCGTTTTGTTTTTCACGGCTAAAGGGAAAAATATTATCTCAAAAAGAAATCTTTTCGCGCTGATCTCGGGCGCGCTTATCTGCTGCGGAGGGTATTATTTATACGAAAGCATAATCACGGGAAATTTCATATCCCCATTAGCCGGCATACCGGGATATTTGACACAATCCCTTTTAAGCAGTATACTGTATGTGGTACTCGGCTTTTCGCTCGATAAATTAAAATTCAAAGAAATATACGGTGATAAAATATGATGACGATTACTTATAAGGTGAAAAACGGTATATACGTTAATATGACCAACCGCTGTCCGTGCAGCTGTACCTTTTGCTTAAGGCATAACGGCGACGGCGTATACGGCTCGGATTCGCTCTGGCTTGAGCGGGAGCCGACGGTAGAGGAGGTTTGCGAGAGTATAGACAAATGGGAGCTTTCGGATTATGACGAGATAGTCTTTTGCGGCTACGGCGAGCCTACCGAAAGGCTTGACGATCTGCTTAAGGTAGCCGCTTATATAAAGCAAAAAAGCGATATTAAGATCCGCATCAACACAAACGGGCTTTCCGATTTGATAAACGGCGAAAATACCGCGCCGAAGCTTAAAGGGCTTATCGACACCGTTTCGGTAAGCCTCAACTGCGTCGATAAAGAGGAATATTTTAAAACGGTGAGACCGAAATTCGGCATATCGTCCTACGATAAAATGCTCGAATTTACCGAAAATTGCGTAAAATACGTGCCGCATGTGGTTATGACGGTGGTCGATAAGGTGACCTCGAAGGAAGAACAGGCAGAAGCGCGAAAAATCTGCGCTTCCCTCGGCGCCACCCTCCGCGTACGTGAGTTTGAAGAATGAAGCATGGCGCGCAAGGTGCGCCAAGTAATATGTGAGAGTGAAAAGTGAAATAACCCCCCGAGGCGGCGAGATTGCCGTTGTCTCGGGGGGTGTTTTTCTTTTTTAAAAATCGGGTTTGTGTTCAGGCTACGGGGATTATTTTGATTTTTTCCAGGGTGATTTTGGTCTGTTCGGTTACAATATCCTGGATTTGCATGGTCTGCGCCGAGGTGAGGCCTTCGGATTTTACGATAACGCTTATACCCGCATCGCCTATGACCGCGAGGCTTTTTTCGAAGCCTTTGGCTTTGAGCAGGGCTTCGATATTGTTCTCGCTTTCAATTCTGTCGCCGATCTCCGTTATTTTAGCCAAGGCGGACTTTTTGTCCTCATCGGTAAGCTTATCGCTTTTGAGGGTTTCCTCTATCGTTTCGCTTGCTTCGGTGCGCGCCTTTTCGCGCTCCTTTTTTGCGTTTTCAAAGTAATCCGCGCTTTCCTCCTTTACTTTTGCGGAGGTCTGCACCGCCGCGTCACTCTTCGACGAATTGCTCACATATGAGGCTTCGCCGAGATATTTTGTGCCGGACGGCAAATATTTCGCGTTAAGCCATATCGCCGCCCCCAACGCCGCAAGCATAACCGCAACGGTTATCTGTCCTTTTCCGAATACCTTACCTTTTTTCATTATTGTTTCCTCCCACAAATATATACCCTTTTGGAGGTTATGTTAAGCGCCGCCGTAAGGGTGTTTTTTATTTTTTCGTTTATTGGTTCGAGGTCGCCTCCTTCGCATACCACGGCGACGCCTCGGATTTCGGGCATTTGCTCGGTTATGAGCAATGCCTGTTCGCCGCCGTCTTTCGTCTTTACCGTAACGTAGCCTTCCCTTAACTCCGTATCGGAGCTTTTGACGGCGTTGTCGGTTTTATCGGAAGCGGTTTTTTCCTTCGTATCGGCGTAGGAATATTTGACGCCGTTTTCGAGGGTGACTATAACGCTCACCCTTTTACTGCCGGTTATATCCGTGACCATATCGGCAATATCCTTTTCGAGCTGTTCGCGGTATTCCTGCGCCGTTACGGCGCCGGCAGTATCGGGCTTTTCCACGGTTTCGCCCTTTCCCGGAAAGGACGAGATAAATATAAGGGCTATTCCCAAAATGCCGACTATGATAAGCGTTTTGGGCGAACGGAGTTTTGATACATATTTATTCAAAATGTCATTCATGTACTGTCTCTACCTCATAATTTTTCGCCGCTTCCCCCAAAGCCTCGAGAATTTTACCGCGTTCGCAATCGGAATTGATAACAATCTTATTAATTATTATGCTGCCGTCCTCGGCTTTATTAGTAAGAACCGTAATTTTTTTAAAATTTATTCCCGACGCTTCAAGGGCGTAAGCGTAAACGTATTCCGCGCCGGCTGTTTTAAGCTCCGTTTCGTCGTAAAACTCGCTTTCGGGCGGAGTAAAGTCGAAGTTCGCCCGCCGCACCGTTATACCGGCGGAAGCGGTTACCGAGATTATAAATACAAGCCCGAGCAGGTACTTTACCGGCTTTTTAAGCGCGCCCTCGGGGCAGAGGATAAAGAGCGCTCCCATAAATACGCAGGAAGCGCAAAAGGAAGTGATGAGTTGTGTAAAAAATTGCATTTTAATTCCCCGCCGCCACTACGACGCTCAGGGAGATCACAAACATCGCCGCCGTAAGTAAGATTATTCCCGTTATCACCGATATCACCGTATCCACACTGCGTAAAAGCGCCGAGATCTTCGTAAGCGAAAACACGTCCGAAACTACGGCGTTTAAGGTGAGTATTATTCTCCACATAAAAAGCTCGGTTACAAGCGGCAGGAAAATTGCGCAGCATGCCGCCACTCCGTAAATGCCTATCGAGGTTTTGAGCATTCCCATAGATCCCACCAGCGCGGCAAGCGCTTCGGAAAGCGCCGTTCCCGCCACCGGAACCGAGGAGCCGACTATGAATTTGGCGGTTTTAAGGCTGAGAGTATCGGCGCAGGTATTGACTGCGGTTTGAATACCGAGTATTCCCACAAAAACCGTCGTGAGAGCCGACATTATCCAAAAGGCGATTTTTTTGATGCCGTCCGCTATACCCGAGCGGGCAAGGACGGGCGAGACCGACGAGGCGATACCTATCGACAAAAAGCCTCCCAAAAGCGGAACGACGACGAAATTCGAAATAAAACTCACCGCACCCGCCGCGCCCAAAAGGAGAGCGCTCATGGATACCGACGAGACGGCTCTGCCAGAGGACGCCACTACCACCGCGAAAACCGGCACGAAAGCGGTCATAAAAACCGAACAGCCCTGCATGGCATTTACGCTCGCCCTTATTACCGATAGCACCGGCGCCGTAATTACCGCCGCCGCCGAAAGGGCAGTCGCGTAGAGGGCGGCAAGCGCGGCGCCGCCGCTTATTTCCATACTCTCGACCGTCGCGCTTATAAGGGTTACCGCAAGTATCGACATACCCGCCGCAACGGGTTTCTTTGCGCCCGATTTCAAAAAGCTCCAAATATGCCCGAAAACGTTCTCGGGCGAGAGGGTATTTACCCATTCGGGATTTTGCGGGTTTATGCCGGTTTGGTCAAAATATTCCCGCGCGTCCTCCGGAAGCTTTTCATAAAGCTCGGGCGCGCCGCTTAATTCATACTGTTCGTAATAAAAATCGTCGTACTCGGCTTCTTCGGCGCTGCAGCCGAAGGGCAAAATACAGGTCAAAACCAAAATCAAAAATATTATTCTTTTTATTTTCATGCCGTAAATCCTATCGCCGTCTCGAGGACGGATATAATAAGCGGCAGAGAAAGTAAAAATATGGCGCATTTGCCCGCAAGCTCCGCCTTCGCCGCTAAAGAGGTCTGTCCGCTGTCGCGGCAGGCGTCGGCGGTAAATGAGGTTATATAACCTATGCCGACCGCCTTTAAGGCGACCTTGAAATACTCGCTTTCTACGCCGTATTCCTCCAATTTTTCCCTCAATACCGTTATCGGTACCGCGATTTTCCGCAAAACCAAAAGCGTTATGCCTATACCCGCCGCTATCGTAATAAAAAAGGCGTATTCGGCGTTTTTGGCTCTTATTACGACGCAGAGCGCCGCGGCGACAATGCATACCGCCAACACCTTGAAAACTTCGTTTATCATAAGCCGAAAAGGGATTTGACGGTCGAAAAAAGCTCGGCTACGGCGTTTACTATCATCAATAGCACCACCACCAGCCCCGCAAGGGTGGTAAGCATCGCCTGTTCCTCTCTGCCCGAGCGTATCAGCACCTGATTCAACACCGTTACGATAATTCCTATCGCCGCTATTCTGAAAATAAAATTGACATCCATTTAGTTCACCTATAAAAAGAATATACAGATAAAAAGCCCGCAAAATATACCGAGCGTGTTGTAAAGCCGGCAAAGCTTTTCGCACTCTTTTTCGGCTTCTTTGCAATTTTCGGCAATTAAATCCATATACAATTTCGTTCTTTCGTATTCGGACCGGCTGTCCTTTAATCCAAAGTTCTCAAAATATTCGCGAATAAGAGCGGCATCCTCTTTTTTTAAAAAGGAAGGGTCAAACTCGATAGCGTTGTTTTCGTTTATAAAAACCCGTTCCTTTTCGAAGCATTTCGGCAAAATGCTCTCGATCTCTCCCGCGCCTGCGGCTATGTACCCCGAAAGGGCGCTTAAGGACTTCAAAAAAAGCTTAAGTCTTTCGCACCTTTGCCTTAAAGCGGACGATTTTAAAAATCCCGCCGCGGCGCAGACCGAAAATACGAGGCACAGCCCCAAAAGCTTAACCGACACTCGCACGGTAAAGCTCCTTTACGGAGATAATTTCGGGATTTCCGCGATGATACGCGGGCAAAAGCGCCACCCGAGCTATCGCCCCGCCGAGCAAAAGCCGCGAGGTCACCCGTCGTTTTAACAGTTCCTCCGCTTTTCCGATATGCGCGGTGGTGTAGATTTCAACCCCCGCGTGAAAGCTTTCCTCCGCGCTCCTAAGCTCGGCGACGGTTCCGATTTCGTCAAAAGCGATGATATCGGGGAACATAGTCCTAAGGGCGATCTCTATGCCCTTTGCCTTGTCGGCGACAAGCAAAACGTCGGTATTGCCGCCGAGATCGTTTATACGCTTTACCCCATACGAGCCGCCGAGCTCTCCGCGGCTGTCAATTACCGCTATGCGCCGAGGTTTTCCCGCCGCGCCGTTAGATACCTGCCGTATAAGGTCGCGCAGAACGGTGGTTTTGCCGCTTCCCGGAGGCCCCGCGATAAGCAGTCCGCCGGGTTTTAAGCTTTTTATAATCTCGTCCGCCACGCCTCTCATTGCCCGCGCTATTCGTATATTTATCGAGGTTACGTCCTGCATGCATCCGTTTTCGCAAAGGGTGCCGAAAACTCCGGCGCGACAGCCGTTTCGCATCATGACAAAGCCGTTTTTAAGCTCCTGCTCGTGCGCGTATACCGAGCCGCGGCATAAAAGGGAAAAGCTTTCCTCCATGTCCTTCGCCGTGACTTTAGGCAGGGATTTTTCCAAAGAAAAAACCGTTTGACCGTCTTCCTTTACAAAAGCCGTATCGCCGCCTATCGTGACGCTTAAGGGCAGGTCGGCGCGCAGTCGGATTTCCTCGGTATTGCGCTTTACGCCGTCGGGCAGTCGTACGAGAATTTCGCGTATGCGGGGATTTACCGCGTAAAGCGCCTTTTCAAATTCTGAGCCTTCCATGACTTCCTCCCGTTATTTTTTCCGTTGTTTAATATTATTCTACGGTTGTCCGAAATAGAACGGAAAATTATATTTTAAATGAAAGTTTTTTAAGCTTTCGGGAAAGTTAATAAAAGTTAAGAACAGGAGGGCAACACATGAAAAGCAAATTTAAAAAAAATCTGCCGATCGCGGGTACGGGCTTCGCAATAGGCTTAGTCAACGGCCTGTTCGGCGCGGGCGGAGGAATGTTGGCGGTGCCGCTGCTTAAAAAAATCGGCTTAGACCAAAAATCCGCCCACAAAAACGCGGTGGCGGTTATTTTGCCCGTGAGTATATTAAGCGCCGTTATATATCTTGTAAAAGATTACGTAAAGCTGTCCGACGCGCTGCCCTTTATACCGGCGGGGGTGGCGGGCGCGCTTATAGGCGCCTTTGCAATAAAAAAAATACCGTCGGTATGGCTTAAGCGGATATTTGGCGGATTTATGGTTTACGCGGGCGTACGCCTGCTTTTCAAATGAATATCGCCGCCCTCTTTGCGGGGCTTTTTTCGGGAATTTTGGGCTCTATGGGGCTCGGCGGGGGAGCGGTTCTGGTGATTTATCTCTCGCTCTTTACCGACACAAAACAGCTTGCGGCGCAGGGTACAAATCTGCTTTTCTTTATACCCATAGCCTTTACGGCGGTGATAATTTATTCCTTTAAAAAACAAATAGAGTGGAAGCTTACGGTTAAAATCTCGCTTTGCGGGCTTGTCGGCGCGGCGGCGGGCATCGGGCTTACCGACCTTTTGGGCGGGGAAGTTACCGGAAAAGCGTTCGGCGGGCTGCTCGTTATATTGGGAATAAGGGAAATTTTTTCAAAAAACGCCGAAATTTTTTCAAAAAACGCCGAAAGGGTTGCAAAGCGGCGAAAAAGCTGATATACTAAATACGAATATATGTTCGTTCGGAGGAATTTGTATGTCAAAAGAACCGCTTACCGAAAAACAGCAGGAGGTTTATGCCTTTTTGGTTAAGCAGAAAGCGGAGGGTATTCCGCCCACGGTACGCGAAATCTGCCGCGCTACGGGAATAAGGTCCACCTCGACGGTGCACGCCATGCTAAGCGCCCTCGAGGAGAAGGGCTATATAACCCGCGACGCCAAAAATTCACGCGCGATAAGGCTTAACAACGACTTTGAATCCTCCATGGTACCGCTTGTGGGCAGAATTA
Source organism: uncultured Clostridia bacterium (assembly GCA_947623175.1). Lineage (GTDB taxonomy): Bacteria > Bacillota > Clostridia > Oscillospirales > Acutalibacteraceae > UBA737. The sequence goes on along the minus strand of CANQGK010000017.1, from coordinate 21,209 downwards.
CCGCCGGAAAACCCATTTTGGCTATCGAAGAAATCGAGGATTATATTCCTTACCCCTCGCGCGACGCCGACGGTTTGTTCGCTTTGAAGGTGGTGGGGCTCAGTATGAAGGACGCCGGAATACTCGACGGCGACATTATAGTGGCCGATAAAAACTCGCCCTGCCGAAACGGCGACATAGTCGTGGGAATGGACGGCGACGAAGCTACCGTAAAGCGTCTGCTTATTAAGAATGGGCAGATAATATTTATGCCCGAAAACCCCGATTTTTCGCCGATTTATCCCGAAAGACCGACGGTGCTCGGCAAGGTCGTGGGCAGTTACAGAAAATATTAGACCTAAAAAGAGAGTACATATATGATAACCAGAAAATACGTTGAGATTTTTACCGACGGCGCATGCTCGGGCAATCCGGGTCCGGGCGGCTGGGGGGTCATCCTGCGGTATGGCATGCATGTAAAGGAGCTTTCTGGCGGGGAGAAAAATACCACCAACAACCGTATGGAGCTTACCGCCGTGATAATGGGGCTTGCCGCCCTGAAAGAGCCCTGCCTTGTACGGCTCGTTACAGACTCCAAATACGTGGCGGACGGCCTTTTGAAGGGCTGGGCAAAGGCCTGGCAGAAAAACGGCTGGCGCAAAGCTGACAAAAAGCCGGCGCTTAACGCCGATTTATGGGAAAAGCTGTTAGAGCTTTCCGAGCGTCACGAGCTTAAAGTGGAATGGGTAAAAGGGCATGCCGGTCACCCCGAAAACGAGCGCTGTGACCGCCTGGCGGTGGAATATTATAAAAAGTTAGGATAATTGCGAAAATATGGACAGACGGTTTATGTACAAAGCCCTGGAATTGGCCGCCGCCGCCGGAAAAGCGGGGGAAATACCCGTGGGAGCGGTTATCGTAAAGGACGGCGAAATTATAGCCGAGGGCAAAAATATGACCGAGGCTAAGCAAAACGCCCTCTCGCACGCGGAAATCGAGGCGATAAACGGAGCCTGCGGCTTTTTAAAAAGCCGTAGGCTTGACGGCTGTGAGATGTACGTCACCCTGGAGCCCTGCCCTATGTGTACCGGCGCTATAATCAATTCACGACTGAAAACCCTCGTTTTCGGGGCGTACAACCGAGTTTCCGGCAGTATCGACAGTGTGGTGGATTTATGCAATTATCCCTATAATCACAAGGTGGAGGTTTACGGCGGCATCTGCGAGGACGACTGCATTAAGCTTTTAAAGGATTTTTTCGTCGATCTCAGAACGAGCGAGCAATAGGCAAAAAAATATCCTTTCGGACAAACGCCCGAAGGGATTTTTTATACATATTTTAAATTATTCGGCTGTAACGGTTACGGTGGAATAAGGCTCTACGCTAAATTCCATAACGCCGTCCTTTAAAGCGATTTCGCTTATAACCTTTTCGTTGGAATCGGTTATATACGCCTTGCTTACGCCGCCGGCAAGCGAAACGGAAACCTTTTGCTTTTTGCCCGTAACGTCGTAAACCCTGAGCGTCGTACCCTTGCCGTTTTCCGAAACCTTTACACAGGATACGCGTACGTCGCCCTTAACCGACAAAGCGCGGTTTTCGAGCGGAAGCTTGCCCTCGTGGCGGGTAGCTGCGGTGAAGGGCAGGGGATGGTTAAAGCAATCCGACATGCGCTTCATGTCCTCCGATTTTCCGACCATAATACCTATGCGTATATTATGTATTCCTCTGTCCGGATACGGGTCGGGATCGTAGGCGCTGCGTATGAGGTTGACCGAGCCGCAGTTGTTGTAAAAACGGTAACCGTACTTGGTATCGGTAACTATTCCGACGCTGTTTTCGCCGGAATTGCGGATATTGAGGAAGCTCAACGCCGGAACGTCGTGCGCTAAAGGCTCTCTTTCGATTTCGCCGTAGGGAATATCGTACACTACCTTTTCGGTGGGGGTGTAGGAAACCGGCAAAGCGAAGTTAAGCTGAGGTATTCTCTCGTTTACCGTGGGAAGCTCGTTCCAATCGGCGGTAACGGCGTATTCGATCACCCGACTGTTTTTCTTTAAGCCGATCTTAACCCTGAGAACGGAAGCCGAGAATTTTATTTCGTATATCGCGTAGGAATAAACGTCGCTCGTTTCGGCGGCAAGGACCTTTACGTTGTAAGCCTTATTTATATCCGTGACCTTCATATAGTTGCCTACGCGCCAGGCGGTCATGGCGTTTTTCGGATTTTCGTCAATATACCTGAAATAACCCGAGGGCTCGCTTATAAGCTCTTCGCCGCTTTCCTTGTCGGTGAGAGAAATTATATGGAAGGTGCTCCTGTCGAAAACCGCCTTTATATACTCGTTTTCGAGTACGAAGGGAGCGTCGTTTATATGAGCGTCGTTGAGCGGCTGTATATGATTGTTGGTATACGGATCCGGAAAATCGCGCTCTATAACGGTCTTGGTTACGTTTTGCTTTACGATAACGGTGGTGTAGCCGAACGCCGGCACCTTCGCCCTTACCAAAAGCTTCGTAAAGGAGTGATCCCAATAACCGCTGCCGCGCTCGGAAATGCAAAATTCCGTATCTTTGCCGTCGGCGTCGGTAACCGCGATATTGGTATGGTCGTAGTTGTAATCCCAAACGGTGATTTCGCAAAATTCGTCACGGTCGTAGGCGGTGGTATTGAAAATATGCACCGCTCTTACGGGGCCTCTGCCGCGCTCGGTGGCGGTTAAGCGGAAGCTTTCCGACTGAGCCTGGTAGTAGCCTGCGCCGGCGCCCTCGCTGGTAGCGGCGTCGTCGTCCTCGAAAGGAATTTTTGTCGTATCGGTATTGGCGGCGATATCCCTCATGGCTTTATTGGAATAATTGTTGACGTAAGCCAAGGTGTCCTGGAAAAGGCCCAAAGCGTATTCGCGGGTTTCCACCGTGCCGGAGCCGGGGATAATATCGTGAAAATGGTTGAACAAAATATTGCGCCAGGGCTTATTCAGTATGCCGGCTTTGCGCTTATCGGCGCCCAAAAGCGCCGCCGCCGCCATAAGCTCCTCTGCCTCGTTAATTCGCGTTTCGGAAATGCGGTTAGCCATTTTTATACGACTTTGGGTGGTATAACAGCCGGTAAAGAGGAAATTAAGCTCCTTGTCTATAACCGGGAAATCCGTTTTGCTGTTTTCCAGAATTTCAAAATATTCGTGCATCGTGCCGAAGCGGATATCGGGGGTAAGGGGCCATGAGCGGTATTCGATAATGCGCTCGATATCCCTTCTTGAAGGTCCGCCGCCGTGGTCGCCTACGCCGTATACGCAAAGGTAGGTATCGACGCCGTTTTCAGCGCAGAAATCCGCGGCGCACTCGAAATTGCTCGTCCGAATATATCCGTTGTACCAGCCGTATTCGCGCAGGTTAAGGGTGCTCTTTCCCGAGGGGGAGCGGTAGCGGTAGATATGATTATCTCCCTCCAATCCGCGGCAGTGGTACATGTATTTAACCCCCGCATTGCAAAGCACCTCGGGTACGTTGAGGTTGTGACCGAAGGTGTCGGGTACAAAATCTATGCAAAGATAGTCCGCCGGTATGTCGAGAAGTCCGGTAAGATACTTTTTGGACTCGAGTATCTGCCTTGTAAGTGATTCGCCGTCCGGAATGTTTTTGTCCGGCTCTACCCATTCGCTTGCGGTCACTTCCCAGCGGCCCTCGTGTATTCGCTGCTTTATTTCGTCAAGCATTTCGGGGCTGTACTTTTCTATTATTTCATAAGTGGAGGCCTGCGATTGGGCAAAGGTAAAATCGGGGTACTCGTTCATAAGGTTGAGCACGGTGCGGAAGGTATCGACGGTAATTGTCGCGGTTTCGTTGTAGCCCCACATCCAATTCATATCGATATGCGCGTGAGCAAGGAAAATCTGCTTATAGCTTTTGGCTACAGGCGAAAGCGGGGAAAGTATATCTTCCGCGTCGGTTACGGTTTTGGCGGTGATAACGCCGTCCTTATTTACGGCGTCGATTACAAAATCCATACCTTTTTCGATTTGTTCGTCGTAAATGCCGCCCTTAATAACCGAAATATTATTAAGATAAGAAATCTGCGAAGCAATACGCTCGGCGTGTTTGCTTTCGTTTCTGTGAGAGTTTATAAGATTAAGTTTTTCAATATAGTTCATATGTAATCACCCATTTCCCGGAAATGTTAAAATTATTCTACATTAACGTATACTTTTTGTCAAGTATTTTATAAGCGATATAAAAAAGAGGTATATTTAATATATAAAGAAGTATATTTTATATAAAGCCCGTTTTTAATATTTTTCATCAAATTGCAGCCGCTTCCGAAATCGACCGGTCACATTTTAACATCTTTTTTACAAAAAGTCAATATAACAGTTGTTTATTTTTTGAAAAAACCGCGATTTATCGGCTGATTTTAAAAATTATATCACAATAGCATAAAAATATAATCACAATACCATTTGTTTGAAGTTTTAAAGCGAAAAAAGAAATGCATAAGACAAAAAGCTGCGGCAAAACAGAAATTTTGACACAGCCTTTAAAGCTTTCGGTTAGTCAATGCAATCAGATTACAATGCATTGTAATCTGATTGCATTGACTATTATTTTGACAGGTAAATAAGCAGGACCGAGATGTCTGCGGGGCTGACGCCGGAGATACGGGAGGCTTGGGCGATATTTGCGGGGCGGATTTTATTGAGCTTTTCCGCCGCCTCGAGGCGAAGGCCTTTTATAGCGCCGTAATCGATATCGGAGGGGATAATTCGGCTTTCGAGTCTCAGCATTTCGTTGACCTGCGCCTGCTGGCGGGCGATATATCCCTCGTAGCGTATTTCCACCTCTACCTTTTCCCTGACGCTTTCGGGAAGCTCGGTGCGCTCCTTGTCAAAGGGCGCCAACGCTTCATACCCGAGCTGAGGGCGTTTAATAAGGTCGGAAAGGCGCATACCCGTGGTCATTTCGGCGGTACCCTTTTCTCTGAGCAGAGCGTTTAATTCCTCGCTCGGCGCTAAAAATACCGAGTTTACCCTTGCTATTTCGGCTTCCTTAAGGGCTTTGAGCTTTAAAAATTTCGCGTAGGTCTCGTCGCTTACGAGTCCGATTTCATACCCTGTCGGCATAAGCCGCTCGTCGGCGTTGTCCTGCCTTAAAAGCAGTCGGTACTCGCTTCTCGAAGTCATCATGCGGTAAGGATCGGTGCAGCCCTTTGTCACAAGGTCGTCTATAAGGGTGCCTATGTAGGACGACGCGCGGGAGAGCACGAGCGGCTGCCTGCCTTTGATTTTAAGCGCCGCGTTTATGCCCGCGACAAGCCCCTGCGCGGCGGCTTCCTCGTAACCGGAGGAGCCGTTAAACTGCCCCGCGCCGTAAAGTCCCGGTAAGTTCTTCATCTCGAGCGTGGCTTTCAGAGCGAGAGGATCTACGCAGTCGTATTCTATAGCGTAAGCGTTGCGCATGATTTTAACGTTTTTAAGGCAGTCTATGGTTTTGTAAAGCTTTATTTGCACTTCCTCGGGTAAGGAGGAGGAGAGCCCCTGTAAATACATTTCTTCGGTGTTTTCGCCGCAGGGCTCGATAAAAAACTGATGGCGGGGTTTATCAGAAAAGCGTACGATTTTATCCTCGATACTCGGGCAGTAGCGAGGCCCTGCGCCCTCTATTTCACCGGCGTAGAGGGGGGAGCGGTCTATATTTTCGAGTATTACCCGCTTTGTTTCGTCGTTGGTGTAGGCTATATGGCACACTACCTTGTTCTCGGGAGGCTTTTCGGAGGAAAAGCTGAAGGGTACGGGCTTTTCGTCGCCGGGCTGAACCTCTAAATTCGTAAAATCGATACTGTCTCTTGCCACCCGCGCGGGGGTGCCGGTCTTAAAGCGTCTTAACGGTATTCCCAATTTTTTTATCGAGTCGGCAAGCCTGGTTGCGGGAAAGCTGCCGTCGGGGCCGCCGGCGTAATTGACTTCGCCGACGTAAATTCTGCCGCCCAAAAAAGTGCCGGTGGCGAGAATTACCGCCTTTGCGGAAAAATCCGCCCCCAGGGCGGAAACGCAGTGCCAAAGGTCGTTTTCTTTGTAAATATCGATTATCTCGCATTGCTTGACGTCAAGTCCGCTTTGCAGTTCTACCGTGTGCTTCATGTATCCGCTGTAGGCGCGGCGGTCTATTTGCGCGCGCAGGGAATGTACCGCGGGGCCCTTGCCGAGATTGAGCATACGGCTTTGCAGGGTGTGTTTATCCGCCGCTTTGCCCATTTCGCCGCCCAGGGCGTCGAGCTCGCGCACGAGGTGCCCCTTTGCCGTGCCGCCTATCGACGGATTGCAGGGCATATTGCCTATCCAATCAAGGCTCAATGTAAACATAACGGTTTTACAGCCGAGCCTCGCGCTTGCAAGGGCGGCTTCTATGCCGGCATGCCCCGCGCCGATAACCGCGACCTCATAACAGCCGGCGTCGTATTTTTTTAATCCCAAAAAAATCCCTCTTTTAAAAGACGTATAACTAACTTTTAAAAAAATATAAACCTTACGCCGCTAAGGCTCAGCCCGAGCATTCGAGGCTTTTCTGCTGACGGATGTCTCTGCCGATAAACCGATGCCCCTCGTAATTGCCTATAAGGCGCGAGGATACTCTCGGCGTGTAGCGCTCTTCGAGCTGTTTCATTGTAAGATTTGTGTTGATGACGGTGGGCTTGCCGGTGAGGATTCGGGTGTTTATAAAATTATAAAGCACCGATTTTGTAAAGGCGGTGGCGTGCTCCGCGCCCAAATCGTCGATAACCAGCAAATCACAGTTTAAAAGCGCGTCGTAATTGCCCCTGCCTTCGCCCGAAAATCTTTCGGCTTCCACCGCCGAAAACAAATTCTCTGCGGAGCCGTAAATGGGAAGGTAGCCCTTTTCTATAACGCCCGAAACTATGCTTAAGGTAAGATGGGTTTTACCCAGCCCCGAATCGCCCGTAAAGAGCAGATTTTTTGAAGTTTGCGGGTTGAAGGTCGACACGTAATCGCGGCAAAGATTTAAAATCGAGGTCATTCTGCGGCGCGGATTTTGGTTTTTTTCGTCGGTTGCGTCGGGATAATAGCTTAAATCAAAATTATCGAACCGACAGCTTTCAAGCGGCATTTCGCGCGAAAGCGCTTCGGCTATCACCGCCGCCGCCTCGCGCTTTACGCATTCGCATATTTTCCCCGAAACGCGCCCCGAATCCTTGCATATATCGCAGTTGTAGGTGATTTCGGGCACCTGCGCTTTTTTAAGGAGCAGCTTTTTTTCCGCCGCCAGCGCTTCGCTTTTATCGCGCGCCTTTTCCACCGTGTCGGCGCCGTAAGCTAAGGCGTCCACGGCAAGCTTCGCGCCTATAACCGCAAGCTCGCGGTCGATCTCGGAAAGCCGCGCGTTGCTTTTGTAAGCGGCGTTAAGCATAATTTCGCGCTTCGCCTGTTTTTCCTTTAAGCTTTGATTTATATTTTCGAAAGCTTTTTTGTAAGCTGCCTCTTTTGTAATCATAAATCTCACTAATCCTTTGAATTAAGCATTTGCTCGTACAAATCCAAATCGTATGCGGCAAACTCCGCTTTTTCGGCGCTTTTGTGATTTTTGGTATCTTCCGCCGTTTTATAGCCCTTTTCGTGCCAGCTTTCCAATATTTTGGCGGTATATTTAAAGTAAAATTTAGATTTCGTATTTACGCATTGCTCGTAAGCCTCGGTTAAAAGCTCCGGCGAGAGCTTCCATTCGTTTATCCACTTATAGGCAAGCTCCGCCTCGTATTTGCTGGGCTTCCGTTTTTCTATTCCGAATACCGAGCATACGATGTTCCACGCCTTGTCTTCACTTGCAAGTCTGCGCAGCGCCTCGTCGGCGGCGGTTATGGAATCAATTCCTCTGTTTACCCAATCCACCGCGGTGGACTCGATAAACCGCATATTCGCCTTGTTATGAGCGGCGGCGTATTGAACTATAAGAAGTATCAGCGAAACGTCGAGCCCCTCGTCGTCGTAAAGCCAAACCAAGGTGCTCGCTTCGTTGCTTTTAAGGTTTCTGCCCAATTTTAGCTGCGTCTCTTGCAAGAGATAGCGGATTTTTTCGTCCTCGCCGCCGCGTTTTGCAACGTCGTTTCGCGAGGGCTTTTCCGCCTTTGCCACCGCCTTCGGTTTAGGCTCGGATGTCTTTTTTGTCGGCTTTGCAAGCTCGCCGCTCGGCAGGAGTATCTCACAGTCCGCCCAATAAAGCAGGGCTTCCTTAACGTCGTATTCGGAAAGGTCGGTTTCGGCGGCTATTTCGTCAAGCGGCAAATTCGCCGACATTTTTTTGAATATGTAAAGCAATACCTTTATATGCTCCGCCTTTGCCAATTTAAGATAACGGTCGACTACGGCGGAGGGCAGGGTAAATACCGAGGTGAGCATGGATGGATTTATGCAGTAATCCATATTATTTCCTCAAATCTTTTTATTCCTCTTGAATTTTTGAATTTTTTTAATAGGCCTTGCCCCAATAAAGCATATGCTTTGCTTTTTTGCCGCAGCAGACGCATTTATCGGAAATTTCCTCCTGCTCAAAGGGAATACAGCGCGACGTAACGCCCGCGATCTCCTTAAGCGCATCCTCGCATTCCCGCTCGCCGCACCACATGGCTCTTATGAAGCCGGGCTTGTTATCGGCGATTTCCTTTAATTCGTCAAGGTCATGCGCGTCGTAGGTCATAGTGTTTCTGCGCTCGAGCGCTCTGTTGTAAAGTCCGTCGTGCACCGCGTTTAAAAGCTCGGGGATTTCGGTCTCGAGGCAGTCTAATGATACGACGGCTTTTTCACCGTTGTCTCTGCGGACTATGACGCAGGAGTTGTTTTCAATATCCTTAGGCCCTATCTCCAGCCTCAGCGGCACGCCCTTCATCTCGTACTCGGCAAATTTCCAGCCGGGGGATTGGTCGCCGTCGTCGATTTTGGCGCGGCAAATCCGCTTTACCCTGTCATATACCTCGTTTGCCTTTTCGAGGACGCCCTCTTTGTGGGCGGCTATGGGGATAATTACCGTTTGTACGGGGGCTACCGCCGGGGGAAGCACTAAGCCGCTGTCGTCGCCGTGAGTCATAATTACGGCGCCGATAAGCCTCGTGGTCGAACCCCAGGAGGTCTGGAAGGGATTTACCTGATTGTTGTTTTTATCGGTATACTCGATATCAAACGCCTTTGCGAAGCCGTCGCCGAAATAATGGGAGGTTCCGCTCTGCAAAGCCTTGCCGTCGTGCATAAGCGCCTCAATGGTGTAGGTGGCCTCCGCGCCGGCAAAGCGCTCCTTCTCGGTTTTAATGCCCTTTACCACCGGAATAGCGAGATATTTTTCGGCAAATTCGGCGTAAACGTTGAGCATTTGAACGGTTTCCGCCTTTGCCTCCTCGGCGGTGGCGTGCAGGGTATGCCCCTCCTGCCATAAAAATTCGCGCGAACGCAGGAACGGGCGGGTGGTTTTTTCCCAGCGGACGACGTTGCACCACTGATTGTAAAGCTTGGGCAGGTCGCGGTAGGAATGAACGATATTTTTGAAATGATCGCAGAAAAGGGTTTCGGAGGTGGGGCGTACGCACATGCGCTCCTCCAGCTCCTCCTCGCCGCCGTGGGTTACCCAGGCAACCTCGGGCGCGAAGCCCTCAACGTGATCCTTTTCCTTTTGAAGCAGGCTTTCGGGAATAAAGAGGGGCATATAAACGTTTTCATGCCCCGTCTCTTTAAAAAGATTATCCATAATGCGCTGTATGTTTTCCCATATGGCGTAACCGTAAGGGCGGATTATCATGCACCCCTTGACCGAAGCGTAATCGATAAGCTCCGCTTTAACGCAGACGTCGGTATACCATTTGGCAAAATCCTCCTCCATGGAGGTTATGGATTTTACGAGCTTTTCTTTAGCCATAGCACAGGATACGGAAAACCGTATCTACCACCTTTCTTATAACAAATCTTTTTTTCGATAATAATATATTATAAAATAACCCGTGTGATTTTGCAACATTTTTTATTTTTAAAGGTATATTTTTAAAAAATTTGAAAAAATCTATTGACAAATCCCTTTTTTGACAATATCATCTTAATATGACAAGCGATTTTGCAAAAACATTTTTAAGTGTATTACAGGAGGAACATTATGGTATTCGAAAAAGTAAAAGAGCTTTTAGCCAATCAATTTGATATGGATCCGAACGATTTGTCTATGGAGACGAACATCGCCGTGGACCTGGGAGCCGACAGTCTTGACGTTGTCGAGCTGCTTACGGAAATCGAGGATGAATTTCAAATAGAAATTCCCGACGAGGAAATCGAAAACATAAAAACGATCGGGGATCTTACGGAGTATATACAAAATAATACCTGATTTTTTACCGCGGCAAAAAAAGCCGCGGTATCTTTTTCTTTTTTAACAATTGACTTTATCGGTTTTATAAGTTAAAATAAATAATATAATATTACGCGGAGTTGATATGATGGACCCGGTTTATAAAAGAGTGCTGCTGAAGCTCAGCGGCGAGGTGCTTGCGGGCGATAAGGGCGCGGGCATTGATTTTGACAAGGTTATTGATATTTGCAGGCGGATTAAGACCTGCGTTGATATGGGGGTTCAGACAGCCATAGTCGTAGGCGGCGGAAACTTTTGGCGCGGCCGTACGAGCGGCAAAATGGATCGTACCCGCGCAGACCATATGGGTATGCTTGCGACGTCGATAAATGCGCTCGCTTTGGCGGACGCGCTCGAGCAGTTGGGGGTTACCGCCAGGGTTCAGACCGCGATCGAAATGCGCCAGATCGCGGAGCCCTATATACGAAACAAGGCGGTACGGCATCTCGAAAAGGGGAGAGTCGTTATCTTCGGCTGCGGCACGGGAAATCCCTTCTTTTCCACCGACACCGCCGCGGCACTGCGGGCAGCGGAAATCGGAGCGGACATTATTTTTAAAGCCACAAACGTCGACGGGGTTTACGACAGCGATCCGAAGCTTAACCCCGACGCAAAAAAATACGATACCCTTTCGCATATAGAGGTTTTACAGAGGGAGCTGCATGTTATGGACAGTACCGCCGCCTCGCTTTGTATGGATAACGGCATCAAAATACTTGTATTTAATCTTGAAAATCCCGATAATATCGTATCGGCAATGACCGGCGAGAAAATCGGAACGATAATTAAGTAAAGGAGATTTGTTTATGAACGAGCTTATTAAAAAAACCGAAGAAAAGATGGGTAAAACCATCGCCGCTTTGGAGCGTGACTTTAAATCCATAAGGGCGGGCAGGGCAAACGCTTCGGTGCTCGACCGCATTACGGTCGATTATTACGGCGCCCCCACCCCCGTACAGCAAATGGCGGCCATTTCCATTCCCGAGCCGCGTGTGCTTATGATTCAGCCCTGGGATACCTCCTCGGTCAAGGATATAGAAAAGGCTATATTGACCTCGGATATAGGCATAAATCCGCAGAACGACGGCAGGGTTATAAGGCTCGCTTTCCCGCCGCTTACGGAGGAGCGCCGCAAGGAGATAGTAAAGGAAGTCAAGAAAATGGCGGAGGAGAGCAAGGTTGCCGTAAGAAACAACCGCCGCGACGCCATAGAAAAGCTTAAAGCGCTTAAAAAAGCCAATACCGTCACCGAAGACGACGTTGCGAACGGCGAAAAGAAGATACAAAATCTTACCGACAAGTTCTGCAAGGAGATCGACGAGCTGGCAAGCGTAAAGGAAAAGGAAATCCTGGAAATATAAGCCGACGGGAATATGACCGTACCGAACCGGGCAAAATTTTCGTTCGCTCGGATAAAAACTTAAAAAACTTTACCGGGTGGATGTTTTTTCATCCGCCCGATTTTTGCGTAAAGGTGATTGTTATGAGCCTTTTTAAGAAAAAATGCGAAAACCGGATACTTCCGCGCCATATTGCGATAATTATGGACGGCAACGGCAGGTGGGCGAAAAAGCATTCCCTGCCGCGAAGCTCGGGGCATGTCGCGGGCGCCAAAACCTTTAAGGATATAGCGAGATATTGCAATAAAATAGGTCTCGAATATCTGACCGTCTACGCATTTTCCACCGAAAATTGGAAAAGGCCGAAGGAAGAGGTCGACAATATCATGAACCTTTTAAGGGATTACTTAAAGGACGCCGAAAACTTCAAAAGCGATAATATAAAGGTCAAGTTTATAGGCAACTTGGAGCCCTTGGCGGACGATATAAAGGCGCTTATGAAAAAGGACGAGGAGGGCTCAAAGGACGCCACAGGCTTAAAGCTTAACATAGCCGTAAATTACGGCGGCAGGGATGAAATTACCCGCGCCGTCAAAAAAATAGTCGCAGACGGCGTAAAACCGGAGGATATTACCGAGGATACCGTTTCGGATAATCTTTATACCGCCGGTATGCCCGATCCCGATTTTATAATACGCCCGAGCGGCGAATACCGGCTTTCGAATTATCTGATATGGCAGTCGGCTTATGCCGAGTATTGGTTTTCGGATATACTCTGGCCCGATTTCAAGCCCCGCCATTTGGAGGAAGCCATAGACGATTTCAATCGCCGCAACCGCAGATTCGGAGGGGTGTAAGATGAAAACACGCATTATTTCGGGTATGGTCATGAGCGCCGTGGTAATCGCCGTGCTGGCGCTGGGCTTTACACTTAGCACCGTCATAATCACCGCCGCAATCGCGCTTTTGGCGGCAGGAGCGATTTACGAGCTGCTTCACAACGCCGCGGGAATAAAAAGCAAAGCCGCCCTTGCGGGCGCGATAATTTACACCGCCGCGTTTATCTTCGTTCTTGATACAAGCGGCGCGATTTCGGATAAAATATACTCCGCTTTTTCGAGTAAAACGCCTTTAGAGGGCGGCGCGCTTACCTTTTCGTTTTATTCTGCGGCGATACTCAGCGTCCTCTATTTTATATACGCCGCCTTTGCGGCGCTTAAAAATCATAAGGATTTCGGTCTCGGGCAAATCGCCGCCCTTTGCGGTCTGCCGCTGCCCTATGCCTTCGCCTTTTCGTGTCTTGGCGGCGTTATAAATCATACCGACGGGATATATTACCTGCTGTTGCTGCTCAACTTTTCGTCGGTTTGCGATATCGGCGCCTACTTCGCGGGAAGTTTTTTGGGTAAGCACAAGCTTTGCCCGAATATAAGCCCCAAAAAGACGGTGGAGGGCGCGATAGGCGGTATACTCTCGAGCATAATCGTGACCGTAATAATTACCGCTTCTTTCGGAAAATCCATGCTTTTGCCCCTTATTCTTACAATTCCGCTTTGTATTTTGGGTATGGCGGGCGACCTTTTCGCCTCCGCCGTAAAGCGCTCGATGGGGATTAAGGATTACGGTAAGCTTATTCCCGGTCACGGCGGTATTTTGGACAGGGTAGACAGCATATTAATGATAGTGCCGTTAATGTTTTTAATGGTACGGTTCGGTGTGATATAATGAAAAGCTTGATTATTTTGGGCTCTACCGGCTCTATAGGCACACAGGCGCTCGAGGCCGCCGAGGCTTGCGGATATTCCGTTACCGCGCTTGCCGCCGGAAGCAACGTTTCGCTTATCGAAAAGCAGGCGAGAAAATACAAACCGAAAATCGCGGCGCTTTTTGACAAAGAGGCGGCGAAGGATTTGAAAATAAAGCTCGGCGATACCGATATAAAGGTTCTCTCGGGCGAAGAAGGGGTTTGCGAAGCGGCGCAGAGCGAGGGCGATATGCTTCTTAATTCCATTGTGGGAATCGCGGGGCTTCTCCCGACGCTCGCGGCGATTGAAGCGGGCAAAACGATAGCCTTAGCCAACAAGGAAACCCTTGTCGCGGGGGGCGAAGAGGTAAACCGCAAAGCGGCGGCAAAGGGAGTAAAAATCATCCCGGTAGACAGCGAGCATTCCGCGATTTTTCAGTCGCTTCGAGGCGTTCCCGCAAACAGTCTTAAAAAAATACTGCTTACGGCGTCGGGCGGCCCGTTTTACGGGAAAAAACGCGAGGAGCTTGCGAACGTGACCGTAAAGGAGGCGCTTAATCATCCGAATTGGTCGATGGGCGCCAAAATCACCGTAGATTCCGCAACCCTTATGAATAAAGGGCTCGAGGTGATAGAGGCGGTGCGGCTTTTCGGCGTTTCGGCGGATAATATCGAGGTTCTGGTGCACAGGCAGAGCATCCTGCATTCCGGAGTGGAGCTGAGCGACGGCGCGGTAATAGCGCAGCTGGGCACGCCCGATATGCGGCTTCCGATACAGTATGCGCTGACCTACCCCGAAAGGGCGGACAATGCCTTCGAGCGGCTGAGCCTTACCGACGTAGGAACGCTGACCTTCGAAAAGCCGGACGTCGAAACCTTCCGCTGTCTGCCGCTGTGCATCGAGGCGGTAAACCGCGGCGGTCTTTTGCCGGCGGCGGTAAACGGCGCAAACGAGGCGGCGGTAGAGCTTTTCTTAAAGGGAAAAATCAAATTTTTGCAAATTGCGGACTTTGTCGAGCAGGCGCTTTTAACAACGGAAAATAAGCCTAATCCTTCGATCGAGAATATCCTGGATACGGACAGTGCCGTTCGTAGGCAAATCAAAAGCATTATTCGGTAGGTGAGTAAAATTTTACACGTTTGGAACAACATTTGGCCATATCTTGTGGCAATTCTTTTATTTTTGGTGCTTATAATAATTCACGAATTCGGTCACTTTATCTCCGCGAAGCTTTTAAGGGTCAAGGTGAACGAATTTGCGGTGGGCTTCGGGCCGAAGCTTTTTTCCTTTAAGGGAAAAGAAACAAGATATTCGGTGAACCTCATCCCTTTGGGCGGATATTGCGCCATGGAGGGCGAGGATGAAAACAGCGAGGATGCGCGCGCTTTTTGCAACAAGCCCGCTTGGAAACGCTTTATAATCGTCGTTATGGGAGCGGTTTTCAACCTGCTTTTGGGACTTTTGATAATCGCCGTGGTATTGGCGCCCGAATCCGCCTTCACCTCCACCGTTATAGCCGAGTTTGACGAAAACGCCGTAAGCGCTTCCTGCGGACTCAAGGTAAACGATAAATTTCTCGCGGTGGACGGCAGAAAAATTTACACCACCTACGATTTGAGCTACGCCTTTACAAACGTCGAGGACGGCAAGGTGGATATTACCGTTTTGCGCGACGGTGAGAAAAAACTGCTTAAGGACGTCCGTTTTGACTCCGAGGAGGAGGACGGCATAAGCTATCTTACCGTGGATTTTAAGGTTTACGGAATAAAGAAAACCTTTGTTTCCTATCTTAAGCAGACCGTAAACACCGCTTTTTCCTACTGCGCGGTGATTTGGCGAAGTCTCTTTGATTTAATAGGCGGAAAGTACGGGATAAGCGCCGTTTCGGGCCCCGTGGGGGTTACCGCCGCCATAGGCGAGGTCGCAAAGCAAAACCTGCGAAACGTTTTGCCTATTATGGCGCTGATCACCATAAATTTGGGGCTGTTTAACCTGCTTCCCATTCCCGCGCTCGACGGCGGAAGGCTGTTGTTTATTTTGATAGAAATGATATTCCGCAAGCCCGTTCCGCAAAAATACGAAACTATGGTTCACACCGTAGGATTTATAATTCTGATAATCTTTATGCTCTTTATAGCCGCCAAGGATATAAGGTCGCTGATAGTTTAAAGGACGAGACTCATGTATACTAACGACAAAACCGTAAGGGTAAAGGCGGGAAGCCTCGCTATAGGCGGCGGCGCGCCGGTAAGCGTGCAGTCGATGCTCAGCGTTCCGGCGCACGACATCGCCGCCAACGTGGAACAGGCAAGGCGCTTGCAGACCGCGGGATGCGATATAATAAGGGTCACGGTACCGGATAAGGAGGCGGTTAAAACTTTGGCCGCCTTAAAGGAAAATATAACCGTACCTATTGTCGCGGATATTCATTTTGATTACAGGCTGGCGCTCGAAAGCGTTGCCGCGGGGGCGGACAAGATACGCATAAATCCCGGAAATATCGGCTCTGACGATAGGGTAAAGCTCGTGGCGAACGCCTGTAAGAAAGCCGGCGTTCCCATAAGAATAGGGGTAAATTCGGGCTCCGTGGAGAAAAGCATTTTGGCAAAATACGGCTCCGCAACACCCGAGGCTATGGTCGAGAGCGGACTTTATCATATATCGCTGCTCGAAAAATTCGATTTTACCGATATCGTACTTTCCCTTAAATCCTCAAATACGGTTAAAATGTATAACGCGTATATCCTTGCCGCGCAAAAATGCCGTTATCCCCTGCATTTGGGGGTTACCGAGGCGGGCACGGAAAATACCGGCGTTATAAAATCGGCGGCGGGAATAGGCGGACTGCTTCTTAGAAACATAGGAAGCACCATACGCATTTCCTTGACCGACGATCCCGTAAAGGAGGTCGAGGCGGGTATAAAGCTGCTTAAAGCGCTTGATATGCGCGGCGGGGTGACGCTCGTATCCTGCCCTACCTGCGGGAGAACCAAAATAAACCTTATACCGCTTGCGAAGGAAGCCGAAAAGCGGCTCGAAAAGGTAGATAAGGACATTACCGTCGCCATTATGGGCTGTGTCGTAAACGGCCCGGGCGAAGCCTCCGCCGCGGATATCGGTATTGCCGGGGGAGACGGCTGCGGGGTTTTATTCAAAAAAGGCAAAATAATCGAAAAACTGCCCGAGGAGCGATTACTCGGCGCATTGCTTGCGGAAATTGAAAAAATGTAAACGGAGTTGTAAATCATGTCAAAAGCGCTGCTTTCAGACCTTTTCGGTAGTTATCTTGACGAAGAGCTTGTATCCGACGCGGGAAACGCCGTTATTGAAAAATGCGAGCTCGATACCGAAAACCGCGGTTTAGAGGTCGAAGCAAAATCCGAAAATTATATATCCGGCGAGCGCCGAAAGGCTATCACGGAAAAAATCCAAACCGCTTTAAAGCTTAACAAAACGGAAGTTTCTTTCCGCTTTTCGCCCGACGCCTTCTGCTCGTCGGCATGCGCGGATATCGCCGCCGAGCTGAAGATAAAAAACGCCGCCCTTAACGGCTATTTTGCGGACGCGGACTATTCGCCGAGCGGCGAGCGGGTAAACATTACCCTCAAATACGGAGGTTACAAAAAAATTTGCGAGCTTGACTTTGAAAAAAAGTTCCGCGCGGTTATAAAGGAAAGGTTCGGTATCGACGTCGCCGTTTCGTTTGACGGTCAGCTTGAGGACGTAGAGCCGCTGATCCCGAAGTCGGAAATTCCGCCGCGGGAAAATCGCCCCTCGGACAGGCCCCAAAAAAGCGCGCCCGCCAAAAAGCCTAACGCCGGCAGGCGTGATATTAAGTTTGAAAGCCGCGAGGACAAGCCCCAAAACGGAATGGTTTACCTCGATAATCCTAAGCTTTTTTACGGCAGGAATATCGATACGAACGTAAAACCGATGATAGATATCACCGGCGACGACCTCGAGGTTTGCTGTTGGGGCGAGGTTTTCGAAACCGAGTTGCGCACCGTTCACACGAAGCGGGGCGAGACCAACGTTTTGACCTTTTCCTTCAGCGACCATACAAATTCGCTCACTGCCTCGATGTTTATAAGCCCCGACCGCATCGGCGACGTCGCGCCTATAAAAGCGGGCGAATTTATATTGGTAAACGGCGCTTACGATTTCGATAATTACCGCAGGGAGTTTGTCGTAAAGCCGCGGGCTATCGCGCTGCTTCAAAAATACAGCGAAACGGACTCCTACGAGGGTGAAAAGCGAATAGAGCTTCACTGCCATACCAATATGTCCGCCAAGGACGCGGTTTCCTCCGCTGGGGATATAATAAATCAGGCGTTCCGCTGGGGGCATAAGGCGATAGCCATAACCGATCACGGCGTGGTACAGGCATATCCCGCCGCGGCTTCCGCCGTAGACAAAATCCGCAAAAACGGCGGCGAATTTAAGGTCATATACGGACTTGAAGCTTATTACGTAGACGATATAAATAACGATATTTCGGAACTTACCTCCAAACAGATATCAAAGCTCAGCCACCACCAGATAATACTTGTAAAATCCCTTGTCGGGCTTAAAAATCTCTATAAGCTTGTCTCCGAAGCGCATATAAAGGATTTTCACGGAAGGCCTATTACCCGCAGAAGCAAGCTTGAAAAGCTGCGCGAGGGGCTCATAATAGGCTCCGCCTGCGAGCAGGGCGACCTTTACTGCGCCGTTGTCGACGGCAAGTCCGACGAGGAATTGCTTAAAATAGCGCAATTTTACGATTATCTCGAAATTCAGCCGCTTGGCAATAACGAATTTATGGTAAGAGAATCCGCCTTGCCCGACAAAAAGGACAAAAAGACGGGCAATACCATCCCCAACCGTTTTCGCCATGTAAAAAGCTTTGAGGTTATAAAGGATTTCAACCGCAAAATCGTCGAATTGGCGGATAAATTGGGCAAACCCGTAGTCGCTACGGGCGACGTGCATTTCCTCAAAAAGGACGATGAAATTATCCGTAAGATCCTTATGGCGGGGCAGGGCTTTAACGATTTTGACAATCAGGCGCCGCTTTATTTGAAAACCACCTCGGAAATGCTCGGGGATTTCGACTATTTCGGCGAACGGGCAAAGGAATTTGTTATCGACAATCCGCAAAAAATAGCCGATATGATAGACGACGACGTTATACCCGTTCCCAAGGGAAATTATCCGCCGGTAATCGAGGGCTCCGACCAATTGCTTCGCGATATTTGCTGGGATAACGCCCATAAAAAATACGGCGAAAATCTGCCCGAAGTGGTTAAAAACCGCCTCGAAAAGGAGCTTAACTCCATTATAAACAACGGATTTTCCATAATGTATATTTCGGCGCAGAAGCTGGTTGCCTACAGCGAGGAAAACGGCTATCTCGTCGGCTCCCGTGGTTCGGTAGGCTCCTCCTTTGTCGCTACCATGGCGGGTATATCCGAGGTAAATCCTCTGCCGCCCCACTACGTATGCCCTAAATGCCACCACAGCGAATTTTTCCTAAAGGGCGAGGTGGGCTCGGGCTTTGACCTGCCCGAAAAGAACTGCCCCGACTGCGGGGAGCCGATGCTGCGCGACGGTCACGACATACCGTTTGAAACCTTTTTGGGCTTTAAGGGCGACAAGGTGCCGGATATCGACCTTAATTTTTCGGACGAATTTCAAACTCAGGTGCAAAAATATACCGAAACGCTTTTCGGCAGCGAAAACGTGTTCAAGGCGGGCACGATAACCACGATTGCCGAAAAAACCGCCTACGGCTTTGCAAAGGCATACGCCGAGAAAAAGGGTATTACGCTGAGCAATGGCGAGCTAAACCGACTTGCAAAGCTTGTGGAAAGGGCGCAGATAAAGCAAACCACCGGTCAGCACCCAGCCGGTATGATAGTCGTGCCGCGGGATAAAACCATTTACGATTTTTGTCCGGTTCAACACCCGGCGGACGACGTTAATTCCGACGTTGTGACGACACACTTCGATTTCCACTCAATTCACGATACGATTTTGAAGCTTGACGAATTGGGTCACGTTATTCCCACCACCTATAAGTATTTGGAGGAGTATTCGGGTATTCCGGTAAACAACGTTTCGATGAGCGATCCCGAGGTTTACAGCCTTTTCACCTCTACCGAAGCGCTGGGCGTAACCCCCGAGGATATCGAATCGGATACCGGCACATACTGCCTGCCCGAATTCGGAACCTCCTTCGTTCGCACGATGCTTATCGACTGCAAGCCGAAAAACTTCTCCGACCTTTTGCAGATTTCGGGCCTTTCGCACGGCACCGACGTTTACCTCGGCAACGCAAAGGATTTGATTGAAAACGGAACCTGTACGATTTCCGAGGTTATAGGTACGCGTGACAATATAATGGTTTACCTCATACATAAGGGCATGGAGGAAGGGCGCGCCTTTAAAATTACCGAAACCGTGCGTAAAGGACTTGTCGCCAAGGGGCTCGTTTCCAAGGAAGATTGGCAGTCCATGGAGGAGGATATGCGCAAGGTAAACGTTCCCGAATGGTATATCAAGAGCTGTTACAAAATCAAGTACATGTTCCCCAAGGCGCACGCGGCGGCTTACGTTATTTCCGCTTTGCGGGTCGCCTGGTATAAGGTTCACCGTCCGCTCGAATTTTACTGCGCCTATTTCACCGCCCGCCCCGAGGACGTCGACGTGCCTACGCTTATGGGCGGCAGAACCGCGGTAAAGCGCTATCTCAACGATATCAAGGCAAAGGGCAAGGACGCCTCCAAAAAGGAGCTTGACGTTTACAACAATATGCTCATATTCAATGAAATGATGGCGCGCGGCATCGAAATTCTGCCCATCGATTTGAATAAATCCCACGCTATGAAGTATGTGCCCGAGGACGGAAAAATGCGCCTGCCCTTCGGCGCGTTGAGCGGCGTCGGCGAAAAGGTGGCGTACGCTATTTACGAGACGGCGCAGCGCGGCAATTACGTATCGCGGGAGGATTTTCAGCTTGAAGCCGGCGTTTCGAAAACCATTATTCAAAACCTCTCCGACCTCGGAGTCATGAACGACCTTCCCGATACAAATCAAATTTCTATGTTTTAAAAAACCAACAAAAATCCGCGGCAGAATTTTGTTTTGCCGCGGATTTTTCGTGCGCTTTGCGCACAAGGTAAAATGAAGCGGCGGGCGCTGTTTTTGTGGGGGAAATTCGGGCAAGAAAGAGAAATTCGGCGATTTTTGTGCAGGTTTACGGGGATTTTTTGTAAAAAAGTATTGAAAAATCGGAAACGATATGCTAAAATTTATTGTGTATATCGGTTGCTGTTATAAAAAAGCGGCTGCCGCATGAAATATGCGGGCGGGGATTCAAGGGCATGAGCGCTTGGTTTCGTGCCTTTGAATCGCCGACCGGCGAAAATAAGCTTTATATCCGAATATCCGAAATATCCCCAACTGCGCGCTTGGCGCGCCTTGCCCCCATCTGCCGAGGGGGGTGGCTTTTGCGAAGCAAAAGACGAGGGGAGAGAAAAGGTAAAGTCGATATGAAGCTAAAGAAAAAACACACAGAAAGGAGGCTTCCTCTTATGAAAAACGCACAATTGACAAAAATTCCCACGGGGGGGGGGCAAAGGTCCGCCTTATTAGGCAAATTGACGGACTTCCGCAGGGGAAGCCTGTCCATTACAGTATAGACGCACTCCGATTTTGACGGCATTATCGGGGTTTCGTCCGAGCCCCGAATTTCAAAAATGCCGCAAAATTAAA
>CANQGK010000016.1 GCA_947623175.1 uncultured Clostridia bacterium | reverse complement strand
GGTCCCCCTCCCTTTAGGCAAGGGAGGCTTTTTAGGATTGTATCTGTAAATTCTGCTTAAAAATTTCAATTCGGCGTATCTGTACCTTTTCTCTCCCTCAGTCGGCTTACGCCGACAGCTCCCTCGTAAGCTGAGCCAAGGGAAGGTCAAGCTTTTAACGCTCAGCACGAGAATATAACTTTTACTGTTGCCAAAGCTTGTAAAGCCGATAAAACTAAAAATTATCCTGCGCGCCCGCGCGCCTTGCCCCCATCTGCCGAGGGGGGTGGCTTTTGCGCAGCAAAAGACAGGGGGAGAGAAAAAGTAAAGCCGAGATGAAACCAAAGAGCCGAGATGCGGCTAATTAAATATATTCCTAAAATCCAAGGGGAGCTCAAAATCAAAAAATTCGAGCTTCCCTTCTTTGTATTCTATTGCCGAGCGGTACTCGCCGAAGGCTATGCGGCGTATACCCTCGTAGGCCTTCGCACAGCCGTAAAAGCCCGCCGTCAGGCAAAATACGACTACCGACGAAATATAAACCGTTCTGAAAAAGGTTTTGGTGCTTTTCTTTATGATTATCATTCCTTTAAGTTAATTTGCCGAGCGCTTTCGCCAGCGCCTCTCCCACAAGCCGAGCCGACAGACAGGCTTCCTCCAGAGTGTTGGCGTCGGTGCCGAACTCGATAAGCAGCGAGCCCTTTGTGAGACTTTCGTTATAATTTTTCGAATTAAGGGTAAGCGGCCTTGCAAGGCCCGGACAGCTTTCTTCGATTTCCTTGTGCACTCTCAGAGCCAATTTAAAATTTTCCTCCCAATTCGGGAAGTTGGTAACTCCCCCGCTTTGACTGCCCATAACCAGCATTACCTGCGCGGCTTTTTTGCCGTTTATTTCCTTTGTCACCTTGGTTTTGACGCCGTCTTGCGAGGATATCGCGTCGCGGTGCAAATCGAGCACCACCTTTATGCTCGGATATTTTTTAAGATAAGAAGTTATCGTCTCGGCGGCGTTCGAGTAACTGCCGGTGTAATTCGGATAATCGTGCAAAGTCGTGTCGTGAAACGTCTTAATTCCCGCGGCGTTTAGTTTTTCGGCGACTATATCGCCGATTTTGCACATGTTTTTGCTTTTGTCGGTGGTGCGCGAGGTATAGCTTGCGGTGTAATAAGCCGTATTTTCGGTCATATAAGTCTCGGTGGCGTGAGTGTGAAGTATCAGCACCTGCGGCGAATCGTTTTTCTTTATTTTAAAGGAAATCGGCGCGGTCAGGTATTTTTTAAGATCGATTTTAAGCGAAGTATTGTTTTTTACGTAAACGTTCGAGTAGGAAAGGGCGGCGTTGTAGGGCGATATATACCGCTCCTCGATTTTTCCCTTTACCGCCGCGGCGGAGGTTGTGACCGCAGTACCGCTCTCGGGTTTGGACGCTTCCTTTTCCTCCGCTTTACTTTCGGCGCTTTCCGCCGCGCTTTGCGTTTGCGTCTCCTTCGGCTTTTCCTCCGAAAAAGACTCCGAAGCGGCTTCGTCCTTTGTTTTTACCGCCTCGGCGCCCGAAAAATGCAAATTAAAGACCAAATTATATAAAAATACCGTAAAGCAAACCACGCAAACGGCACAAAATCTGAATATCGCCGACCCTCGCATCCTCTCATCTCCACAAAATAATATGAAAAATTTTTTTATTTTATGCCTGTGTTTTTCATGTATCCTTTTTTTAGTTACATCTCGGCTTACCTTTTCTCTCCCCCTGTCTTTTGCCGTGCAAAAGACACCCCCCTCGTCAGATGGGGGCAGGGCGCGCACGCGCGCAGGGAAATTCGAATATAATGAGCTCGATCTGTGCAAAGCCTCCCTTGCCTAAAGGGAGGTGGCTTGCGTAAGCAAGACGGAGGGATTAACGGGGCTAAAGCATAGCTCTCAGCCTCACGGGTGAGCATTAAAGTATCATACCCTTAAGTCGGCTGCGGTTGACAGCTCCAATGTGCGCTTTGTGCACAAGGTAATAAGTAATATCGAATAGTGAAGGGTATTCGAGCACGCAGCATTGTTTTAGCAGCATTGTTTTATAAGATTTTAGCTTCTTCTCGGCTTTAGCCCCGTTAATCCCACCACCAACTAACGTTGGTCCCCCTCCCTTTAGGCAAGGGAGGATTTTTAGGATTGTATCTGTAAATTCTGCTTGAAAGTTTAAATTCGGCATATCTTTACCTTTTCTCTCCCTCAGTCAGCTACGCTGACAGCTCCCTCGTAAGCTGAGCCAAGAGTAGATAAAGTTTTTACCTCTCGGCGCAAGAATATAACTTTCACCGTCGCTGAAGTTTGCAAAGCCGATTTTAATAAGTTTTGAGCTATACAATTTCGGAAAATGCTTAGTTTGCAGATGATTTTAAAATTATCGTGCTGCGCGCTTGGCGCGCCTTGCCTCCACCTGACGGGGGAGGTGGATTTTGCGGAGCAAAAGACAGAGGGAGAGAAAAAGTAAAGCAGAGAAGAAACTAAAATTTAAATTCAGCGCACCTGTAGCCTTTCTCTCCCTCAGTCGGTTTACGCCGACAGCTCCCTCGTCAGATGGAGCCAAGGATTAATGACCTAAATCCTGTTTTTAAGCCTCAAATTTGAGAAATGCTTAGTTTGCAGATGTTTTTATAATTATCCTGCGCGCTTGGCGCGCCTTGCCCCCATCTGACGAGGGGGGTGTCTTTTTCGGAGATTGCTCCGAAAAAGACAGGGGGAGAGAAAAAGTAAAGCCAAGAAGCGGCTAAAGCATAAAAGAACAAAGAAAAATATAATAATTCTTCTTAAAAAAAGTTTTCAAAAAAATTTTTTCCGTGTTTACATTCGGTCTGCTTTTTTCTTTCTGTATGTGGGGTTCAAAAAAGAAACGTTTCTTTTCCGCGCGCAAATCCCGTCTTTTCCCGTCCGATTAGTTCCCGCTTTGTCTTGTTGTTTTTAAAGTACTTTTATTTGCATTTTTCAAAACCCTGCCCGATTTTTTATTTTAAAATTGCACACGTTTTTTCGCCGCAAAAAAGCTTAATAATTTTATGGTTTGTAAAATTATAAAAGTTTATGCAACTTGCCCCTTAAAAAATGTTGAAAAATATCGTTTACCATGCTATAATATTAAAGATTATAATAATATTATATAATTATATAGGGAGGTTATTTAATGCCTATTAATTCTTTAGAGGATATTTGGGCTGCAGTGTGCGAAGAATGCAAAAAAACAATTTCCGAAGTTGCTTTCAACTGCTTTTTAAAGGACTTAAAACCCGTTTCCTTCAACTCGGGGGAATTTGTGGTTTCCATAAATAACGAGTATATGCGAGGAATAATCGAGCAAAATTACAGCGAAACCTTAACAAACGCGCTGAGAAACGTCATGGGAATAGACGTTTCGGTCACGGTTGTTTTTGAGGACGACGAGGAAAAGATAAAATTGGCGGAGCAGTACAGCGACGGACTGTCTTTTGAGGATTTCTTTACCTTTCAGAACTTCATAGTCGGCTCCGGCAACCGTTTTGCTCACGCCGCCTGCCTTGCGGTGGCGGACAGCCCCACCCTTATTTACAATCCGCTTATCATTTACGGGCCCTCCGGAGTGGGAAAAACTCATCTTATGCTTGCCATAAAGAATTATACCAAGAAAAAGTTTCCCCACAAAAAGGTGGAGTATATTCGGAGCGAGGATTTCACAAACCAGCTTATCAAGGCATTGCAGGACGGTAAATTGGGCTTCGGCTCCATAGAGGATTTCCGCAACAAGTACCGCAACGTGGATCTGCTGCTTATCGACGATATTCATTTCATCGCCGGCAAGGAGCAGACACAGGAGGAGTTTTTCAATACCTTCAATACCCTCCAGCAAAAAAACAAGCAGATTGTCGTAACCCTCGACCGACCGCCCAAGGAGGTCAAAACACTGGACGACCGCATTCGTTCAAGGCTTGAAAGCGGACTTTTCGCGGACATTACCACGCCGGATTTTGAAACGAGAGTGGGCATTGTCTTAAAGAAGGCGGAGCAGATGGGCATCGAGCTTAACGAAAACATCGTTTACTACATAGCCGATCATATCAAGGTAAACACCCGCCAGCTTGAAGGGGTAATAAAGAAGCTTCAGGCGTACATTACCATTCAAAACCGCGTTCCCACCCTTTCGGTGGTGCAGGGCTTTATCAAGGACATCATAAGCAACGCCCACCCCGAGCCTATTAAAATAGAGACTATCATAGCCGAGGTTGCCCGCACCTACAACGTATCCGAGGCGGATATTTTATCGAACCGCAAAACCGCGTCGCTTGTTTTGGCGCGTCAGGTTTCGATGTATATCGCGAGAGAGACAACCGACCTTTCGTATAAGGCTATCGGCGAAATGTTCAGCCGCGATCACTCGACGGTGCTTCACAACTGCAACAAGATAGAGGAATTTTTAAAGGACAAGCCGTTCCAAAAGGAATTGGTCTTCGATATTATAAAAAATCTTCAAAGCAACAGCGAAGGAAATATCTCTTGATTTTTTTATTTTTATCCACACCGTAAACGTTTATAAACAGGGCGGTTATAAACATACGGGTGGACAGCTTAAAAACGCTTAAAATAATAAAAAATTTGTAAACATTGAAATACACCGCAAAAATCCTTGTTTTATGCCGCTTAAAGGCGGTTATCCACCGTTTGAACCGCTCTTATTACTACTGTTATTTTTACTTTTCTTTTAGGAGGAAAAAAAATGAAATTTTCTGTTGAACGAGCAATGCTGTCGGAAGCCGTCTCTCATCTTCAAAGAGCGGTAAGCATAAAAACCTCCATGCCGGTATTGGAGGGAATACTCATCTCGGCAGAGCAGGGCAAAATTTCCCTCATCTCTTATAATTTGGAAATAGGAATGAAAAAGGAAATTTACGCAAAATGCGAAGAAGAGGGAGATATTGTAATAAATGCAAAGCTGCTTGCCGATATCTTGAGAAAGCTTAACGGTACCGCGGTAGAGATTTCCGCCGACGACAAGCTTAACTGTAATATTAAAAGCGGCGAGGCGTCCTTTGATATTATGGGTATGGCGGCGGTAGACTTCCCCGAAATGCCGACGGTCAAGGACGGCCGCAGATTTTCATTAAAGGGCAGTTTATTCGCCGATATGGTAAAGGGCACGGTTTTTGCCGCCGCGCAGAACGAAGGCGCAAAGCCTATACTTACCGGCATAAATATCTCGGCGGGCGAAGGATATTTCCGGCTCGTAGCAATAGACGGTTACCGGCTTGCCATAAGAAACGAAAAAATTGCGGGTGATTTGGGAATAAACTTCACCATATCGTCAAAATCCGTAACCGAGGCGATAAAGCTTATAGACGAGGATACCGACAATATTGAAATAATCGCGGGAGAGAGACTTATCACATTTGAAATAAACGGTTATTCCTTTATTTCCCGCCTTATCGACGGCGAATTTGTGAATTATCAAAAGACCATTCCCGACTCCTATACTCAAAAGGTAATCGTAAATACCCGCGAGCTTATAAATACGGTCGAGCGCGTATCACTGCTTATAAGCGAATCCTTCGCAACGCCGATACGCTGTTATTTCAACGAGCTTAACGTGGTATTTACCTGCGCTACCGCCGTAGGCAGAGCCACCGAGACCTTTAACGCGAAGCTTGAGGGCGAAAGCTTCGAAATAGGGCTTAACAGCCGCTATTTAACAGAGGCACTGAGAGCCTGCGACTCCGAAAAGATCCAAATTTTGTTTAACGGGCCTAACGCGGGAGTGCTTATTCTGCCCGCCACAGACGAAAACGTCGAGGACTATGCTTTCAAGTATATGATAATGCCCATGAGGTTAAAGTAATGGAGTTTAATCGGCTTAAAATCAAGGACGACTTTATAAGACTTGACAGCGCGATGAAGCTTGCCGGCTTAGTTTCGACCGGCGGTCAGGCGAAAATTCTCATACAGGACGGCGAAGTCAAGGTAAACGGCGAGATTTGCACCCTGCGGGGCAAAAAGCTTCGCCCGGGCGATACCGCGGAATTTCAAAACGACGGCATTTTAATAGTATGAAAGTAGAAAAAATAAGCTGTAAAAATTTCCGCAATATAGAAAACGCCGAAATAATACCGTGCGACCGCATGAACGTCATCTGCGGCGAAAACGCGCAGGGCAAAACCAATTTTTTAGAGGCAATTTGGCTTTTTACCGGCGCAAAGAGCTTTCGAGGCGGCAAGGACGCAGAATTTGTAAAATTCGGCGAAACAAAAGCCTTAATTTCAATGGATTTTATCTCCGAGGGAATAAAAAAGGAAGCCGAGATCGAAATAGAGGACAAGCGGACGGCGTTTTTAAACCAAAATAAGCTGAAAGCGCCCGCAAGCCTCGCAGGAAGCTTTAACGCCATCATCTTTTCCCCCGCCGATTTAAAAACGGTGGGCGAGGGCCCGGCTTTCCGGCGAAAATTTCTGGACACGGCGATAGGCCAGCTTTATCCCTCGTATATAGATCTTCTGCGAAATTATCTGAGAGCGGTAACCCAACGGAATAAAATTATAAAGGATTTTCGATACGACTCGACACTTTCGGTGATGCTCGATGTTTTCGAGGAAGAAATGGCGTCAAACGGTGAAAAAATCATCGCTTTGAGGCAAAGGTACGTAAAGGAAGCGGACAAGGCTTTGAAGGAAATTTATTCCGGCATTTCCTCGGGAAAAGAGGCTCTCGACACTGCCTACGTTTGCACGGCAAGCGAAAATTTTACCGAAAAGCTTAAAGCTTCCCGAAAAGAAGACATGTACAAGGGTACCACCTCGGTGGGACCGCACCGCGACGATCTCGATTTTAAAATCAACGGCATAAGCGCCCGCAATTATGCGTCGCAGGGGCAAAAGCGCAGCGTCGCTCTCTCCCTTAAGCTTGCCGAAGCGACGGTCTTAAAAAAACAAGTCGGCGAGAGCCCCACCTTTTTGCTCGACGACGTTATGAGCGAGCTTGATATTGAAAGGCAGAATTTTATTCTTAACCACATCAAGGGTATGCAGGCGTTTATAACCTGCTGTGATCCGACAAATATTAAAAATTTAGAGAGCGGCAGAGTTTTTAATATAAGCAAAGGAATGGTGTCACGGTGTACATACATTTAGGACAGGAAACGGTAATAAAGTCGAGCGACGTTATAGGTATTTTCGATTTGGACAGCACCACCGTTTCCAAAAGAACCCGCGAATTTTTAACGAGAGCGGAAAAAAAGGGCGAGGCGGTAACCGTATCATATGAATTGCCGAAATCCTTTATAGTCTGCTCGGACGACAGCAAAAAGCAAACGGTTTACATTTCCCAAATATCCTCCGCGACGCTCCAGAAGCGATCGGACTTCACAAACGTAATAAACAATAATTTATAAAGCAAAAAACGGCAAAAAGCGAAAGCATACATTGCGAAAGGATTGTTTTTTTAATGGAAAACGAGATCACAACCCCCGTCACCGAAAATTATGACGAAAATTCCATTCAGGTATTGGAGGGGTTAGAGGCGGTAAGAAAGCGCCCCGGCATGTACATAGGTTCTACCGGCGAGCGCGGTCTTCACCATTTGGTATACGAAATAGTGGATAACTCGATAGACGAGGCTCTGGCGGGCCACTGTGACAAAATCACCGTCGATATACTTGACGACGGGGTAATAAAGGTCACCGACAACGGCCGCGGCATCCCGACGGGTATAAATCCGCAAAAGGGCATACCTACCGTGACGGTGGTATTTACCATTCTGCATGCCGGCGGAAAATTCGGCGGCGGCGGGTACAAGGTTTCGGGCGGTCTTCACGGCGTGGGCGCGTCGGTGGTAAACGCGCTGTCCTCCTGGCTTACGGTAGAAGTCAAGGACGGCGAGCATATTTACAGGGAGCGCTACGAAAAGGGTAAGGTCAAGGAGCCGCTTAAAATCACGGGCGACACGGACGAGACCGGCACCACCGTTTATTTTAAGCCGGATCCGTCGATTTTTACCGACACGACGAGGTACGACTACGACACCCTTTTAAAGCGGCTTCGCGAGCAGTCCTTCCTTAACGCCGGTATAAGAATAATCCTGACCGACAAGCGAAGCGACGCCGATGTTCCCGACCGCAGCGACGATTTGTGTTACGAGGGCGGTATACGCTCCTACGTAGAGTTTATTCTCGAAGGTATCAAAAAGGAAAAATTAAACAAGGACGTCATATATCTTTCCGCAAGCGACTCCGACAGCACGGCGGAGGTGGCGCTCGTTTGGTCGACCGCCTACGACAACCGCATTATTTCCTTTGCCAATACCCTTCACACGGTAGACGGCGGTACGCATGAGCAGGGTTTTCGGATGAGTCTTGCCAACGTTATAAACAAGTACGCTTTTGATTTCAAAAAGCTCAAGGAGGGCAATCCCCGACTCAAGGGTGAGGACGTTTTGGAGGGCGTCGTTGCGGTAGTATCGGTAAAGCTTGCCGACGCTCAGTTCGAAAGTCAGACCAAAGCGAAGCTCGGCAACACCTCTATAGGCAAGCTTGTAAGAGATCTTGTAAACGACAAGCTTTATCGTTATCTTGAGGAAAATCCGGACGAAGCGAAGATCATCATAGACAAGGCCATCGCCGCGTCAAACGCGCGCGAGGCGGCGCAAAAAGCGAGAGAAGCCTCCCGCAACAAAGCGGGTATAGGCGGCAAAACCCGCATGCCCGAGAAATTAAAGGACTGTATTTCGGACGACGCCACCAAAACCGAGATATTCATTGTCGAGGGAGACTCCGCCGGCGGTTCCGCGGTAGAGGGCAGAAACAGCACCTATCAGGCGATATTGCCGCTCTGGGGCAAGATGCTCAACGTGGAAAAGGCGCGGGTGGACAAGGTTTACGGCAACGACAAGCTCACGCCGGTCATAGTGGCGCTCGGCACCGGAATTGCCGAAAATTTTGACATAGAAAAGTTAAGATACGATAAAATAGTTATTATGGCGGATGCCGACGTCGACGGAAGTCACATCAGAACCCTGCTTTTGACCTTTTTCTTCCGCTATATGCCGGCGCTTATCGAGACGGGGCACATTTATCTGGCACAGCCTCCCCTTTTCCGTGTAGCCAAGGGCAAGCGGTACTTCGACGCCTTTACCGAGGAGGAGCGCGACCGGTACATAGAGGAATTGGGCGGCAATGTGGACGTTCAGCGCTACAAGGGTCTCGGTGAGATGAATCCCGAGCAGTTATGGGAGACGACGCTCGATCCCGAGCACCGCACGATGCTAAAGGTAACAATGGCGGACGCCGCGCTGGCGGATGAGACCTTCGGAGTGCTCATGGGCGAAGAAGTCGAGCCCCGCCGCAAATTTATAGAAGACAACGCGGTTTACGCGACCGATCTTGATATTTAAGGAGGGATGGCAGAATGGCTCAACAGGAAAAGGTAATTTGGCCGAGCGACGAAGAGACCAAAATCGTGCCGGTCGAAATCGTAGACGAAGTAAAGCAAAGCATGCTTCAATATTCCATGTCGGTATTGGTAGGCCGCGCTATCCCCGACGTGCGCGACGGCTTAAAGCCGGTTCACCGCAGAATACTTTACACCATGTACGAAAACGGGCTGACTCCGGACAAGGCGTACCGCAAGTGCGCCGACACGGTAGGTTCGGTTTTGGGAAGATACCACCCCCACGGCGACGCATCGGTTTACGACGCGATGGTGCGTATGGCGCAGGATTTTTCGCTTCGGTACCCGCTTATAGACGGGCATGGCAACTTCGGCAACATTGACGGTTACCCTGCCGCCGCCTATCGTTACACCGAGTCGCGAATGAATCGACTTTCGCTTCAAATGCTCGACGACATCGACAAGGAAACGGTCGATTTTGCGCCCAACTATGACAACCGCTTACAGGAGCCGGAGGTTTTGCCGGTAAGGTTCCCACAGCTGCTCGTAAACGGTTCCTCGGGTATTGCGGTAGGTATGGCGACCGAAATTCCGCCGCATAATTTAGGCGAAGTAATAGACGGTATGTGTTGTCTTATCGACAATCCGGAGGCGGATCTGCAGGAGATTTGCCAATACATCAAGGGCCCCGATTTCCCGACCGGCGGCATTATCATGGGCAGGAGCGGCATTCGCGCCGCCTACGCTACCGGCAGAGGTAAGATAGTGCTTCGCGGCAAGGCGGAAATCGAGGAGACCAAAAACGACAGATTTCGCATAGTTATTACCGAGATCCCCTACAAGGTCAAAAAGCAGGACCTGGTAAAGGCGATTTACGATTTAGCCGCCGAAAAGCGCATCGACGGCATCGACGACGTAGTCGATTATTCTTCCAAGCGGGACGGCGGTATCAGAATCATCGTCGATCTCAAAAGGGACGCAAACCCTCAGGTAGTGCTTAACAAGCTTTACCGTTACACCGCATTACAGTCCTCCTTCGGGGCAATTTTGCTGGCTATCGTAAACGGCAAGCCGCAGATTTTGACTCTCAAGGAGATGCTTCAAAACTGCATCGATTTTCAATACGACATTATCTATCGCAGAACCGCCTATGACAAGCGCAAGGCGGAGGAGCGCGCCCACATTTTGGAGGGCTTAAAGGTAGCGCTCGATTTTATCGACGAGGTTATCGCCATTATCCGAAACAGCAAGACCATTCCCGAAAGCAAGGAAGCGTTGTCCGAGCGGTTCGGGCTCGACGACATCCAGACTACCGCCATCGTTCAGATGCAGCTCGGCAAGCTTGCAGGTCTCGAGAAGCAGAAAATTCTCGACGAATTGGAAGAAAAGCATGCCTTTATCAAGGAATGTGAGGAAATTCTCGCAAGTCGCGAAAAAATCCTCGACATTGTAAAGACCGAGGCTTTAAATCTGCGTGACAAGTTTTCCGACGAGCGGCGCACCGAAATTTCCGAGGTTGCGGGCGAGGTCGACATTGAGGATCTCATTCCCGAGGAGGATTGTGTGCTCACCAAGACGGTAAACGGGTATATCAAGCGGCTTTCCGCGGATACTTACAACGTACAGCACCGCGGCGGCAGAGGCATCACCGGCATGACCACCCGTGAGGAGGACGAGATCGAGAACATGTTTGTCTGCTCCTCTCACGATTACATCATGTTATTTTCCAATTTGGGCAGAATGTATCGCATAAAAGCCTACGAAATTCCCGAGGGTTCGCGCACCTCAAAGGGCATGAATCTCGTAAACATTTTACCGCTCATGCCGGAGGAGAAAATCACGGTTATCTTACCCGCAAGCGAGCTTGACGAAGAGAAGTACATTGCGATGGTAACCAAAAAGGGCATCATCAAGCGCACGAAGGTTTCCGAATTTCGCAACACCCGCAAGAGCGGCATCATAGCGATATCCATTGACGAGGATGACGAGCTCGGGTTTGTACGCTTGACCGACGGGTCGCAGAACATTTTCATTGCCACGCGCGACGGTTACGCCATTCGGTTCAAGGAAAGCGATGTGCGCGCTGTCGGCAGGGCGGCGCGTGGTGTACGCGCCATCAGCATGCGCGAGGGCGACTCGGTAATCGACATGGCTATAGTCGGCGAGGGTGCCCGCATTCTCACGATAACCGAGAGCGGATACGGCAGAACAAGCAATATTGAGGACTACCGTCTGCAGTCGCGCGGCGGCAAGGGGCTCATAAACTACCGCACCGAGAAGTACGGCAAGGTTGCGGCTACCATTCCGGTGACCGAGCTTGACGACGTGATCATGATGGCGTCAAACGGCATAGTGATTCGCATATTCAGCGGCGATATTTCCGTATTTGCCCGTCCTGCCAAGGGTGTACGGGTAATGCGTGTCGCCGAAGGAGAAAAAATCCTTTCGGTTGCGCTCACCGAGCACAGCGACGAGGAGGAAACCGCGAAGCCCGAGGCGGCGGAAGCCGATGCCGGCGATGTCGGCGGTGCGGATGAAGTTGTCGAAGGCGGCGATATCGGCGATGTCGCCGATGATGTTGACTCCGGCGAAGTCGGTGGTGATACTTCCGGCGAAGAGGCGGAGTGATATTTCCGGTGCAGAAAACCGTTAAGGAGAATGAGGAGCAAAAGCGGAAATTTCCCGAAAGCAGGTGACTTACCATTTCTTTTTTAGTTCCGAATGAAGATCGTACAGATTTACAACTTTCTACCCCGCGTGCAGCAGATTTGCAGGGCGGAGATTCTTTAGTTCCGAACCAAGATGATACTAACAAACTACCCTCTACCCCGCGAGCAGCTGAACAGGGTAGCCCAGACTTACAAGTTCCGAACGAAGAAAATTCGAACCAAGGCGGCGCGGATTTACAAAATCC
Organism: uncultured Clostridia bacterium; assembly: GCA_947623175.1. Taxonomy (GTDB): domain Bacteria; phylum Bacillota; class Clostridia; order Oscillospirales; family Acutalibacteraceae; genus UBA737. Next base: position 51,185 of record CANQGK010000016.1, on the reverse strand, counting down.
GAACCCGCAAATTCCGAACAAGCAGGATCCGAGTCGGCAGGCGGCAAAGATGTCTGTCGGCGGGGCTTCGCAGGGGTTTGTTCCGCAGGGTAATCCGGCGGCGTTTAACTCGCAAAGTTTTAATCCGCAGAGGCAGTCGTTTCAAAGCTTTAATCCGCAAAATCCCGGCGGGCAGGGGTTTGTTCCGCGTCGGATAACCCCCGAGGAGCTTAACGGCATGCTCTTTACCCCGGTGACCAATCCCAACATGTATTATATATCGCCCGAGCAAAAGGAAAAGTCGCAGATAAGAAACGCGTCCAACATAGTCGGCGCGACCTTCATATTGATGAGCGCGATCACCTTTCTTTTAAATCTGGCGACGGTTATTGTCGCCGCGATATTCAAGGGAGCCGGCTCGGCGGCGGATATTCTCTGGGAGCCGGCGGTTTTACAGGTTCAGCAGATCCTATTTTCGATTATCGCCTTTACCGTACCTTTTTTGGTGGTATTTAAGATCGCCAACGTACGGATAAGCTCCCTCATAAGCTTTTCCAAGCCGCAAAAAGGCAGGGCTTTTCCCCTATTTCTTATGGGAATTTCCTTCTGCGCCTTTGCCAACATCGCGACCTCTTTTTTGGACTCGATTTTCCAAAGCTCCGACATCGGTTACGAGGTTCCCTGGCCCGACAATCCGGTCGGCGTACCCGGATTTATTCTTTCGGTGCTGTCCACGATAGTGGTTCCGGCTTTAGCGGAGGAATTTGCCTGTCGCGGCGTCGTTTTGGGTTATTTGAAAAAGTTCGGCGAGGGCTTTGCCGTTATTGTATCGGCGGTAATGTTCGGGCTTATGCATGGCAATTTTGAGCAAATGCCCTTTGCGTTTTTGGTAGGTCTGGTGCTGGGCTTTGTCACCGTAAAGAGCGGCACGATTTTGATAGCCATGGCGATTCACGCCTTCAACAACGGCATATCGCTCCTTTTCGACTACCTGCCCTCGAGCATTTCGGACGCCGCCAAAAACACCTCCTACGCCGTATTTTTGGTAGTTTGTTTGCTTCTCGGCATCGTAGCGCTGTTTATGCTCGGCAAAAAAGACGATTCGGTTTACAGGTTCTCGACGCCCGACATGCTGACTCCGAGCAAGCGCAGGTTTACCCTGTTTTTCACCTCGGTTCCGGTAATCGTCTACGCGGTGATTTGTCTTATCGAGGCGTTCAGTTACTTCGTGCTTTAAGTCGGCATTTTAAAAGTTCGGCTTTCGGCGAATGAAAATAAAAAAGGGGGAAAAATATGGATTTTTCCGCTTATTATAATTATTTCGATTATTTTTTCGATTTTGAGAATTTAAGCCCGCTTTTTTCGCGAATTTCGTCCTTTTCGGCGTTTTTAGCGGCGGCAGGGGTTATCTTTTGGCTGCTCGGCGCCGTCGGAATTTTTGAGCTTTCAAAAAAGTTGGGGCTGAAACACCCCTGGCTTGCCTTTATTCCGCCCGTTTTCCCTTTTGCGGTAGGGCGCGCAGCGAAAAAATACGCGAAGCGAAGCGGCGAGCCCTCGGCGCGGTTCGGGTTATGGCTCGAGCTTTTGTGGGTTGTAAAAACCCTGCTCTTTACCGCCTTTATCGGCTGTTTTCTCTTTGCCTTGTACAGGATAGGCTTCAGCGCCTTTAACACCCTGGAGGTCGACGAGGCGATACCGCGCGAGGTTTTTCGCTCGGCGATTCCCGCGATAGCGCTCTACTTTTTGTCGCTTGCCGTCGCAATAACCTACAAAGCGGTGTATTGTGTCGCATTTTGGCGAATTTGCGCGATTTTTGACCGAAAACATGCCACGTTGTTTCTTATACTTTCCGTTCTTTTGGGCAATCGGATCCTGCCGCTGTTCTTCTTCGTTATAAGAGCGAAGGCGCCGGACGAAGCTCTGCTTGTCGCTCCCGCGCAATCGGGGCGGGAGCAGTAAACGGGCAAACCAACGAAACTTGCTTTCTTCTTTGCTTTTCGGACGGGGTTTTTCTGTAATTTCCCCGCCGAGATTACACTCCTGTTGACGAAACCCGCTTCACAAGCGGGTTTTCGTCAAGTAATACATAATGCGGTGTCCGCTTCGCGGTCGGATTTTAAAAAAGTAAAAATTTTAGTCTCATCTTAGGCTTACTCTTTTTCTCTCCCTCAGTCAGCTACGCTGACAGCTCCCTCGTAAGCTGAGCCAAGGATTAATAATCTAAATCCTGCTTTTTAAGCTTCAAATTTAAGAAACACTTAGTTTGCAGATGATTTTAAAATTATCCCGCGCGCGTGCGCGCCTTGCCTCTACCTGACGGGGGAGGTGGATTTTGCGAAGCAAAAGACGGAGGGAGAGAAAAGGCAAAGCCGAGAAGTGATTTAAAAACGTAAAAACAAATTTAAAACAAAAAAATAAACCAAAAATATATTTATGAGTCAAAAAACAATTAAAAAATATTATTTTAGTCCAAATTTAAAAACAAAAAACAAAAAAAGGAGAACAAAATGGAAAAACTTAAATTCGGAATAATGGGTGCGGGGAAAATTGCGGCGAAATTTGCGGACGCGGTGTGCATAAGCGGGCGCGCCGAAGTCGTGGCGGTCGCAAGCAAGTCGCTCGAGCGGGCGCGGGAATTTGCGGAGAAAAACGAGATACCGCATTATTGCGGTTATGGCGAGCTGCTCGCGCGCGAGGATATAGATCTTATTTATATCGCGACTACCCACAATTTTCATTACGAAAACATAAAGGCCTGTCTTAACGCCGGCAAAAACGTTTTATGCGAAAAACCGATGGTATTGACCGAAAAGGACGCCCGCGAGCTTTTCGACTTGGCGCAATCAAAGGGGCTCTTTTTAATGGAAGCGATGTGGTCGCGCTTTTTGCCGTCGCTGCAGGCGGCGAAAGAATGGATAACCGAGGGCAAAATCGGCAAGCTCCGCGCGATATCGGGCGCCATAGGCTTTGTCGGCAACGGCGACGTATCTTCCCGACTTATGGATCCCGCGCTTGCCGGCGGCGCGCTTTACGACATCGGCGTCTACGCGGTGGAGATAGCCTCCTTCCTTGCCGGCGAAAAGATCGTCGGAGTCACGGGAAGCGTTCGGCGGGATGAGCGCACCGGCGTAGACGTGGCGGACAGCTTTATTTTAAATTTCGAAACCTTCGACGCCGCGCTGCAATGCGCCCTTTCCTCGAACGTAAAGGAATATATGGTGGTAAACGGTGAAAACGGCTACATCGAGCTTCCCCATTCACACACCGGCGGCGATTGTTTTTTGTATGACAAGAAGCGCTTGCCGGCGGCGCGTTTCATATCCGAATTTCCCGGAAACAACGGCTTCGTCTGCGAGGTCGAGGAAGTGTGCGACTGCATTTCAAGCGGCAAAACCGTCTCGGAGATAATGCCGCCCGCCGCCACTATAGAATGCGCGAGGGTTTTTGACGCGCTTTTAAATCAAAAATTGACGGGAGCGCAAAATGTATAATTTTTTTGCGGATGTCGGCGACCGCCGCGGCGACAGATTTTACATTTCCGGTCGGGATTACAATCACATAAAAAACGTTTTGCGGATAAAGCCGGGCGAGAACTTTCTCGTGAGCTGTGAGGGAAAAAGCGCCCTTTGTCGGCTTGCGGGCTTCGAAAACGACTGCGCCGTCGCCGAAATCACCGAAGAAAGCTACGGCAATACCTCGTTGAGCGTAAAAATTTACCTTTTTCAGGGCTTGCCCAAAGCGGACAAGACGGAGCTCATTATCCAAAAAGCGGTCGAGCTTGGCGCGCAAGGCGTCATTCCGGTCGAGATGAGCCGAAGCGTCGTAAAGCTTGACGACAAAAAGAAGGAGTCGAAACGTTTGCGCTGGCAGGCGATCGCCGAAAGCGCCGCAAAGCAGAGCAAGCGGGCGTCGGTGCCCAAAATTTCGGCGCCGCTCGGCTTCGACGAGGCGTTGAAAGCGGCGGAAAAGCTCGATCTCATCCTTGTCCCTTACGAAAACGAAGGGAGCGAGGCTTCCCCGCAAAAGGCGCTCAAGGAAATCAAAAAAGGCGGCTCGGTGGGCATCTTCATAGGCCCCGAGGGCGGATTTTCGGATGAAGAAATCGCAAAGCTGAGGCTTGCCGGCGGCAAAACGCTGTCGCTCGGCAGGCGGATACTTCGCACCGAAACCGCCGCGATTTTAGCCGTGGGAATGTGCATGCTGTACTGCGAATGGAGCGACTTATGAAGAACCTGCCCGAAAGCTTCCTTTTACGAATGAGATCCCTTTTAAAGGAGGAATTTCCCCTCTACGAAGCGGCGCTCGACCAGCCGCCCGTAAAGGCGTTTCGCGTAAATACCGAAAAAATTTCGGCGGCGGAATTTGAGCAAATATGCGACTTTCCGCTCGAAAAAATCCCCTTCGTCGAAAACGGATATTACCTTAATACCGATAAAATCGGCAGCCACCCCTTTCACCATGCGGGGATGATCTACGCGCAGGAGCCGGCGGCGATGATACCGGCGGAAAGTCTCGAAATCGGCGCCGATTGGAAGATCCTCGACCTTTGCGCGGCGCCCGGCGGCAAAAGCAGTCAGCTAAAAAACAAGCTCGGAGAAAAGGGCGTTTTGGTCGCAAATGAAATCATCCCCTCCCGCTGCAGGATCCTGACCGGAAATATCGAACGGCTGGGGCTGAAAAAAGTGGTTACCACCTGCGCGGATACGAAGAAGCTTGCCGAAAATTTCCCCCACACCTTTGATATGGTCATGGCGGACGCGCCCTGCTCGGGGGAAGGCATGTTTCGCAAGGAGGCGAACGCCGCTTCCGAATGGAGCGAGGAAAACGTTAAAAAATGCGCCGAGCGGCAAAAGCTTATTCTGGAAAACGCCGCCCTTACCCTTAAAAACGGCGGTTACATAGTCTACTCGACCTGCACCTTTTCGCTCGAGGAAAACGAAATGGTCGTCGACGCCTTTTTGACCGCGCACCCCGAGTTTGAGCTGCTTCCTCTCGCCGAAAAAATCCGGAACGTCACCGAACGCGGTGTAATTTTCGAGGGCTGTAAACACCCGGAGATAACTCGCGCCGGACGGTTTTACCCGCATAAAGGCAGGGGCGAAGGGCAGTTTACGGCGGTGCTTCACAACACAAGCGAACACGCCGAAGGCACCGCGAAACCCTCGTTTTCTTACGAAAAGCCGCCCGAAATCGTTAAGGAATTTCTCGACGATACCCTTGTAAGCCATAACCCCGACGAGCTTATTATGTACGGCGGCAAGCCGGTCTTTTTTACCCCGGATTTTGAGGTGAAAAAGGGCGCCTTTTCCTGCGGGGTGACGGTAGGCGAGATCCGCAAGGGCTTTATTTTGCCGCACCACCAATTTTTTTCGGCGTTCGGTAAGGATTTTAAGCGAAAAATCGAATTGCCGCCCGAAAGCGAGGAGCTTAAAAAATACCTGCACGGCGAGGAAATTGCGACGAAATGCGAGAACGGCTGGGCGGCGGTCACCCTCTGCGGCTGCCCCATAGGCGGCGCCAAAGCCGTCAACGGCAAAGCCAAAAACCACTACCCCAAAGGCTTGCGGACGGTGTGAAAGGTTTTTAAAATGAGAAGTGCAGCCGAATAAAGCCGCCCTTGCCTAAAGGGAGCCTTCCCGGTTTATAATCTTTAGCCGGTCGGTTTATAATCGTTAGCGTCTTCTCGGCGTTACTCTTTCTCTCCCCCTGTCTTTTGCTGCGCAAAATCCACCCCCCTTGTCAGAGGGGGGCAAGGCGCGCACGGCGCGCAGGATGATTTTTTTAGTTTCTTCTTAAGGTTTTAGCTTCATCTAAGCTTCACCTTTTCTCTCCCTTCGTCTTTGCCTACGGCAAATCCACCCCCCTCGTCAGATGGGGGCAGGGCGCGCACGGCGCGCAGGATGATAATTTTTAGTTTCATCGGCTTTACAAACTTTAGCAACAGCAAAAGTCATATTTTTGTGTTGAAGCGCAAAAAGCTTGACCTACCCTTGGCTTCATCTGACGAGGGAGCTGTCGGCGTAGCCGACTGAGGGAGAGATTTTTTATTTTCAATTTCCTTTTATTTTTGAGTTTCATCTCAGCTTTACTTTTTCTCTCCCCCTGTCTTTTGCTGCGCAAAATCCACCCCCCTCGTCAGATGGGGGCAAGGCACGCACGCGCGCAGGATAGATTTAAAATCATCTGCAAACTAAGAATTTCGCAAATTTGAAGCTTAAAAAGCAGAATTTGGTTCATTGCCCTTTGGCTCAGCTTACGAGGGAGCTGTCGGCGTAGCCGGCTGAGGGAGAGATTTTTTTATTTTCAATTTCCTTTTATTTCTTTGCATTAATCTTTGCTTTACTCTTTTTCTCTCCCTTCGTCTTTGCCTACGGCAAATCCACCTCCCCCGTCAGGTGGGAGCAAGGCGCGCACGGCGCGCAGGATAATTTTTAGTTTCATCGGCTTTACAAACTTTAGCAACAGCAAAAGTCATATTTTTGTGTTGAAGTGCAAAAGCTTGACCTGCCCTTGGCTCAGCTTACGAGGGAGCTGTCGGCGTAGCCGACTGAGGGAGAGATTTTTTATTTTCAATTTCCTTTTATTTTTGAGTTTCATCTCAGCTTTACTTTTTCTCTCCCTTCGTCTTTGCCTACGGCAAATCCACCTCCCCCGTCAGGTGGAGGCAAGGCGCGCACGGCGCGCGGGATGATAATTTTTAGTTTCATCGGCTTTACAAACTTTAGCAACAGTAAAAGTCATATTTTTGTGTTGAAGCGCAAGAGCTTGACCTACCCTTGGCTCAGCTTACGAGGGAGCTGTCGGCGTAGCCGACTGAGGGAGAGAAAAAACTATAGACGGCGCCGAATTTAAACTTTTTAATCTTTGTTAAATTTCGGTAACTTAAAGCCTCCCTTGCCTAAAGGGAGGGGGACCAACGTTAGTTGGTGGTGGGATTAACGGGGCTAAAGCTAAGAAGCAGCTAAAGTCTTATAAAACAATGCTGCTTCGCTCGTGTACCTTTTTGCTATTCGATATTACTTATTACCTTGTGCGCATAGCGCACATTGGGACTGTCGACCGTAGTCGACTTAAGGGTACTTTACCGATTGCCCGCGAAGCTGAGAGCTGTGCTTTAGCGCCGTTAATCCCTCCGTCGGCTACGCCGCCACCTCCCTTTAGGCAAGGGAGGCTAAAATTCATAAATGTCTCGCGCAAGCGAGCGCTTCATTTTTCATGTTGCGTTCTGCACCGCTTCATTTTTCATTGTGCGCTTTGCGCACTTCATGCCACCGGCAACCTTTCTTTCATGATTGTTTTATAAAAATCGCTGTTAGTGTTAACTTCGTGAATTTCGAACACGTCCACGTTTTTGTTCAAGACTTCTCGTAGTTCTTCTGCGAGAGAAAAGATTTCGGTAAGTTTAAAGCTTTCTCCCCCGTATACCAGAAAATCCAGATCACTGTCCGAGCCGGCTTCGCCCCTTGCGTAGGATCCAAACAGATAAATCCGTTGTACCCGATATTTTTCCGCAAGCGGTTTTACCAAGGCTGTAATTTTTTCGATTGTAAATACGTTATCGCTCATAAGATCCTCTCCTTTTAAATAAATACCTTTAACCGTGCCGGGCAAACGCGTTTGCGCTTATTTGTCGAGGTTAAATTCCGGATGGTTTTTTAAAAAAGCATGGGATCCGTTATAATCGATTTTTTTATCGATTTCCTCAAGATCCAAATCGAATATTTGATCGTCGCTTTTTGAGAAAACTCCGATAAATCGCATGTCTTCCCCCGGTTTTCCGAGTAAACATCCGCAGGCTTTGCTGAAACCGCGGAGCTCGTCATCTTGAAAATGCTCAATTAAGATTTCCAAAATATCATCCTCGTCAAGCTTTTTGTAACATATTTTTTTCATTTTAAATTCCTTTTCCCTTTTTGAATTTTTGAAACGGTTTTCGGTGAGTCCGAGAGCGCTTTTTCGGATTACGTCAAATTCAGTATAACACGGAAAAAGTAATCGGTCAAGGGTAAGGGGGTAAATCGCGACCGAGCGATTGTGTGTTAAAAACCGATAAAAATCGGCAAAAATTGCAAAAATCCAAAAAACACTTGCCAATCGGCGGAGGATATTATATAATAAATAATGTATGTAAATTTATGGATAAAATACCGGAAACAGGAGTGAAGCAAAATGAAGTTTAATCCGGAATTGATCGTATTTTGTATCTACCTTGTGTTTATGGTGGGTATAGGCTTGTTCTTCTTTATCCGCTCGAAAAACAGCGGCGGCGAAAAGGGATATTTCCTCGGCGGACGCCAAATGGGCCCGTGGGTGTCGGCGCTTTCCGCCGGCGCGTCGGACATGAGCGCGTGGGTGCTTATGGGGCTTCCCGCTTCGATATACGCGGCGGGGCTCGGGCAGTCGTGGATAGCTATCGGCCTTGCCATAGGCTACGCCTTAAGCTGGATTTTTGAGGCGCCGCGGCTTCGCAGGTATTCCATCGCCGCAAACGATTCGATTACCATTCCGCAATACCTTACCAACCGCTTTTTTTCGAAAAACCGCAGTCTGCAAAGCATCAGCGCGGTGATTTTCCTGATAGCCTACACCATTTACGCCGCTTCGAGCATCAAGGCGTGCGGCACCCTCTTTAACACCGTTATAGGCATCGATACCAAGACCGCCATGTACCTGGCGGCGGTTATAATTATCTGCTACACCTTTTTGGGCGGCTTTTCCGCCGTTTGCTGGACCGACTTTTTCCAAGGACTTCTTATGCTCGGCGCCCTGCTCATCGCCCCGATTTTCGCTCTGGCGCTTATGAAGACCGAGGGCGCGGCGAACACCGCTTCCGCCCTGCCCGCCGGATATTGGAACCTTTTCACGAATTGGAAGGACGTCCTCTCGGGTCTCGGTTGGGGCTTCGGCTACTTCGGTATGCCGCACATCATAATCCGCTTTATGTCGCTGCGCTCGGATAAGGATCTCAAAAAGAGCGCAAAGATAGGTATATCTTGGACCTTCCTTATTCTTATATTCTCGGTGGCGTCGGGCATTATAGGTCATATTTTCTTGGGTGAAATCGCCGACAGCTCGGTGGTATTTATCACGATGGTGCGCAAAATTTTCCCCGCAATAATCAGCGGACTTTTGCTTTCGGCAATTCTCGCCGCCGCCATGAGCACCGCCGATTCTCAGCTTTTGGCTTCGGGCTCGGCATTCGCAAGCGACGTTTACAAGCCGATCATCCGCAAAAACAAATCCTCCGACAAAGAAATGATCTGGGCGGGCAGATTTGTGGTGCTCGCTATTGCCATAGTCGCCGTAATCATCGCCTCCAATCCCAAATCCGGCACCATTATGGGGCTTGTAGAAAACGCCTGGGGCGTATTCGGTTCGGCGTTCGGCCCGGTTATAATGCTGTCGCTTTTCTGGCGCAGATTTAACTTTGCCGGAGCCGTCGCGGGCATCGTCACCGGCGCCGCGGTGGATATTTTGTGGCTCATTTTCTTAAACGATTTCGGACTTTACGAGATCATCCCCGGAGTTATCTGTGGATTTGCCGCGGCGGTTATAGTATCGCTCCTCACCAAGGCCCCGAGCGACGAGGTCACCGCGCTCTATGACAAGGTAGCCTCCGGCGAAGAGCTCGACTCCCCCGAAAAAGCGGAGTGATTCTTTTTTTGATTTAATAAAATCGAATAAAACACACCAATGCCGCGGCTTGAGTTTTTATCATGCCGCGGCATTTTTGAATGAAAAATGAAGCGGTGCGCACGCGCGCACGATAATTTTAAAATCATCTGCAAACTAAGTATTTCTTAAATTTGAAGCTTAAAAAGCAGAATTTACAGTCTTATCTTGGCTCCATCTGACGAGGGAGCTGTCGGCGTAGCCGACTGAGGGAGAGATTTTTTATTTTCAATTTCATTTTATTTTTGGGTTTCATCTCAGCTTTACTTTTTCTCTCCCTTCGTCTTTGCCTACGGCAAATCCACCTCCCCCGTCAGGTGGAGGCAAGGCGCGCACGCGCGCGGGATAATTTTTAGTTTCATCGTCTTTACAAACTTTAGCAACAGTAAAAGTCATATTTTGTGCTGAGGCGCAAAAGTTTGACCTACCCTTGGCTCCATCTGACGAGGGAGCTGTCAGCGTAGCTGACTGAGGGAGAGATTTTTTATTTTCAATTTCATTTTATTTTTGGGTTTCATCTCAGCTTTACCTTTTCTCTCCTTCCGTCTTGCCTACGGCAAGCCACCTCCCCCGTCAGGTGGAGGCGGCGCGCGCACGGCGCGCAGCACGATAATTTTTAGTTTCATCGTCTTTACAAACTTTAGCAACAGTAAAAGTCATATTTTTGTGTTGAAGCGCAAAAAGCTTGACCTACCCTTGGCTCCATCTGATGAGGGAGCTGTCAGCGTAGCTGACTGAGGGAGAGATTTTTTATTTTCAATTTCATTTTATTTTTGGGTTTCATCTCAGCTTTACCTTTTCTCTCCCTTCGTCTTTGCCTACGGCAAATCCACCTCCCCCGTCAGGTGGAGGCAAGGCGCGCACGCGCGCAGGGAAATTCGGATATAATGAGCTCGCTCTGCGCAAAGCCTCCCTTGCCTAAGAGGCTAAGGCGGGGCGCTCTCGCACACCATGAAAAATGAAGCGGCGGGTGCCGTTTAAAAAATTGGGAAAACGGGCAAAAACAGAAAATTCGGCGTTTTTTGTGCAAAATTACGAGTATTTTTTACAAAAAAATATTGAAAATCCCGCGCGGGTGTGCTAATATTTATTGTGTATATCGCCGTGTAAATTAAAAACAGAAAGGAGGCTTCCTCTTATGAAAAATGTGAAAAACATACAATTGACAAATATTCCCAGGGGGGGGGGGCACGGGCCCGCCTTATTAGGCAGATTGACGGACTTCCGCAGGGGAAGCCGTAGTTTGATCATAAGATAGACGCGCTCCGGTTCTACGGCATTATCGGGGTGACGTCTTAAACCTCAAATGCCGCAGAATTAAATAAGGAGCGTTGAAAAAATGAACAAAACCAAAAGTACCAAAAAAGCCTTGCTTATGAGCATGCTTTCCATGCTTATATGCGTAGCGATGCTTATCGGTTCCACCTTTGCGTGGTTCACCGATTCGGTTACGAGCGGGCGCAACAAAATCACCGCGGGTAATCTCGATATCGAGCTTTATCACGGCGGCGGAACGGCGGCGGCAAACAAGGTCACCAAGGAAACCGTCCTTTTCGCCACCGACGCGGCGGGCAATCCCATACTCTGGGAGCCGGGCGTAGTCGTATACGACAGCTTCACTATCAAAAACGAGGGCACCCTCGCGCTGAAATATCGGCTGGCGCTTAAGGATCTTATCAAAAACTACGTGGTAGAGCCGACCGGAGATGTTACCGGCAGATCTTTGACCGACGTTATTCAGGTCGCGGTCACAACCGATCCCGTCGGAGCCCGCACGGACGTTGAAACGCTGGAGTTTAAGAGCTTTGACGATTTCGCCGCCCCCACCGGCAATTTGCCGCCCAAGGACGAGTCCGGCAGCGAGACCTCTTTCAGCGTGGTTCTGTATTGGAAGCCCAACGCGCTTGAAGATGATCTTTACAACCTCAAAAACGGCCGCACCGCAAGCGATTTTGACGGCGCGGAAGCCAAGGCTTTGATGATCGAGTTCGGCATAGATCTGACTGCTACGCAGTACACCTACGAGTCCGACAGCTTCGACAATCAATACGATAAAAACGCCTGGCTCGGCGAGGTCGATACTACTTGGTACGACTCAGCAAGCGATTTTATCCTTGACACACCGGCGGAATTGGCGGGCCTTGCCAAGCTCGTAAACGGCGGCGAGAGCTTTGCGGGCAAAACCGTTACTCTCGGCGACAATATCAACCTTGACGGCAAGCCCTGGACGCCTATCGGAACCTCAAGCGCGGCGTTTGAGGGAACCTTTAACGGCGACGGCCACACCGTTTCCGGCGTTAACGTAGAGGTTGCGAACGGCGAGCAATATACGGGCTTTTTCGGCTACGTAGGCGACGCCGATATAACCGATTTGACTCTTGCCGATATTCATATAAAGAGCGATAATCGCGCGGCAGGCTTGATAGGCCACATTACGGCTCCGGACGCCAAAAACGTTACTATTTCCGATGTAACCGTTTCCGGCGAGGTTGAAGCCATAGAGTACGCCGCCGGCATTCTGGGAGATATCAGAACCGCGTCCAAAGATTATGTAGAAGGCACCACCGTTACGATTTCGGGCTGCACCAATAATGCAAACCTTACCGCTACCGCAAAAGATTACGAAGGCGCCAAGGTTGTGGGAATTGTCGGTCATGTCGAGGGGCTCAATCCCACGATTACCAACTGCACCAACAACGGCAATATTTCGGTAACCACCAAGGGAGACGCGGTTGTGGCAGGAATCGCCGGTTATATAATGGATTCTACCGCGACGGAAATTTCGGGCTGCACCAATAACGGCAGTATCACCGTCAACAGCGATTATACGAAAAAATGCAACATCGGCGGTATTATTTCCACAGCTCACGCGGGAACCTTTACGATTTCAGACGTGGAAAACCACGGAGCCATTACCGTGAATGTAAAAAGGTCATATGGCGAAGAGGAGAAAGGCAGCTATGCAGCTAAGGCGGCTGTCGCCGGCATCGTAGGCAGCACCTCGCAGAACGTCACTGTGACCAACGCCGAGAACACGGCGAACGTTACCGTAACCGACGCCAGAGACAATTCCACCGTAGCGGTGGGCGGCGTCTTCGGATATAACGACGGCGCAACTCAGACGGTTATAAATGGTACCAATACCGGTGAGTTGAGCGGTACGGGCGGTCAGTCTCGATATGTAGGACAGATGGTCGGATATTTGGCTAAAGCTTCTACGCTTGTACTTACCGGCTGCTCCGGCGTCGGCGATGCCGCGTTGTTAGGCGGAGAAATAGGCGGCGCTAACGTTACGATCAACTGATTTAAAAAAACTTCGGCAGAAACGTACGAAGTAACCATGCCGTTCCTCCCCGGAGGAACGGCGGTCAAAGGGCATAAGCTCCGACTTGCGCCCTTTGACCGCCGAAAGCGAAAAAGCTTTATATCCGAAATTCCCCCAATTGCGCGACAGCGCAAAGCCTCCCTTTAGGCAAGGGAGGCTCAAGTGGTGCGCGATACATTCGTTTATAGGTCGTTGGTTACTTCTTAGGCTTACTCTTTTTCTCTCCCCCTGTCTTTTGCTGCGCAAAAGCCACCCCCCTCGTCAGATGGGGGCAAGGCGCGTCAAGCGCGCAGGATAATTTTAAAATCATCTGCAAACTAAGTATTTCTTAAATTTGAAGCTTAAAAAATATAATTTAGATCATTAATCCTTGGCTCCATCTGACGAGGGAGCTGTCAGCGTAGCTGACTGAGGGAGAGAAAAGTTACAGGTGCGCTGAATTTAAATTTTAGTTTCTTCTCTGCTTTACTTTTTCTCTCCTTCCGTCTTGCCTACGGCAAGCCACCTCCCCCGTCAGGTGGAGGCAAGGCGCGCCGAGCGCGCAGGATAATTTTAAAATCATCTGCAAACTAAGTATTTCTTAAATTTGAAGCTTAAAAAACATAATTTAGATCATTAATCCTTGGCTCCATCTGACGAGGGAGCTGTCAGCGTAGCTGACTGAGGGAGAGATTTTTTATTTTCAATTTCCTTTTATTTTTTTGCATTAATCTTTGCTTTACTCTTTTTTTCTCCTTCCGTCTTTGCCTGCGGCAAATCCACCTCCCCCGTCAGGTGGGGGCGAGGCGCTGAGCGCGCAGGGAAATTCGGATATAAAGAGCTCGCTCTGCGCAAAGCCTCCCTTGCCTAAAGGGAGGTGGCTTGCCGTAGGCAAGTCGGAGGGATTAACGGCGCTAAAGCAAAACTCTCAGCCTCACGGGTAATCGGTAAAGTACCCTTAAGTCGACAGCCCCAATATGCGCACAGCGCACAAGGTAATAAGTAATATCGAATAGTGTTTCGGAGCATGCAGCATTGTTTTATAGGACTTTAGTATCTTCTCGGCTTTAGCCCCGTAAATCCCCCCACCAACCTCACGGTTGGTCCCCCTCCCTTTAGGCAAGGGAGGCTTTAAGTTGCCGAAATTTAATAAAGATTAAAAGTTTTTAAATTCATCGTCGTCTTTAGTTTTTCTCTCCCTCAGTCGGCTCACGCCGACAGCTCCCTCGTCAGATGGAGCCAAGGATTAATAATCTAAATTCTGCTTTTTAAGCTTCGAATTTGAGAAATGCTTAATTTGCAGATGATTTTAAAATTATCCTGCGCGCTTAGCGCGCCTCGCCCCCATCTGACGAGGGGGGTGGCTTTTGCGCAGCAAAAGACAGGGGGAGAGAAAGAGTAACGCCGAGAAGAAACTAAAGATTATAAGAAGAAATTAAAGATTATAAAAATAAAGCCTCCCTTGCCTAAAGGGAGGTGGCTTGCCGTAGGCAAGACGGAGGGATTAACGGGGCTAAAGCGCAGTTCGCGGCTTCACGGGTGAGCATTAAGTATCTCTCGGTCGACTGCGCACCCGCATTATCCGAGCTTTAGGCTTTTATATTGACAAAAACGTGTCGAATACCTTATAATAATCGTGTGGAAATCCACCGTCGATGCCGAGTCTATGCCTTACGGTGCTCCCGGCTCGGCGGCGAACGGTTAAAAAGACGGTTGCCGGTCATCCCGCGAGAGCGGAATGGAGGCGTGTGTATAGCCCTCGCGGGAAATCTTTTCTCGAAGGGAGGCGATACATATTAATCTTCAAAATATTTTTTGGATAGTGTCCATCGCTTGGATTTTGTTTCAGGCTTGGGATAAGTTCCAAAATATTAAGAAGTGAGCCGTCTGCTGCAACAGAACGGCTCACGGCTTTGTGAAGCATAGCTTCACGATCCCGATATAGCATATGTGTTGTGGCAACCGTCCGGGTTTCCACATTTTTATTATACATGATACTCTTTTGTTTGTCAAGTGTGCAAATTTGAATTTTTATACCTACCGGATTGTTTCGAAGGTCGGGATATTTTTATCTTGCGTTTGTTGGGATTTTGTGTATTTGCGGTAGACGATAAAGGAGAGGATGACGGTCAGGACGTCGGCGGTCACCTGCGACCAGACGATGCCGTACATTCCGAATAGGAAATTGAGCAAAAAGAGCATCGGGATATTGAATACCGCCCAGCGCACAACACCCAAAAAGAGCGCCTTGCCGCCCTCGCCGAAGCCCTGGAAAACGTAGACCGTGAAAAAGCTCATAAACATAAGCGGCGTCGCAAGACAGCGGATTCGCAAAAATCCGGTTCCGAGCATTACGGTTTGGGGATTTGCTATAAAGGCGCGCAGGATAAAGCCGGCGAATATCTGATAGAGCGTTACGCTCACAAGGCTGAAAATTATTCCGGATTTGAGCGAAAATTTTATGGTACCGTCCATACGTTCGCGGTTTTTCGCCGAATAATTGTAGGCGACGATAGGCATCATGCCCTGGCAGATACCTATGCCGACGTTAAGGGGCAGGCGTTCGGCTTTGAGCACGATGCCTACGGACGCGAGGGCGATATCGCCGTATGCCGCCATAAGCTTGTCTATTACGATATAATCTATGTCAAAAAGCAGAGTTGCCACCGCCGACGGAATACCTACGTTAAATACCGAGCCGATGCTTTTTCGGCTCGGGAGCCCGTTTTTAAGGCTGAAGCTTATAACCGAGCGCTTGCGGAGCTTGAAAATTATGCAAAAGAAATAGCCGCACGCCACGCAGTTGGAAAGCAGTGTGGCGATGCCCACCCCCAAAACCTCGTAGCCCTTCGGCAGGATCACAAACATAAAAAGCGGATCGAGGGCGATATTCAAAAGCCCGCCGAGGGTAATGCCGAAGCCCGCTTCCTTGGATACTCCGACGCTTCGAAGCAGGTTGGACAAAACGTTGGAAAGCACGGTGGGCGTCGCGCCCAGCACGATAACGCAAAAGGCGTACTGCCGCGCGTACAAAAAGGTGTTTTCACTCGCGCCCAGCAGATTAAGAAGCGGCCTCATAAATATCAGCACCCCGCCCGAAAAGAGGGCGGTAATCACCAATGACAGATAAAATCCGAAGGCGGAGACTTTTTTGGCTTCCGCTTCGTTCCCCTCGCCCAAAAGCCGCGAGATCAGCGCTCCGGCACCCATTCCTGAAAGCCCCGCCAGCGCCAGCGAAATATTGAACACGGGCAGTATGATCGAGGCGGCGGCAACCATATACGGGTTGTCGGTCCTGCCGAGGAAAAAGGTGTCCGCCATATTGTAGATAAGCACTATTATCTGCCCGAATATGGTGGGAAGCGCCATCACCTTTACGGCTTTGGGTATGGGGAGGGATTCGAAAATTTCTTTGCTGTCGGTTTTTGCCAATTTGTATTCACCTTGAATTTTTGCCTTGCAGCATTGGGTTTGTTTAAATCGCTGTCGCGTAAAATTATACCGCTTTTTCCCGCCGCGGTCAATACAAAATTGCGGAAATTCGCATTTTTGTCGAAAAATTAAATATAAGCGCGGGAAAAATCAAAAACAGTTTCAAAATCTTTAAAAATTGAAATAAAAAAGCAAAAAAACGGTTTACTTTTTTCAAAAAACGGATATAATGAAAACAAGAGGTGATCGTATGGAGTACAAAAAGCTGATTACGCTCAGTTACACGGACGAAAAAGAGTACAAAAAAGTATACGACTCGCGAATAAAAAATGAATGCGCGCAAATATTGGATATTGAAATTTCCGGAAGCCCCGCGTTTTACCTTGCGAATAACGAAATTCTCATGCTGATAACCGAAATAGCCGGACTTGACAAAAAGCTTACCGCGGTGACGCAAAAGCTTCCGCGGCTTGCGGTGGAGCGGTACGCCGCGCAAATTCTGATCGACGAAATCAAGCAGACGAACGACATCGAAAACGTTTATTCGACCAAAAAGCAAATAAAAGCTACCTTTGAAAAAATCGAAAAAAACGAATTTAAGGGCAGGTTTAACGGTCTTATCCGCAAATACGGGCTGTTGGCGAAGGGCGGTGAGATCCCGCTTAACGGCTGTGAGGACCTAAGGCGGCTCTACGACGAGACGGTGCTTCCCGAGGTCGTCGAGGAGGACGCGACCGCCCGCCCCGACGGCATATTGTTCAGAAAAGAGTCGGTAAGCGTTTATTCCGGCTCGGGCAAGGAAATTCACGTCGGGGTTTTACCGGAGCAAAAAATAATATCGATGCTCTCGGCGGCGCTTAAAATTTTAAACGACGGCGGCGTTAATCCTTTGGTTTCCTCGGCGATATTTCATTATTTGTTCGCCTACGTTCACCCCTTTTACGACGGCAACGGCAGAACCAACCGCCTTATAAGCAGTTATTATATTTCAAAATACCTTAATCCCCTGGCGGCGTACCGGTTTTCGTACGTCATCAAAAAGCATAAATCGCGCTACTATAAAATGTTTTCCGACACCAACGACAAAAGAAACAAGGGCGATTTGACGCCGTTTATTATCGGATATCTGGAATTTATCGCGGAAGCCGAAGCCGAGCTGCTCGAGGAAATGCAAAAAAACAAAATAAAATACGAATATTACAAAGCGCGGCTTAAAGAATTTAACTTGTCAGACACCGACGAGGAAATCGCGGCGGATCTGTTGATAAGCGCGCTGTTCGACACGGAGGGCAGGACGGTGACCCGCCTCGAAAAAACGAGCGGAAAATCCTATAATACCGTAAAAAAAGCGATAAATAAACTGCAAAGCGTAAATATTTTGCGCAAAACCGCCGCCGGAAAAGAAATTTTCTACGAAATAGATTTGGATAAATTCGATTGATTTTTTAATTTTTGCCGCCGCGCTCGGACGGGAGAAGCCGGCTTTTTTGCTCCGCTCGGACGGGCAAAAGTCGGAAAAATGTTCAAAACGGGCGTTTTTCGGTTGGAAAAATGTCAGAAATGCGCTTTTTCGAGTTGGAAAAATGTCAAAAAGGCGGATTTTCGGGTTGGAAAAATGTAAATTTTCTTTCAAAAACGGTTGCATAAATGTTCAAAGCGTGGTAAACTATATTGAGAGAAGGTGAAGGTTTATGCTTAACAGAAAAATCGAAAGCCGAATTGCTTCCTGGATCGAAAATGATAAAAAGGCACTGCTTATAGACGGCGCCCGACAGGTCGGAAAAACCTATATTATACGCAAGGTGTTAAAGGAATTTAAGTGCGAATACGCCGAGTTCAACCTCATACAGTCGCCCGAGCTTGTAAAGCTGCTCGAAAAAAGCGAAACGGTCGAGGATATGGTGACCGCCCTTTCGCTTTTTACCGACAAGCCGTTTATTAAGGGTAAGACTTTCATTTTCATTGACGAAATTCAGGAATTTAAGGAAATCGCCACAAAGGTCAAATTCTGGGTTGACGAGGGCTCATTCAGATATATTTTCAGCGGTTCACTGCTCGGCGTCGAATTGCAAAACGTCGCCTCCGCGCCCGTTGGATACCTGAAAACGCTGACGATGTATCCGATGGACTTTGAGGAATTTTTACAGATTTACAATTTCACCGACGCGCTTAAAAGCTCCCTGCACAGGGCTTTTGTCGAGAGAACTCCCGTAGACGAAGCGGTTCACGACCGTATGATGCGGATATTCAACACCTACCTGAACGTCGGCGGAATGCCCGCGGCGGTGCAGAAATTCAGCGAAACGAGAAGTCTTGAGGACGTGATAAGCGAGCATGCGGATATCGCCGCGCAATACAAAAAGGATTTCACAAAATACGAATCCGAGGAAAAGCGCATTTATCTGACGCGGATATACGATTTAATTCCGGCGGAGCTTAACAAACAAAATAAGCGGTTTGTTTTTTCCGATATGAAAAAGGGGCTTCGTTACGAAAAAAGCGCGGAGGATTTTTTGTGGCTGTCGAGCGCGGGCGTCGCCCTGCCCGTTTATAACGTCGCCGAGCCCGCCGTTCCGCTTAAATTAAACGAAAACAGCAGCTTGTTTAAGCTGTTTCTGTCGGACGTCGGCATGCTCACTTCACTTTACGGCAAGGCGGCAAAAATGCGGCTTTTATCCGACGATCCCGATATAAATTTCGGCGCGGTGTATGAAAATATCGCGGCGCAGGAATTAAAAGCTCACGGGATCACCTTATATTATTATAACAGCAAACGGTTCGGAGAATTGGACTTCGTCGCGGAATATAACGGTAAGGTACTGCCTATTGAAATCAAAAGCGGCAAGGATTACAAGCGTCACAGCGCGCTTTGCAACATTATGGAAATTTCGAACTATTCGATAAACGAGGCGTTCGTCTTTACCAATTATAATACGGAAGAAAAAGGAAAATACGTTTATTATCCGATCTATATGCTGATGTTTGTCGGCGACGAGGATATTAAGCTGCCTGTGATAGAAATTACGGATCTTGCGAAGCTTACGGATGACAAACGCAAAAAGAGTTGACGGGCAAAACCGAAGAAAAAGAGAAGCGCGGCGTGAAAACTGATATTTTTGTTGGGGCAAAGCCCGACAAAAACCGTATAATTAAGACGGTTCTCGGATCAAAAATACCGGATTGGAAAAGGGGCGCGGGAAGTTGATATTATCGGGTTCGGTAAAACGAAATACGGTCATGCTTATCGCCGCCTTTTTGATATGCGGTTTTCTCAATGTGTTTCTTGAAAGCTTTGGATTCACGGAATGCTCCAGGCTTTATTGCGGAGTGCTTGTTCTGCTCTGGGCGCTCTCAATTCAGGCGCGTGTCGTAGACGTCCTCCTGCGAAATTTGCTTTTATGGATCGCGGCGCAGATATTGCTCTGCTCCTTATTGCAGATTTTCAGCAACCGGTTTTTCTGTGATATTCCCGCGATACAGCGCTCTTTACGATATCTCCACTATGCGCCGATGATGGCGATTGCTTTGCTGTGCTTTTACCTGTCCGTATTCATCTATCGACCGACGGGAAAGCCTCTGCCCGCCGTACTTTGGCTGCCGGGCTTTGCAGGCGTTCTGCTGACGCTGGGCGTTCTGACAAACGACCTTCACTTTTTTGCCTTTTATTTTCGGGACGCGCGGAAGGCGGATCTCGGCGAAATCGGCCGCGCATGGCTTATCTATCTGTTTATGGCGTATGTCCTGCTTGCGGTTTTTGCCGCCTGCATTGTTATTTTGAAAAAGCATCGGCGGTTCTGCGCGAAAGAGCATTGCATTCTGCCGTTTATTCCTGTTTTTGTCGAAGCGGTTTATATCCCGTTGTATATTTTTGATTCGGATCCCCGGATCGGCGGCGTTCGGCTTTGGGATTACGGGGAAATTTTCTGCATTTGTACCGTCGCATTTTTGGAAGCCTGTATACAAACCGGAATGATTCCTGCAAACAAGGATTACGGCAAACTGTTTTCCGCCACTTCCTACCCTGCCGTTATTTTGGATCACGACGGGAGGGCGGTTTACCGAACCGCGGGGGCGGAATATCCGTTTTCGGCAAGCGAGGATATACAAATTATGCGGCATCCCATTTTAGGCGGCAGCATCGAATGGACGGTCGACGTAAAATATATCAAAGCGCTTACTCGGCAGCTTACGGAAGCAACACAGCAGCTCGAAACCCGCAACGCATATCTGGCTGAGGAAAACCGCATCAAGCGGGAAAAAGCGAAGGTCGAAACCCGCAATCGCCTGTATGACGGCATTTCCGAAATCGTACATAAACAGCTTTCGGAAATCAACGATTTATTGAACGATACAAAGCTGCCGTTGGATACAAAGCTCCCCAAAATTTCCGTATTGAAGGCTTATATCAAAAGACGCAGCAATATGGAGCTTTTGGCGGTTTCCGGGCCTCTGCCCGTAGGAGAGCTGACGGCGGCTATTACCGAGACGCTGGAATACGTCAAGCTGTGCGGTACCGTAACGGCGGCGTCCTTTTTCGGAACGGGCGCTTATCCGTCCGCCCTTATTATCTCCGCCTATGAGCGGTTTTGGAGCGTTTTGGAAAAAAGCATGGACGCGTTATCCCACGTCAACGTGTCGGTACGTGCCGAAAAAAATGAATTGATTCTCCGCATGCTTTTGAAAACAGAGAATTTTTCCTATGAATCCGACGACCTGCGGCGGACAGAAAAGGATTTTTCTTCTAAGGGCTCTATTACGAAAGAGGGGCAGGACATCAACGTTTCTTTCACGTTTGTGAAGGGAGGCGGCGATATATGACGCATGAAGGATTCCGATCCGAATCCGTACTTTGGTCCGTTACGGGTATTTTTTCTCTTCTGCTGTTCTTTACCGGCGTTACCGTTTTTGCGCTGATGCTTCGCCAAAAACGAGCCGCGGGAGCGGCGGCCGCATTGTGCGCCGTTTTTCTTTCCTACGGTCTTTTTCAATATATCGGAGCCTTCCTCGGGCAAGCGGTGTACGCCCGGACGGCGGAGCCCTTTGAGCCCGCCATACCCGAACGAGCGATTATGTTCGTCTGTTTGGCTTTGGCGATAGGCGAAACGCTTCTGTTTCGGAGCATTTCGGCTCACCGAAAAAAACGTATTACCCTGATGTCGATTAAGGAAGCGACGGACGGCTTGCCGTTGGGCGTTTTGTGCTATGCGCCGAACGGCAGGATTTTACTCGTCAACCCCGCAATGGAGCGGTTTTGCAAAAAGCTTACCGGGGAACCGCCGACGGACGGCGCGGGCTTTGCGAAAAAACTGCACACGGGCGAATTTCTGCGGGGTTGTAAAATGATTGATGCGCCCGAGGCGTTTGTCATATGTCTGTCCGACGACACGGCGTGGACGGTAACCGAAGAAATCATACCCTACGAAAACATCGCGATACGGGCGATTATGGTTTCGGATATTACCGACGCTTATCGAAAAACACAGCAACTGCGGCAGGTACGGGAAAAGGTGCTGGAGCAGAGCGCCAAGCTTGCAAAAACAAATCGGGAAATCGTTTCGCTCGCTTCGGAGCGGGAACTGCTTGCGGCAAAAATTAAAATACATGACGAGCTGGGGCAGAACCTGCTTTTGATAAAACGCATGATCTTTAACGGATACACAAGCGAAAGCGAAAGGGCGGGTATGATAAAACGACTGCACGAAAATATAGATTTTCTAAAGGGAGTGGCGGACGCCGATCCCGATGAATATGAGCTTATGATCGGCACGGCGAAACGACTCGGCGTAGAGGTCGTCGTTTCGGGAAAACTGCCGCAAACGCAGCCTGCGAAGCATATTATCGCCGTAGGCATTCATGAGTGCTTTACCAATACACTGCGCCACGCCGGCGGAAACAAGCTGAACGTTTGTATCTCGGAAAACGAAAATTTGCTGACCGCCGTATTTACAAACAACGGCGATCCGCCGAAGGGGGAAATTTGTGAAAAAGGCGGATTGAAGCTGCTGCGCGCCTTGATCGAGCGGGCGGGCGGAGAAATGACGATTTCCGCAAGCCCCGATTTATCAATTACCGTAAAATTACCCAAGGAGGTCTGAAATGCCCTATCAGGTGTTGATTGTAGACGATCAGATTATGTCAAGACAGTTATTTGAAAATTTTGTGTCGGGTTCGGAAAATTATCGCGTAGCGGCTTCCATTGAAACCGCAAAGGTTGCCGACGCCTATTGCGCGGGATGCCAAATCGATCTTGCCGTAATAGACATTGTTATGAAGGACGGCTTCAGCGGGCTGGACGCCGCGCAGAGAATCAAAGCCTCCTATCCCGCCACAAAAATCATCATCGTCACTTCCATGCCGGACGCTATGTTTTTGAAGCGGGCAAAAGAAATCGGAGTGGACGCTTTTTGGTACAAGGAAGTACAGGAGCTTCCCATGCGCGAGGTTATGGACAGGGTCATGGCGGGAGAAAAGATTTTTCCCGACAGTCCGCCGGTAACACAACTCGGATTTGCGAAAAACACGGAGCTTACGGAGCGGGAATTGGATGTTTTGCGGCTTTTGGCGGAGGGTCTTACCGACAGGGAAATTGCCGAGCGGTTGTGGCTTAGTTTGAGTACCGTCCGTTATCATGTAAATAATTTGATTTCCAAAACGGGACACTCCTCCCGAACGGAGCTGGCGGTAAACGCCGTCCGCAGCGGAATTGCAATTCCGAACATCGGGGAGACGTAGAATTACCGTTTGATTTGATTTCGGCGACAGCCTTTGCGGGCTGTCGCTTTTTTTGTCGAAAAACTAACGTTTATGTCGGGGCTTTTTACCTAAAAAAGCGGTATCTTATTATACGGGCCGGCATTGCAGCCGGATAAATATCTGAAATCACTTTAGAGGCGGAGGACGCGGTATGAAACGAAGCGAGATATTCGGACAAACCTTTGATACAATGCGGCAGCGCCGTATTGCGGCGGGAAAGACGGAGGAGGATGCGTATGAGTCGCTTTATTGACCTGACAGGCCAAAGGTTCGGTATGCTGACGGTACTTTGCAGATCGGAAAAAGACGCTTCCGGCGTATGCTGGCGCTGTCGCTGTGACTGCGGAAAAGAAATCGACGTATTTGCCGGAAATCTCCGCCGCGGGCATACGGTCAGCTGTGGGTGCCGCCGTGTTTTGCCGTATATCGGCAAGCGATTCGGCTCCCTTACCGTGATTGAAAAAACGGAAGAGACGGTTCGACATGGCGGCGCTCGTTCTCCGCTGTGGAAATGCCGCTGTGATTGCGGCAATACCACGCTTGTCCGTCTCGATTCTTTGACGTCCGGAAATATCCGAAGCTGCGGATGCATGGAAAACGAAGGAAAAGTGCAGAAAATGCGTCGGGCTGCCGGCTATGTCGGCGGAACACAGACTTCTAAGCTTTTGCGGATTTTGGAGTATAACCGGACCGCGGCAGACGGGGACATGATCGGCGTTACCTATGACAGACGAAGCCGTAAATGGCGGGCAAGCCTGCGCTTTCAGGGAATAAACCGCCGGTTCGGCAGCTTCGATTCGCCGGAAGAGGCGGCGCGGGTACGCCGGGAAGCGGAACAGAAGTGGTTCGTCGGATTTTTGGAATCTTTTCAATAGCATTGCTATCCCACTTATGATAAGTCATTTTTCAACGGAGGATACGGTATGAAGCAAATTCTGAGACGGTTATGCGGCGGAGCGCTCTGCTTAATGATGATTTTCGGGCTTTCGGCACGGGGAGTCGCCGCGTCGGACGTATATACGCCGAAAAATCAAATCGGAAAGCATTTTGAGGCGGATGATATTACGGGAGAAGCGTCGGATACTCCCGAGCTTTACGGAGA
Organism: uncultured Clostridia bacterium; assembly: GCA_947623175.1. Taxonomy (GTDB): domain Bacteria; phylum Bacillota; class Clostridia; order Oscillospirales; family Acutalibacteraceae; genus UBA737. Next base: position 26,943 of record CANQGK010000016.1, on the reverse strand, counting down.
TACCTCTAAAAGCTATGCCGACGATTGGCTGCGAACAAACAAAACGATTACCCCCGGCGAGGGCGAAAATGAATTTCTGATTACGTTGGACGTCCGTACCAAAGCGGAAATACAAAATATTGAACTTTCGCCCGACGCGGCGGTCGTACTTGTGATCGACCTGTCCGGGAGCATGAAAGAGGATAAGAGGCTGGAAAAAGCGAAGCAGGCGGCGAAAAGCTTTATCGACAAATTTGCCGAAACGGGCGATGAAAAGGCGATTCGCAAAATCGCGGTAGTGGGATTTAGCGGACAGCAGGAGATAAGCGGAGGCTTTGGGGCTCCCCGTCAAAAAGGAATCACCGCGGCAACCGCTTATCAGCCGTGGACGGACGCGGACGACCTTTCCGTTTTCTCCGCCATAGACAGTATGAATGCCGAAGGCGGAACCTGTCTGCAAGCGGGTCTGATACTCGCTTCCAACCTGCTCGGAAGCAAAGAAGCGGCGAATATTGCAAGCAAGAATATCGTTGTCCTGACGGACGGCCGCCCCACCTATTACCTCAGCGAGGAGGCGGCGAAGGATACGTCGGATCAATCGATCGGCGCACCGCAGACGATCCGCGGTACCGGCTCGTCGACGGATCACAGTACACATACAAAAACAGAGAACACCGCAAAGGCGGTTTTGGCGACCGGCATTAACGTTTACGGAATTTTTCTCGGCAATGACGGCATTACTTGCAGCGAGCGAAGCTGCGGTCTGCGCAAAACCGGTGCGGATTGGCTGCGGGAAAATTGCGGCTTTATTACCTATGCCGTAGAAAACGCCGGAGATTTATCAAATATATTCGAGAACATTTCCGAATTGATAAGACTTCAAGCCAAGGCTTGGATCGCCGAAGATCCGCTCGGAGAAATGTTTGATTTTAACGGATTCGTGACGGAATCACAGAACGAAAACGAGTATTTTTATAATTCCGCGGATAAAAAGATAGCCTGGAATTTGCGCCTGTCAACGCCGGCGGAGATAACGGAGGACGGGTTCAACGTCTATCGGCTTACATATAAGGTAAAATTAAACACTCTTGCTCCCGACTATACGGCAAATCGGTATTACCCGACAAACGGGATAACCTCCGTTACATGGTTCATCGAAAAAACTACGGACAGCGGCGTTTCGGAAATCGAAAACGGTACCGCCTATTTCAACCTGCCGTCGGCAAAAGGTTACGCGGCGGATATCTCCTTCCGAAAGACGGACGAGAACGGACTGCCGCTTGCCGGCGCGAAATTCGGACTGTATTACGAAGAAGCTCCGATAGCCGTCGCCATGTCGGACAGCGACGGCAGAGTCCTGTTTGAAAATGTGCCGTCGGGTCATTCCTATACGATTTTCGAAGAATCCGCGCCGGAAGGATTTAGCGCAAGCGCCGAAAAATACGATATCGCGGTTGCATACGGAAGCGTAGTCGGTACCGTCGGAGTGGATAATACGGTTATCAATTATAAAAACCAACCGGTTATCGGCACAAACGGTGGGGATTTGATTATTTCAAAAACGGTAGCGAGGGGCGACAGGACAAAGGCGTTTACCTTTACCGTGACTTTGGATAACCCGGAGGTGAACGGCAAATACGGCGATTTGATCTTTATCAACGGCGTAAGCGTTTTTCGGTTGAAGGACGGTCAAAACGCCGTCGCCGAGGAATTACCGGCAGGCGTAGGATATACTGTCGGGGAAAGCGACAACGACGGTTATACCGTGACGGTCAACGGAACGGGCGACTCCGTGGCGGAAGGCAAAATATTGGAAAACGAAACGGCGGCCGCGGCATTTCTCAATGACAAAATACCGGACTTCGGCGGCGAAAAGACCGCAAATAGGATCATAAAGGAAGCGGAGCCTGTCGACGGCTGCGGCGATGAAACGATCCCGCCGGATTCGCCCGAAAATCCTCCGGCGCCGCAAACCGGCGACAGGTCGAATTTGCGGCTGTGGATCATACTGCTGTGCTTATCGTTGCTCCATACGGCCATATTAATGATGTTTCGCCAAGGACGATATGATGTTACGCCCGAAGGCGCAATGATGTAGCTCACTTCGTTCGCAATGATGCGATGTTTGCCCATGTGCCTTTAGGCACACATCATTGTCGAAGCCGACATCATAAGCGTCAGCGACATCATTTTGCCAGCAAGGGCAAACATCATTCACAAAAAGAGCCGATTGCAAACGCAATCGGCTCTTTTTGGTGGAGATGGCGGGAGTCGAACCCGCGTCCGAAAATCTATTCATACCGGCGTCTCCGAGCGCAGACGCATGTTTGCTTTCCCTTGCCCTGCCGTCAAGCGTCGGACTGCAAGGCTCGGTAGCTCCCACGGCGTGACGGCGGCGGGAGCGGTCCGCCGTTCACGTTCACCGCTTAAATGACACCCTTACAAAGCCGCGGTACTCTTTGGTCGGATGAGCCGCCTAATTAGGCAGCTAAAGCAACTTTATTGTTGTTAGTTAATTTTTTATGCGGATTTTAAAGCGGTTCCGCACCGCTGCTCGCTTCCGGTACTGCAAAATCCCCGTCGAATCCTTTACATCCCCGTATATAAAAATTTAAAATTAACCGTTTAATTTCGGTTCTGCTCCTTAAGCGCGCGGTCGATTTGACGGTTGGCGTCGCGTTTGGCGGCGGTATCGCGCTTGTCGTAGAGCTTTTTGCCCCTGCAAAGGCCCAGCTGCACCTTGACGAGCGAGCCCTTGAAGTAAACCGACAGCGGTATGAGCGCCAGCCCCTCCTGCTTTACGGCGCCGAAAAGGCGCATAATTTCCCGCTTGTGCATAAGCAAACGGCGGTTACGGGCGGGCGGCTTGTTGAAAATATTGCCCTGCTCGTAGGGGCTTATGTGCATTTGCTTGATTATCATCTCGCCGTCGTCGACACTGCACCAGGCGTCCTTTAAATTAACGCCGCCCTGCCTTACCGACTTTACCTCGGTTCCGGAAAGAGAAATTCCCGCTTCGAAGCTCTCTAAAACAAAATATTCGTGATACGCCTTTTTATTGGTGGCGACGGTTTTGGTGTTTTCCACGGGAAATCTCTCCTTTGTAATTTCATGTCGAAAAAGGTCGACGGCGCTCAAAATGACAAACGCCCGTACAGCGAAGCTGCAAGGCGCTTGTAAACTCATTAATCCATGTACCCTTAGTCCTCGGAGATCGCATCTACGGGGCAGCCTGCCGCGCAAGCGCCGCAGCTTATGCACTTATCGGGATCGATAACGTATTGAGCATCGCCTTCGGAAATAGCTTCGCAGGGGCAGCCGGCGGCACAAGCGCCGCAGCTGATGCAAGCGTCGGAAATTTTATAAGCCATTAAAATACACCTCCATAGCCTTTTATCCCTATTGTAACAACATTCACTCAAAAAAGCAAGAAAAATATTGCTGTAAATTTGAAAATATAAAATCTTTCGAAAAATTCACAAAACCGCCGCGAAAGCATACAATGTTTTAGGCTCAAAGTCTAAAAAGCGCGCAAGGCGTATCGGCGGAGGAAAAACATGGATAATTCGCTTATTGAAAAATACAAGACCGAAATGCTCGAGATTTACCGCAAAGCCGGCGCCGAAAGGGCGAATTTGAACGCGGGGAAGGAAAAATCGGACGCCCGTTCGGCAAAATCCGGCGAGGCGGAGAATTTCGGCAGGCTTAAGGTTGCGGTGACGACGCTCGGCTCGCGTTATCCGCTCGAAAACGCCTGCGTTACGGTCTTTTCGGGGGATGACGAGAACCGCAAAATCGAAGCCCGGGGCTTTACCGACCGCAGCGGCAAAACCGACGCGTTTTTGCTCAAAACGCCGCCGAGGTCGCTCTCGTTGACTCCCGCGCCCGACGGCAAGCCCTACGCCGACTACGCCCTCGAAATCAAGGCGGACGGCTTCGCCGACGTTATTTATTCCCGTGTGGCGGTATTCGGCGGCGTCACGACGCTCAAAAGAGCGAAGCTGACGCCATGAAAAATGAAGCGCTCGCTCTGCGCAAAGCCTCCCTTGCCTAAAGGGAGGGGGACCAACGTTAGTTGGTGGTGGGATTAACGGGGCTAAAGCCGAGAAGATACTAAAGTCTTATAAAACAATGCTGCGTGCTCGTATACTTTTTCACTATTCGATATTACTTATTACCTTGTGCGCAAAGCGCACTTTGGGGCTGTCGGCGTAGCTGACTGAGGGATACCTGCTCACCCGTGAAGCTGAGAGCTGTGCTTTAGCGCCGTTAATCCCTCCGTCGGCTACGCCGCCACCTCCCTTTAGGCAAGGGAGGCTCAAGTGGTGCGCGATACATTGTTTTATAAAGCTTTAGTTGCTTCGTTGCTTCACCTTTCCTCTCCCCTCGTCTTTTGCTGTGCAAAAGCCACCCCCCTCGGCAGATGGGGGCGAGGCGCGCACGACGCGCGGCAGGATAATTTTTAGTTTCTTCTTAAGGTTTTAGGTTCATCTAAGCTTCACCTTTTCTCTCCCCCTGTCTTTTGCAGTGCAAAAGACACCCCCCTCGGCAGATGGGGGCAAGGCGCGCGGGCGCGCAGGATGATTTTTAGTTTCTTTTTAAGGCTTTAGCTTTATCTAAGCTTCACCTTTTCTCTCCCTCAGTCGGCTTACGCCGACAGCTCCCTCGTCAGATGGAGCCAAGGATTAATGTTCTAAATTATGCTTTTTAAGCTTCAAATTTGAGAAATGCTTAGTTGCAGATGATTTTAAAATTTCCCGCGCGCCATGCGCGCCTTGCCTCCACCTGACGGGGGAGGTGGATTTGCCGTAGGCAAAGACGAAGGGAGAGAAAGGCTACAGATACGCTGAATTTAAACTTTAGTTTCATCTTTGCTTTACCGCCATTTGTCAAACTCGCTTTGCGTAAAGCCTCCCTTGCCTAAAGGGATGGGGACCAACGTTAGTTGGTGGTGGGATTTACGGGGCTAAAGCCGAGAAGAAGCTAAAGTTTTTATTATAAAAATCGGATCGGAGATGATTTTATGGCGACGCTGCTTACGCCGGTGATACCGGAGACGGTGACCGTGCATTTGGGGGCGCCGGACGCGCCCGCGCAGAACGTTGTGGTGCCCTTTATCGATTACGTTAAAAACGCGGCTTCGAGCGAGATATATCCCACCTGGCCCGAGGAGGCGCTCAAAGCCAACATTTACGCGATAATAACCTTTGCGCTCAACCGAATTTATACCGAGCATTACCGTTCGCGCGGGTATGATTTCGACATAACCAACGACACGAGGTACGACCAGGCGTTTGTAAAGGATCGCGAAATATTCGAAACCATCGACCGCACAGTTAATGAGATTTTTGATAATTACCTTGTGCGCGAAGGCGGTGTTCAGCCGCTTTTCGCCGCTTTTTGCAACGGCACCACCTCCACCTGCGCGGGGCTTTCGCAATGGGGTTCGGTGGAGCTTGCAAACCGCGGGCTTTCGGCGCTTGAAATTTTGCAAAATTATTACGGAAGCGACGTTTACATAGTCGAAAACGCTCCGGTGGCGCCCTTAAGCGAGTCCTATCCGGGAATACCCCTGCGGCTCGGGATGAGGCGCAACGACGTTCGAATCGTACAGGTGGCGCTTAACCGCATTGCGCAAAACTACCCCGCGATACCCAAAATCCGCAAAACCGACGGGATTTTCGGTCTCGATACCGAGCTTGCGGTAAGGAAATTTCAGGAAATTGCCGATCTTGAGGTGACGGGCGAGGTCGACAAAGCCACATGGTACGCAATAAAGCGGTATTACGAGGGGGTAAAGGCGCTCTCGGAAATCATCGCCGAGGGGATAACGCTCGAAGAAGCGACTTTGCCCTTTTCGACCGAGCTTGCTTTCGGCGACGAGGGGGTGCCGGTGCACACGCTGCAATTTTATCTAAACGTCATCGCCTTTTTCGGCGGCAATCTGCCGACAGTGCCCTATAACGGGGTTTTTGACAAGCAAACCCTCGAGGCGGTCGAGCGGTTTCAAAGCTTTTACGGCCTCCCCTTAAACGGGCGGGTGGACAACGACGATTGGATAGCGATTTCCCGCATATACGAGGAAACGGTGGGCGCCCTGCCGCCCGGCTATCAGGGCGAGAGCGCAAAATTATACCCGGGATATTTTTTGACCCCGGGTATCAGAAACGGCGACGTGGAAGATATACAAAAATATCTGTCGTATATCGCCTCGTTTATAAATGAACTGCCGCATATTTCGGTAACGGGATATTACGGCGAGCAAACCGAAAATGCCGTGTCGGAATTTCAAAGATTATTCGGTCTGCCCGTCACAGGCTCGGCGGGGCCGGTGACCTGGTACCAAATAGCCCGACAGTACAATCTGCTTAAAGAAGCGAACCTTTAAGCATTATTCGCCATCAATTTTTTGACCTGCGGAATATTGAATACGATAACCGCGAAAATCACGGTAAACACAAGCTCCGGCAGCATATACAGTCCGTTGTAGGCTATCGAATACAAAATCGGGCGGTTTGCGAAAAGCTTGCCGAAAAGCTCGAACTGCTCAAGATTTTTGAAAATCACGTAGCCCGAAATAAAGTGGCTTACAAATCTCAAGGCTATCGCAAGCGCGGTGCCCAGAGCTACGCCCGCGGCGCCCTTTTTGGCGAAAATGCCGGCAATACCTAAAACCGTAAAGGCGATGATATAGTCGAACAGTATGGTGCCGATAAGCATAACCGGAGTTAAGCCCCAGCCGAGCAAGCCGTCGAAAATTATGCCGAAAAGCAGCTGGATAAGCGAATAAACGAAGGCGCTTGCAAGCCCCCATTTTACGCCGAGCATGGCGGAGATCATAACGATCGGCAGCATGCTGAGCAGGGTTACCGAACCGCCGAGCGGCGCTTTAAAAAGCTTAATCAAGCTTAAAACGGTCGCCAGCGCCACAAAAACGGCGGACAGTGTGAGGTTAAAAATAGGTGATTTTTTCATTTTTTGTTACTCCTTTCTCTTGCAATACCTGTGTCGCCGAACATCCCGTTATTCGGCAAGACCGGAAAAACGAAATGCCGCAGGCAATCCACCTGCGGCAATACTTTTTACGTATTTCCCTACGGCGGCATTATCCGCATCAGGTTAAAGGTCGAAATCATAGTAAAACGGATTTCCTCTCAGCCCGAGTTTCATCGAGCTCCCTCATTGCAAGCAAATTATACCACCGCTGGGCGCTTATGTCAAGTTATAATCGGGTTTCGGCTTAAAAAATCGGGTTTTAGTTGAAAAAAAACAAAATAGCGTGTATAATCTATTTGTTTATTACACTTAAAGTTATACGGAGCGAAAAAAATGAACGTAGCTTTTTACACACTCGGCTGTAAGGTGAACCAATACGAGACCGAGGCGATGCGCGAAACCTTTGAAAAAGCGGGGCACGTTTGCGTCGGCGCGGACGGCGCCTTTGACGCGGCGGTTATAAATTCCTGCACCGTAACGGCGGAAAGCGACCGCAAAACCCGACAGATCCTGCGCCGCTTTCGCAAATCCAATCCGAACGCGGCGATAATTCTCACCGGCTGTATGGTGCAGGCGTTTCCCGAGCTTGCCGACGCCTTCCCCGAAGCCGACGTTATCGCCGGCAATACCGACGTCGCCGAGATAGTGACGCTTACCGAAAAATTTTTAAGCGACGGCGAGCGGATAATTAAAATTTTGCCTCACAGGGAAAAGGCGCGGTTCAACACCCCCGCAATCTCCGCCTTTTCGGAGAGGACGCGGGCGTATATCAAGATAGAGGACGGCTGTGAGCGGTATTGCAGTTACTGCATTATCCCTTCGGCGCGCGGATTTGTGCGCTCAAAACCGCCCGAGGATATAAAAGCCGAGGCGGCGGCGCTTGCGAAAAACGGATTTTCCGAGATAGTCTTGGTAGGTATTAACCTCTCGGCTTACGGCAGCGACGGCGACTTCGATCTTTGCGACGCGGTGGAGGCGGCGGCTTTTTCCGACGGCATAAAAAGGGTGCGGCTCGGCTCGCTCGAGCCCGACCTTATAAGCGACGAAATGCTCGAAAGGTTTAAAAAATGCGAAAAATTCTGCCCGCAGTTCCATATATCCCTGCAGTCGGGGTGCGACCGGACGCTTAAGCGGATGAACCGCCGGTACGACACCGCCTTTTACACCGAGCTCGTGACGCGAATACGAAAAATGTTTCCGGACGCCGCTCTGACTACCGACGTTATGGTGGGCTTCGCGGGGGAAACCGAGGAGGAATTTCGCGAGAGCGTAAATTACGTCCGCAAAATCGGCTTTGCAAAAACCCACGTTTTCGCCTATTCGAGGCGCAAGGGCACCGTCGCTTACGGGCTTCCCGGGCAGGTGCCGAACGCCGAAAAAAGCCGCCGCAGTCGCGAAATGATCGCCGCCGCGGCAAAGGCGGAGGAGGAATTTCTGCGTTCTCAAATCGGCAAAACCTTTAAGGCGCTGTTTGAGACGACCGCCGACGGCAAAAGCGAGGGCTACACCGAGAATTACTCGCGGGTTGCCGTAAAATCCGACCGCCCGCTCGACGGCGAGATACGGGAAGTGATAATCGACTCCGTGAAGGACGGCGTAAGCTTCGCAAGACTTGTAAAATAACCCCGCGTTTACCGCAAACGGCGCGCTTTTTTAAGCGGTAAACGGGGGTTCCCTTTTTTTCGCCGAAATTTAAAGGGATAAAACTTTTTAAAAAAATTTTTTATTTACAAAATATCTTTATTTTTTTAATTCGTTATGGTATAATCTACAATGTATATTTATGTATAAAGGGGTGAGCGGCGGTGATCAGAAAATTTTTGACTTTTTGGGCGTCTGTTTTGACGGCGATAACCCTTTGCGGCTGTAGTTTTTTTGCCTCGGATACCGCCGAGCTTTTGTCTCCGCCGGCGCTCACGGGCGAGCTTAACCCCATATCGACGGCGCTGAGCCGCAGTGTAAAGGAAGAATATACACTCAAATACCCCTCGCGCGGGGATTACCGCTCGGCTATAGTGCGGGAGGATATCGACGGCGACGGGATATTGGAGGCTTTTGCCTTTTACGCCACGACGGGCGCCGAGAGCGTCAATATGAATTTAAACTACATACGCCTCAAGGACGGCGAGTGGAAGTCCGCGGCGGTACAGAGCCTTGCCGCGGGCGGAGTGGATATGCTCGAATTTTGCGACCTTGACGGCGACGGCATAAAGGAATTGCTTGTCGGCTGGGAAATATACGGTACCAGCGAGATGCAGTTGGCGGTTTACAACCTTGCCGAAAATTCGCTTACGCAGAGAATGCTTCAACGTTACACCCACTTTACCACCTGCGATTTGAGCGAAAACGACAAAAACGAAATACTCATAATAAACGTTAATACCGCCGAAAACCGCAATACCGCCGCCCTTTACGAGCTTTTACCCGACGGTGTTGCCGAGCTTTCGGACTGCGAGCTTGACAATGCCGCCAAAACCTTTAATATGCCGGTGGTATCCACCCTTTCGTCGGGCAAGCCGGCGGTGTATATCGACGAGGTAAAGGGTATCGGCGCCGTTACCGAGGTGCTGTTTATGGAAAAGGGGGAGCTTGTAAACCCCTTATTTGCCCCCGATACGAAGGAAACCCTGGCTACCCTGCGCTCCGCAAGCTTTGCGCTCGAGGACATCAACGACGACGGCATTCCCGAGATACCGGTGCAGAGAGACGTTCCGTCGGTTACCAAGCTTCAGCTTAACGAAAAGCTCTACCTTACCGAGTGGTGCTCCTTTAACGGAGAGCGGCTTACGGTGAGGCTCACGACGATGATAAACGCCAACGACGGCTATTATTACACCGTTCCGCCGAAGTGGGTGGACAACATCGCCGTACTTAAGGACACCGACAGCCGCGTTCGCGAGATATACCGGTATGATCCGAAAACCTCCGCGGTGGGCGAGAGCCTTTTGTACTTTGTCACGGTAAAAAAAGCCGACCTTGACGCGGGAAAGTATGACCTGCAGGGCGCGGCGGAGATAATAAGCGACGGCGAGAATACGGTTTTGTGCCGTATATCGGAAGCAGCGATACGCGACGGGGTTACCGCCGAAGCGGTCAAAGCCGCATGTCAATTATACGAACAGGAGTGAAGGCAGTGAAAAGTATTCTTATTGTGGAGGACGAGGCGGCGATACGCGAATTTGAAGCCATCAACCTGAAGCGCGTCGGCTACAGCGTTACCGAGGCGGGTTCGGGCGAGGAAGCGCTCGACATTTACGACAATTACGGCAAAAGCTTTGATATTGCTTTGCTCGATATTTCGATGCCGGGAATGGACGGCTTTGCCCTCTGTAAGGAGCTGCGCCGCCGCAGTGAAACGCTGGGTATAATAATGCTTACCGCCCGCACGCAGGAAATGGATAAAATAAGCGGCCTTATGATAGGCGCAGACGATTATATAACCAAGCCTTTCAGCCCCACCGAGCTTTTGGCGAGGGTTGATTCGCTCTACCGTCGGGTGGAAATGCAAAGTCAGAAGATCGCGGCGGCGAAAACCACGGACGATATTACCCTCGGCGAGTTTACCCTTAATCTTCGAAAGCGCACCCTGCTCAAATACTCCGAGAACATACCGCTTACGCAAGTGGAGTTTCAGATGATAGAGTATTTTTTCAACAATCCCGACGTCGCCCTCGACCGCACCGACATTTTGACCAAGGTGTGGGGAAGCAATTACTTCGGCGAGGAAAAGATCGTGGACGTAAACATACGCAGGCTTCGCAAAAAGATCGAGGACGACCCCTCAAAGCCGAAGCGGCTCATAACCGTGTGGGGTATGGGCTATAAGTGGAATACGAGATAGGAAAAAGGGCAAAAAAATTAAAATAAAAGCGTAAGAGGGAGGGAGAACGAGTGCAGCTTGAAATTAAATTCAAAAGCATAGCGGTGAGATGGTTTATCAACATCTTTTTGGTGGTAGCCGTAGTTGTCTGCGCCGCGACTATAGCCTTCGCTCTCCTTTTCAGCTCGATAAACAGCGAGCGTATAGAAGTGCTGGCGAGCGATTACGCTTACGAATTTACCTCCCTTTCGGGGGCGAATAAGGCGACCTTCGGCGATTCCGCCATAAGCATAGCCGCCGAATTTAAGTACAAGAACAAGATAGAGGTGCAGGTGCTCGACAGCACGGGGAATTTGGTGGTTTCGACCACGGGATTTCACACCGTCGCCGACCCGATGCCCGATTATTACAAGGCGAAAGAGACCAAGCAGACCGTAGTGCAAAAGAGCAGGACCGCCGACGGGGAGCGGATCATGGCGGGAACCACCATGATTTACGGAAACGGCGGCAAGGAGCTCGGCGCCTACCGCTGGATAACCTCGATGCAGGCGGCGGATAAAAACGTTGCCGAATTTTCCCTGCTTATGACCTTAGTCGCGATCGCGGTGCTGGCGTTTTTCGGCTTTTCGGGCATATTTTTCATAAAATCGATAGTACAGCCGATACGCGACGTAAGCAACATGGCGCGAAAAATCGCCATGGGCGATTTCGAATCGCGGATAAATATCAACAAAAACGACGAAATAGGCGAGCTTTGCGATACCATAAATTATATGGCGTCGGAGTTAAGTCATGCCGAAAATTTGAAAAACGACTTTATTTCTTCGGTATCTCATGAGCTTCGCACTCCGCTTACCGCGATACGCGGCTGGGGCGAGACGGCGAAGATGTCGCTCGGAACCGACGAGGAGCTTGTGAGCCGCGGGCTTGACGTGGTGCTCTCCGAGGCGGACAGACTGTCGGGCCTTGTCGAGGAGCTGTTGGATTTTTCGCGAATGGAAAACGGCAAAATGAGCGTGGAGACAAAGCCGCTCAACCTTACGAGGATTTTGGCGGAGTCGGTGGACATGTATATGGAGCTTTGCAAAAATCAGGGCATAGAGCTTATTTTTACAAAGCCGCGCGAGGATCTCGAGATCATAGGCGATACCAACCGCTTAAAGCAGGTATTTATAAATATTATAGACAATGCCGTGAAGTATACCGCGAGCGGCGGTCAGGTGCTCGTAAGCCAGCTTCGCGAGGAGGGCTGTGTGCGAATTTCGGTTACCGATACGGGGCTGGGCATTCCGAGTCAGGATATCGACCGGATAAAGGAGAAGTTTTATAAAGCGTCAAACTCGGTCAGAGGCTCGGGAATAGGGCTTGCCGTGGCGGACGAAATTATAAAACAGCACGACGGGCTTTTGTTTGTGGAAAGCACCGAGGGCGTCGGCACTACGGTCACGATAGTTCTGCCGCTTTACGAGCCCGAGGAGCCGCAGTCCGAAAAGGCGGAGGAAAGCCCCGAAAAGGGCGAGCTTGAGCCTATGGAGATGGCGGAAAAAATCTCCGAGGAGGAGAAAAAGCAGAACCTTACGGCGGATAATATAATCAACGAATTAAAGGAGTCGCAAAATGGCTAAAGCAAAGGCTGAAACAAAAGCTAAAGTAAAGGCTAAAGCAAAGGATAAAGCAAAGACCAAATCAAAATATACCACTATAGGCGGTCAGGCGCTGATAGAGGGAATTATGATGAAAAGCACCGAAAAATCGGCGCTGGCGGTGCGCCTGCCCGACGGCGGGATAGACGTAATTCAATTAAACGGACAGAGCCTGCGTGACAAATACAAAATATTGGACATACCGGTAATACGCGGCGTTGTAGGCTTCGTCGAGTCGATGGTTCAGGGCTACAAGGCGATGATGCTCTCCGCCGAAAAGTCCGGCTTTGCCGACCTTGAGGAAGAGGAAAAGACCGCCGACAAAAGCGGAACCGACGCCGAAAACGAAAAAGAAGATGAAAAAGCAACCGAAAATAAAGAGGACGACAAAAAGCCGAACGCCCTTTTAAATACCGTCATGATAATAGGCGCGGTCTTGGGCGTCGTGTTGGCGATAGCGCTTTTTATGTATCTGCCCCGCCTTTTTGTAAGCGGCGTCGAGTGGGTATTTAAAATCAAAATAAAAAACGCCCTTTTGCGCTCGAGCATAGAACAGCTTTTAAAGCTGGTGATTTTTGTGGGATATATGTTCCTCGTCTCGCTTATGAAGGATATAAAGCGGGTGTTTATGTACCACGGCGCCGAGCATAAGACCATTTTCTGCTACGAAAAGGGCTTGGAGCTGAACGTAGAAAACGTAAGAAAGCAAAAGCGGTTTCACCCCCGCTGCGGCACCTCCTTTATGATACTCATGATACTCGTGAGCATCGTATTCGCGACGGTGGTGCAGATGATTTTCCCGAGCGTTTACAACGTTCGCCTTTTGTGGGTGGCGGTAAAGCTGCTGCTTATCCCGATAATCTGCGGCGTGGGATATGAAATACTCAAGCTCTGCGGTAAGTACGATAACGTCGTAACCCGCATAGTTTCCGCTCCGGGCTTATGGATGCAGAGAATAAGCACCAAGGAGCCGGACGACGGCATGATAGAAATTGCCATAGCCGCCCTGCGCGCCTGCGAGCCGGCAGAACCCGACGTCGACCGCACGGTAGACGTGAAATTGCGCGAGCAAGCCGAAAACGCCGAGCAAGCCGAAAACCGCGAAAACGAAGAAGCCGAAAACGGCGGCGGTGAAGGCGTATGACGATATTTGAAGCCTATAACGGCGCCAAAAAACAGCTCAAAGCCGCCGGCATAGAGGATTACGTTTTTGAGGCGAAGCAGATAATAAAGCATGTGACGGGGCTTACTTCAGCGCAGATACTTACGGATTATAACAAAAGCCTTAGTGAATTTCAGCAAAACAACCTTACCGCCATACTCCGTCAGCGGGAAATACGCTATCCTCTGCAGTATATTTTCGGCGAGTGGGAGTTTTACGGAAGAAGCTTTTACGTAGGCCCCGGCGTCTTGATCCCGAGGGCGGACACCGAGATTTTGGCGGAGACGGCGCTCGAATATCTAAAGGATAAGGAAAATCCGAGGGCGCTCGACCTCTGCGCCGGGAGCGGCTGTATAGGCATAACCCTTGCAAAGGAGCGGGAGGACGGCCGCGTTACCCTCGTCGAAAAGTACGACGAAGCGTTAAGCTTTGCCGATAAGAACCTAAAGCGAAACTACTGTAAAAACGCAGAGCTTATAAAGGGCGATATTTTCGAGTCCGCCGCGGCAAAGAATAACGAATACGACCTTATAGTCAGCAATCCGCCCTATATTTCGCCGGACGAGATGAAAACGGTCTCCCCCGAGACCGAATTTGAGCCCGAAAGCGCCCTTTTGGCGGGCGACGGCGGGATGGAATTTTACAAAGCCATCATAAAAAATTACAAAAGCTCGCTGAAAGTGGGCGGCATGATGGCGTTCGAAGTCGGCATAAACCGATACGGGCAAATATCCGACTTACTTAAAGCGGCGGGATTTAAGGATACGGGCGTCAAAAAAGATCTCAATAACATAGAACGCGTGGTTTACGCGATAAAATAGGAGGGCAAAAAATGGCATCAAAGGCACAAGACGTTAAAACCCCTGTAAAAATAGTGGAGGAAGAGGAAAAGCAAAAGGCGCTTAAAACCGCCATGGATCAAATAGAAAGGAAATTCGGCAAGGGCGCGGTTATGCGTTTGGGCGAAAACAACGCCATGAACGTAGAGCATATACGCACAGGCTCACTTACTTTGGATATAGCGCTCGGCATAGGCGGCATACCCAAGGGCAGGATAGTCGAGATATTCGGCCCCGAATCCTCGGGTAAAACTACGGTAGCTCTGCACTGCGTCGCCGAAGCGCAAAAGGCGGGCGGCACCGCCGCGTTTATCGACGTGGAGCATGCCCTCGATCCCGTATACGCCCGTCAGCTCGGCGTGGATATCGACAGTCTGTTGGTATCTCAGCCCGATTCGGGCGAACAGGCTTTGGAAATCGCCGAAGCGCTCGTGCGCTCGGGAGCCATAGATATTATAGTAATAGACTCGGTGGCGGCGCTCGTGACCAAGGCCGAAATCGACGGCGAAATGGGCGACAGCCACGTAGGTCAGCTGGCGCGGCTTATGTCCCAGGCGCTGAGGAAGCTTACCGGCGCGCTCTCCAAAACCAACTGCGCCGCGATATTTATCAACCAGCTTCGCGAAAAGATCGGCGTTATGTACGGCAACCCCGAAACCACCACCGGCGGCCGCGCTTTGAAATTTTACGCGACGGTGCGAATTGACGTGCGCAAGGGCGAGCCTATCAAGGACGGTAGCGAGCTTATAGGCACCCACACGAGAGCCAAAATCGTCAAAAACAAGGTGGCTCCCCCCTTTAAAACCGCCGAATTTGACATCATGTACGGCACGGGCATTTCCCACATAGGCGAAATAATCGACGTCGGCGTGGATCTCGGCGTGATCAAAAAATCGGGCGCCTGGTTCTACTACGGCGAGACCCGCCTCGGTCAGGGCAGAGACAACGTAAAGAAGCTTTTTGAGGACAATCCCGAATTGGCAAAGGAAATCGAGGATAAGATCATGGCGGTATACGACGCCCCCGAGGAAGCCGCGGCGGCTGTCGCAAGCGCCGACGACGAGGTCGAAATTATGCCGGAGGATCCCGCCGACATGCCGCGCAAGAGCGTCGATATCGACATAGCGGTTGACGAATAATGAGGGTAGCCGAGGTAAAAAGGGATAAAAAGCACCTTTGCAAAGTGACCTTCGAGGACGGCGGAGAGCTTCTTATAGACGCCGACCTTTGCGCCGATAAGGCGATAACGCAAGGGCTGGAGCTTGACGACGAAGCGATAGCCGAGCTTCGGTACGAGTCGGATTATACGCGGGCGAAATCCCGCGCGCTGTGGTACCTTGACCGAAACGATTACACCTCGAAAGCTTTGTATCTTAAGCTTTTGCGGGCGGGCTTCGGCGAAAAAGCCTCCGCCGCGGCGATAGCGAGGCTTACGGAGCTTGAAGTTGTTTGCGACCGGCGTTTTGCCGAGCGCTTTTGCGAGCGGTGCATCGAAAATAACCTCTCGCGCAGGGAGACCCTTTACAAACTGACCGAAAAGGGTGTACCCTACGACATGGCGCGCGAGGTGCTCGATTTGTACGAACCGGACGAGAAAGAGCGGATAGCGGCGCTTATCGAGCGGAAATACGCCGAAAAATTAGCCACGGAGGACGGCTTTAAGCGGGTTTACGCGGCGCTTGTGCGAAAGGGCTTTTCCTACGGCGACGTTTCCGCCGCGCTTAAAAAATACAAAGAAGAACTTGAATACAGCGAGGAATATTGAGAATGTATAAGGTCTGTATGGTATCTCTCGGATGCCCCAAAAATCAGGTGGACGCCGAAATGATGCTTAGCCTCCTCGAAAAGGGCGGGCTTACGATATGCGGCGAGGAAGCGGAAGCCGACGCGATAATAATCAACACCTGCGCCTTTATCGAGTCCGCCAAGGCGGAAGCGATAGAGAATATTTTGGAAGCGGCGCAGTACAAAAAGAGCGGCAAATGCAAAGCGCTTATTGTTACCGGCTGTCTCGCCGAACGGTACAAGGACGACGTAACGCTGGAAATTCCCGAGGTCGACGTTTGCGTGGGGCTGGGCTCCAACGGCAAAATCGCCGAAATCGTCAAAAACGCGATAGAGGGAAAGCGGGAAAACTCCTACGGCGAAAAGACCGACCTTAATTTAAGCGGCGAGCGAATTTTGGGCGGGTACCCGTTTTCGGCGTATATCAAGATCGCCGACGGCTGTGACAACGTCTGCACCTATTGCGCCATACCGAAAATTCGCGGCAGATTTCGAAGCCGCACTATAGAGGACTGCGTAGACGAAGCGCGCAAATTGGCGGGAAGGGGCGTAAAGGAGCTTATCGTCACGGCGCAGGACACCACCGCCTACGGCATAGATATTTACGGAAAATATATGCTGCCCGAGCTTTTAAGGCAGCTTTGCAAAATAGAGGGCTTACGCTGGATAAGAACCCTTTACACCTATCCCGAGAAAATTACCGACGAGCTTTTGGAGACGCTGGCAAGCGAGGAAAAGCTTGTAAAGTATCTCGATATACCGCTGCAGCATGTAAACGGGGAAATATTAAAGCGGATGAACCGCAAGGGCGACCGCGAAAGTATCTCGGCGCTTATAGCGAAAATACGGGCGAAAATACCGGATATTACGCTGAGAACCACCTTTATTACCGGATTTCCCGGCGAAACCGACGATCAATTTACCGAATTGGCGCGGTTTGTAAAGGAGACGCGCTTTGACAGACTCGGCTGTTTTACCTATTCGGCAGAGGAGGACACCGCCGCGGCGGAATTTCCCGATCAAATAGACGAGCAGGTAAAGAACGACCGCATGGAAAACATAATGGAGACCCAGATGACCATAGCCGCACAGCTTAACGCGGCAAAGGCGGGGAAAATCACCGAGGTACTTATAGAGGGCTGGGATGACTACATTAAGTGTTACTTCGGCAGAACGCCCGCCGACGCGCCGGAGATCGACGGCAAAATATTTTTCATGTCGACCAAACGGCTTAAAATCGGCGATTTTGTCAAGGTAAAAATAAACGATTGCATCGATTACGATTTGTTGGGAGAATTGTACGAATGAACACACCGAATAAGCTTACGATAGCTCGAATTATCGCAACCCCCTTTTTTATGGCGGCGCTTATGATAGATTTTCCCTATCATTACACCGTGGCGCTTCTGCTTTTCGCCCTCGCGTCGCTTACGGATCTTATAGACGGCAAGATGGCGCGGAAATACAACCTCGTCACCGATTTCGGAAAATTTCTCGATCCGCTTGCCGACAAGATGCTTACGACCGCCGCCTTTTTGGGCTTTATAAAGCTCGGGATAGGCGCGCAGATAACATGGATTACCTTTATCGTGCTTTTCAGAGAGTTTATGATTTCCTCGATAAGGCTTGTGACGGTATCGAGCGGGGGCAAGGTGATAGCCGCGAACATGTGGGGCAAGAGCAAAACCGTCTGTCAGATGGCGGGAATCATATTCGCTCTGCTGTCCTACGCGCTGATATCCGATTTCGGTATCGGAAACGAAGTATTTGTGACCGCCTGCAACGCGATTATAAGCATACTTTTGTGGGCTTCCGCAATATTATGTATTATATCGGGGGCAATTTATCTCTTTGCCGCCAAAGAATATATAGATCCGTCAAAGTAATTCCGGGGGTGTAGATTTGTTTAAACGACTTATAGAGGATGTAAACGCCGTGAGAGAGCGCGACCCCGCCGCACGCAGTTTTTTGGAGGTTTTTTTGCTTTATCCCGGCGTTAAGGCGATAAGAATGTACCGCCGCGCGCATTTTTACTATACGCACGGCCTTATGTTTTTGGCGCGTTACGTTTCCCAAAGAGCCGCGAGAAAAACCGGTATAGAAATACATCCCGGCGCCAAAATAGGCAGGCGTCTCGTGATAGACCACGGCACGGGCACCGTCATAGGCGAAACCGCCGAAATAGGCGACGACGTCCTCATATATCAGGGCGTGACCCTCGGCGGCACGGGCAAGGACACCGGCAAAAGGCACCCGACGGTCGGTAACAACGTCATGATAAGCGCCGGCGCCAAGGTGCTGGGCCCCTTTAAAATCGGGGATAATTCGCGAGTTGCCGCGGGCGCCGTGGTGCTCGAGGAGGTTCCGCCGAACTCCACCGTGGTAGGCGTTCCCGCACGGGTAGTCCGTCAGGACGGCAAGCGGGTGGCGCTCGACCAGATACATATTCCCGACCCCGTAAAGCAAAAGACCGAAATTCTCGAAGCGCGCATAACGGCGCTCGAAAAGGAGCTTGCCGAGCTTAAAGAAAAGGAAAGCGGCGCGAAAAACAGCGCGAAAAACAGCGCGAAATAACCGCGCGAAATAATCTCGCGAAAGCTTTGCCGCCGCTGTCGGCGGCAGAATGGAGAAAAAGATGAAGATATTTAACACCCTTACCCGCAGTAAGGACGAATTTAAGCCGATAACCGAAGGCGAGGCTAAAATTTACGCCTGCGGGCCCACCGTTTACAATTACATACACATAGGCAACGCGCGTCCGCTCTGCGTTTTTGATGTTTTGCGCCGCTATCTCGAATGGCGGGGCGTCAAGGTGACCTTTGTTCAGAACTTCACCGATATCGACGATAAGCTTATAAAAAAAGCCAACGAAGAGGGTATTACCGTGCTCGAGGTCGCCGAGCGGTACATCGCCGAGTTTTGGACCGACGCGAAGGGCCTTAACGTAAAGGAGGCGACCGTTCATCCGCGCGCCACCGAAAATATCGAGCAGATACAGGGGATAATTTCCGCCCTTATGGAAAACGGCTACGCCTACGAGGCGGGCGGCGACGTTTACTACCGCGCCAAGAAATTCAAAGATTACGGCAAGCTCTCGCATCAGCCGCTCGAGGACCTGGAGGCGGGCGCGAGCGAGCGGGTGGATTCGGGCGAGGTAAAAGAGGATCCGATGGATTTTTGCCTTTGGAAGGGAGCTAAGCCCGGCGAGCTGTTCTGGCATTCCCCGTGGGGCGACGGCAGACCCGGCTGGCATATAGAATGCTCCGCCATGGCGGGAAGGTATCTCGGCAAAACGATCGACATTCATTGCGGCGGGCTTGATCTTATATTCCCCCACCACGAGAACGAGATCGCCCAGAGCGAGGCGGCAAACGGCTGTGAATTTTCGCATTATTGGATGCACAACGGCTTTATCAACGTGGACAATCACAAAATGTCGAAATCGCTCAACAACTTCTTTACCGTGCGCGACGTCGCCGAAAAATACGGCTACGAACCGATAAGGTATTTTCTCATATCCTCCCATTACCGCAGTCCCATAAACTACTCGGCGGAAATTATAGAGCAGGCGAAAAATTCGCTCGAACGGCTTTACACCTGCCGCGATAATATCGATTTTGCGCTTAAAAACGCTCCCGAGGGTGGCGAAGTACCTGCGTTTATCGAGGAGCACAAGCGGGAATTTATCGACGCTATGGAGGACGACCTCAACACCGCGGACGCGCTGGCGGCTGTATTTATGCTGGTGCGCGACATCAACACCGCGATAGCGAACGGCGCCGGAAAAACCGCCGTCGCCGCATTTGCGGAAATTTTCGACAGCCTTACCGGCGTTTTGGGGCTGGTTTACAACCGCAATACCGAGAATTTGGACGCCGAAGTCGAGGCGCTTATCGCCGAAAGAAGCGAAGCGCGCCGTCGCAAGGACTTTAAGACCGCCGACGAAATTCGCGATAAATTAAAGGACATGGGCATAATATTGGAGGATACTCCGCAGGGCGTGAAATGGACGAGAAGCTGATACGCCGCGAGCCGCTGGGGAACGGCTTTTTCGTAAACGTCTCGCCGCGGCACACCTTCGGCACCGACGCGGTACTGCTGAAAGCCTTTTCAAACCCTAAAAAAACGGACAGGCTCGTGGATCTCGGCACCGGCTGCGGGATAATTCCGTTGCTTATGATGCGCGACGGGCTTTTGCGCTCCGCTGTGGGTGTGGATATAAGCGAGGAAGCGGCATTTTTGGCGCAAAGAACCGCAAAAGAGCTTAATTTAGAGAATTTCAAGGTGATAAACGCCGATTTAAAGGAGCTTAAGGGCAAGGTGGAGTTCGGCTCTAACACCCTCGTCACCTGCAATCCGCCCTACAAAGCCCCTAACGCCGGACTTAAAAATCCCGACAGCACCGTAAGGGCGGCAAGGCATGAGACCGCCTGCACGCTCGAGGATATCGTCGCCGTTTCGGCAAAGCTTTTGCAGACGGCGGGCAGATTTTGCGTTTGTCACCGTCCGGAGAGGTTAACCGAGCTTTTTATACTTATGCACGAGTACAAGGTCGAACCCAAGCGACTGCGCCTCGTCGCCCAGCGAAAGGGCGAGGAGCCGTGGCTCGTGCTTGCGGAGGGAAAGCGCTGTGCCAACCCGGGGCTTCGGATAGAGCCTGCGCTTTACATCGAGGAAAACGGCGATTTTTCGCCCGAGATGATAGAGATCTACGGCAAATACAAGGAGGCGTACCTTTGATATGAGCGGAAAACTTTACGTCGTGGGTACGCCCATAGGAAATCTGGAGGACATGAGCCCGAGAGCCGTCAGAACGCTTTCGGAGGTCGACTTTATCGCCGCGGAGGACACCCGCGTGACCCTTAAATTGCTCAACCGCTTCGGAATAAAAAAAGAAATGCTTTCCTATTACGAGCATAATAAAAACGTTAAGGGAAATCTTATTATTAAGCGAATTTCCGAGGGCGAAAATTGCGCGCTGGTTTCCGACGCCGGAATGCCGGCTATTTCCGACCCCGGCGAGGAGCTGGTGCGGCAGGCGCGCGACGTCGGAATAGCGGTGGAGTCGGTTCCGGGGCCCAGCGCGCTGATAACCGCGATAAGTATTTCGGGCTTCCCCTGCGGCAGGTTTTGCTTTGAGGGCTTTTTGTCGGTCAACAAAATAAACCGCAGGCGGCATCTCGAGGAGTTAAAGGACGAAAAGCGGACGATGATTTTTTACGAGGCGCCGCATAAGCTCTGCGCGACCCTCGGCGATATGTTGGCATTTTTCGGCGACCGCAAAATCACCGTAGTACGAGAGCTTACCAAAATTCACGAGACGGTATACGCCGCTGCTTTGTCGGAAGCGCTCGATTATTACACGCAAAACGCGCCGCGGGGCGAGTTTGTGCTGATTATCGAGGGCAAGCGCGAGGAAGAAAAGCGATACACCGCCGAGGACGCGCTTAAATTGGCGACGGAGCTTGTAAACGACGGGCTTTCGGCGTCGGCGGCGGCAAAGCGCGCGGCGGAAATTACCGGAAACAAAAAAGGCGATATTTATAAGGCGTTAACAAAAGGACAGCAAAGGTAAAAGAAAAATAATATTATCAAGGAGTATTTATGGAAAATAACAGGGATACGCAAAATTTTTCGGACGCACAAAACAACGACGAATTTGAAGATATAACCTCGAGCTCCTCGCCGGACGGCAACGACATATACTCTTTTTCAAGCTTTTCGGGCAAGGGCGATTACCGCAAAAAAAAGCGGGGCGGCAAGCTGTCGAATTGGTGGCGCAAGCTTAAAAAGGGGCAAAAGGCGCTTTTGATAACCCTTACCTCGATTTTGCTGATACTCGCAACCGCTTTCGGCGTATTGCTTAAAATGTTCGACTACAATTACAACAAGATAAACACCGACGATTTGGGCTTTGAAAACGTTATAGACGAAAAAATCATAAACGTCGCCCTGTTCGGTATAGATACCCGAAGCGTCGACTCCTTTAAGGGCAATTCGGACAGTATCATGGTGCTGAGCCTTAACACGGCGACCAAAAAGGTTAAGGTCATCTCGATTATGCGCGATACCTTGGTTCCCATAACCTACAACGGAAATACCGTTTACTCAAAAATAAACAGCGCTTACGCGCGCGGCGGCCCCGAGCTTGCCATAAAGACGATCAACAGCATATTTAATTTGGATATTTCGGAGTACGCCACCGTAAATTTCTTCGGAATGGTGGACATTATCGACGCGGTGGGCGGCATAGACGCCGAGCTTACCGAAAATGAGGTCGTGCCGAAGGGGCAGTTCCGTTTCGCGCTCAACGGCTGTATTTCGGAAATCTGCAACAAATCGGGCAAAGACCCGTCGAAGCATTATATCACGGAGCCCGGCAAGTATCACCTTAACGGAATACAGGCCGTAGCCTATTCGCGCATACGAAAGGTTTCAAATATTTGGGGCACTACCGACGATTACGGCAGAACCGATCGCCAGCGCTACGTTATGGAACAGCTTTTCAACAAGGCGGTAAAGCTTGACAAAAAAAATTACGTAAAGCTTGCCAAGGCGCTTATTCCATGCAGTGAGACCTCGCTCAGCTATAACGAAATTATGGGGCTTGCCTTTGATATTTTGCTTAAATCCCCGACCTTTGAGCAAATGCGCATACCCATGACCGAATATCTTATGCCCTCGCCCAATACCCCGGCGGGCTCGGTGGTGTATTTTGATCTCGATTACGCGGCAAAAATAATGCACGCCTTTATCTACAATAATATCACTCCGGAGGAATATATGGAGACAAACGGTATCGAGAAAAACGATTGGTACCGTCAAAAGGTGGGATATTACACCCCCTCGACTTCGTCCTCGACCCAAAGCGGCTCTACCTCCGCGGCTACGCCGTCAAGCGAACCTACGCCGAGTACACCCGACGTTTCGGAGCCTTTGACGTCCGATATACCCTCGGACGAGGAACCCGCGGATCCCGGAATTGTCGACTCCTCGGCTTTGGAGCCCGGAGTGTCCGAGGATCCCGGTGTATCTTCGGAACCCACCGACTCGTCCGGACAGTCGACTCCCGGCGAGAGCAGCTCGACGCCCGCCGTTTCCGAGCCGACGCCGTCAACTCCCGGCGACGGCGGCAGCCAAAATACCGCCACCTCGCCGCGTAATACAAATTAAGCCTTCGACTCCCGGCGCCCGGCAAGCGCCCCTTAATAACGCTTTTCTTCATACCTGTCCTCCGTTTGTGAAATTGTAAAGATTTTAACCTTTGCAAGCGCAAACGGAGGATTTTATTTGCTTTTTTATATTGCCCGCGCTCTTTAAAACGGCGTATGCCGCTTCAAAATAAAAGAAAACCGCCGAAAATAAACCTTTGCGCATATTTTTGTGCAGTTTTACCGCTCTTTTTTTGCGAAAATACGTTGAAAAATCGGTAAGGGTATGCTAAAATTTATTGTGTATACGGAATTGTTTGCATGCGCGCTTGGCGCGCCTTTGCCTCCCTTGCCTAAAGGGAGGTGGCGGCGTAGCCGACGGAGGGATTTACGGCACTAAAGCATAGCTCTCAGCCTTACGGGCGAGCAGATATCCCACCACCAACTAACGTTGGTCCCCCTCCCTTTAGGCAAGGGAGGCTTTGCGCAGAGCGAGTTCATTATATCCGAATTTCTCCGCGCGACGTGCGCGCCCTGCCCCCATCTGCTGAGGGGAGAGAAAAGGTAAAGCCGAAACGAAACTAAAAAAATACTAAGAAAGGAGGCTTCCTCTTATGAAAAACGTACAAATGACAAATATTTCCAGGGGGGGGGGGGCACAGGGCCGCCCTATTAGGCAAATTGACGGGTTCCCGTAGTGGAAGCCGCACTTTGATCACAGGATAGACGCACTCCGATTTTGACGGCGTTTTCGGGGCGTGTCTTCGCTTAAAATGCCGAAAAAATCGAAGGAGTGTTAAAACATGACACAAAGCAAAAAAACCAAAAAGGCTTTGCTTATGAGCATGCTATCGGTGCTTATATGCGTTGCCATGCTTGTCGGCTCCACCTTCGCGTGGTTCACCGACAGCGTTACAAGCGGAAATAACCGAATCACAGCGGGTAATTTGGACGTTGAGATGTATTGGGCGGATGGCAAGGCGGATCCGAACAGCACCGAAACCGTCTGGAACGACGCGTCTAAGGTCGACAAGCCGATTTTCGATTACGAGCTCTGGGAGCCCGGTTATGCCGTAGTTCGCCATATAAAGATAAGCAACCTTGGCACCCTGGCGCTTAAATACGAAATAAGCATTACCGCCAAGGAGTCGGTCGGCGATTTGGCAAAGGTTATCGACGTTTACTACATCAAGGACGGCAAGCAGATCACCGAACGTTCGCAATTGGAAGACGGTATAAAGATCGGCACTTTGGATAAGGTTTTGAGCGGCAGTTCGGTTGCAAAGGGCCATATTTCGGGCAAGACCGACGAGGTTAATTCCGATGTTGCTACTATAGGTCTTAAAATGCAGGAGACCGCCGGCAACGAGTATCAAAACGCAAGCATCGGCGGCGAATTTGACATTCGACTCGTGGCGACGCAGTACACCGAGGAATCCGACAGCTTCGATAATCTCTACGACGATGGCGCCGAATATCCTCACGTAGAAAAAACGTCGGTACCGGCGGGCGTAGAAGGCGCCCCACTAAAGGAAGCCCTTACAAACTTTGTTACAACTAAAGGCGACGTAACTGCGATAAAGACCGGCGCTCTCGCAGATTTCGCCGAATTGAGCGATGATGATTGGGCAAAGGGTACCAACCTCGGCGGCGGCAATGTTCGTCTGATAAATAAAAACGGCACAATGTACATCCTCTCCAAGGACGCCGGCACCGTTCCGGCGCTTGCGGGTGCATTAAACGATTTATTTGAAAACAATACCGAGCTTACGGAAGTAGATCTCTCCGGATTGGATCTTTCGGGCGTTACCAACTTCCAGGACGCTTTTTCGGGTTGTACAAACTTGCAAAAAGCAAGCTTAAAAGGATTGGATTTTTCGGGAATAACTCAGGAAAATTGGTGTTTCGGATCCACGTTCTCCGGTTGCACCAACCTACAGGAGGTTGAGCTTGACGGTCTTGATCTGACAAATGTCACCTGTGTCTCCGGTATGTTCTTTGGCTGTAGCAATCTGAAAAAAGCCGATTTTTCAAATGTTAAAGCCGACTCTTTGACAAGCACAAATACCATGTTTAAAAATTGCTCCTCACTCAAAGAGGTCGTTTTCGGCGAAAATTTTGACACTTCCAAGGTAAAATGGATGGACCGTATGTTTGAAGGGTGCTCACAACTTGAGTCGCTCGATCTTAGCAATATGAGTACCGACTCCGCGACCGATATGAACCATATGTTCCTTAACTGCTCGGCGCTGACCGATCTGAATCTATCGTCCTTCAATACCGAGAATGTGACGAATATGTGCGCTATGTTCTCGGGGTGCGCCTCGCTTGTGACTTTGGATCTTTCTTCGTTTAATACCGCCAAGGTCGGAGCCGACGCAGCACAGAATTACGATAACGGCTTTTCGGGCATGTTCCAAGACTGTACTTTGCTTCAAACAATTTACGCAAGCGAAAATTTTGTGACCGCTCAATGGGTTGCGGGATCCGGCGGTTCATACAGTGTGTTTGCCGGCTGCGACAGCTTAAGAGGCGGCATGGGTACGCCTTTTGACGGAAATAAAACGGGCGCCGGATATGCAAGAATAGACCAAGGACCGAGTTCGGACGCTCCCGGCTATTTCACCGAAAAACCGAAAGGCTGAATTTAAAAACAGGGAAAACACGGCATACATTTACTGCCTGCAATAATCTGCCCGCAACAGACCGATTTTCCCACCGCCGCCCCAATGTGCGCTTTGCGCACAAGGTAATAAGTAATATCGAATAGTGAATATTCGAGGTGCGCGGCATTATTTTATAAGACTTTAGTGCCTTCGCGGCTTTACCCCCGTAAATCCCTCAGTCGACCACAGTCGACTGAGGGATTAATGCTCTAAATTCCCCTTTTTAAGCTTCAAATTTAAAAAATGCTTAGTTTGCAGATGATTTTAAATTTATCATGTGCGCGACAGCGCCTCGCCCCCATCTGCCGAGGGGGTGGATTTTGCGAAGCAAAAGACGGAGGGAGAGAAAAAGTAAAGCCGAGATGTGGCTAAAGATTATATAAGAAAAGCCTCCCTTGCCTAAAGGGAGGTGGCGGCGTAGCCGACGGAGGGATTAACGGCGCTAAAGCATAGCTCTCAGCCTCACGGGTGAGCAGATATCCCACCACCAACTAACGTTGGTCCCCCTCCCTTTAGGCAAGGGAGACTTTGCGCAGAGCGAGTTCATTATATCCGAATTTCTCCGCGCGACGTGCGCGCCTTGCCCCCATCTGCCGAGGGGGGTGGCTTTTGCGAAGCAAAAGACGAGGGGAGAGAAAAGGTAAAGCCGAGATGAAACCCAAAAATAAAAAGGAAATTGAAAATAAAAAATCTCTCCCTCAGTCGGCTTACGCCGACAGCTCCCTCGTCAGATGGAGCCAAGGGTAGGTCAAGCTTTTACATCTCGGCACGAAATATAACTTTTACGGCTGCCGAAGCTTGTAAAGCCGATGAAACTAAAAATTATCCTGTGCGCGACAGCGCCTTGCCTCCACCTGACGGGGGAGGTGGATTTGCCGTAGGCAAAGACGGAGGGAGAGAAA
>CANQGK010000015.1 GCA_947623175.1 uncultured Clostridia bacterium | reverse complement strand
ATGGTAAGACCGTGCGACAAAGCGGGCGCAGACGTCGTTCCACGCAAAACGCATTGTAATCTGATTGCATTGACTAACCCTTAAATCGAATGCTCCGGCGCTTTAATATTTTATTTTTGATACCGAAAAACCATTATCTTATCTGCTTGCGGGTGAGGGCGTAGGTTACGCTTCCGAAAACGCATACCGCCGTAAGAATAACAAGGAAAAGCACGAATACAAAATTCCAGCCGCGGCCGTCCGCCACTATGCCGAGTCCGTATGAGCTTATCGTGCTTCCCAAATAGCAAAATCCGTCCAAAATTCCCGCTATCATGCCGGAGTTTATCTTGTTTCGCAAATAAAGCGGCGCCATGCTGGTTATGACGCTGGTATTGGCAAAGGTCGCCAAAATAATTATACCGAAGCAGAGCAATACCGGCCAAAGGGATACATTGAGTGTAGCGAGTATCAAACCTATGGATATTGTCATAACGATAAAAAATACCGTGGTAAGCGCTATAAAATTTTTAATAAATTTGTGCAGCAGGCTTGCGCACAATGTGCCGACTATGCCCAAAAGGTTAAGCACGGTGATCAAAAGCAGTGAAAAGCTGTCGGGCAGATTGTAGGTTTCCTTTAAAATCGAGGGAACCCATGTTTGCAAACCGTCGCGTGTAAAGCTTGAAACGACTGCGAAAACGGCGAGCACGGCGATAATTATTATAACCGAGCGGGGAATTTTTGCGCGTTTGTCGAGCGAACTTTTTTCCTCCGCTTTTGCGGGAGTCGCCGCATTTACGGGGCGGAAAAATTTTAACCATACGACGGCAACGATGCACAGTACGATTGCCGAAGTCAAAAAGGTAAGGCGGTAATGCCCGCTTGACGCGAAAAGCGAGCTTAAGCCGTATATAATAAAGGTACCTATCGAAGAGCTGGAGCTCATAATGATTATCGCTTTGCTCAAATGCGCGTCGTCGAGGTTTTGGCTCAATACGAGTATAAGCGAGCACCAGAGTGTCGATTCGGCAAATCCGTTAATAAGCCACATATATTTAAAAAGCGCAAAATCCACTCCCAGGTAAATAGCAAAATTAAGAACGCCCGAAATTACGAAGACTATCGGTATAAGCTGTTTTTTGGGATACCTGCCGCAAAAACAGCCGTTAATAATCTGCCCCGCTCCGTAAGCAAAAAAGAAAAAGGTGGTGACAAGCCCTGCGGCGGCGTGGGAAACGTTATAATCATCCATTATCAGCGTGATATTGGAGTTATAGCTGTATCTTGCAAGGTATGCCGCCGTGTAAACAAGCCAGCAAAGAAAAATAATTAGATTTTGTCGGCGGTTTTCCGACTTGTTTTCCGGCATTTATATCTCCTCAATTCCAAAACGCGCAAGCGCTGCGATAAAATATAATTTTTAGAATCTGCAATCAAAGCTCGACCTTTCCCCATGAGTCGTCGGAAAAATCCATCGGGAAAGTAATACAATACTCCCCGTCTTTGGAAACCAAATGCTTCTTAACGCCGAGCTCCTTCATAAGCCTGCGGATCTTGACCGTTTCCCATACGAAGGTGTCAAAGCCTTCGCCGGCGTCATTGTTCCAAAGCCAATCGGGCGTGCACCACAAAGCACATTTTGGGGGGAATTTGCGGTAAAACTCCTGTGAAACGCCGCTTTGCCCGTGATGAGCCAGCTGCATAAAATCACAGTTTAACTTTTCAGGCTCTACAGCCGCCGCAAGCGCTTTGCCCGAAGGCAGATCCGTATCGCCCAAAAAGAGCACCGACTGCCCCGCCGCTTCCAGGCGGTAAACCACTGTAGTTCCGTTTATGGAACGGTACTCGTAGGACGGGACGAAAAGCGCTTCGAAAACCGCGCCGCCGAATTTAAAGGTATCGCCCGTTTTAAGGCGCGACACCCGCTCCGGCAGCTTGGCAAAAACCGAAGTCAGCGCGTCGAAGGTCTCATTGGAACTGCCGTTTTCGAATTTTGCTATGCATTCTCTCGAAGGGATATTGTGATAAATATGCTCCACGGTAATCGGGGCGGGTTCGCGGCTCAAAAGCTCGGTCATAGCGTCGACATGGTCACAATGGCAATGGGTGATAAACCATGCCTTTACCGTCGGATTTTCGCCTCCCAAATCGCGCAGGCGTTTCAAAAGATATTCGCTGTCGCCGCTCGTTCCTCCGTCGATAACTATAAGCTCGTCGTTGTCGGTACGAAGAATATAAGACATCATTTGAGACAGTGTCACGGTAGTCGTGCCGATGTTCATATGCGGATCAAGTTGATAGAGTTTGATTTTTGAGCTTGACATAAAATACCTCTCTTTTTTACCCGTTAAAAGCGGCTTTTCGGTCCGTAAATTTAAAGCCCGCCTTATAATCGCAACGAATAAATTATAATACAACGCCGCTGCAATTGCAAGTTTAATTTAAAACTTATATTATAATAAAAAAATAAAAAACAAGGTCTGCGGCTATTATGTGCAAACCTTGTCTTATTTCGGTATATGATCCGTTTTATTAATGTTTTTTCAAAGGCAATCAATCATCAAGCGACAAAATCGCCGCTTTTTCAACCGGCAGCGCTTTTATATATCGGCTCAAAAATTTCGAAAAGCCCTCTATTTCCTCGGCGCTTGCCATGACCGTCGAGCTTTCGGCGTCCTTAAATACCTTTGTTTCAAGGTAATACTCCAAAGCTTCGCCCTCTTCTTTTTTGAGCATATACGCCGCAAGCAGCGCCATACCGTAAGGCCCGCCCTCGCCCGCGGTCTTTGTCACCGATACGGGGGCTCCCACCGCCGCCGACAAAATTCGCTGACCTACGCCCGGAGTTTTAAAAAATCCTCCGTGACCGTAAAGCCGGTCGATAGGTACGTTTTCTTCCTTGGTGAGTATATCGAGCCCGATTTTAAGCGTTGCCAGCGCCGAAACGAGATGGGTGCGCATAAAGTTCTCGAGGGTGAATTTCGCGTCCGGCGTTCGCAAAAATACGGGTCTTCCCGAGTCCAAATCAGTTATCCCCTCGCCCGACAAATAGTTGTAGCTTAAAAGCCCGCCGCAGTCGGCGTCGCCCTCAATCGCTTTATTAAAGAGCAGAGTAAACAGCTCCTCTTTTTGGATCGGAGCGCCTATCGCATCGGCGAACTGCGAAAAAAGGTCAACCCAGGCGTTAATGTCCGAAGTGCAATTGTTGCAATGCACCATTGCCACCGGGCGACCGGCGGGCGTCGTTACCATATCTATTTCACGGTGAACGCCGAGCGGCTTTTCGGTTACTACCATGGCAAAATCCGAAGTGCCCGCCGAAACGTTGCCCGTTCGCACGGCTATCGAATTTGTCGCCGTCATGCCCGTTCCGGCGTCGCCTTCACATGGAGCTAACGGAATACCCGGCTTGAGCGTTCCGCTCGGATCGAGAAATTCAGCCCCTTTTGCGGTCAGCGTTCCCGCGCACTCGCCGGCGGCAAGCACCTTTGGCAAAATATCCCGAAGCTTCCACGGCATATCGACAAGCTTGTCGAATTTTTCAATCATACATTCGTCATAGTCAACAGCGTCGCCGGCAATGGGAAACATTCCGCTCGCCTCTCCTACGCCCATAACGTGAAGCCCCGTAAGCCTGTAATGAATATACCCCGAAAGAGTAGTAAGCCGCGCGATATTTGCAACATGCGTTTCGCCGTTTAAAATCGCCTGATATAAATGAGCGATGCTCCACCGCTGGGGAATATTAAAGTCAAAAAGCCGCGTAAGCCTGCTTGCCGCCTCGCCCGTCACGGTATTGCGCCAGGTGCGAAACTCGGCAAGCGGGTTACCCTCCTTATCAAAGGGCAAATATCCGTGCATCATACCGGAAATACCGATGGCTCCTACGGTCACAAGCGGCGTTTTATATTTATTCTCAAAATTTTGCTTCAAATCGGCATAACAGGCTCTGAGACCCGTATGAACGTCGTCGATTTTATAGGTCCAAATACCGTCTACAAGCCGGTTTTCCCACTCGTAACTCCCCGCGGCGGCAGGAATGTTGTTTTCGTCCAACAGCACCGCCTTTATGCGAGTAGAGCCGAGCTCTATGCCGAGCACCATATTTTCAATCCGCATCGGATCTCCCTCCTATTTTTTTACAGTATAATTATCGTCTCTTACGATCTTGTTTTTTGAAATATACAACAGCTTAAAGTTAGTCCATGCCTGATCGTTAAGAACTTCTCTTGCGAGATACCCCGACCTTGCCGTAAAGGTAAAGGTGTTGTTGCGAATAAGACTCCAATAAGCCGGATTTCCCACCGGGATACCCTGCGCCACCTTATCAAAACGGTTGTTTTCGATTATGGTCATGGTATTGCCCTTTTCTTCACCGTGATATTCGTTCCAGCCGGGATTTATCTTGTTCCAGCGATTGGTGGTAAGCTCCGCCGCCGTATCGCCGTCCGAGCAGTCGTTATTTCTGAAAACGTTGCCTATTGTATACCAAATATTATATTTATCCCAACCGTTGCTCTCCCCGGCGTTACTGCGTACCGAATCGCAATAGAAGGTGGCGTCATAGGTGGAATCTCCGCCCTGCATGGCGTCCTTATGAGCCTCTCGCATGCCCGACATCACGTTGTCGCGTACGGTAATCCAGACGCTCGGCATTTTAAAGGTGGTATTTATTGCTACACCGAAAGCAAGATTGCGTATCTCATTGTTTGCTATTATACTTTTGTGGTGCTCATAGAAAATAAGCACCCCGCCGGTTTTTAAGCCGTCGCCTAAGGTGGGCTCGTCGTTGGCGATTTTGTTGCCGTATACGATATTCTCCATAAACGGCGCGGTAAGCGTAATCACGGAGGTATCGTCCGGATCTACGGCAAAGGGCTCTTTGAGCGTAAATTCGACAGTATTCTTTCCGGTATTGTAGGCGGTGACTGTTCGAACCTGCCCCGCTCCCTTGCCCGCGCAGACGTATACGGCTCCGCAGGTACCCTTATCAAAGCCGTCAAATACGCGACTGCCGGCGTTCGTGGTAGTGTCCGCCGGTTTAATGATATTTCCCGACGAATCTCTTAAAGAGATATTATCGGTACGCACGGTCAAGATATTGTCTTTTGTTTCGGTAACGTTGAAAATGCCGCCTATCGCATCCTGTCCGTGGAACAAAATTTGTTCGCCCGTATTGCCGTCGTATCCCGAACCCGGAATATTACCGACGTTCTTGATCACGTTGTTGGCAATATAGGTATGCTTAGTGGAAAGTCCTATGTAAAAGCTTCTTACAAGCAGGCGACAGTTTTTGCGGTCATACCCTTGGAAGGTGCAGTTTTCAAAAACGGCGCCGTCCATGTTTATGGCGGTGACTCCGCGTGAAATTTCACCCTCGTCGCCGTTCGGAGCCTTTCCCGACGGATGGGTGTAAGGATTTGTGTAGCCGTAAAAATCGCAGCCGTCAACCCGGACGTTTTTAACCGTTCTGCTGCTGTCGAAATATCCCCAAGGCCAGATACCCTCTATATTTCCGATGCTTATAGCGCTCGCCTTGGTATGAAATTCACAATTTTCCACCGTAATATTTTTGCTGTAATTGTCAATTTCAAGATTGGTGGTGCAAACAAGGTCGTTGCCGCTTGTCATTTGAAGATCGCGCACGTCCGATTTTATAAGTCTTACGTTTTTAAGGGTAATGTTTTCACCGCTTAAAAACAGGTTGAATTTATGCGCGATACCGTCGTCGGCGCCGTTTATCGTCATATCCTTTAGCGTTACGTTATCGGTTTTCACATGAACGGTATAATCCGGGATAAGCTTCGGGTCGGCAAAGCGTATAAGGGTATAATCGCCCGATAAGCCGCGTGCCTTATAATCGCTCGGCGCCAAGTTCGATTTAAAATCGTACTTTCCTTCTCCCGCCCCGCAGAAATAAAGTCCGTTTGGGTATTCACCCTCTATAACGACGGTTTTGCTTATATTATATTCGCCCTTGCCGAAGCGAATTACGCCGCCGCCCTTTTTCTTGGCGGCATTAAGCGCCTTGTCTATGGCGTCGCTGTCACTTTTGCCGTCGCCCGACTTTGCGCCGTAATCGTCCACCTTAAAAACAGGCAGCTTGGATTCCTTTTTCAGGGTATTTTCCGCCACGTCCAAAATCACCCGGTTGCTCCAGCCGTAATCGCCGCCCGTACCGTTGTGAATGTAGAATTTACAACGAACTCCGGCTTGCAGGCTTTTCGGACATTCCGTCGTTATTTTGTAAGGATTTGAATTTGTGATTTTAAGCTTTTCCAGCTTTCCGTCCTCATATACCGCAAGAACCGTCGGGGTTTTGCCCTCGATAGACAATGCGCTTCCGAAAAAGCAGAGCATATCGTCGGAATTATTCGCGTCAAGCGTATCCTTATCGCACCACCAGATTTCGGGCGCATTTACACGAATAGGCGATCCGATGCCGTTCTTGTTTTTCGGCCATACGATCATCATGGATTTTTCAATATCCGCCGGTACTACCGCCTGAATTTTGGTATCGTCGCTTCTAAGAGGCTGTACCACCTTCATACCGCCTTCCGACCATATAATAAGCTGAGCGTCGGTAAGGTTATCGCCGGTGATGCCGAGCGTTTCGTCGGGATAGGTCAAATCGGTAAAATCCGAAAAAACCGGGGTGTTTTCATCCGCTTTTCTGCCTATAAGCGGCAGATTTTCGCCGCCCGGCGCCTTTTCGGAAAAGCTTACCCCCTCAGGCTGCCAAACCGACGTAAAGCCCGGCATGGCGGACGCGGGAAATTCTTCCGAATTATCCACCGGATTTATCTGTTCAAAACGTTCTGTATCCTCTTTTGTCACGTCCTTCACCTTCCCTTTTCCGCAGCCGGACAGTATAATGGCAAGCAGACACATTAACGCCGTTATGCGAGTAATCGCTTTGTTTCTCATGGTTCGCTTTCTCCCTTCTTAAGGGTGCGCGCAGTACGGTTTTCGTCCAAAACCACCTCATCGTTTTCCATATATAAAAGCTTAAAATTGGTAAGCGGCTGATCGTTGATAAGCGGTTTCCCGGAATAGCCGTCCTTGCGCTTCGGTATATAGATATTATTGCGAATAAGGCTCCAATATGCGGGATTGCCTATAAGTATACCGTCCGCTACGCCGTTAAAGGTGTTGTTTTCTATAACCGTCAGAGCGTTTCCCTTTTCTTCACCGAAATACCGTTGCAGGCCCTCTCGGTTCCTCAGATTATGCCAGCGGTTGGTAGCAAGCTCCGCGGCGGTATCGCCGTCGCTGCAGCGATTGTTGCGAAACACGTCGCCCGCCGTGTACCATATATTATAATCATCCCAGCCGGCGGTCTCGCCCGCGTTACCCACAACCGATTCGCAGAAAAAGGTGGAATTTCGGGTGGAATCCCCGCCCTGCATGGCGTCCTTGTAAGCCTCGGCAATACCGCTAAAGGTATTGTCGCGTACGGTATTCCAGGAAAGCGGCGCTTTAAAGGCGGTATTGAGCGCCACGCCGAATGCCAAGTTGGAAAAGGTGTTTTCCGCGATAATATTGCCGTAGGAATCAAAAAACATAAGCACTCCACCCGATTTAAAGCCCTGTGCCATAGTCGGTTTTTCCTTAAAAATATGATTTTTATATACGATATTCTCACGAAACGGCGCCGTTTCCACCACGATGCTGTTTTCGTCGGGCTCGATGATCCAAGGTTCGGACAGCCGAAATACCACCGTATTTTCGCGTATGTCATAGGACTCTATTTCACGTATCTGACCGGTGCCCTTGCCGCCGCATATAAACGCCATACCGCGTTTGCCCTCTTTGAGTCCGTCCTGTATGCGGCTTCCGGCGTTGGTAATAACCGTATCCGGCTTGATATACTCGCCGTTTTCGTCCTTGACCTGAATATTGTCGGTTCTGACGGTAAGCTTTTTGCCCTCGCTTTTGAGTATATTGTAAATACCGCCCAAATGCATACCGCCGTGGAATAAAATCTGTTCGCCGGTATTTCCATCAAATCCCGTTCCGGGCGTAGAGCCGACGTTTTTCATGACGTTTTCGGCAATATACATACGGTTTGCCGATATGGGGATATACATGGTGCGCGTGAGAACAAAATCGTGCTCCATGTCGATCGCTTCAAAATGATTATGCTCCACGATAACGTCGCTGCAATTCATCGCGGTAATTCCGCGGGAAACCTCCCCCTCGTCCGCGATCGGTTTTCTGCCGTCGGGATGAACGTACGGTGTGGTATAGCCGTAAAAGCGGCAATTTGCGATCCGCAGGTTGCGCACCTGCGTACTGTCGTTAAACAGAACCGACTGGTCGGTTCCCTCGTAATGATTTATCCATACGGCGCACGCCTTGGTATGAAATTCGCAATTAAGAATATCTATATTTCGGCTTCCTCCAGCGACAAAAACGTGGTTTGAGCACATAAGCCGCGCCTTTGGATCGTCGTTAAAATCCCGCAGATCCGCCTTTATCATACGCACCCGCTCAAGCGTTATATCCCTGCCGGCAAGATGCACGGTATAGCCATGTGCCATAGAATATCCCGGCGCATGCCCGTCGGCTCCGAAAACCGTCATGTCGCATAATGAAATATTGTCTCCCTCTATACGGATCGTATTTTCGGGAACAGATTTTGCCGAAAGGAACCTTAATACCGTATGATCCCCGCCGATACCGCGGTGCTCGTATTCGTCGGGTAAAAGCTTCGAAGCAAAATCATAATCCCCCGCTCCTCTGCCGCGGATATAAAGCCCGTTCGGGAAACGGTCAGGAATATACAGCGTTTTTCGGAAATTATACTCGCCCTTGCCCAATTGCAATACCGCGCCGCCAAGCTGTGCCGCCGCTTCGAGCGCCCTTTCGAAAGCCTCAGAATCGTCTTTTCCGTCGTCGGCAACGGCGCCGAAATCCTCTGCAAAAAGCGTCGGAAGCTCTTTTGCGGGCTTTCGCGTTATTTTCCGGGCGGTCAGCTCAAACGGTTCGCCGAAGCCGTATTTCCCGCCCGTACCGTTGTGAATATAAAAGCGGCACTCTTCGCCCTCGTAAAAGCGGGCATTCAACTTTATTGTCAGCCGATAAGGATTGGCGCTTACAATTTCCGCTTTGACCGATTTATCTTTGCAAATTGCGGTAACCGAAGGCTTTTTACCCTCTATGAAAAGACTTTTGCCGAAAAGCCGTATTTCCTGCTCGTCCGTATTTGCAAGCAGGCGTCCGGTATCGCTGAACCAACATGTGGGAGCGTTCACCCGTACGGGCGCGCCTATACCGTTTTCGTTTTCGGGCCAGACTATAAGCATGGATTTTTGCGTATCGGCGGGAATAACCGCCTGCAGCTTGGTATCGTCACTGCGAAGCGGAGTAATTCTTTTCAAACTGCCCTCCGACCAAACTATAAGCGAAGCGCGGCGAAGGCCTTCCCCGCAAACTGACAGCGTTTCGTCCGGAAAGGTAAGGTCGGTAAAGCCCGAAATCACCGGCGCGCTTTTATCCGCAGAGCCCTTAATTTCCGGCAATGCCGCGCCGCCCAAATCGGCGGCGCTTACCGGCGCTTCGATTTTTATATCGAAATCTGGCAATAATCCGACCGTTACTTCAATATTTTTCATCATACCGGTTCTCCCGTTATTTCAATCCGTAAACGGTCAATAGGTCGTTTCTTTGAAGGTCCGCGTCGCAAACGGCGGTTTCGTTTTGCGCGGTAAAGTCAATTTCGGAGCCGTTTAATGCCGTTTTGGTTATCTTATCGAAGGGGGTTATTATCCGGTTTAATTTTATTTCGCCGTAAAGCAACCGAATATTAAGCTCGGTTTCGGATATCTCGGCACTGCCCCAGGCGCCGTCTACAGACCAGAAATATTTTCCGTTTCTTATAGGCTTAAAGCCGATACAATTTTTCGTCATATCGTATTTAAAGCCGCTGTAGGCAAGCAAAAACGCATAGCTCGACATAGCCCTTGCGTAGCTTGCGCCGCACTCTATTTCGGACCAGGGGTTGCGCTTTTCGCCGTCGTAGCGTTCGCGCACAGCCCGCACGATTTCGAGCGCTTCCTTTTCCATACCGCAAATCAGCATATTACATGCGGCGGCATATTCAAAGCCCGTCATGCATTCCTCGCTGTACATAATCGGGGATTCGGGCTTTTTGGCGCCCTCAGGCCAACTGCACATTATAAGCCCCTTTTCGTCGTTGCTTGCAAAAATACGGCAGCTGTTTACAAGCTCGCGCATAGGCATGAAATTATAGCGGTAAAGCGCCTTTAAAGCGCTCACTCTGTGGGCATGGTCGAATACCTCGGGCAAGCCCATAAGCGAAGCGTGAAAATCCGCCAGAACCTGATCTATTTCGCAGGCGTCTCCGAGCTGAAAACAGATTTCGGAAAGCTCCTCGTTCCAATACATTTTTATGGCTTCCGGATCGTACGGATCGAGTATCTTTTTATCATTTAAATCCAAATGTTGAACGTAATATTCACCGTTAAAGGTGTTTTCTTCGAGCCATTCGTGTCCTTTGCGATAAAGCTCGAGGTAATCCCGCGCCGTATCGGGCTCGCCCATAGCGTCCGCCATCTGCGCGCCGGCAAGCAATGCTCCGTGATAAAGCCCCGTAAGCCATGCGTGAACGCCGAAAACCTCAATATCAAGGGTATTGTGCTGACGCCCGGTAATAACGCCCGAACGCTCGGGATCCCAAAGGCAAGTATTATCCTTGCTCCAGGCAAATTCCAAACATTTTTTCACCGAGCTCCATTGCTCGGCAAGCCATTCGTTATCGCCCGATATTTTCCATTCGCGATAAGTTTTCATGACCGATCCCATTTGCCCGTCAATGCAACTTGACAACATTCGCGCGTTTGTGCCGTTTATCGGAGCGGTATTATCGCGCATGGGAAGCGGCATTCTGAAATTCATTCTGCCTTCTTTGCTCAAACTGTAATGAAATTCGTCCACCCGCAGCTGCTTTTCGAGCTTCGGAAATAAAAACGGCAGCGCATAGGCGTAATTCCAAACATGCTGACAGGTGCCGTAGCAGTCGCCTTCGTCGTCCTGCATACCTTCCCAGCCCCAAAAATGGCCGTCGCCGTCACGAAGACATGTGGGGGTTTTTAAGGTTGCCAAATTAGCCTGTATCGCGTCAATAACTTCTTCCGGCATATTTGACGAAAACAGAGTATCCTTAAAAGCCTTGGTATCGTTATAAAGTCGGGTGCGATTTTCAAAGCAATATTCCGCCACGTCGGCAGAGCTTTCGAACATCGTAGTATAATAATTTTTTAAAATCTCATCGTCGCTGTCGTTTTTGGTTTTTTTGTAATAAGGCACGTACCAGCTTAAAACGAAGCGCATTTCCTTTTCCTCGCCGGGAGCGAGCTTAACCGAAGCCGTAACGGTAGCGGTATCCGGTATGCCGATTTGGTCCTTAGGCTTAGAATAATGGCGGTTTTTGATTTTCCCGGGTTTTGCAAAATCGCCGAAAAACAGGCGTATGCGGTCGAAGCTTAACCAAAAAGGCAGATATTCAGACGGACGGAACCAATATTCCTGATAAGCGTAATCCTCGCAATCGGTAGCCAAAGAAATGCCCTGCGTGCCGTCGTACGACTCCATTGTGACGGTGGGATATTTTCTTTCCGACAAAAAGCGATGCTCGCCCGGCTTGTGCAAAAGATTGGTAAAGGAAAAGGCGGTCGTATATTCGGTAGGTTTATCCGACGTATTTTTAAACTTTACGGTAAAAAACGCCGCCGGTATACTGCTGTCGTGATAGTTTGAGGGAATAAACGGATTAAAAGCGTCAAGCGAAACCTCTCCCGGGAAATGCCGGTCGGTAAACTTTACCTGCGCAAAGGGAAACTCACCCCTAAATTCGCAATTTTCAAAATGCTTTACACAGCCGAGCACCCATTTTCTGCCGGAAAAATTATCGTAATCGGGCACGGTGTAATCGCCGTTTAAAAACCGCGCGTCTATAAGCTCGCCGTCCCGCTCCGCCTTAACGGCAAAGCTTGAAAAATAGGCGGGTGTATGCCTTGCGGGCATATTGTAAAAACTGCAATCGGTCAAAGCGCCGTTTCCGGCAAGGTTTATGCCGCCCGTGCCGATACCTCCCAACGGAAAAGCTACGCGCGCATAATTTTTTGATGTGTACAAAGACATTTTCTTCACTCCTTGATTTCAATCGGTCCAAAGCAGGGTAATGAGCTGCCCGAACCGTCTGTTATGTTACAATACGGATTAAGTCCGAACCCGTAGCAGAGGTATCTTCCCAAAGCCTCGTTTTCGGTCTGCCAAAGATATAAAAACGCCGTATCGCCCTTAAGCTTAATATCGAAAATCGTATCGTTTACGATTTTATACGGCTCATCCGACAAGGTAAATCCCGAAGGGCGTCCCTCGGATTTTAAATCGCCGGATATATTTTGAAATTTAATTTTTATAACGGCTTTTCCCGATTTTTCATCCTTACAAAGGGTAACGCTTTGCAAATCGGGAGGCTGTATTCGCCGGTTTTTAAGCCTTAGCATAATATTTGCGGCGTTTTTTCCCAGATTATCCGCCGAATCGGCGCTTATGTGAATAAGATCGTCAAGCTCACAGCCTATACTGCTCACCGTATAAAGCCAATCCGTCTTTTTATAAAGGGTACGCTGAAAATCGCGAATTTTCATCCAATTTTCGCAAAGCCCCGGCAGCGCGGGATGCACCACCCTGCCTATTTGAAACTGAATTATGGGAAATACGCCCATGCTTTTGCGCACGGCGTCAAAAAACGCGACGGTATTGCTCTCAAACCCGTCTGCCGCGCCGTCAAAGGCGTCGGCACAGCCCTGAAACCAGAGCATACCCGCGGCATTGGCGCCGTTTTTTATAAATCTGTTATATAAGGCGTTATACAACATTCCGTCAAACGGACGCCACAGCTCAAGGCTCGAGCCGCCGTACGCCGTGCAGATAAGTCCCTGAGGCACGCGTGTTTCGTTTTTTAAAACGCGGGCGAATTGAAGCCCCGGACCCACACCCTGATATTTGTCTTTCGGGATTTCGTAGCTTATATCCTCCGTAAATACGCGGCCGTTTTCGATCCAGGCGGCATGAAGCGGGTGCTTTGCCGCACGCCATCTACCGTCCATATAATAGGCTCTTACCTTTTCGTCACGGTCGGGGTTATAATCGTCCGGGCGCAGTCTGCCTACTCCCTGCATATTTGACTGCCCTGCCAAAATCCACAAATCGCCGACGTATATATCGTAAAACCGTTCACCGTTTACCGTAAGTGTATACGGTCCGCCCGCGGGAATGCCGCGCAGTCGGTATTTACTCTTTTCCTTGTGCTCAACCGAAATTTTACCCGAAGCCTCGCCGGACGAATATTCGGCGGTTTTTATGCCTTCTCGGCAATAGACCGTTATATCCGAAAGATTTTTATCGTCGCGCTGCATGACCATCCCGTCGATAATTCCCGTAAGCATTAGCGCATTTCCTCCGCAAGCGAAATAACGGCGTCACTCAAAACCCCGGCGATAACCTCGGCGCCCGCGGCAGAGGGGTGTACTCCGTCGGGCGACCAATATTCCTCCGGCTTTAATACGCACATTTGCGCGAATAAACCGTCCAACGCGATATACCTGTCGGCATATTCTTTTGCAATTTGTCTTACAATATCTATCCGCTCGGCAAGCAGAGGATACCGAACGGCAAAATACGGATCGTTGCGAAGCATAAACGGCTCCATTAAAATAAGCCTGCAGCCGCACTCGGTTTTAAGCCTATTTACCGTATCGCGGTAGTCTTTTTCGAATTGTTTTGCGCTGTAGCCCGAAATTCCGCCCGCCTCGGAGCCGACGTCGTTTATCCCCACAAGCAGGCTTACAAGGTCGGGAGCGTAATCGATACATTCGGTTTTTATCCGCGCCGCCACCTCGTGTATGTGATCGCCCGAAATTCCCCGGTTGATAAAGGTAAATTCCGTATCGGGCATTTTACTTCTTAAAATATCGGCGCAGTAAACGGGATAGCCCTCGCCCAGATCATAAAAATCCTCACGGTTTCTGTGCCAATCGGTAATGCTGTCTCCTTGAAATACTATTTTCATAATTTCCCTCCGGATAAATTTTGCCGTTATTGACGGCCCTTTATATTTTTGCAGTCGCTTATTTCGCAAGCGGCGCGACAACCGACAAAGGTATTGCCGGATATGGTGATACCGTCCACGCCCGAAGCTTTAATTCCGACGTTTTCGCCCTTTATGTAGTTGTTTTTTATTGTAATGTTTTTATGTACGCCCGCCGCCTGACGTTCGGCTTCGACCTCTACGACGACCCCCACCGCGTCACAGTATTTGGTAATACCGTAACCGCAGTCGATAAACCGGTTGGAGGACACCTCTACGTTGCGGGTACCTATGGATTCCCACCAGCCGGCGGCGGTGCTTATATGCACTCCCTGACCGGTACAGCCCTCAAAGAGATTGTTTTTGATCACGGCGTTTCTGGTTTGAATAAGCATTGCCCTACCGCGAATATTCTTCACCGTACAATTTTCCGCCGAAAACTCAGCCGCTTTTGAGGTATTTCCCATAACACAGCCCGCCTTGACGGCATCGGGCAGCTTGGCTTTAAAGCCGATCACCAAAGACAGCGACTTTTCGTTTGCATCGACGCTTGCTATCTCGCCCTTTGCAAACGGCAGCAGCGTATCCCGTGCGGAAAACTCCACGATATCTCCCCTGTCCGGAATATCGGTAATCCCGTCCTGCACAGCCGCTTCTATCGTTGCGGCAACCGTTTTATCGTCTAAAATTTCGGTCACGGTAATGTAAAAGCCATGAACGTTGACCGCGTCGTCGCCCATCCCCTCAAACTCACAGCCGCGCATGGATATTTTGCCGTTACAGCTTATAAAATGAGTCGCGTCGGTATTGGTAGACATTGGTCTGCCGAGGGCGGGTATATCGCGATAGCCGTCAAAATCTAAATTGCCGCACTTGTGCGCTATAACCCCCATACCGCACCCGGAATGCAAGGTAACGTTTTTCACCGAAACGTTATCGCAAAGGTAGAAATGGATTATCGGCGAATAGTTGTAAATATATCGGGCTATGACGCCGTCGCCCTCAAAAAGACCGAGAGTATCCTCGCTTGTAAAGCTTACAAGTCCGTCCCGCGCAAGCTTCACAGAAGAAATATCCGAAAAAACGCTCATACCCTTTTGCTTGCCGGTTTTTCGGTCGATATTTTGAAAGGATACTATCGGTTCCCCGCCCTTAAGCGCGGTATCGGGCTTCACCGTAATTTCTTTACCCGATATTTTTATTACCTCGCCTGTAAAATAGAGGGGATTCAGCCAATCGATCGTGACGCCGCAAAGCTTAGCGTTTTTAACCTTTTTAAAAGCAAAGACGCCGGAAAGTCCGTCTAAAATCAGTCTCGTATTATTTCCTATTATAGCAAATTCTTCAAAAGAATCAATATCAAAAATCACGTTGCGTTCATTATGCCAGCGTACGTCGTCCGTGGCGCCTATTTCGCCGCTTAAAAGCGCCTCTTTAAGCTCCAATGCCTTACGATTGTAAACCGCAAAGGTTCCCGGCGGCAGCATAATCCCCGAAAAGCCGTTCTTTTTGCAAAACTCTATAGATTCGGAAATTATTTCGGCATTACTGCCATATGCCGACAGGTCCTCGGACAAACCGGTCACTTCATATAATTTTTCGCTCACTTCGAAGCCTCCGTTTTTTCAAAAATATAGGGAAGGTCCGCTTTTGCGTCAAAGGTAAAAACTCCGTCCGCGGTTGCCGCTTCAAACGCTTCGCCGTCCGGCAAAGGCAGTACGGATATGCTTTTCCAAGCTTTGGGAAGCTCCGCCCGCGCTTTACCGGCGGTTAAGGAATAATAGCAATATCTGCCGTCCGACAAGGGCATAAAGGTTGTAAAGTTTTTTGAAATAATCCGACCGTTTTTTATGATTTCATAGGTCAGTTTTTCAAAATCCACCGTAACGCGGCTGTCGTTTTCGTACTCTACCGTCCAACCGTTTTTCTCCGTCTTGGCGTCAACGGCCTTGTAATAGGACAGGGCGGTCATAGGTAGGCTCACAATATATATGTTTCTCGCCATATTTTTAACTGCCGCCGCATCCTCGGGGTTATCCTCGATCTCAATACTGCAGGATGCGCCGCAGGCTATTGCGCGAAGCAAAGAGAGCTTTTCTCCGTCCGCTCCCGATTTATAGGGGGTAACGCCGTGGAAAGCCACAGTGGTAAAGGGTATTACCCTGTCGCCTTTAAAAAGCCCGGTCGTGAATTGAAAGCGGGTATTTTGCGCATAGCCGATTTTACCTATAAAGGGCTGTGATAGAGTTTCGGAGGTCACGTCCACACCCCTTTGGTTAAAGAGATCGATAATGCCGAGCTTTGCCTTTATATTGTCTTCGGCGGAAGAAAGCTCGTTTTGCGCAAAGCTGTAACGCCGCACCTCGGATGAAAGCACGTCCAAATGATAGGTTTCTTTAATTCCGTAATCGGAAAGAATGGTATCTATACGATCGGTGATATCGTCGGTTTTAAGATAAGCCTTAGGCGATATTATATATGACATGCCGCCCGCCCAGAGCC
Source organism: uncultured Clostridia bacterium (assembly GCA_947623175.1). Classification (GTDB taxonomy): domain Bacteria; phylum Bacillota; class Clostridia; order Oscillospirales; family Acutalibacteraceae; genus UBA737. The sequence continues at coordinate 48,361 of CANQGK010000015.1, read as the reverse complement.
AACCCTTCCAGGGATCGCCTTCGGCGTCCGCGGCGAGTATATTCTTATTTATTTCATAATTATCCGAAAGATAAGCGTCGTCAAAATTATCATGCAAGGACAGCTCGACGTTATATTTTTTTAATTCCTCACGCAAATCGTTAAATTCCGCTTTTGTACCGCATTTGGGATTAAAGGGCGACAAATGGGGGTAAGGGTATTCGAAATCGTGTCCTCCGGTTTGCCAACCGACAAGGTAAACCACCTGCTTCATACCGCCCGAAAGCCCGTAAACCGACATTATTATCCGTTTGGCGTCCGCCAGAGTCACGACGGGCGAATAGGTCTCGGGTTTTTCGGGATTATACTGCCCCGACGCGTCGAGTCGTATTTTGTAAAGAAGGGTATTTTCGTAAATTTTTTCGTAATTTTCGGGAAGGCGCTCACGCAAAAGCTTCGCCGCAAAAAATTCGTCCTCGCCCTTTTCGTAACAGAGCTCCAACGGCTTCGAAGCTACGGGAATTGATTTCATACCGGACTTATTCGCCGGAATATGCACCCTGAACAGAGCGCCGATTACACCGATTTTTGCTTCCTGCGACCTTTTTGCAACCGACTGTTTAAGTACAATATCGGGATCGTCGGTAACTACGGCGAAGGAGCCTTCGCCCGATACGGCGCCGAGCGCGCTGCAGGCGTCGTAATAAAAATCGACCGACTGCATTAAGCTGTCCTTTATGCGGACGCACCGCCCGCCGCCGAAAGTATTTATAATCCTGTCGGACTCATCAACGGTTTGCACAAGCGACGGAATTTCGAAGCTTATAAGCTCATAGTCGTCACTCGTCTTTACATCGGTCAGCAAAAGCTCGATGCGCTTTTCCGTCTTTTTTATTTGAAGCGTAAAGGAACAAAGAGGATTTTCGGCAAGATATATAAGCTCCGATTCGGACGAAGCTTTAAGCGTAAAGTCAACGCCGTCATTCCCGACATACGACAGGACGGAATTATCCGATATTTTTCGCAAGGTCAAAACCGTCGGCAAATCCTGCCACAGTCTACCGCCGAAGCCGCAAACCGACGGATAAGCGGTATTAAAGTAAAAATCGCCAAGTTTATGGTAAGAAGGCGTTTTGCCGACAGTTCGCTTTGCAGGCTCGTTAAAGCGCACCGTTACGGGTTTTCGCTGTTCCAAAAGGCGCGGTCTGCCCCAGCCCCAGCCGATATCCGTTTCGGTGACAAGCTGCGAATAAACTTCTTTGCCCTCCTTTCCGATAAAGGGCAGGCGTTCCCCGTTTTCGTTTTGCAGGGAAATAAATATATTATAACTGCCGCCCCAGGTTTCCGGCACCGTCCAAGCGCATGTAACCGACCATACGTCGCCCGCCTCCCACATCGGAAATTCCGGAAAGGGCTTACGGCGAACGGAATAGGAATTACAGCGCCCCGATTCGAGCCGGTGCCTCCCCGCAAAAACGATATCCGCGATAATCTCTGCATTTAAATCGTTTGAAAGCTTTTCTGAGCTTTCGAAAGTGACGGTGATATAAAGCTTATCCCCCGGTTCGACATAATTGTATAAAATTTCGGTTGAAAGTAATTTTAACTGCGCCATGTTATTTTCTCCGTTCTTATTCGGTTTATTTAAGCTCGATTTCCAAATCGCCTTTTCCGAAAAGCCGCCACGGAACGGTATTGCCCGAAAGAAGCGAACCGTTTACGAACATTTTTTTGCCGCCGTTATTTACCTTTACGTTACAAACGGTGCCGCGGCATATTCGCTTAACGGAAAAGCCGTCCCAGCAGCTCGGAATTTGCGGATCGATTTTCAGTCCGTCATATTCGGGCCTTATACCCAAAATATATTGTGTGGCGGCGTAGTACATCCACGACGCCGTGCCGGTAAGCCAGGAATTTACACATTCCCACGCCCTTGAGTGGGGCGGCGCAATCATAGTTTGCGAATACACGTACGGCTCGGTGAGGCAAAGGTCGGCTATATCGTTGCGGCGGTTGGGCAAAGAAGCGTAATAGCATTTAAAGGCGTCGTCTGCTCTGCCGAGCATAACGTAGGCAATGATCGCCCAGGTGTTGGAATGGAAAAAAATTCCGCCGTTTTCGCGAGAGCCCGCCGGGAACGCGTAATACATTTTTTCCGCGCCGTCGTCCCGCCCGGATGCCGGATAATGGGTAATAAGCCCTTTGTCGGTATAAAGGTATTCCATAACCTTATCCATAGCCAAATCGGCGCGGCGGCGATCTGAAAGTCCGGATATTACCGCCCAGGACTGCGGTATCAGATGTATTTTATTATATTCGTCCTCATCCGTGCAGAACTTCTTTCCGTCGGATGTAAATCCGCGGATATACCACTTTCCGTCCCACAGAATATCGAGCTTATTTTGGCAATATTCGTAAACTTTTTCCATTTTCGGGATACGGTCTTTAAGATCATACGCCTTATAAAGCTCTGTAAGCTCGCGGGCGCCATGTGCCAATTGGAAAAATACGAAGGCACTTTCCGCGCCGCCGCGCTCGTTTATACGCCATAAGCTGTCATCCCAATCGCAGTGCAAAAAATCGGGTATTCCGTGCTTGCCCAAATGGTTCATGGTAAAGTCTACGGCGCGCTCCAAATGCTCAAGCACCGTGGCGCCGCCTCCGTCGAAAAAGGGAATTTCTTCCTCCAAAAAAGCGCTGTCGCCGGTTTCCTTTACATAGTTGCAGACCGATAAAATGCACCACAAATGGTCGTCACTGCGGCCGCCGCCCTTTGCCTGATTTGTGGCGGGGTAGTAAACGGACATTGCGTCTCCCGCCGATTTTTGAATGGACAAAAGCAGCTTGATACGTTCCTTGACCTGCGCGCAGGAATTATGCATAACGCCCAACACGTCCTGCATGCTGTCACGAAATCCGAAGCCGCGGTCTACTCCGCGTTCGTAAAGGCTTATAAAGCGCGACCAATCAAAGGTGGTTTTGGTTTGATAGGCATGCCAGCAATTAAGCATTTCGTTCATTTCCGCGCAGGGCGTATCAACCTGTAAAGCTCCGAGAGCGCCGTCCCATTTTTCCTTTATTTTCCGAAGCTCGACTTCGGCGTTTGTAAAAGCTTGCGCCGCCTGAATATCGATGCTTTCGTCGCTCGTCGCCGCACCCAGGGTATGTACAAAAGCGATTGTTTCGCCGGGTTTCAGGATAACTTCGCTGCAAAGCACGCCTATACAGTTGTTAGACTCCGCAAAGCTTCCGGTGCAGCTTCCTTTTTCGAGAGCTATGGGGTTACTTTCACTGCGGTACTGACCGACAAAGCGAAGCGGATCGCAGTCAAAACCGCAGACAGGAAGAGAGGTCGCGATATAGCACAGCAATTCTTTTTTATTCATTTTGCCGAGTCCGGAGTCAACCGCAATACGGCCGTTTTTAAAGGTCTGGGTTAAGGTCATACATGCCCAATGACAAAGAATGTCGGTCTCGGCTTCAGGATAGCCGAATTCAACATAGGAGAAAATTTTAAGCTTCCTTGTTCTCTCCGAATTATTTGTAAGCTCGGTGCGCCATATTTCGTAGGTTTTATCTATCGGCACAAAATAGGTGGTCGCGGAGCTTATATCGGCATATCTGCCGGTTATTTTGGTATATCCGAGCCCATGGCGGCACTCAAAAAATTGCATATCTCTTTGTACCGGCTGCCACATAGGGCTGAAATAATCCCCCGTTTGTTCGTCGCGGATATATAAATATCTTCCCGGGCGGTCGGCGGGCATGTTATTGAATTTATATCTTGTCATTCGCCGGTTGGAGGGATCGCCGTCAAAGGTAAGCCCTCCCGCCGTCGCGGATATAATGCCGCCGAAGCCGCCGTTGCCGAGATAGTTTATCCATGGCGTCGGCAGCTGCGGATCGGTTATAACGTACTCCCTGTTTTTATCGTCAAAATAGCCGTATTTCATAGCTTATTTTCTCCCGTTTGATTTTTTATCTTTCTATCAATATGGCTTTGAGTCTTGTCAACGCGCTTGCGTTAACCGCGTAATCGCCGTCGAAGTTAAGGGCGGCGATATAAACCGGTACCGCGTCGTCCGCACTGTGCTTCTTTGCACGTATAGCGTCCATTATGTCTACGTTGCCGTCGGCATTGGCGTCGCCCATTTCATGGTTATATGGCTTGCCGTTTACGTCAACCAGAGTATCGGGAATGCCTCCCTCGTCCGCAAATACAAGCGCCATATTGCGTATGGTGACCTGCGCGTCGTCCGCTCCTGCCGTAAGCGTGAAGTAACAGTCTTCGTTGTAAGTCAGCTTACAGGTTCCGCTTATCCAACTATCTCCGTTCACATTCATATTTGCAGAATGACCTTCACTGTCGTTGGTCTTAAAGGTTACGTGGCCTTTCGAATTATTTAAGTATTCAAACCGAACGTACCATTCTTTATTTGCAAGCTTTTCCGGCAATCGTATCTTTGCCGACGCTATTCCTTCTCCGGTCTTAATACCGTCTTTGCCGAATACAAGGTTTCCTTCCTCTGCTTTTGCAAAGTCGGATGCGTAGCCCGCTTTTCCTCCCCATGAGAAATACAAGGCGCCCCAATATTTGAGTCCGTTATCTTTAAAGTTAAAGAAATCGGTGCTTTCCGGAGTTATTACTTTAAACGTATTTTCGTTATTGTCCGGGTTCCATATATACATGCCCTTTTCTTTTGTTCCGTAATAGGGCCAAAGGGTTTTGCGGTTTAAAAGCTCGCCGTCTGCGGTTTCTATACAGTTATCTCCTATATCATCACGCTTAATTACTATGCGTACGTTATCGAAACAGATAGGGCCCTTATTATCCGTAGCGCTGTTGCGAAGGGTTACGGTAAAGCGAGGCGCCGTACCCTCTTTTATATCGGATATCTGTACGAAAGTTGAAATAGCCGATTCCCAGCCGTCCTTAAGGTATCTGTTCTCTACACGTCCGGCGCCGTCTCTGCCTTCCGAATCGGGCATGGCTGCTCCGCTCACAAGGTTAAGGTCGGCGCAATAGCCGGAAGCTCCCTCGCCCAGGCGATAGTCTACCAATACCGCAAGCATATCTCCGTTTTCTATTCCGGGCAGGCTGAATGCGGCGGATTCTATTCCCTTCCAATTCTCTCTTGTGGTAATTTCGAGATAGCTGTTGCCGTTTTCGTTTACCACCTTGGCATTATCCATGGCATATTTATCCGATTCATAATGTGTGCCCCAATACAAAAGGCCGTTTGAAAAATCGCTGTTTAAAAAGCCTTCCGTCTCTTTTTCGCGGCCGTTGCCGTAATATCCCGATTCCTCCGGACCGTAAATCTTTACTTCTTCCAAGGTTTCCGAGCTTACACAACCGCCTTGCAGGGTTTCATAGCAGCCTTCCGGCGTATTGTCCTTTATTAAAAATACCTGTATATTGTCAAAGCATGTGGAATAGGTACCTTCTCCGTCACGGAAGCGGCAGTCCACCTGGAAAAGGGCGGTTTCGCCTTCTTCGAGGCCGTTTACTTCGAACTGCGGGATAAGCGAGCCTTTCCAGCCTTCGGGTGTGGTTATGCTTTTATCGCAGACGTTACCGCCGTTATTGGTTTCACCTTTCGTAGTTGAATTGAGTGAGGTAAGCATTACCTGGAACTGCGGGTCTTCAAGTTCGGTTTTATAGTCGAAATGTACCGCTATTTTATCGCCGTTTTTAAGTCCTTCGACCTTAAACGGTACCGACTGTATACCTTTCCATTCCGCACCTGCGGGCTTTGTTATCTTTACGTAGCGGTTTCCGCTCTCTTCTTCCATTGAGGCGAGTGTAGACAGTATTCCGTCCTCCATATAATATCCCCAATAGCGCAGCCCCTCCGAAAAGTCGCCGTTCATAAAAGTTTCCGTAGGCGTAATGCTCCTCGCGTTCTTATCTATTCCGCCTTCTTCAGTACCGTATTCGTCGACTACAGGCTCGGGAATTTCGGGTTGTACCATCATCGCATCATCCGACGCCGGAGTAGTATATATAATCGGCGGATATACCGTCGGCGCGCCTGCCTTGTCCGATTTGTCGTAAGCGACGGCAGGCACGTTTTCGTCATAAATATTGTCCCTCAGAACCGTATCGCCCTGGTGATATTGCATTCGTACGTTTGAAGTCTGCATGTCGGAAAAGCGGTTGTTTTCCACCACTGTGTTTTTGATCCATTTTCCCTGACAGATTTTAATATCGTCCCACCATTGAGCAACGTATATGTTGGCTACGGTACCTACCGTTATACCGTCGCCGCCGCCGGTGATATTTTCATGAAGCGAAGTTCTGGCGGTTTCGATGTCGTTTCGCCGGATTACGGCGTTTTGCACCACATACGAATTTTCGCCGGGAAAGTCGAAATCATCCCCGTCCGTATCGAGCATAAGCCACATGCCTATGCCGTAGCGGGTATCCTTTATTGTATTGCCGGAAATCACGGTATCCTCCAAAATATTAAAGGAGGGTATTGAATTAATGCTGTAATGCGGCGTGCATACGATTCCGTAATCAAAACGGCTTATATCATTGTCGGTTATTCTGAAATCAACCATATTCGCCCACGCCTGTATGGCGGTCGTGGCGTTGTACTGCGTACGGTAAAGGCTCGGACCTTTAACCCTATTGCGGTAAAAAATAACGTTTTTATAAGCGTTTACAATCATAATAACGCTCGAAGTATTCGGAACAATATCGAACGGTTTATCCACCGTGACCGAATTTAAATCGGCGGATACTACGGTGCGGTACTGTGAACTGCCGTCGCCGTAGGTCACGACCGCCGTGGCGCCCACAATATTTTGAGTGTTTTCCCAAGCGGCGGCGTCGCTGTTTAAAAGAACGCCGGTAATTTCGCCTTCACCGTTCCTTTTCCAGCCGGTATTTGCAAAGACTATATGCGTCGAGTCCGCCGAAACGGGATTGCCCTTGTAAATTACGGTATTGTTTTCAAGCAGGACCTGTTCGCCGCTGTTGCTTATATAACTGCCCACGCGGTCCATATCATTATCCGCCATGTAAACGCCGTTTACAGGTCCGTAATGAGCGTGTATTACTATACTCCGGCAAAAGGTGCGGTCAAAATCGGCAAGCTCGCCCTTAGGATCGGTCAAAATATCCGCTCCGTAAATACCGTTTTCACTTATATCTATACGGTTGCCGGTAACTATCTGAATAAAGCATGGACCATTTTCGTAATCGAGTATCCATGTTCCGTAAGCGGTATTGTTTTTAACCGAAAGTCCGTCCGCCTTATAAACGTCCATCGCCTTAGGCGCGTAAAACCGACAGCCCGTAACCGCAACGTCGTTAAGCTGTGAAAGCTCCAGACAAGCCGCCACCATGTCGCTGTCGGCAAAGCCCTCGATTTTCGCATAATCCGACGGATCATAGGTAGGATCGCTTTGAGGCTTGGAGGAGTAGGTTTTGTTCTTGATAAAGCTGCAATTTTCTATTGTGAGCCCGCTTTGGTCGTATTTATTTTCGGCGTAAATAAACACCGTGCTGTACTGCGCCGAAAGACTGTCCTCAAAGGTCAGGTTTGAAAATGCGCAGGGAAATACGTTAAGCTTAAAGCCGTCGCGGGTATTGCGATTATCGGCGGTAAATATAATCCTTACCCCGTCCTTGCTCTCCCCCGTAAACCGAAGCTTTTTAAGCACGGTAAGCGCGGAGGGGAGATAATAGGTGCCGTTCGGAAAATAAATCGTATCGTAATCGGAAGCGGCGTTATATGCCCTCACAAGAGCCTCCTTATCGCTTCCCTCTACGGTATGGGTAACTCCTGTCCATATTTTATCGGCGCTTTTATCCGCCGTAAGCGTAATACCGTTGCTCCAGCCGTACGACGCCGCGTGACCGTTATGAACGTAAACCTTATGTTTTCCGTCGGATATGTCCGAGGGCAGTTTGAAGGTCACCTTATAGGGATTTACGGACAGAGCGTCGACGTAACCGTAATTCGATATATAAATATACGATATATCGTTTTCGTTTTTATAGGAAAGATTTTCGCCGTAAATGCTCACTATCCCGCCCGGCGCCGCGGTATAACTGTCCGACCAATCGATCTTCGGCGCATTCACCCTTACGGGATAGCTTATACCGTTACGGTTTTCCGCCCAGACCAAATATATTCCGTAACGGTAGCTTTCGTCTATAACGGCGGTTACGGTGGTGTCGCCGGCGCTTGCGATATACGCCTTGCGATAGCAGTCGGATCCGTCGTTTTTAAGTCCGTAGGTATAAATCACGGCGTCGGCAAGACCCTTACCCTCTATAACTATGCTGTCGTCCGGCGAGGCGTTTGAGGTTACGGCGCTTATTACCGGCGCGCCGTTTGCGACGTTGCCCGAAAACACGGGCGAAAAGACTTCGTCGCTCTTAAGCGCGCTTGTGGGTTTGCAAATTTCGTAAAGATATTGCGGATTATCGGAGATCACGGGAGCGGGAAAAGCCACCGTATCGGATACCGCAAAGCAAGGTATACCTGCCGTTATCAGCGCAAACGACATCAAAATTCCCGTTATCGATCTGAATATTTTTTTCATGCCTTTGCTCCCTGTCGTTCATAATGGCAAAATCATTATGAATAATGCCGAAAATCTGTGATTTAACTACCATTAAATTCAAATTTTCGGCATTATATAAAACAATTATTCTTTATGAATTTTACTTACTTGCGCTTGTGCAGCTTCTTTTTGATAACCAAAAAGTAAACCAACGCGCCTGCGCCTATAAGAACTGCCAACGCTGCCGCCGCAATAATGATTATTACGGGATTTACGCCTTTGCTGCTCTCGGTTACGGTATTTGTATCTTCCTCGGCGCCTGCTCCGACTCCCGCGCCGACAGAGGAATTATCGTCCGAAGACGAGCCCCAGGTCTGCGACCAATCGAAATCTTCGGGTACGGCAACCGTGCCGCCGCCCGAGCTGCTGTCGGGAATGTCAACCTTTTTGCCGTTAAGCTCTACCAAAGTACCGTCGGAAAGCTTTTTAACGAAGCGAATATTGTCCAGATCGTTCTTGCCGTTAATGGTTATACAAAGTCTGTATGCGATCTTTCCGCCGAAATCCGTGCCCCATTGCTCGTCGCATGAAGGATCGATCTGCGAATTTTCCGGAACGGTTATGGGCGTTGCGGACATTGCAATACCCCACTCGTCGGTTTCGGCAGGTTCGTAAACTATTTGAACGCCGGTAATTCTCGTGAGCGGATAGGTGCCGTCCTTGGCGTTACAGGTATATCCGCCGAACTCGATATTATTATCGCCGCGGTAGTTCATAAGCGCATAAAGCTCGGTTCCCGGGGCTACGTCCGGCAAAATAAAGTTGGTTTGGGTTATCATGGCAGGGCCCGAGTCATCCGCGCTCATGGAAACGTAATTATTTCCCTTTTCGGACTTAAGGTGCGCTACCAGAGAGGTATAACCGGTCCTGTTTCCGAGCCAATACATAAGGCCCTTTGAGAAGTCGCCGTTCATAAAGCCGGTGCGTATCGGGAATTTATTTCCGAGGCTTTCCGCCTGCTCGTTGAAAATACCGTCCTTTTTGGTGCCGATGTGCGAAGCCGTTTCGCCGCTTCCGCCGTCACCGCTGCCGCCGGACGAGCCGGAATTTCCGGAGCCTCCCGTACCGCCGGACGAAGAGGATGTGTCGGTAGAATACTTTTTGCCGGTATAAACGTTGGTATAGCTGCCGTCTGCATTGACGTATACTATGGCTATGTTTCTTACCTTTATGGTCACGCCGCCGTCCGCCGCCGAAATTCTCACATGGAACATATTCGTATTATCGGCTTCCAAAGCCGCGGCGGGCGATATTTGCGTCTGCCAGGAGGAGTTCTTTTCAACGCTTCCTATAACGCGGCTTACGCCCTTAAATCCGTCGCAATGCACTTCAACGTTTCCGTTACCGGTGGAGGTGTATTGGTAAGCTATGGCGATTGAGCCGTTTACGGGATTGCCCTTGCTGTCCTTTCCGGCGTTCATCCACATTGAACCTATACCGTCACCGGTATTGTTGGATTTAACGGTAACCGATTTATCCGAATTAACCTTTGCAACCTTTGAAGCGTAACCCGAAGTAACGGATTTGGTGGGATTATCGGTAACGTAAGCCCAATATTTAAGCCCCTGTGAAAAATCGAGGTTTTCGAGCTTGGAATGATAGAGCGAGAAATAGTTGAAGCCGTTATTATCGGTTTGAGGTATATAAATACCGTCCTTCGACGTTCCGTCATACTCGGCTAAGGTATTTACGTTGAGCTTGGTACCGCCGAGGGTATAATAGCAGGGGTAATTTACCTTTGCCACGGAAAGGGAATCGTCGTATATAAGCACTTGAATATTATCGATCAAAATGCCCTTGCCGCTGTTGTCTGCGGCGGCTCTTACGGTAATTTCAAAGGTGGTATCGCCATTTTCGTTTATATTGTTAAGCTTTGCCGCGTCGCTTATTGAAGCGGTCCAGCCCTTGTGCAGTCCCACCTTGTTCGGGAATGTGATATTTCCGTTGCCCTCGGAAATAACGGCAGAATCGCTTCCGGTAACGAGGTTAAGGTCGACCCTTAAAGCATCGTTGCTGTCGTTCTTTTTGTAATCGAAGGCAACCGCAACCTTTTGACCGTTCTTAAGCCCGCTTACCTTAAACGCCTGTTTAATACCGGTCCATGCGGTTTTTGAAATAAGGCTTATGTATTTGCCGTTAGCCGAATCGCTTTTTGCGACGGCATTTTCAGCCATACTGCCGGAAACGGCTTCCCAGGAATTAAGACCGTTCGAGAAATCGGCATTGAGCAGCTTTGAATTTACCTTGGGCTTATCGTCGTCGGGATTCGGATTGTCTCCGCCTTCTCCGCCGGGGCCGGGATCGGGCTGACCGCCGGTAGGTGTACCGTCCGAATTATAAACGGTACCGGTATATACGTCGGTAAAGGTGCCGTCCTCGTTAGCGTAAGCGAAGGTTATATTGCTTACGTCGAAGGAAAGCGTGGCGTCCTGCTGAGACGAAAGCAACAAACGCAGCTTACAGCCCTTTACGAAGTTGACGGGTTCGGATTTTCCGTACTGCCATTCATCGGTAGCGTAAATATTTCCGCGCATATCCTTAACGAGATCGCCGTTGTCGGAGTATACGTCTATACGGGCGCCGCCGTTTGATTTGAATTTATACAAAAGGGCGATGTTTCCTTCTATGAGATTGCCTTTGTAATCGGCGCCGAGTCCCATAAATACGGTTCCTATTCCAAAACCTGCGCCGTTTGCACCGGTACTAACCGTAACCGCGCCGTCGCTTACCGAAGCATAATCGGAAGCAAAAGCCGGCTTGCTGCCTTCGGAATGGTTCATATCGATAGGTCCCCAATATTTTAAGCCTTGGGAAAAATCGAGGTTTTGAATTTCCTCGGAAGAAAGTACGGACAGGTTGGCATTGTTAAAGCCCGGTCTGCCGAGATAAATACCGTCTTCTTCGGTGCCGTAATACGGCATAAGAGTCAATACGTTGGTTTTTACGTTGTTTGCGTCATAATAGCAATTAGCCGCTTCGTCATATAAATAGAAGCGAATATTGTCAAAATAAACATCGTCGGCGTTTGCCTGTCCCTGAGATCTTACGGATACGGTCACATCGGCTTCGCCGTATTCGCCATTAATGCCCTCTATTTTAACACTCGGCGTAGTTGCCGCGCTCCAGCCTTCCTTTAAGCCGTATTTGTCATCGACCAATATATTGCCGGTGCTTTCGCCCGTAGCGGAGCCGGTTTCGGTTTTGTACTCGATATCTACGCGAAAAGCGTCCGACGGACTTTTCTTTTGATAGTCATAGGCGCAAAGTATCTTCTGGTCGTTTTGAAGACCGGTCACTTTAAAGGTCTGAGTAATTCCCACCCATGCTTCCTTGGTGGTAAGCGCAAAATAACCGTCCTGAGTCACATTGCCGTAATCGGCAGCCAAGTGACCGGCTGTGCCCTCCCAATTTGCCAAACCGGCGGAAAAATCGCCGTTGTTAAGCGATACCGAAAATTTAGAGTTTTCGGCGGCGGTTTCATCGTCGTTTAAGGCGAAGCCTATTTGAATAACCGAAAACAACAGCGCCAGGGCAACTACACAGGAAATCGCGCTTATAAATTTTTTTGAAAATAATTTCGTTTTCAAGGTTTTTCCTCCTATGCTGCGGGTATAAATAAGCTTTATGCACGCAGGCAATTACAATTACAATAGGATTTTTCGGGATGTTTCGTTTATTTCCGTGTGCCCCGAAAAGAGGCGCACGGAAATATGTCTTTATTTTTCGATAAGTAAGGATTTTAACGAAGTCAACGCGCTTGCGTTAACCGCGTAATCGCCGTCGAAGTTAAGGGCGGCGATATAAACCGGTACCGCGTCGTCCGCACTGTGCTTCTTTGCACGTATAGCGTCCATTATGTCTACGTTGCCGTCGGCATTGGCGTCGCCCATTTCATGGTTATATGGCTTGCCGTTTACGTCAACCAGAGTATCGGGAATGCCTCCCTCGTCCGCAAATACAAGCGCCATATTGCGTATGGTGACCTGCGCGTCGTCCGCTCCTGCCGTAAGCGTGAAGTAACAGTCTTCGTTGTAAGTCAGCTTACAGGTTCCGCTTATCCAACTATCTCCGTTCACATTCATATTTGCAGAATGACCTTCACTGTCGTTGGTCTTAAAGGTTACGTGGCCTTTCGAATTATTTAAGTATTCAAACCGAACGTACCATTCTTTATTTGCAAGCTTTTCCGGCAATCGTATCTTTGCCGACGCTATTCCTTCTCCGGTCTTAATACCGTCTTTGCCGAATACAAGGTTTCCTTCCTCTGCTTTTGCAAAGTCGGATGCGTAGCCCGCTTTTCCTCCCCATGAGAAATACAAGGCGCCCCAATATTTGAGTCCGTTATCTTTAAAGTTAAAGAAATCGGTGCTTTCCGGAGTTATTACTTTAAACGTATTTTCGTTATTGTCCGGGTTCCATATATACATGCCCTTTTCTTTTGTTCCGTAATAGGGCCAAAGGGTTTTGCGGTTTAAAAGCTCGCCGTCTGCGGTTTCTATACAGTTATCTCCTATATCATCACGCTTAATTACTATGCGTACGTTATCGAAACAGATAGGGCCCTTATTATCCGTAGCGCTGTTGCGAAGGGTTACGGTAAAGCGAGGCGCCGTACCCTCTTTTATATCGGATATCTGTACGAAAGTTGAAATAGCCGATTCCCAGCCGTCCTTAAGGTATCTGTTCTCTACACGTCCGGCGCCGTCTCTGCCTTCCGAATCGGGCATGGCTGCTCCGCTCACAAGGTTAAGGTCGGCGCAATAGCCGGAAGCTCCCTCGCCCAGGCGATAGTCTACCAATACCGCAAGCATATCTCCGTTTTCTATTCCGGGCAGGCTGAATGCGGCGGATTCTATTCCCTTCCAATTCTCTCTTGTGGTAATTTCGAGATAGCTGTTGCCGTTTTCGTTTACCACCTTGGCATTATCCATGGCATATTTATCCGATTCATAATGTGTGCCCCAATACAAAAGGCCGTTTGAAAAATCGCTGTTTAAAAAGCCTTCCGTCTCTTTTTCGCGGCCGTTGCCGTAATATCCCGATTCCTCCGGACCGTAAATCTTTACTTCTTCCAAGGTTTCCGAGCTTACACAACCGCCTTGCAGGGTTTCATAGCAGCCTTCCGGCGTATTGTCCTTTATTAAAAATACCTGTATATTGTCAAAGCATGTGGAATAGGTACCTTCTCCGTCACGGAAGCGGCAGTCCACCTGGAAAAGGGCGGTTTCGCCTTCTTCGAGGCCGTTTACTTCGAACTGCGGGATAAGCGAGCCTTTCCAGCCTTCGGGTGTGGTTATGCTTTTATCGCAGACGTTACCGCCGTTATTGGTTTCACCTTTCGTAGTTGAATTGAGTGAGGTAAGCATTACCTGGAACTGCGGGTCTTCAAGTTCGGTTTTATAGTCGAAATGTACCGCTATTTTATCGCCGTTTTTAAGTCCTTCGACCTTAAACGGTACCGACTGTATACCTTTCCATTCCGCACCTGCGGGCTTTGTTATCTTTACGTAGCGGTTTCCGCTCTCTTCTTCCATTGAGGCGAGTGTAGACAGTATTCCGTCCTCCATATAATATCCCCAATAGCGCAGCCCCTCCGAAAAGTCGCCGTTCATAAAAGTTTCCGTAGGCGTAATGCTCCTCGCGTTCTTATCTATTCCGCCTTCTTCAGTACCGTATTCGTCCCCGGCAGCGGAACAAACCGCTCCCGACATAAGGGAAAGGGTAAACGCGATCAACAAGACAATTGTTGTGATTTTAAAAACTATGCTGTGTTTTCTCATTTTTACTCCTCCTGATGATATTTTTATATTAATATTTTTACAGCTTACGGCATAAATGAAAATTTTAAGAAATGGTATCGTCGATCATCTTTTGAATGATACCTTTGTTTGATTCGATCGTCTGGGTAACGTCGGCGCCCTTTAACAGCTCTTTACCGATGTTGTCTCTGTAAAATTCCGCAACCGAAACGCCGTTGGAATCCGCAAAGCCGGTATAGGTAAGGAAGGGCTTTTCGCTGTATCTTTTAATGATCTCCGCAAAAATTTCGGGATCAAGCTGTAATTCGTCGCCGGTATCGGAGTCGGTTACACGGGATTCGTACAGCGCGTAGCAAACCGCTATCGAAGGATCGGACGCGCCCTTTGATACGGCGTATCCTACCGAAGCGTGCAGCGGATATTTACCGTCGGTATTAAGGTTGGAAATCGGAACGGGAGCCGCGCCGAGATTTGCCGCACTGCGGTCAAACGAAGTGGAATTTTTCGCCTGTTCCGCATAGGTTGAATATGCGTTTGAAGCGACGAACATACCGAAGGTGGTACCCTTTGTAAAGTCGGCGTCAACCACGCAGATGGGCTCCTTGCCCAAATAAAGCTGTTGATAGCCCTGCAGTGAATAGATCATCTTGTCATCGGTAGCGCGAGAGGTAAAGGATTTATCGCCCGAGCGGGTGATAATGTCAACGCAGTTGAGGTTAAGCCATTGGAAAAGGTCGCCGAATTCGGTAAATCCTATGCCGTTGGCAACGTCGGTAACCTGCTTGCCCATTTCTAAGAATTTCGTCCAATTCCATTCGTTCTTTTTATAAAGCTCCCACGGATCCTCGAGGCCATTATCGTTGTACAGCTTCTTGTTGTAGATGTACATTAAGTGATAAACGGATTTTGAGCTGCCTACCACATAACTGTGACCGTTATAGGTGTAAAAATCGTTAAATTCTTTGTTAAGTCCGCCGTTATCGGGCTTATCGTTGTTGTAAAGATCAATATCGCCGTAATAGTTCTCTAACGGTTCTACCAGATCCTGCACCGCGATATTCGGGAAGAAATGGCTGTAAACGCTGACCATATCGTACGGTGTGCCGCTTGCTATGGCGGTAGCAAGGGTTTGATATAAGGTCGCGCCGGTTTTTACCACAATTTGAATGTTGGCGTTGTGCTCCTTATTAAAGGAGGCTACGCGGCGCTCGGTAACCTCACCGGGGGTGTAGGGAAAAACGAAGGTAAAGTTTTTACCGTCGTAGGTTTTGTTGGCCACTTTGGAATTTGCGATAACGTCGTCGTCTACCGAATCCATTTCGATACCGAGCGGCTTATCCGCGTCGGCTCCGCCCGTTTTTCCGCCTTTTCCTCCGCAGCCTGCCATACCCGCAACTAACGCCAACGAAAGTGACAGGCAAAGCAATCTTACAAGGAATGATTTTTTTGTTTCGAAAAATTTTCTCATTTTTCTCAGTTCCTTTCTTAATGTTTTTGCAATAAGAATTTAATTTATAAACAATGTAAGCTTAAAGCCCGCATTTGTTGCTAAAACCATAAAAACGACGAATCCGGTCCGGCAACGCGGTCGTTTCTGCCGGTATAATCGTTGGCGCGAACCTCATAAGCGAACTTGCTGTCGTTGCCTATAAAGGCGTTTTTGGCGAAGTAATTGCCTTCGTTATCGTACCTGAGCTTTACCGCGGTGGGATAGCCGGCAACCAAATTGTTTTCCACCAAATTATACGCGCCGCCGATTTCTATGCCGGAGTTGTAATTTTCCTCCATCCAGACTGCCTGATTTTTCAAATAACAGGCGCCTATAGACCCTTCGAAAGCATTTCGCTGAACGGCGATGCCTATAAGTCCGTTGGTGCGCTTAAAGCGCGGCGTAAACTCGTCGCTGTACTGCGGATAGATCATATCCGCGTCACTGCGAAATCCCATACCGCTCGCCTTTACCTGACAGCCGATCACTCGGTTATAAGCCACAACGCACATGCAGCACTTTTGCTTCATTCCCTCCTCCGGAGGAGTAAGTCCGAAGCTGTGCATGGTAAGCGCATAAGAAAGGCTTATTTCCTGACCTGCTATTATATTGTCAAGTCCGGCGCCCCAAATGAACTGCGTGGGGCCGTTGCAAAGCTCGGTGCTGTTGTTGAGCCATATATTGTTGCAGCTGCCCTCTATAACGGTAAAGAGGGTGTCGCGGTCGGGCATTACGTCCCAGGGTTTATCTATATATATCCTGCCGCCATCGCTGCCGATGATTTTCCGATACTGACCGAAGCCCCTGCCGTCCATAATGCAAACATATTGATCGTACTCGCTCATACGCTCCGCAAAGGTTTCGCCGGGTACGTATTGATCAATACCGCCCTCTACGTCGAAATAATTTTCACCGACCTTTTCCGGACAGCCGTGCCAAACCGACGCGCCGTATTCGGACATATAATTTTCGAGCGCGTTTTCCGAACGCGATACCCCGACGCTTCGGTTTTGATAAACGAAGTTATTGGAAAAACCGTCCTGACAGATAAAGGAGCGCCGTCCGTTGGAAAAGGTATTTGATACCACGACGGAATCGGTAAGCCCGCATACAAACGACTGATGCTGCTGCTTGGGCGAGCAGTCGAACAGATTGTTTATAAGCTTTATCCGGCGATTGCGCGCCGGCAGCATAATGATCGGAGCCAAGGTTTTAAAGGTACAATTGAATACCACAAGATCGGTATTGTTTGAGATCGAATAAAGCCCCGCGCCCGCCGCGGTTTCGGGATTGTCGTTATTATAGACCGTGCCGAAGCCCGAGTCTACCGAAACGTTATTGACAAACAGCCCCCGGGTGTGCGAATCGCGGATATTGGAAAGCAATATTCCCATATCCCCGCCGTTTCCGAGCTCCAGCTTCAAATCCTCGACGCCGGTATCGGTAGTAAGCCTCAGCAATGCGTTCGGCACCTCGTCGTCCACAAAAAAGCGCTTCCAATCTATTGCCCAACGCTTAAGCCCGTTATGCCGCGCCGCAAATTCCACGTCGCTCCAATCCTGGGTTACGCTCAACTCGTCGTGGGCGCGAATAACGGTATTTTCGCTGCCGGCGCCCTTTAAAACCACGCCGGGCTTCATAACCACCGTTCGGCTTATGCCGTAAATTCCGGCTGTAAGCCTCACTATTCCGCCGCCGGCTTCGCTCAAAGAATCGACGGCGTTTTGTATCTCCTCCGCCATATCGACCTCCGAGCCGCAATCGGGCGCCGGAATACATATTTTGCGGGCTTTCGGCATCACGCGATGACGCTTTACCAAATCGTTCCATTTATTGCGGAAAAATCCGGTCAGCGTTTCGTCGGAATATATTTCCAGCGAAATCGGATCGGACCAGCCGTACTGCGCGCCGAATCCGCCGCTTAAAAACACCTCGTAATTTCCGTCGGGCAAATCCTCGGGAATTATAAATTCCGCCGTATAATATTCGCGGTTGTAGCAATAGTTGACGTCGGTGGCGTTTTTAACGTAATAATTTTTACCCGTATCGAGGTCGTGAAGCAGTATTATCTTGTTTCGTCTTTCTCCGAAGGCGCTGCCCGCAAGATGAAGGACGTCGCCCGCGGTCGCCCGTACGTGGGATTGATTGAATATGCGCGGATAATTTGCCTTGAACGGCGGCGAAAAACCGGCTTCGTTTTTGACCCAAACTATCGCCATTCGCCCCTGAATATCGCGATTAGGCGCGATATAGCCCACTTGTCTAAACAAAGTATCGAACTTAAAAACGCTGCTTTCCTCGGGCGGCAATTGCGGCAAGGTCACGCCGTACGGAGTAGTACCCTCGACGGGATTTTGCGGATACCATATATAAACGAGGGATTTTTCGGTAAAGTTTTCGCCGTAAATTTGAACCGTGTTGGTATAATGAAATTCCGTTATTCTCGATATTTCGGGAATCTTAACTGTTTCGCTCATAATTCACCTGCGTTTCTATTTCATAACTATCGGTTTTTCCGCCAGATTATTTTCAAGAGAGTAAATATCGCTCGCTCCGCCCGTAGCCTTATTGCCGCGCAATACCGTATAGCCTTGGTGCTTGCAAAGCAGGATATTATCCTGCGGGCAGTTTTCGAACAGGTTGTTTTCAAACACGGTACCGTAGTCCCACGAGCCCTGCCAGGTAAGTGAATCGGGGCTTATGGAATAGTCCGCGCGGGTTCTGCCGTAAACTATTCCGTGACCGCCTATGCCCTTTAGGTTACTGCTTTTAAATTGGGTGGTATTTGTGACGGTATTTCTTCTTATGGTGGCGCCGTAGGCTGTGTGGAAAAGGATCTCCTCCTGCGTTTTTACCGGTACGCTTTCTACCGAAAATCTGATTCCCACGCAAACGTCCTTGATTTTATTGCCCGAAACTATCGACCAATAATTGCCCGCGGAGGAGGTATCCTTACCGTCGAACTTTACATGTCCGGATATATTAACGCCTATGGGCATATCGCTGAATTCATTGTCGATAATTCTCAGCTCGTATATATCGTTATAGGACTGCACGCCGACCGTGGCGCCCGGATCGGTCTCGTAATTTTTATAACCGGAAATTTTATTTTTGTAAATTACGATATTGTATGCCGTCGGACAAAGGGCAACCTTGCTTTTTGTCGTAGGTACAATATCCCACGGCTCGGAGAGGGTGATGGTTTGACCGTCTATTTTGGCAATATGGCGGTACTGCGTCATGCCGGGCCCCAAAACTACCGAAACTACGCTTCCGGCGGAAAGTCTTATACCCCATGAATCGGTAACCATAGTGGCGACGTTGAAGTCACCGCTCATGGTTATGGTGTTTTCGGTAGCGGATACGGGATATCCCATATACAATAACCGCTGTGTTTCCAAAAGAATTTGCTCGCCGGCGTTATCGTTGGGCAGACCCGCCGCAACTATTTCGTTGTTGGCAATGTACGCCCGATCGCTCGTGCCCTGTATAGCCATCGCTCTGCCGACGGTACGGTCGCCCACGTCAAGAATATGGGTTTTATCCTCCACGGCGTCCATGGAGCACATATAGTTGCCGCTTATATCATATTTGCTTGTGCTTGTGATATGCATGGCATTCTGGTCGTAATAAGCGCCCACGCAATACATACCGTAATACTTGTTGTTTTGAACGAATAATTTGCTTATCTTACTTGTAGTGGTAATTCTCGTAGCGGCAAAATCATTATTTTTGATCATAACGCCGCAAAGGTTTACCACATTTATAAGCTCGACCGCCGACATTGCCGCCGGTGAGGTAGACTGCGAAAAGCGGCAATTATGCACGTACAAATTAAGATAATCGGTTTCGGTACCGTCGCCGCAGAAGCGGATAATTCTTGCCTTTAACTGTCCTCTTGAAAGAACGTTGGAAAAATGAATGTTTTTAAACTCGGCAGGACCCGCCTTAATATCGAAAACCGTTTCTTTTACGTTGTCGCCTACTATTATTTTGGTTTTGTCAACGCTTTCGCCCTTGAAAAGGAGGGATTTATCTACGTTGATATCGCCGTCTATAATATATGTGCCGTCGGGGAAATAAATTGTATCGCCGCTCTTAGCCGAAAGGATCGCGTTTTCGATGGCGATACCGTCGATATTTTCCTCATCGTCCGGCTTTGCGCCGAACTGTGTGACGTCTATTACCTTTCCGCCGCTGAAATCAGTGGTCTTTTTATCGACAAAAATTATTGTTTCGTCGGTTTCGGCAAAACCGTATTCGCCGCCGTGACCGTTATGTAAAAGTATGCCGTAGCGTTCCCCGGATTTTAAGCCCGCGGGCACGGTAAATGATACTTTGTAAGGATCGGCATAAACCGTCTCAACCTGCATATATTTATCGCCCGAGATAAGCCAGACGTTGCTTTTATCGGCATTGTCGGCAGTTAAATTTTCGCCGTATATGCTTACGGTTTCGCCGGCAAGCACCTCGTTCATGCTTATCCACCATATTTCGGGATCGTTTACAAGCTCAACGTTGCTTTTGCCGTTTGCGGTTTCAACCCAAATACCGTAAACGCCGTACTCGATATCCTCATCAATAGGTACCACAACCTCGATATCGCTTACGTATTGAAAGCTTGTTTCGTAAGATTTGCCGTTGTCCTCGGTACTTTGCGCGTACAAATAAACCTTAAGCCCCGAAGCGGAAAAGCCCTGCCCGGTAACCGTAACGCTGTCGCCCGGGTTTGCCTGCCGCGTAGCGTCCGCAATCACGGGGGCGCCGGCGCCTTGCGTTTTTTCCACCTTCGGAAGTGAAAACACGTCGCCCGCCGCCTTAGGCTTGCCGGATTTAAAGGACGCCTTTTTTCCTCCGGCACCGCCGCATGCCGCCAATGACGCGATAAGCGACAGTACCAAAATTACCGAGATTATGCGTTTGAATGATTTCATCTGGATATCCTCCTATATCATTTCATGTTCCTTCAAAAAGCCGTAGGATTTTAAAAGAGAAGCGTCGCGGCTGTCTAAGCCGTATTGATAGTAGTACGGAAGCGCGAAGGCATGCGTCGTGTTCGGATAAAGCACGATCTCTGCCGGGTTGCCGGCGTCACGGTAACGCTTGCAAAATTCTATTACGTCGCCCGGAAAAACCACTTTATCGTCTATTCCCGTAAGCAGTAACAGCGGCACGCCGGAAGCTGTAATATTATTTGCCGGCGATAACCGTCTTATGATATCGTGGCGCTTATAAAAAGCCTCGGTGCTCAATCCGTCCTCCACCTTAGAAGCGCAGTCCGCCCATTTACCGATCATTTCGGTGACGGGATTATATGCTATGCAGGCGTTCGGCAGGAAATCTTTTCCGAATTCGCGTCCGACGCCCGTTACGGTGCAAAGGGCGAGATGTCCTCCCGCAGACTCGCCTATAACGGTGATTTTTTGAGGATCTATGCCGAACAAATCGGCGTTTTCCCTGATATGCGCGACGGCGTTCACACAGTCGGCGATGCATCTTTTTATGTAAACGCAGTCCGCATCCGGCTCGCCGTCCGGCACAAGTCGATAATCTATGCCGAAGCACACAGCGCCCTTTGAAAGGTAAAAATCATATCCGTCGCCGAAGCTTCCCGGATCGGCGCTGTTCCAGCCGCCGCCGTGTATCCAGATTACGGCGGGGCGGTTCTTTTCCGATTTGGGATTTCCCTTGTCGTAAATCCAGAGCGATATATCGTTTTGTTTATAAATTTTCTTTTCCATAAAAACTCCCGCTTAACCTACAATACCGGTACGTTCGATACTTTCCGCAAATTTGCGCTGAACTATGCCGTACAATATAAGCGGAGGTATTACGCAAAGCAATGACGCCGCCGCCAATATTCCTCTTTGCTCCTGCGCCGTGAAATTCGAGTTGGTAACGTCCGCCAAAAACGCCTCCCGTAGGCTCGCAAGTCCCGCGGCAAGAGGCTTTAATTCGCCCGTAAAAAACATTTCGCTGTAAAATGAGTCGTTCCAATACCAGACAAAGGTAAAAACCGATACGGTGATAATCGCCGGCGCGGAAAGCGGCATCATTATTTTGGCGTAGGTGCCGAAAACCCCGCAGCCGTCGATTTTTGCCGCTTCCTCCAATTCCTTGGGCTGGCCTAAAAAGAACTGCCTGAAAATAAATATGGAAAGCCCCGCGCGAATACCGCTTGCAAGCATGGCAGGCAGCAGTATCGTAACAGGCGAATCTATCATATTTATCGGCCCTATTCCGAGAGCCGCCAAAATGCCGCCTATATCAAAAAAGCGGAAATTCAAATAGGTAGACATCATGGTGGTCTGCGGCGGTACAATGATAAGAAGTATAACCAGGAAAAACGCTATCTTTTTTTCGGCAAATTGAAACCGCGCAAAGCCGTAACCCACCGCCGAGCAGGAAATCAGCGTAAGCAGGGTTGCCGCCGCCGACAAAAACAGGCTGAACAGGAAAGATTTTCCGTAATTGAGCTCGGAAATCGCGTTTGCAAAGCTTTGAGTCGAGAGTACCTTGGGCACCCACACCACGGTGGCGTCCTTCATGCTTTCCGGTTCCTGGACAGCGGAAACGATCAGGTATAAAAGCGGGAAAATAAGCAAATAGCATACGCCTACGACCAACATAAGCCTGAACAATCCGCCCGCAAGCTTTATCGCCGCTTTTTCGGAACGATATAAAGCCTCGGATTTTGCCGGTTTTGCCATACGTTTTCCCTCCTTAATAATTTATTCGTTATCGGGCTAACCGTATTTTTTGGAAAGCTTCGAAAGAATGAACATAACTGCGGCGATCATTATGCCGATAAGCACAAAGTAGGAGAACGCCATTGCCGCGGCTCTTCCGAACAACAAATTTTTCACCGCGACCATTACCTGATTCATAGCTTCGTTGGTAGAATCCGTAAAGAAATCCACAATGGTAAAAACGGTATTTATTACAATAATCGGCATCATCATAGGCAGGGTGATCTTAAAGAAATTTTCCCACTGCGTCGCCCCCTCTATAGCCGAGGCTTCGTAAAGAGTGGGGGAAATGCTCTGCAGTCCGGCAAGAAAAATCACTATCTGTACGCCGGTTTTCCAAATAAGGTTGAACATGCCATTGGTAAGCGTGATAAAAAAGTCGATAACCTTGCTGCCGAGCCCCGCCTGCAGTAAAACGTCCTCAAGCCCGGTGGTATATTCGATCTGCCCGCCAGCGACAATTCCACCGTTAAGCGCGGCGCTTGCGACAACGTCGTTTTGGATGATCAAAACCACCGTGCCCGTCATCACGATGACCGGCACAAACAAAATCGCGCGCACAAAGGTTCTGCCGAAAAATCTTGTGTTGATGATCTGCGCCAAAATAATGCTGACGATCAGCACTACCGGCACCTGCCAAAGCATATTTCCGACCGCCGAAAAAAGATTGTAAAGAAAATCGGTATCTACGTTGTAAATGTAATTGAAATTTTCAAGTCCTATATAAGACATGTTATATCCGCCGTATTCGACCTTAACGTCGTTCACGGTCATAATAAGCGTTTTTACAAGCGGCGTCAAAGAAAAAAGCAAAAATCCGACGTAAAACGGAAGAACGAACATTCTGCCGGCGGCAGATTCTTTTCCTTTAAGTGACAAAAAGGATTTTTTCTTTTTCACTTTTCTGACCTCCCTTATATAAGTCGAATGCGGTTAAAGCGATTTCAGCTTTACTTAGGCTGCGCCACATAATAATCCATAGCGTTTACCGTTATGCCGTCGACGGTTACCGCCTTATTCGAATAATTAACGTACACCGTAACCCGGTTCGAGTAAACCACCTTTACCAAATCCCGGCTTATGCAGGTGTGTTTGACGATCTCGCTGTCGAAAACAAGCTCTCCCAATCGGGAATATTTTTCATAAAGCTTTGCCGCCGTATCTTTCCAAAGTGAAAATTCCGAGCTGTAAAGCCCCGAAAGGCGTGTTTGGCTTAATGGATAGGTATCGTCTCCCACGCAAGAGAAGGTAAGATCGCTCCCCGTTTCGACGGCTTTTAAAAACATTTCGGTAACACCCGAGGACTGTCGCACATAAGGGGTGGTATAGGGCAAATATCCATGAAGCACAGTCTGCGCAAAGGGAACGTCATACTCGAAAATGTCATATCCCGAGGAGGATACCGGCAATTCCGTAATCCTCGAAGCATACGGAACGGCATAGCCGTTGCCGCCGCTTATTGCCACGCAAGATACGTCGGTTTTTACGCTTTTGAGCATTTGCTCGACGTACTCCTCGGATTTTGCGCGATATACGCCGCTTTTTTTGGAAAAGTCGGAATAAAGACAGTCGCCTGCCTCCGACAAAGAAATCGAATCAATACCGAGCTTTTTGTAATTCTTCAAATACCTGCCTGTCACCTTTAAAAGCTTGTCGGGGGTGATAAGCGCCCGGGGTTTTAGGTTTTTCATCGGCTCAAAGGTAACTATGGAATATTGATTTTGCTCGGCGATATCTCCGTTGGGCGCTTTGGCGCTGTCACGCCGCAGGGAAACGCCGTTGCCGCTTTTTTGATAGGTGAAAAGATCAGCTGTGGGATAAAATTCGAAGCCGTATTTCGCCATATCGTCCCTCAGCTTTAAAAAGTCCTTTTTGCCGCCGAGGATTTTCATCGGTTTTGCATTTTTGGCAATTTTTACGTTAAAAACGCCGTCGTTCTGCCAGCCGATATACCGCATTGCCAAATGGTCTATTCCTGCGTTTTTGAGCTCTTCGGCGATTTTTGTCGCCGCGTCAAAATCGGTCAAAACACGATTTTTATAATAGCTTATACCTAAAAAGTTAGCTTTGGTCTTTACGGCGCCGTAAACGTCGACCGCCAAGGCGGGCTCTTTGGGATTTTTGGCAAGCCCTTTTTCGGTAATGAGGTAATTGCGGTAAAGGCGCGCCATGCCGTTGTAATCGGCGTCCTGCCCGCAAAGGGGATAATATCTTACCGCGTACCGCTCCGTCCCGAAGGGGGTGTGGGTAATTGTGGAAATGGTTTTGGTTCGGTCGTTTTCGTAAAAGGATTCGCCGGTAGAATAAATACGGTAGGTCATTTGCGAATTTACGGTATTGAAGTAGGTTTGACTGCTGCCCGTCTTGACCGAGATCGCCGCTCCCGCGTCCCCCTCGGTTATAATGCCCATAAGGGCGCTGCCGCTGTCGTATACGGTACCGAATACCGGGAAAAGAATATTTTCGTTTTTCGCCTTGCGTCCTTCGCTTACGTATCCCATATCGTCGCCGTAGACGGTCTTTTTATAATCCTCCGACGGCGCTGCGTTGTTGTTAAATCGGGCGATGGCGCCGCAGCCGTCCGGCACGAATAGATAGCCCTTATCCTTCGGCGTCGCCGCCCCGAAATAGGGGAGCAAATCGACCGAAACGAGGTAATTGTTTTCCCCCTCGTCCAGCTGAGACGCCAAAACAGCGGCTTCCAGGTAATCGTTTTTAAGCGTGTAGGTTACGGGAATTACAAAACCGAGCCTTGTAAATTCGTAAACCACCTTTATACCGTTATCTATATTGCTTACGCTTATCTTACCGTTTTGCCGGGCGTCGATAAAGGTATTGCCCTTTTGGGTGGAGGAATTGACGTTTTCGTCCTTCACGGCGAGATATTCTACTACAAGCTCGGACTGCGTCTGCAATTTAAGCTTGCCCTTGCTTATTGTGTCTTCGTCCGGATTTTCGGGGGTGCTGTACCATTTTTTCCCGTCCGCTTTATTAAGCAGATAAAATCCGCCGGTTTTATAATCGGCATAAAAGGCAAGAGCGTCGTTTTCGGATACAAGCGTATACCCCGCGTCCGCTTCGTCAACCGAAGCGGCGGGTTTATCTGCCGATACCGAAAAAGCGGAGCATATCAACAGGCAGGAAATGACCGCGCATAATAATTTAATGAATTTTACGGAGCACCTCATTTCGCCGCCTCCTTACATTCTGAAAATTACCTCTTTATAAACCGATAAAACGAAGTTCGCGATCTGCCTTATAAGGCTGAATATCAAAACGCCCAAAAAGAGAATTATTACCATTCCCAAAAGCGTGAACAACAACGAAAATACGGTTTTAGATACCGAAAATTCGTGAATGGAAAGCATTCCGAGCAATAATACCGTAAACGACCAAAGAATACCTATCGCCGTTACAATCTCTATAAATACAGATTCGGAGGGTACCAACACGTTGGTTAAAATTACGGCGATAATCCGAGTTGTTATATAAGGTATAAGGCTGTACGCCGTGGTGGCTATAATATCCTTAAGGGTTCCCTTGCCGTCGATAAGGGTGCAGAACGCCCAATTCGACGCAACGAATATCACAAACAGCCCCACCGTTACAAGTACCGTGGTAAAGAGGCTGAAATCCGCCTCTCTGTTAATGTCGAATGCGAAGCCGGTACAGCCGTACTCGAAAATTTTGGCAAAGAACCAAACCGCCACTATTATCGCGCTTAGCCCCACAGAGGCGATATTTCGAAGCTTGAACTGCGAAAAAGCGTCAAGCGGATGGAAAAGCGCGTAAAATTCTATGGTATATTTCTGCTCCATTTTAGAATAGGCGCCCTCCGCGGCGACGCTTCTGCGCTTTACAAAGCGGATCAAAAGGGCAACGCCCGCCAAAGCTGTCACAAGGACGATAAGTATCCATACGATATTTTTTTCGACAAAAAGCTGACGCTGCTGCTTAAAAGCCAAGGCGTATTCGTCCTGCGCGTAGGCAAGCTTATAATATTTCATGGCGGTTTTGTAATCGCCGCCGTAATCGGCTATGCGACCGAGCCCCTTATAATAAAGCTGACTGTTGCTGTTTTGCTCCAAAAGTCCGTTCCAAATTGCCTTGGAGCCTTCGAGGTCGTTATTTTCCATTAAAAGGACCGCGTTTCGCACCGCTTTGCCGTATTCGGTCGGCGTAAATACGAAAATACAGTTTTTGACACTGTCGACCGCAAGCACGGTGTCGCCGATACTCTCCACCGCTTCGGCATAGGAAAAGCAACCGACCTGATCGCCCAAGGTGCCGAAAACGGATATCAGGGTACCGTCGTCCAAATATTGGAAAATGCGTCCGCGCGCATTATCCATCATATTTACAAAGCCGTTATCGTCCACGTCCACGTCGCAAAACCAGGTTTTTTCCTCGCCCAACTCCACGTCGCCGAATACTATTTCGGAATCGAGTATATCCTTACCCTCGAAATTCAATTTTTTTATGAGCCCCGATTCGGTGGCTTTAACGTGCCAATCGTCGTAAGGAGAGACGGTATATAAAAAGCCTTTATCGTCAAAATCCATTTTTTGAATGGTGACGGGCGTTTTTTGCTCCACGTAATCAAGCTGCGTTACCGAAAGAAATGCCTCGCGGAAAAATTTGACTATGGCTTCGGTAGCGGAAAGAATGGTATTCGCGCCAAAAAACTGCCGAAACTCGCCCTGCTCGTCAAAAACCATTACGCCGAGCGAAATTGTTTTGGAAGCGACGTATATCCAGCCTTTGTCGTCGACCTCCACCGCTCCCGGAGAAAAGGAGGCGTCGGTATCGTTAAGTCGGTCGTCCGGGCGCAAAATCACGTTTTTTATTTCAAGCTTCCCGTCGGCACACAGCACGCGGTTATTTAAGGTGTCCGCAATATATACTTCGCCGTTGTCGCCTATGGCGATGCCCTCAGCGCCGGCAAAGGAAACGAAGCCGTCGGTCAAAGCCACTCCTTTTTTCGAAGCGAGGCTTTTTGATATGGTGAAATTTTCCAAAACGGAGATAAGCTCAAAGCTTTCGTTCAGTACCAAAATTCGACTGTTGCCGCTGTCAAGCAGGTAGATTTTACCGTTTTTTACCACAATATCCTGCGGGGAATCGATCTGCTTTTCAAGCTTCAGCGAGGCGGTGTTTATAACCTTTGTAACCGCATATCCGACGGGAGCGTCCACCGCTTCGTCAAATTCGTTGTATTCGTAAGAATTGTAAGGCGCATAGGATACCGCGTTTACCGTGACGGTGAAAAGTGTGCAAAGCACCAAAGCCGCCGAAAGAACCGATAGTAATCTTTTCAAGCCTGCCACCTCACTTCAATCCCGAGTGTGCCATCGTATTCATAATGGAGCGTTGATTCCAAAGAAAAATAATTATCGTAGGGATCATCAAAAGGATGGTTACCGCCATTCCCGTTCCCGCCCTTACGATACCGCTTACGGCGATCGAGGACATCGCTTCGGAAATATGCTTTAGATTTTCCGAATATATATAGGGCGAATTGCCGGCGTTCCAATAGCTTTGGAAAACAAAGATAAGTACCGTAAGCCAGCCCGCCTTTACGCTCGGAGCCACGATGCGGAACAGGATTTTAAATTCGCCCGCGCCGTCTATTCTGGCGGCTTCCAAAATGGAATCGGAAATATTACTGCTCATAAACTGTACCAGCAGAAATACGCCCATCGTATTGGCAAGATTGGGCAGAATGACCGCCCAATAGGTATCTATGATTCCCATGCGCGACATTACGACAAACCGCAGCGTCGCCATGGTATCGTTTTGAAACAGCATAGCGTAAACCAGAAGCGCGTTAAGTATTTTTACGCCCTTGATTTTTGATTTGGCTATCGGATATGCCGTAACAAGCGCCAATATGAGGTAAACGCCCGTGCCGACTACCGTAGTAAACACAGCGTTGAAAAGATAGCGCGTAAAGGGTACGCCCAACGATTCCACCGAGTCGAGTATTGCGCGGTAGTTATCCAAAGTCGGATTTGTCACATAGAATTTAGGCGGGTAAATGTAGTATTCTTCTATAGGCTTTACGGATTGCAAAACCGTATAAACAAGCGGAATTGCCATATATACGCTAATAATAAGCAAAAACAGAAATATGCCCGCCATTCCCCACTTTGAGCGGGAAAGGGTAACCGTTTTGTTTTCACGGCGGCGTCTGCTTATTTCTCGGAAAACAGAAAAGCTTTTTTCGTTCATATCTCAGCCCTCCGTTATTCCGCACGGAAAGTGCTTAATGCTTTATCGATCAAACGCCAGGTTATGAGCATTATCGCCATAAGCACTACCGACATCGCCGAAGCGTAGCCGTATTCAAATCTGGTTTTTCCGTAATCCGACATATACAGTAATATTGTATCCGTCGCGTTATTGGTACTCGGATATCCCGCCAAAGCCTGATTGATTGTACCGGCGGCAAAACCGGTAGCTATGGCCTGAACCGCGCCGAACAACAGCTGAGAGGTCATCTGCGGGAAGGTTATGTAATACAATTCCTGCCACCGGTTGCGAAGTCCGTCTATGGCGGCGGCTTCATAATACGCCTTGTCAAGTCCGCGAAGTCCTGCTACGAAGGATAAAAAGCCTACGCCGAAGCTCATCCATATGCTTACGATGATAACTACCGCCATAGAATAAGTAGAGTCGGAAAGCCAATTTACGGGCTCCAGGCCCATCGTTTGCAAAAGAGAATTTATCACGCCGTTTTCGTCGTTGGAGAAAATATATTGCCAAACGATATAAAGAGTTCCGCTGAAGGTGGGCGAATAAACGAGAAAAATCACGAGCAGTCTTACAGCCTTAGGCAGCTCGTTAATAAGCCAGGCGATCACGAAGCTTAATACGAAGCCGATAGGGCCTACCAAAACCGCCTGTAAAAGGGTGTTTTTGAAAACTATCAAAAAGGTGGGATCCTTTAAAATAAGCCGCACGTAATTATCAAGGCCCACAAAATCCGGAAAGGTCATGCCGTTGAAATTCGTAAAGCTTGCCAACAGCGCGCCCACTGCGGGGATAAGCATAAACAGAATAAAAATTACGCTGTAGGGTAAAAGCATTATATAAAAAGCTCCCTGCTGTTTAAACGAAGAACGGCTTCGCTTCTTTTTTTCGGTCATAACGCTTCCCCCTTTGGTTAAATCTTATCGGGCTTAGTTGTTTTTTTCAAATTCCGCCCGTTTTCTCGTAAGCTCCTCATTGATTATCATATTTTGAATACTGAGCTGTCTTAAGGGATCGATAGCGGTGCTTTCATAAGAAGTACGCAGCGCATTTGTAATGGAACGGTTGATAATATATGAACCCGGCACCTGATTTATCGAGGTAACCCATGCTCTTTGCGCCTTTAAAACGTCCGCCTCGCTGTCGGTCCAGCTGAGTCTGTCAAAGGTTTTTTTGTTAGCCGTGGTAAGTCTGCCCGCAACACCCTGGATCGCTTCCATTGCGGTAATGTAGCGGTATTGCACGTCGGAATCCGCCCACCAGGTGAGAAATTTGAAAGCCTCGTCCGCAAGTCCGCGGCGCTCTGCGCCCTTGAGTATGACGGCGCCGCTTACGTTTCCGGTCTCGGTACGGTCTACCGTTCCGTCCGCTTTTAAGGTTCCGGGAATACATGCCATACCCCAGCGCCCCGAAATTTCCTGCGCGGTGGAAGCGACGGTCTGGTAAAAGCTGTAGCCCGTAAGAATTATCGGCATTTCGCCCGAACGGAAACGGGTAATAGGATTGAAATCGGTATTGAGCTTATAATCCCGATAAAGCTCCACAAGCGATTTAAAGGCCGCCTTTCCCTCGGCGCTTTCAAACCGCGTTTCGGTCAGATCGTCGTTGAAATATCTGCCCCCGTTTTGATACAGGAACATATCGTATACGAAAATCGCCGTCGATACGCCGGCGCTCGCGCTGTCCGCCTCCCTTATACCGACGCGGAAGTTGGACTTTTGAAGCTCACGCACGACGTCGTAAAACTCATCCCAGGTATTCGGAAGCGGGATTCCCAATTTTGCCAAAATATCCTTGCGATAGAACATCATGTAATAATCCTGCAAAATCGGTATCGCATAGGTTCCTCCCCTGTAACGGAAGGGTATCCATGCAGACTCGTTGAACTGCTCCATATATTCATCCGAAAGGGTTTTGAGGTAGTCGGTCAAATCCAATACCTGCCCTCTCAGCGCCAGATCCACCGGTACGTCCTGTGTGACGGTGAGTGAAACGTCCGGCTCTCTGCCGGCAAGAATAGCTTCCGAAAGAGTGACGGCAGTC
The DNA here is from genome assembly GCA_947623175.1 of uncultured Clostridia bacterium. Lineage (GTDB taxonomy): Bacteria > Bacillota > Clostridia > Oscillospirales > Acutalibacteraceae > UBA737. The sequence continues at coordinate 17,507 of CANQGK010000015.1, read as the reverse complement.
ATTTTGAAGTTGACATTGATACCGCTGTTGGGAATAAAGTCGTTTTCTATAATCGATTTTACCGCCTGCGCCTGGTCCCTACCCAAAGAGCACCAGACCGTAATGCCTTTTTTTCGGCTTGCCGTAAACGAATCGGCGTTATACTGCTTGGCAAAGGTATAAGCGAACCGCTCCAGCTCGAATTTAAGCGATTTGAAAAATCCCGCGTCGGCTTTGGGAAGCTCGGCGCCCGAATTATACAGAAAAATTCGGTCAAGCTCCAGCGGCATACTGTTAAAATCATAGGTCTGCGCGGCAAAAGAATCAATGTATTCCTTAAAGGTATCCAGCTGAGGAACTATTTTTCTGTGATTTTTTATCAATTTGTCAAGCAATGCGGAAAACCGACGGAAGAAATAAACCTTAGTATTGTTTTCACCCATGATTTTCGCTATGTCGTCCGCAATCGAGTCGATCTGCTCCTTGGCGGCAGCCATATCGTCAAGCAGGGTGGGTATTTTCTGCTTTATATTATAGTCGCGGTTTTCGTCGGGCGAGGTACCGGTCAAAATTATGATCGACTGATAAATTTCGTTGAGCCGGTCCATTGCAGTGTATATTTTGTTAAGAGATTGCGCCATTTCGCCCGTAGTGGCTTCCAATTTCAAAATATCGCCGGGCTCCAGGTAGACGCAATAATCCTTGTCATCGTCACCCAACCGTTTGATTTGCCATTTTGAGTCATAATCAAATCCGATGCATCCGGCCTGCGCAAAGGGTATCTCGCCGTTTATCGAGAGCGAACGGTAGGAGGTTATTCCCACCGAGCCCGTCTGCTTTGCGCGGAAAGAAATACGGTAAAGTCCCGGCGCCGCGTCCTCGGGTACCTTGTAGGATACCCATTGTCCGTTACTGACCCAGCTTTGCTGACCTATACCGTTTACCACCCTTGTGGTACTGCTTGCGGGCGACATTCCGGCGTCGGTGCTGTTTACCGTAGCCGCCAGGGTGGAATCGCTCACTTCATAAGCATCTTCCGCTTCGAGGGTAATAAGCGTATCGCCCTCATCCGTGAATGAAGAATAATTCTTGATATATTCCTCATAACTCGGCGGTGCTTTAAAGGCTTCGAGTGAAATCTCGGAAATCAGCATACTGCCGAGCACCCGTCGTACGGTGAGGGTGTGCTTTCCGGCGGACAAATAAACCGCATAAGGCTTTTCGTACATGCCGGTTTCACTTTCCGCCCACTCTGTATTAAAGTGCTGTTTTTCGACCTGCGTAGGTCTGATTTCGTTGCCGAATTCATCGGTTTTTACGGTTTTATCGCCGTTTTCCCAAATTTTTGAAAAAGGAACGTTTTCAAGCTCGGTATATGGCGAACGTCCGTCAAAATAAAAACCCGCTCTTAACGATAAATCCTCTTTCAAAAGATCGTAATATGTAAGACGAAGGTTATAAAGCGCATCCGACGGAACGTCGAAAGCGTAGGTGATCTCTTTGCATTCGGAGCTAAGTTCCGCTCCGGCTTTTCCCTCTTTTTCGGAAAGCTTTGCTCCGCCGATTATTTGCGCATTATGCAAAACGATGGATTTTTCCGCAAAAGCAACCTTTTCATATTGAGATATGTAAGCGTTATACTCGCTGCCTATACCCTCGGTTTCGGCAGGTGCCGTCAGCTCGGCGGATACCGTCGATTCGGCAGACGCCGCATGAGAACATACGGCGAACGATTCAAGTATAAGGAACAATACCATAACTTTTGCAATTGCTTTTCGCACCGTTTTACCCTCCGTTTCGTGATGAAGGATTTTTTAAGCCGATAATATTCTTTAAAAATGCATATTTTTGTAAAAAAACAACTTTTTTATATTATTATTGAGATTATAATATGTTTAGTTTAACCGCAAACCTATTTCATTCTCATAATATCATCGTCAAAATCTTTTTTCAAGTTTTTATTTACGAAAATATAGACATTTTTTACGATTTATGTTATTATATCGATATAAAGAGGTGAACGTTATGAAAATTTATCATGAAGTTCGGCAATATGCCGATAATTACAAGGTATGGCACTCGATGTATCGCAACATAGGCTTTTCGGCGCATTGGCACAACGAAGTGGAGCTTATTTACGCTCACGGCGGAACCATCCGGATTATCGTTGAAAATATCGAATACGCCCTTAATGAAGGTGACCTTTTGATTTGCGGCAGTCACAGCATACATTTCAGCGATTACGGCAGCCTGAACAATCAGCTTGAATTTATTCTTTTTGATCCCGACCTTATCATTTCGGACGGTTCGGCTTGGCACAAAGCCATTCACCTGACCGCTGCCCAATTACGGGAGTACGGGCTTGCCGATACCGTGTCCGGACTTTTCAAAAACGTACCGCAAGAGCTTGCCGAAAGAAAACCGTACTACAAAAATATAGTCACCTCATATATTTCCTCCGCATGGTATAACATGCTGCGTTTTTTCCCGACGGAAAGCGATAATATAAATCACGAAGGTATTAAAAAATTCGAAAACGCTTTGGCTTATATACATACTCATTTTCGCGAACCGATTTCACTTAAAGACGTGTCGGACAGCATGAATTTTACCCCCACCTATTTTTCCTATCTTTTTCATAAGGTTATCGGAATAAGCTTTGTGCAATATCTGCAAACCCTGCGCTTGCAGGAGGCGGCAAGCCTTATGCAAAAAAGCGGATACAAAATTATCGACGCCGCCTTGGACGCCGGCTTTTCGAATATGCGCAACTTTAACCGCATTTTCTGCAAATATACCGGAAAAACGCCCTCCGCCTTTTTAAAGGAAAACCAAGGCGAACCGTTAACCATTATGCTTTCCTACACCACAAGCGATACACTCCCCGTAGAAAACGATTCCTACGTAATCATAACCGAAAATTCCTCCCCCACCCCAAAATCGCCGAATTGAATTTATATACAAAATCCGAAAAAAATAAAGTAAAGCCAAGTTAAAAAGAGATTAAAAGCAGCAAATACAAATATCTTTTTAAAGATAAGGAAGAAAATAAGGATAAGAAAGATTGAAATATTTCATTTTGGGCGGGGTTAGCAACCAGTGCCGTATTTGATAAAGACATATTCTGTATGAAACGGATACTTTTTGATTTGCGAACTATTCTTTAAAGTCTTCAAATTATTATATACAGCAAAACAGCCCGAATCAATTACCTGTGGTAAAGAGATTCGGGCTGTTATAATTGTGCAGATATTCAAAAGGACATAAAGTCGATTGCATATTCGGGAAATTTTCACCGAGGAAACGCTGTTTGCGGTAGACTTCTTTACAATTTGGGTGTATAATTTTAAATATCGAGTGTAAGGCTCGGTAAATCGCAATATGCAAAGGAGACCTGGGCATGGGATTATTCGGCAAAACAAATAAAGGCTTTATTAAGACAAAATCGGAAAATTTAATAGAATGGAGCGAGCCTAACGGTGAGGGATGTATTGTTTCCGATAAAATAACCAAAGAAGGCTTCAAAGTCGGCTATATGTACCGTGAAGCGCCGGTCGAAGGACAACCGGACAGCGGTTGGGTATTTTTGGCAGGGAATGAAAGTGACGAATACATGAACAATCCCGCCAATCATCACGTATTTGCCATTAACACAATTTGCAATTATGACAAAGACGTTATTCCGTACTTGAAGTCACCGATAGGAAGCGTCTATATAAGGGTAAGCGATTCCGAATTTGAAATTGATGACAGAACAAAGCCCATATTTTTAGCTAAGCAGCGCAATTAGGGCACAATGAGCGTATTATAACTCTTGCGGTGCCCGAAGCGAACCGCGGCATACGTTTTGTCCTTGCCGACCTCGGTGCCAAACCGGGCAAAACGCATTTTTACCCGATTTCATCGATTATTGTTTTAATGCCCAAACGCCTTCGGAGATTTGATGGAATAGGTCTTTTTTACCGTTATATGCGCTTGGGATATCGCTGCTGAATCTTTGCAAAACGCTTCTTATGGTTGATTCTTTTGCTTTATTTTTCATTTTGGACTGACAATCGTTATAATAAATAATATCGCTTGCTTCATTGTAAATCTCCGTTAAGGTCGCTTCTCCGCCAAGATTTGTTAAAGCGGTAATTATAATATCCGTCCATTTCAAATTTTCTTCCGCTTGTTCAATTTCTCTCGGAAGTTCAACGCCGACTATACGATATGCTTCTATAATATCCTTACAAATCGTTAAAGCTTTACCCGTTTTCGCATTATATTCATTAGATAAAAACTCACTGTTATCGGCAAACGTCTTGTCTTTGGAAACAACGATCAGGTCTTCCTTATGCTCAATTTCATACGAAAGCAGCGATTCCCAAATGATCTCGTCGCCGCAAGTATATTTATCGCTTGTGGGCGGATTTCCGGCAAGCTTTCTTCGACTCGCCGAATCGATTATTTCATTGGTTGACAGGATGGTATTATCAAGCTTGCAAAGCTTTTTAAACTTAGAAAAAATAGCGTCTTTTTGAGAATTTTCAATCTTGTCCCCAATTTCTTCGATAATTTTACTTCTCTGCGCCCAAAAATTCTTCAAGGACTCGTCGTATTTTTTAAATGACGTCAAAGAACGCAGAAAAGTAGAAGCTCCTTTATCTATATTCGTTTGATTTTTAAAGCTGTCTAAAGTCTCGCTCAATATTCTATAACGATTCCTTGAAAATTCATTGATAGACTGTTCCGTCGTAATAAAATATTTCTTATTCTTATATAAAAACTGCATAATGGTTTTTATATCCTTCGGCAAATTGGAACGGTACATATCAAGAAAAATGTTTGTGTCAATAAAAATTTTTGCCAATATATCACCTTCTACTAATTATCATTTTAATCATCAAACCCGACAATGACGTCTATAAACGCTTTGCCGTATTTTTCAAGCTTGGCTTTGCCGACGCCCGAAACTCCTAAAAATTCATCCGTGGTATGAGGGCGTTTTTTGCACATATCCGTAAGCGCGGCGTCCGTAAATACGATATATGCGGGCACTTTTTGTTCGTAGGCTATCTTCTTTCGCAATTGTTTGAGCGCGTTTAGCATGCCCGATTTAATGTTATCGTCTCTATTCGACTTCTTTTTCTTTTGCTGCTTTACAATCTTCATCTGCAAAGAAACGTTACCGTACAAAACGTCTCGGCTCTCGGGAGTCAGTTTTAAAACTGGGTACTCCGAGCCGTCGACCTTAATATACCCTTTTTCATCAAGGTAGTCAATTATATCCCGAACGCGTTTTTCGGTCAGATCCGCCATAAGTCCGTAGGTTGACTGTTTATCCAAATCCAACGATAACAGCCGCGCATTTTTGCTTCCGCGCAATATATCGATCACTATTTTTTTGCCGAAGCGCTGTCCGGTTTTTGCTATGCATGACAATATCTTTTGCACTTCCAAGGTAACGTCTGCCGTTTCGAAGTTGGATAAACAATTAGAACAATTCCCGCAATAAGCGTTGCTTTTATCACCGAAATACTTGAGTATGTAATGACGCAGACAATCGTTTGTCGTGCTGTAAAAGGTCATATATTTAAGGCGCTCCGTATCGCGTTTGCGGATAATGCGCCGTTCTTCTTCGTTAAGGTCAAGATTTGTCTGCGTATTATCGATTAAAAATTGATTTATCCTGACGTCTCGCGGAGCATACAGCAATATGCAATCGGCATTTTCGCCGTCTCGCCCCGCCCTGCCGGCTTCCTGATAATAGCTTTCGATATTTTTCGGCATATTGTAATGGATAACAAAAGCCACATCGGATTTGTCTATACCCATACCGAAAGCATTGGTTGCTACCATAATCGATTTGCGGTCATAAACAAAATCATCCTGATTTTCTCTCCGCTCCTGCTCGGATAATCCGGCATGATATCTCGTTGCGGAAAACCCGTTTTTCGTCAAGAGAAGGCAGACGTCTTCAACCATCTTTTTTGTAGCGCAATATATAATTCCGGATTTATCGGAGCGTTCTCTTACAAGCTCAAGCAGCTTAACGGATTTTGAATTAGGCCTTTCGACCGAAAAAAATAAGTTTGGGCGGTCAAAGCCAGTCGTAACGGTAAAGGGATTATTAAGCCGCAAAATTTTTGCTATGTCAAGCTTTACTTCATCCGTAGCGGTCGCCGTAAATGCTCCGACTGTCGGGCGGCGCGAAAGGCGGGAAATAAATTGGGGAATTTTAAGATAACTGGGTCTGAAATCCTGCCCCCACTGCGATACACAGTGCGCCTCGTCCACCGCGATCAGCGAAATATTGATTTTTTTGCATATATCCGAAAATTCCGCCGTTTCGAGACGTTCGGGAGCTACGTATATTATTTTATATTTTCCGTCGGCTGTGTTTTGCAAAACCTTTTCGTATTGTTTGAAAGATAATGAGCTGTTGATATATGCCGCCGAAACGCCGGATTGTACAAGCGAGCCGACCTGATCCTTCATAAGTGATATCAGCGGCGAAACAACAATGGTTACACCGTCAAATATCAATGCCGGAACCTGGTAACAGACGGATTTCCCCGCTCCCGTCGGCATAATGCAAAGAACATCCCTGCCCGAAAGAAGCGAATCCACTATTTGCTCCTGCCCCGCGCGGTAAGACTCGTGCCCGAAATATTCTTTTAACACACTGAATTTATCTTTCATTAACAATCCTCTTTTATTTTTATAACGACGCTGAATTTAAGTTGATAACTGTTATCCGGCTGTACAACCTCGTCCGGCGGCTTTTTGCATTCTCCCACGGCGGAACTATCCTTTTCGGCTCTGCCGTCGGTTTGAGGTTATTTTACATCATCTTATAACGCGTCTGATCTGTTTTCAATGAGCCCGAGTTTTTTTAATCTTGCACGTATTCCGCCCTCGGATCTTTTTAAGATTGTCGAAATTTCCGAAACGGGCATATTTTTATTAAAAAGCTCAATCAAATGCTTATCCTGCGCGGCATCCCAGGAGCGTCTTGGATATTTATACGGTTGGGTATCTTTTCTTATATTATTTGCATAGGAAATAATTGCCTGTATATTATCGAGAATAAACTGTTGGGCTTCTCTGCCGTAAACAGCCAGAGAGTATTCCCCGTTCATGCCCGTACGCTTCTCAACGTATATTCCGAGCTCGCTGCCGCGTTCTGTAGGCCATCTGACTTTTTTACCTTCTGCAGTAATTATTTCCTCTAATACATCTATTTCCATAAGCCAGGACGTTATAATTTTACGGCTTAATTTTAGGGATAAATCAGAATTCATCAAAGCATTTAACCGGTTGGTTATTTCGCTTATTGGGATAGGCGTCTCGGAAAAAGAAAATTTATTAATGGCACCGTCCGAAAGAAAAAACGCCTTTTTTAGAGTTTTAGTTTTACCTATAATTCCGTTGTTCTCAATAACCTGCCCCAAAATGCCGGACACATAAGACAAACAGCGTGAAATCCGAACGTTATTTAAAGTGTCGGCATCAGGCACATGAGCGTCGTCTATCGGATTGACACCGTTTGCCATTTTATCAATATACATCTTAGCGCGTTGTAATATTTCAAGTTCCGTCATTAAAATTTCCTCCTTGATTTAGCCAATGCAATCAGATTATATTAACTACACTTATTTGTATACTTGCATCACACTTTAACCATCATTTCTGTTATTCTTTCCGAGCAACAAATACTTTTGCAAATTCGGTATCATACCGATCCGTGATAGTCAGTCCGGCGGCTCTTAGATATCCCGCGGTCGCATCGGGCTTATCCGGATATACCTTAATTCTTCGCGTACCGTTATCTATGTAATCGTTTGGATTTTTATCAATAGACAAAACAAGTCTGCCTGCACAGTTCATCAGGTCGGCAATTTTATCTATCGCTCTCTGTTTATCTTCAATATGCATAAAAGTCAGAGAGGAGTATACAACATCAAAAGAACGGTCAAATTCATAAGATAGAAAATCTCCGCAAATCAGCGAGACGTTCCGTTGTTCCGCAAGATTGTACCGCGCTCGTTCAATGGTTTTAGGTGATATGTCGATACCGCAGAAATCACCACATAAAGGCGCTGTTCGCACCGCCAACCGCCCGGTTCCAACGCCGATTTCCAGCACGGATTTATTTTGATCGAGTTCCATTGCGTCGATAAATGCCTGACCATCCCATTTATCCATGTATTCCCGAAGCGGTGCCGGATCAAAAACCGGATCATTTCCCTCGCCGATGAGAGCGTCATAATGATGAATCACAAAATCCATCATATCTATCGTGACGCTTTTTTCAAATATTTCCAGATTGTTTTCCATGGATTTTTCACCCGTCGGCGCAAAACCGAATCTGGTCCAAAAAGTCGCCCCTGTAACGGGATCGGCAGTCAAATACAGCCGTTTTGCACCGTCTTTCCTGAGCAACTCTTCCAGATGCAAATACATCTTTCGACCGTAACCTCTGCGGCGGTATTCGGGCAGAACATAGAATTCCATAATATGCCCATATCCGTCTTTTATATATCCCTTGTGCCAACTGTAATCTATCTTGCCATATATAAATCCGATATACAAATCCCCATCACAGCACAACTCCAGATGTAGGTCGAAATCGCCTTGAATGTTGATCATGCTGTTCGCCCACTTGGGGAAGATTCCGCAGGGCGTGCACCTGTTTTGATGTGCGTCCATCTCGGAACCATAGGAAGCAACCATTTTACAAAACGTTTCCTTTTCGGCTTCTGTACTTGCAGCATTTAAAGGGATATATTTCATCGCGTACTCCTTTTTGCTTCCAAAAGAAAGGTCACCACCCCATCGGGGCAACAAAAGCGTATTTTTTCTGCCGTCCACAACTGTGATGGTAAAAGATACGTCTTACTGCGTGAATTTTTTCATAACAAATACTCCATCGTGAAATCTTTTATCAAATTTGTGTTACCACCTTTTTATAAACTTAATTATAACATGAAAATATCAATTTTTCTACCGTTATCTACAAAAAATCGGCGTGAAGTCTGCAATATCAATTAATATGACCTATTTTTCTTTCTTAAAAAAAGAAAATTTCCGTATAGCATCGGATTTTTCAAGTAGTTTACAATATATCATTTTCGCAAAATCCGTCGTTTATTGTCGAAAAAGGGAATATTAGTGGCGCGAAAAATGTAAAACGCGGTTTATTTTTGTAAAATTATAATTTTTAAGCACTTTTTTCGTTATTTCTCTTGCATTTTATTTGTTACTGTGGTAATATATGTATAACGAAATACAAAGGAGGAATATTTTATGGAAAAAAGACTTAAAATTGTCATTGCTGACGATTCAGAGGAATTTGGTCAAAGCTGTGCTAAAGCTTTTAAAGCTTACGGTATGCAGGTTGTTTTATGCGAAAAGGACGGTAAAAAGGTTATAGAGTACATAAAAAAAGAAAAGCCCGACGTTGTATTGGCGGACGTTTTTATGCATAATCTTGATATTTTAGGCGTTCTTGAAGTATTGAAGGATATGGATGACAAACCTATGATAACGGTTATGTCAAGCTTCGATAACCAAAGGCTTGAAAAAGAAACTCTCGAAGCCGGAGCGGCGTATTATTTTTTAAAACCCTTCGATATCAATACCTTAGCCGAACGTATAATCCGACTTTCCGGTTGGAAAAACGATAAAGCACCGTTAATTGTAAAGAATAACGTTGTAACAGATACTAAGTTAGAAGTTATGGTTACCGATATTATCCATCAAATCGGTGTACCTGCGCATATAAAGGGTTATCACTATTTAAGAGAAGCGATTATTCTTTCTGTAAAGAACAGTGAAATCGTAAATTCCGTAACAAAGCTCCTTTACCCCACCATTGCAAAGATGTACTCTACCACGGCTTCACGTGTTGAAAGGGCAATCCGTCACGCAATAGAAGTCGCCTGGGATCGAGGCGACATCGACGTACTAAATTCCTATTTCGGCTACACCATCCAAACCGACCGCGGCAAACCCACAAATTCGGAATTTATCGCCATGATAAGCGACAATCTTCGATTGCAGATTAAAATGATGTGAAGTTTATTTATCATGACTACCGGCTAAGCCGGTAGTCATGATTATTTTCAGTCTTAATAACCCTCCGGTTCTACCGGGGGAGGGATAAAACGCTTCAGTAAAAATAAAGTGGGCAAGCTTAAAGCAAGCCCGAAAGCCTTAAAAAAAGATTAAACCTCCGAGTAGAATGGTAAAGGTTTGGCGACCGCATTACCAAAGAACAAGGAGGTATAATCAATGAAAAAATATATCGGGAACGAAATTAAAAACACAGCACATTCCAAGTACGGGTGTAAATATCACATCACTTTATTATCTTCCGTATCTTTCTCTTCTTCCTTATCTTTAAAAAGGTATTTGTATTTGCCGCTTTTGAAAAGAGATACGTACTCGTTGTTGCCGATGATTACGTGGTCTATTAATCTTACTTTTACGGTTCGTAGGGCGGCATACATTTTTTCGGTGGTTTTTATGTCGTCGCCGCTTGGTAAGGGGTAGTCACCGGGGTGATTATGGGATAATACGGCTATCGTAGCTTTACGTGCCATTACAGCCTCCGCCGCCTTTCTTGTGGATGCTAAGGCGGAGGATACGTCGCCTTTACCGATAACGTCAAATCCCACAATCCTTAATCGGTTATCCAGCGAGGTTATCGCAACCTCTTCTTCGGTTACGCCTATATATCTATCAAAAATGTATTTGTGTATATCATCTAAGCTTCCGATAGTAAAATCAGACTTTTTCTTTTCGTTTATATAATATTTCGAGATGGTTTGCACAAGCTTGATCAATGCCGCCGTGGTTTCGGCACAGCCGTTTACTTTCATAATTTCTTTCGGATCTGCTTCAAGCAAAGCTTCTATAGAACCGAATTTATCTAAAAGCAGATGCGCTGTTTCATTTGTATCTTTTCGAGGTATGCTGTAAAACAACAGCATTTCTATTATTTTATGCGGAGGCGTATCCAAATCAAATCCCTTTTTCAAAAATTCTTCCCGAACTCTCTTCCGATGATTGTCATGAATACCTTTTTTCTTCATACTGATATTTCCTCCTTAAATTTAAGTACTTTATTTTTTATTACATTCATTATATTGCTTGCTTACGGATTTTTCAAGGGGGAAAGATGATTTTTTTAGATTTTTTTAAAAAAGTGTTAGATTTTTTGGTTTCTTTGTAAGATAAAATATGACTATTAGTTTCCTGATTTTTGATTTTAAAAAATTTCTCCTGCCGGATATATCATACACGGCAGGAGAAAAGTGTAAAATTATGCAATTAAGGCGAAGCGTTTTTACTCATCCGCCGTATGTCTCTTCTTAACTATAAAGAACGCGGCGATACAGGAGCAGCTAAAAAGCAAAATCCAAAGGGCAAGATTAGTTTGATCGCCGGTCTGCGGCGATTTTTCCGTGTTGGTGGATTTGATTTCCGAATCGGTCGTATCTGACTTTTCCGATGTGGTTGAGTTTGAATCCGTCTTATCCGGCGCGGCGGAACTTGAATCATTCTTGTTCGGCTCAGATGTTCCGGGTGTCGCTTCGTTGTCCGGCACTGGGATTTCCTCGGTCACCTTATATCCGCAAACGGTGCAGGCTTTTTCACGGATACCTTTTTCTGTCGCGGTTGCATCCTTTGTTATCGCCCACTCGCCGAAGGTATGTGCCGCCTGCTCCGCGATGGTGCCACAGCCGTTCTCACATTCTTTCCAGTGGTTTTCGGCGTCGCTTTGATAGGCATCTCCATAGATATGTTCCAATCTGGGAATAGCGGCGCCGGTGGCAATTTGTTTATCGCAGTCGTTGCACCATGTGTCGCCGGTATAACCCTCGGCTTCTTCGGTGGCAACTTTTTCATTACGGAGTTCCGTGTTTTTATGGTTGTCCGCGACCAAATCTCCATATTCCGAGCCGCAAACCTCACAAACGGCCTTGTGGATGCAGGTTGCTTCTCCGCCGGTGTGATCCGCTTTATCGAGAATCTTTCCACATTCACAGGTGTGCCAATGGGCAGAGCTGTCGTTTTCCCATTTTCCGTCGACATCCTTGTGGTCGTCGGTAGCCGGGATCAATTTGCCCGTTTCCTTGATCTTATTGCATCCTAAACACCATATGTCACCGGTATAGCCGTCCTGCGCACAGGTCGCATCTTTGGCATCGCGAATCTCGGTCGCGCCGTCGTGATTGTTCGGATTGATCGCTTCGGTGATGGTTTCCAGCTCAAAAGAACATTCGGCGTCGCCGTAATATTTCCCCCCACATTTTTCACTGGCACAGGTCCAATATTTGGCGCTGCCTGTTGCGTGACAATTCGCCGGAACTGCATCGTGCTGTGTAATGCCAATGTGCTTATGATCCAGCTTTGGAATTTCGGTATCCTTGCTGCGCCTGAATCCGCAGACCGAACATTCCTCATGCTGTAGCCCGGTATCGTCCTCGGTGGCGGGCTTATCTACTGTCCAAGTGAAACTGTGCCCCGATTTGCCTTCCATGATCGTACCACAGCCGTTTACACATTCTTTCCAGTGATTTTCTGTATCAGAATGCCAGCCTTCCTCGGTCACATGAGAAAGTGCAGGGATGACCAGCGCCTGTTCCGTCGTCTCTGCCTGCTTGTCATCAAACAACCGGTGACAAACGGCACACTCATAATGCGCTCTTTTACCCGTTTCGCCGCACTTGGCTGGTACTTCGGGAATCAATTCTCCGTAGGAGTGGGAGGTGCAATAAACATTAACAGGCACCTTGACCTCTTTGGTTGGAAAGTTTTCTCCCTCGGAATCCTGCAGAGTCGGCTTTACGGTGATCTCGGCGTCTCCACCGATTTTTGCATCCGCTTTTGCACGGAAAACCAATTCATAAATATCGCCGTTAATATCCTGCGGATCATTGAAAAATACAAACGATGCCGTCAGTCCGGTTGGATCCGGATCCATAGGTGTTCCATAGAAGGAAGTCGGATCATCTGCCGGGGGAGTAATCAGCCAACGGCACCCCGATTTGGTATCTGTAATGAGTTCGAATAAGTTGGCATTGAAAGCAACTTCGACTCCGCCTTGTTGAATCGGCTCATACCCGCTGATGGATACGGTGATGGAAAATTCATCTCCCATTTTTACCTCGGTCTGCGATGCAACACAGGTAACATCCAACGCCGTCTCGTCCGTGTAGGCCGAAACTGCAATAACCGATGTCAACAAGAGCATTGCAGACAGCAAAACCGCAAATATTTTTTTCATACAAAACTCCTCTTTTCTTTTTTTATTTTATCCAAAGGGATATCGTTCCGGATAAATTGTGTGCTGAAGTAGGTAGGAAACATCCTCTCTGTCCACTTTCCCGTCTTTGGTAAAATCACAGTCTTGATTTAAGTGATATCGGTTGGGATAAATGGTATATTGGAGCAGGTAGTTGACGTCGGCGCGATCCACCTTGCCGTCGCCGTTCAGGTCACCGGGAAGATAATTTATAATTTCCACCTCGAAGGTATCCGTGCAGCCAAGCCACGAAACCGTCACCCGATGCTTTCCGGCAACGGAGTTGTCAAAATCCGTGACCATTTCTGCGGTCAGGTCGATGACCTCACTGTCGCCGTTGTTGTAGTGGACGGTGATTTTTCCGCCCGAAGGATCGAAATCCTCATATCCTCGGCTGTATTGCAGCTTGTCGGGTGGAGTGGTGAGTTTGATCGAGACGGCCTGCTTTTTGCGTACCTCGACCGTGAAAGTATCGGAAAATTCGCCATGGCTGACCGTGATGGTCTGCTCGCCTATTTTGTACGGGTCAAAGGGGGAAAGGGCATAGTCGTGAATTTCTTCCGATTCCTCGGTATTGTACGACAGCGTCACGGTCAAACCGGTGGTATCAAGCGTTTCGCCCTCATAGTAGACTGTCTTTTCCGGTCCGGTGACGGTCAAGCCTGTCGGCAGTTTTTCGGCGACAATGGTTATGTCGTAAAAGTAAAACAGAATTCCCAATCCGGTTAGGGGCAAAACCACGACTGTGTATTTTCCCGATTGCGTGGGAGAAAAGTATTCAAACGATCTTGTGCTACAATCAAATGTATAAAACGAACCGTCCATCTCATAGGTCTCGGTAGTGCCGTCGGTAAAAAACAGCATACACTCTCCGCCCTTGAGACAGACTCTGTTATGAGATGTCAAAACCTCACCAAGTACAAAGGTTTTGCGCGAAGGCTGCTTTACAATTTTTACTCCAATGCGTTCATTTCTGATTTCAACATTGACGTTTTTTAATAGTGGGAAAGGATAATCGTTGTTTTGAGACATTTCCCACACGGTGTTGAAGTCAAACCCCTCATAGGTTTGCTGCAATTTCATCTGGTCATAGCTACGCACCTCGCTGCCCTTGGCGCCACCGTCTACGTTTAAGGCATAGACACTTGATGTGACTTCCGCTTTTCCGACAGGATTGCCGGTGGAATAAGTTTTGTCCTGCGGCAAATTGACCTGACCGACATTGTAGCAACATTTTATGGTGCCACCGGTCGCGATACCCGATGTTACAGGACGGGTAGCGACATCATGAAGCATACCGACCAGGCACCCGGTATTGTAGCAGTTGTTGATTGTACCTCCGGTGTTATCTGCGGCTATCCCGCCGGCCATGCTATTGCTAATAAAATAGCCCCTATAAACCGGTCCGCCATTTTGTCCGACGTTGCTCGCGTTGGCGCACTCTAAAATTTGTCCATTGTTTTTTGCCGCTATACCCCCGGCGACATGAAATCCGTAAATAAGGTTGTTTATTGTTGAACAGCGCTCTATGATGCCGGAATTGTATCCGGCAATGCCGCCGGCGACCACTGCGGTGGCTCCGGAACCTGTACACAAACGAATGGTGCCGGAGTTATATCCGGCAATACTGCCCGCTACCGCCATTGTCATATAGTATGGAAGCCTTGGTATGGGATCAACATATTGACTCTCGGCGTACTGCGAAATGCCGCTGTTTAGGCGCTCTATGGTTCCGCTATTGCTTCCAAACAGCCCCATGTAGCAGTCTGTATATCTTGTGCTGTTATAATCGGCACCATTGTCATAAGCAATATTTGAATAATCGTAATCAGACCAACCGGTGTTAATATTATCTATTTTATGATTATCTCCGTCGAATACTCCGCTGAATGCTTCCCATGTATAAATGCCTATCGGCAACCATTTGGGTTCATAGCCATTGAGCGTCACAGGATGAGAAGTATTGATTCTATATCCTGAATTATCCGTAATACAAATAATATCGTTTCCCAGCCGATAATGCGCCGAAAGCTCATACCGCACCGCGCCGAGTTCCTGCATATTGCGCACAATGTACGGATCATCCGCGCTGCCCGAGCCGACGCGAAACGCGCGATAGGGATTTTGACTCAACTGCGGATAAGGATAGGTTGACGCTTCATCAAACTGCCAATCATATTGATTTAGCAATTCCCAAAAGCAGTTTGCCGCACCGTTTAATTCATACCAAGCGTATTGTCCTTCGGTCACTTCGGAATCCGACCGAGCAGAGGGGTAGAGCTCCGGAAAATACACGGTTTCAAGCGTGGAGTCGCCGTCGTCTCTGCCGAGAATACCGCCTATCTTTTGCGGATCGCCGTGAAACACCCGGCTCATACAGTAAGCGTACGTAACATTAACATTCTGCGCCACGCCCACGATGCCACCCGCGCATAACTCAGCCGGTGAGGTAATATCCCAATAACCGACGTTGTAAATATTGGTCAGCTTTGCGTCATAGTCCAGCGATCGACCTAAAACGCCGCCAATCGTCAGAGCTTTTTCGACTGTGGCATCGCTTTGGCTGACATAGATACAACCGGCATTGAAGCTGCTGTCGACAGCGGCGTCGTACGAGCCACAAAAGCTATCGAGCAAACCGACAATGCCGCCGATGCTTGCCGTACTATTGGCCGTCAGGATAACGTTGCCGTAGTTGGCGCAATTTTCAACCACCGGAGCGTCCACACGGTACGGCGCGAGCGTCCCAATGACGCCGCCCAGATTGACGATCTCGTCATATACAACCGGTTCGCTGTATGCATTACTCGGGCAAACCGCCACGTCGCCGTAATTGGCACAGTTTTTAACAATCGCATCGGTTGATACGTTATCGGTCGATACTTCGCCCACAATGCCGCCGACCGAAAAATCGTCGGTAGAGCCATCCGATATATCCATAAATACCTGCCCGTCAAATCGGCAATTTTCAATCGTGCCGGTCAGTTCGTTGACAATGCCGCCCAACGTGTAACCCGAATCGCCGTATGTCATCGAAGAACTGCCGCAGATCACCCCGTAAACGTTCAGGTTGCAAATTTTACCGGTTCGTTCGACAGAGCCGAACATTCCTCCTTCGGCATACAAGTTGGAAAGGGTGTAGCCGTTTCCGTCAAAAATGCCGCCAAAAGAATATATTTGTATAAAATTGGTTTGGATATGGTCATATGCATTTGCGTCAGGCCCGCCACCGGGGAAAATGATGTCATTCATCAAGATGTAGTTCCCGTTCGGATTGTTACGGATCGTGTCAAAATCCTCCGGGGAATAAATACCGGTGTATCCCTCCGGAACCTCCGGCCGGTGTGTTTCGGAATCCGACACGAAAGAGAAATGCGCTTTCGAAACGGCGGCCGCATCCGTTACGGAAGACATCTCTCCCGATGCGGGTGCGTCATACACGCCGACTCCCTCCGCCAGTGCCGTCACCGGCAACATGGAAAGGCAAAGCAAGGCGCATAACAAAATGGATAACAACTTTTTCATTTTTTAAGACCTCCTTAAAATCATAAGTCTTTTTGCAGACTGTCATTTTCCGTTAAGATGATTCGTTCTTTGAACTCGTCTAAAATTCGACCGAGCCGCTTGCGGAAAAACGTCTCATAGTCATCGGCGCCGATCCCGCTGTCGTCGGCGTCGCAATAGGTAATCAGATGACTTTCCAAGTCCTTCCCGATATTCGGATTTTGCAAACTGAACTCTCCTATATATTTCGAAGGCGCCCGTTCCCTTATTTTGCGCTTGTTGTCATAATCGCTGACGACCGTGATGTTGGCGATATGATTTACAAGCCATTCTTCCACTTCGGGATGGTACTTCTTCATATAGGCTCTGGGGAAGAAATGATGATAATTTTTACTGTTTGACTGCTTCAGCCAATCATTGTCGATTACGACCTTTGTGCCGTCCGCAAACGAAGTCGGATTTTGCGAAGCAAGAATACACAAAATTCCTTTGATAAACGCTCCGGATGTCGAAAATCCGCCGTGTGTTTTCAGATAGTCGACGGAAAGCATCACGGTCGGCAATACGGGCTTTGCAAGCTTTGGCGATAGTAAAAGTTATATTCTCCTGCCGATAGGTAAAAGTTTAAGCTACCCTTGGCTCCATCTGACGAGGGAGCTGTCAGCGTAGCTGACTGAGGGAGAGAAAAGCTATAGATACGCCGAATTTAAACTTTTTAATCTTTCTT
>CANQGK010000014.1 GCA_947623175.1 uncultured Clostridia bacterium | reverse complement strand
GGTTCGGTACTTTATCCGAAGGAAACCGCGGGTGAAATTTCCGAAACCGCATTCACATTGGCAGTTTACATGCCCACGTCGGTAGGCAACGTTGCCAATTGGGACGGCAAAGGCTCCGCTCCCGAAATTTACTTCGGATTTGACCTCTTGGCTTCGCAATACACCTACGAGTCCGACAGCTTCGATAATCAATACGATTCGACCGCTACCGACGAAAATGGCAATCAGATCATTGTTTCCACCGAGACCAAGACGGTTGAGGGCGCGGTTACCACTTCTCCGGCGCTTGATTTCATATTTGACCACAATGCGCCTCTGCCCGAGGGCGAGACCGCCGCTACCGAGGTTGAAATTCCCGCGGGTGCTATCCCCTCGACCGCGTTTGACGAGGAAAAGACCAATCATACAATCGAGCTTTCGGTTGAGACTAAGTTCGAAAATTATCCGAGCTTATCCGGCGACAAAGCGGGCGTTGCGATTATAGACTTGTCGCTTATAGTTGACGGTAAGGAGTTCCATAACTTCGAAGCCGGCCACGCGGTTACAATCAAGACTAAAATTCCGGCAGGACTTAAACATGTCGAAGTTAAGTTTAACGGCGAAGGCGAGCAGCCGACGAACGTTAAGTACACCGAGGCTACCGGCGAGCTTACCTTTACTACCACGCATTTCAGCGAGTTTGAAGTCGTTTCGGATATGCCCGTAATCGGTAAGGAAATCGTAGATCAGATGAACGACAGAACCACTTCCGAGGTTGTTGTCGATGGTGATATCGATTTGAATGACAGCGTTTTCCATGACAGATATGGCAACAATTCTTTTGAAGTTAAAAACGGCAAAACTCTCGATCTTAATGACCATACATTTACTATGCCCGCCAAGGGAAGTGGCAGCGGGTTGAAGTTTGATGTCAATTCGACTGCTACAGTTAAAAACGGTACGGTTTATTCCGAAAGTGATATGAAAGCCGTAGACGTTGCCGAGGGAGCCAATGTTACCTTTGAAGACGTTCATTTCATCGGTCACGGAAGCACATTTGTCATGATGCGAGCAGAGACCAAGTATACGACCACTCTCATATTTAGAAATTGCACATTTGATAATGCGCCTGTAGAGATTTCCGGTCGTAACGGTGATACTAATGTCAATGTTGAATTCTACGGCTGTACATTTAAAGGAACCTACAAGATGTATGCCGAGGATGACGTCACCCATCAAAATCCGTTGACCGATCCTTATGGGTACATTCACTACACGAGCGAACTTATAGATTTGGATGACAATTACATCACCGGAACTATCAAGATTGAGCAATGCACCTTTGATTTTGATGCAAGCGAGGCAAGCTATAAGCAATGCATAATTGATATGGGCACTCGCAGCAGCACTAGTCCGAAAATTACTCTTACTTTGAAAGATGTAACCATGACAGGCAAAAACATCGAGCCGATTGATTTACCTTATAATGATGTTTGCTACACAATCAATGAGGAAGGTACAAACTCCTATACGGTAAACGGTAAAGCCGTGAATTACGACGGTACTGCAAAATAACAGTCCATAACCCCCCATAAACCGGACAAACCGATACCCCTTACGGCCTGACGGCGCATGCCGCCGGGTCGTATTATCTTTTTGACCTTTCAAAAAACCGCTTTTTTACCCCCAAAAGCGGCGAACGCTTGTGCCAAACTTAAAAAAATCTTCAAAAAGGCAAAATTTTTAAAGAAAACTATTGTATTTTTGTTTGAAGGGTGTTATAATAAATCATAAATGTAGCCTCGGACGTGAATTGTGTTCCGAAAAATTGCTTGTTATTTTCGAATTACATCTGCAAAGAGGCCTGTTTTTTCAAATTTATGCAACGATTTACACAGCGAATTTTCGTCGGCTTATGGTGAACTGCCGATATGCGCCTTTGCGTAAAAACATCCGAAAATGGAGGTAGAACCGTGCAATCATCAAATAAAAAAATTAAAGTTGTCATAGCGGTGCTGGCAATACTGTTGGGACTGAGCGTTCTGGCGCTCGGCGGTATGTTTGTTTATAACTACGTGAAGGAAAGCCAACCCGCGACGGTAGTCGTACCCGATAATCTTATAGATCCCGAGCCCGAGCAGGGCGACGGCACAAGCTCCGCGGAGAGCGGCACGGTAAGCGATGTGACCGACACGTCGAGCTATACGAGCTCCGCACTTACCGCGAGCAAGCCCGAGGAGCACAACATAGCCGGCGCGCTTACCTTACATAAACGCAAGCCGAACGACAATACCCCGTTTAAGGTAAACAATATGTTCCCGGGAGACTCCGAGACCAAGTATTTCTGCGTTAAGGTTTATTACAAGGGCGATATAATCCTTCGCTACCATGCCGACGTTCGCGAGGGCTACGAAAAGCTTGCCGAGGTGCTCAAGGTGCGTATTCGCCTGCTCGACACGGACGAAACCTTGTACGACGGCCTTATGAAGGATATGCCGAAATCGCTCAACCACGTGCTTAAAACCAAAAAATCCACCCAGAGCGAGCTTTATTACGAAATCACCGCCTACCTCGATACAAGCGTAGGCAACGAATATATGGACAAAAGCCTTATAGCCGACTTTAATTGGTGGGTTGAGGAAACCGATAATCTTGAAGCTCCCAAGACCGGCGATAATTTCAATATTTACTTATGGCTCGGTCTTGCCGCCGGCTCACTGCTTATAATCATTTTACTTTTGGTGCCGCGTCGAAAGGGGAAGAAAAAAGATGCATAACAAGAAAAATACGGAAAAAAAGGTAACCGGTTCGTTAGTTACGATTTTTATCCTTGCATTGTGCCTTTGCATAACCACCTTTGCCTTGGCGTGGTCGATACTCTCGGTCGAGAACAACCTGTTCCATACAGGCTCGGTAAAGATCAATCTAAACGACGGCAAGCCCGTAATCGAGGAGCACGAGTTCCTCTTTGAGCCGGGAATGACCGTCGAGAAGCAGTTCTACATAGAAAACTTAAGCACCTGGGACGTTTGGTATCGCCTCTATTTCGAAAACGTTGAGGGCGGACTCGCCGATACGCTCGAGGTAACCCTGCGCGACGGCGACAACGTGCTCTGGAGCGGCTCTCCTAACGATATGTCCAAGGATAAAACCGCCGCCACCGCGGATATGCTTAAAATTCACCAGAAAAAGAATTTGATTTTATCGCTTCATTTCCCCGAAACTGCGGGCAACGAAGCGCAGGGTCTTTCCCTCAGCTTTGACATCGCGGCGGATGCGGTACAGACCAAGAATAATCCGAACCGTCTGTTCGATTGATAATAGAGCCCCGGCGTTTAAAATATGAAAGTGAGGCTGTATTGTAAATGCAGGAAGGAACCAGCGTAGTGAAAAAAGTATTGAATATTATAAAAAACATTATAACCTGGGCGGTTATGGCGGTTGCCGTGTTTATGATGATTTTTACCATCGTATCGGTAACGACGTTTGACAGGCCCGATCGAAGCATTTTCGGATTTAAGGCGTTTATCGTACAATCCGACTCAATGAAGGCTACCGATTTTGCGGCGGGCGACCTCGTTATATCCAAAGCGGTAAAGGATCCCTCCACCTTAAAAGAGGGCGACATCATCACCTTCCAATCGGTCGATCCGGACAGCTACGGCGAGGTTATAACCCATAAAATCAGAAGACGCGGTATCGACGAGGACGGCAATCCCGGCTTCGTAACCTACGGTACCACCACCAATACCGACGACGCTACGGTTGTATCCTACAGCTTCATTCTCGGTCAGTACAAGTTCAGACTCCCGGGCGTGGGCAGATTTTTCCAATTCTTAAAAACCACTCCCGGTTATATAGTATGTATATTGATACCCTTCCTTTTCCTTATACTTGTCCAGGGTATAAACAGTATTCGCCTGTTCCGCCGTTACCGCAGAGAGCAAATGGAAGAGCTTGAAGCCGAGCGGCAAAGAATAGAGGACGAGCGCGCCGAACAGCAAAAGATGATGCAGGAGCTTTTGAACCTGCGTCAGCAGATCGACTCGTCACAGCAGCCCACGGCGCAGCAGCCCGTGATGCCTCAGCAACCGGTTTATCAACAACCGGTAATGCCCGGTCAGCCGGTTTACCAACAGCCGCCCGTGGCACAACCAATTTATCAACAGCCTCAGCAACCTCAGCAACCCGTACAACCTGCGGCGCAGCCGATAGTACAGCAGCCCGCGGCGCCTCAGCAGTCGGTACAGCCCGTGGTTCAACCCGCGCAGCCTCAACCCGTTGTTCAACCTGCCGCTCAACCCGTTGCTCAGCCTGTGGCACAACCGCAAGCTGCCGAGCCTCAGCCTGTTGTAAATCCTCAGCCGCCCGTTGAACCCCAACCGGCGCCTCAACCGGTTCCCCAACCCGTCGTAGAAGCTCAGCCCATAGAGCAAGCCCAACCGGCGGTACAGCCTCAACCCGTACAGACTCAGCAACCGGCAGTTCCACAGCCGCCCATAGCGCCGGCACAACCTGCGGAACCTCAACCGGTACAACAACCCGTTGAACCTGCACAACCGGTTCAACCTCAACCTGTACAGCCTACTGAACCGGTACAACCTGCAGAGCCGGTACAGCCCGTACAGCCGACGGAGCAACCCGCCGAGCCTCAACCTGCACCGGTGCAGGAGGAATTACCGACCGAGCCGGAAGTACAGCCCGGCGAGAACGAATAAAAAGCTTATAACGCGCGAAAAACGCGATAAAAAATTATGAAAGGGGGGGCGACCTCTTATGAAAAATATGAAAAATATACAAATGACAAAAATACCCAGGGGGGGGGGGTACCGGCCCGCCTTATTAGGCAGATTGCCGAAAACCCATAAAGCCCACGGGGCGAATATGAGCCTCATAATATAAACGCACTCCGATTTTTACGGCATTTTCGGAGGGCGCGTACCCTTTAAAATGCCGAAAAAATCGAATAGGAGTGTGTGATATGACACAAACCAAAAACACCAAAAAAGCCTTGCTTGCAAGCCTGCTGTCAATGCTTTTGTGCGTTGCAATGCTGATAGGCTCCACCTTTGCGTGGTTCACCGATTCCGTTTCAAGCGCCAAAAATAAAATCGTAGCCGGCAATCTCGACCTTGTACTCGAAATGTTCGATCCCGAAACGGGTAATTGGCTTGACGCCGAAGATAAGCCGATAGGCTTTATCCGCGAAAATCAGATAGTATCCGCCGACAAAATACTTTTCGAACCCGGATGTACCTTTAAAACTCCCAAGCTTCGCGTACGCAACGAAGGCAGCGTGGCGTCATACTTTATCCTTAAAATCGACGGTATCACCGGCGACGAGGAGCTTATGGACGCTCTTGAATTTGAAACGATTGTCAGTGGAAAAAACGCTATAATATATGAAGGTGGCGTTGAAAAAGATTACAGCACAAACAAAGATCAAAGATACTATCCTATTATGGGCACCAAGGACGGAAACGTCGCTTTCGATTGGAGTTTAGTCGGCAAAGATCAGGAATCTCCCCATACACATCATAAAGATACTTCGCCCGATATGGAGATCCAAATCCATATGAAGGAAGAAGCCGGCAACGAATTTCAGGGCAAGTCTATAGACGGACTTATCGTGAGCGTTGTAGGTACACAGGCTTCCTATGAGTTTGACAGCTTCGGCAAGGATTATGACGCCGGCTCAGAAGAATTACTGCCCACCACCACTTCAAAAGGCCTTAACGAGGCACTCGAAGCCGCAAAGGCAGGCGAGCATGTAGATCTTCAGCTTGGCGGCGACATCGTCTTCACCGAGCGCGACGGCGTAGAGCTTGAAAACGGCGCCGACGTTTCGATAAACGGCGAGGGCAAGACTCTTACCGTAGAGCATACCGCCTTTAACAACAACGACGGACTCGAGGGCATAAACGAAGGCACCCTTAATTTCAGCAATATCGTGTTTGAGGGCGCGAAAGCCGACGCTTTAGACGGTCAATTTGCCACCGTTTTGGGCTTCGATTCGAACGTAACGCTCGTGTTCGAAAACTGCACCTTTAAGAATTTGTATGCCGCCGTTTGCTGTAACCCCAATAAAGCGGACAACAAATCTACAATTGTTTTCAAAAATTGCAAGTTTGAAAATACAAACTACGGCGTAAGTATAGATCCCGAAACCGAGACAGATACCTACGAGGTTACCTTTGAGGGTTGCTCAGGCTTAGCCACAGATAAAGAGTTCGAAAAATTTTAAAAATAAAATACCGCTCCTCCCTTGCGGAGGGCGGCATTCAAAGGGCATAAGCTACGATTTGTGCCTTTTGAATGCTGAAATAATTTACTTAAAATAATTTCAGGAGGGATGAAGACAGTGAACAATAAAAAGTGGTTTTATTCTCCACAGCATGCGAAACCTACGGATGACAATATTATGCGGCTTATTGCGCCTTCCCTGCTTGGAATCATGGTTTGCCTCGTGTGCCTGATGGGAATGACGTGGGCATGGTTTTCGGACGGGGTGGCACAAAGCTCCACCCGCCTGCAAGCAGCTAACTTTTCGGCGAATATAGTGGTTGTTGGTAGCGGTGGTAATGTCGAAAAGGTTGCCGATACCAATACATGGAATTTGACTGCGGGCGATTATACCGTCACAATCACTGCGGGAGGTACCTCACTCACGGGCGGTTATTGTGAAATAACACTTGCCGGAACAAAATATCATACCGATCAAATTTATCCGAAAGTTGTCAGCACTACGACTGCCGGAAGAGTCGGTAGTTTAACATTCAACATCAATGTTACAGAACCAGATCCGGTTACACTTTCAATCACACCTCAATGGGGCAGAGCTCCGGATTCAATAGATGGAAGTAAAAAGTTGCCCGACACCAGAATCACCGTCGGCAGTTCTGCAGGCGCTCCCGCGGGCGGCGGACCTGAGATATTTGAGCCGGGCACGACCGCAAATTCCGCTAAAAACCCGACCTCTTACACGGTTGCGGCGGGCGAGTCGCTTTCCGCAATCGCCGAGAAATTCGGTACTTCTCCCGAAAAAATCGTTGCCTACAACGGCCTTACCGATCCCAACAAGATCGAAGCCGGACAAAAGCTCAAAATCCCGCCTGCAAATTATAAATTGCCTGTCGAGATTCCCGCTTCACAGCCCGAGAACAGCACCGAATCGAGCAAGGCGGAGGAAACCGAGGCTTCGAAAAATACCGAAAGCGACGGCGCGGCTTCACAGCCCGAAACCACTTCATCCCCCTCTGCGGAAACCGCGGGCAAACCGTCCGATTCTACGTCAAGTGATTAACACTCCTTTTTATAAATAAAATACGGCTCAAAAAATCGGCAAGCAACTTTAAGCGCTTGCCGATTTTTTATGCTTTTTACGCCGATTTAGCGAATTTTTGCAAAAAGCTATTGAAAAATGTAAAATGATGTGCTAATATTTATTGTGTATATCGGTCGCTTACATATAATAAGCGGCTGCAGCGCTTAAAACGCAAATTATGCCGTTTTATGCCCGATATACGCAACAACAGGCGAAATTTAAAGAAAGGAGGCTTCCTCTTATGAAATTTGTACAAATGACAAATATTCCCATGGGGGGGGGGCAAAGGTCCGCCTTATTAGGCAAATTGACGGATTCCCGCAGGGGAAGCCGCACCTTAATCACCAGATAGACGCACTCCGATTTTGACGGCATTTTCGGAGCGTGTCTCCGCTTAAAATGCCGCAAAATTAAATAAGGAGTGTTAAAACATGACACAGACTAAAAGCACCAAAAAGGCGCTGTTTATGAGCATGCTCTCGTTGCTTTTGTGCGTTGCGATGCTTATAGGCTCCACCTTTGCATGGTTTACAGACAGCGTTACCGGCGGCAGAAATAAGATAACCGCGGGTAATTTGGACGTTGAGCTTTGGCACAACAGCGCGTCCGTAAAGACAGACACGGAAGTAAACGGCGATACCAAGCTGTTCCTCGACGCAGACGGCAATTCCATTCTTTGGGAACCCGGCGTTATAGCGTATGAGAACTTCACGGTTAAAAACGTGGGAACCCTTGCCTTAAAGTACAAGCTTGCCATGAACGTTTGGGGCAATAACACCGTTAAAGTCGGCGAAGAGGAAAAGTCGCTTGCCGACGTTATAAAGGTCGCCGCAATCGAGGGCGGCACCTTCGCGGGCGGCAGAACCGAGGCGCAGGCGCTGGATTTTGATAAGACCGTGACTGACTTTACTGCCGAAAGAGAACTGCTTTTGCCCGGAAAATCGGAGCAATTCGCGCTTGTGCTCTATTGGGAGCCTGGCGATAAGGATAACGATTATAACCTTAACAACGGCAAGGAATCGAACGACGGCGAGCCGCTTTGGATTGACCTCGGCGTAAATCTGCAGGCTACCCAGACTCCGTATGAAAAAGACAGCTTTGATGAGACTTACGACGATGGAATCGAGCTTCCCGAGCTGCTCAATAAGGTATTTACGTCAAAGGTAGACGAGCCTTCCGAGGGCTATTATCACGTGGGCGACGATATTATTTCGGTAGACGCGCCCGCCGACCTTATAGACTCGGACGATATTGAGGAGCTTTACCTGGTTGTAGAGACCACCGACCGCACCAAAACCTCGCACGACCTTGACATTTCACTGCTGGACGAGCACCACGAAAAGGTACCGAATGCGGACGAGACTATGTACAAGGTAAACATAAAGTTAGCCCCCAATCTTAAGGACGTTGTCGTAACCCATATCACCGAACCTATGACCGAGGGCGGCGACGCAAACCACGAAGGCTTTGTGTACAACGCCGAAACGGGCTTGCTCAATATATATACAAAGAACTTCTCGCCCTTTAAGATCACCTGGACTATCCCGTATACCATTACCTACTACACCAATACCGAATTAAAATGCGGCACCGACAGCTTCGATCCCTCCGTGACCGAACCGCTGCCGACAAGTGTGTATAAATCGGAAGCTTTAACCGACTTTATGGATTATGTGGCAGCTAACAGCGCAAATTATCACGCGGCTTTGCTCAGCAAATATATCAGATACAGCACTTCTACAGGCTTACCCGAATATCAGCTCGACTTGACTAAAGCGGATTGGTTCTATGCAGACAAGGATTTCCGCACGCCCATAAGCGATGCCGATATTGACAAAACTCCCGGTGCAAATACAAAAGTATATGTTCGTTGGTCGTCCGGTTTGTTTATTTACGGTGATTTCACCGTAGATTTAGGTGATAACATGGTAACTATTACGCCGGATCAGAAAGAATATACCGTTACTTTACATAAACATCCAAATCAATATAGATGGCGTGGTCCCGGTTTTGACAGCGCGTCTTTGGGTGGCTATGCAATCCAACAGGACGGTCAGCTCAAGTTCATGGGAGTACCGTCGGGTACAAAATATCAAATGGTGATTGAGAAGTATGACGATACAACAGAAACATGGCAACCGTATCTGACGGCTTCAAACATTTCCAATTGGTTGTTTGGCGACACGTCCACAGCCTATACATTCAAATCCGGAAAATTCCGCATTGCCCATTATCAGTACGAGGTTCCGCTGAATAACGGCAAAATTGCCTATTATGATTATGGCTATTCCAACTTTACCCCGAGTGATACCGCCGCTATCACTCATATCAGCGATTATACATTCAATATCTCAGTTACATTGGATACAAAATAATATTTCCCCGCCACCCCTCTAAAGAGGGGCGGCGATTAGAGGGCATAAGCTTACGTTTCTGCTTTCGGATCGCCGAAAGGCGAAAATAAGCTTTATATCCGAAATTTCCGAAATTTCTCCAACTGCGCGCTTGGCGCGCCTTGCCTCCACCTGACGGGAGAGGTGGATTTGCCGTAGGCAAGACGGAAGGAGAGAAAAAGTAAAGACGAGATGCGACGAAAGATTATAAGAATAAGCTAAAGATTATAAAAATAAAGCCTCCCTTGCCTAAAGGGAGGTGGCGGCGTAGCCGACGGAGGGATTAACGGCGCTAAAGCCAAGAAGAAACTAAAATTTTTACTTTTTACAATTCGTCCGCAAAGCGGACACCGAAATGTCTCGCGCAAGCGAGCGCTTCATTCTTCATGGCGCATCGCGCCGCTTCATTTTTCATTCAAAAAATCTCTCCCTCAGTCGGCTATTGACAAAAATGTGTCGAATACTGTATAATAATCGTGTGGAAATCCACCGTCGATGCCGAGTCTATGCCTTATGGCGCTCCCGGCTCGGCGGCGCACGGTTAAAAGACGGTTGCCGGTCATCCCGCGAGAGCGGAATGGAGTCGTGTGTATAGCCCTCGCGGGAAATCTTTTCTCGAAGGGTGGCGATACATATTATTCTTCAAAATATGTTTTGGATAGTGTCCATCGCTTGGATTTTATTTCAGGTATGGTATATGCTCCATAACAAGAAGAAATGAGCCGTCTGCGGCAACAGAACGGCTCATGGTTTTGTGAAGCATAGCTTCACGATTCCAATGTAGCATATGTGTTGTGGCAACCGTCCGGGTTTCCACATCATTATTATACAGAATATTCTTTTGTTTGTCAAGTGTGTAATTTGATAAATTTAAAGTGAGAACGAAAAACGCTCCCGCGGTCGGATTTGCCGACTGCGGGAGTGAACTTTTAACATTTAACAGCCTTTAAAAAAACGGCTCTATAATATTTGGGTAACAAAGCTTATTTTATTTTGGCAAGTCGTATGGTGTTCCAGGAGAGGGGTTTTAGTTTGATTTGCAGATTTTTACCGTCAAGTACCGGTTTTTCGGCAAGCTTCGGTTTAACGGCGCATTCGGAAGCGGTGTTGACCGCTTTTGCGTCATAGCCGCACATTTCGATATGTTCTGCCGGCGCAAAGCCTTCAAAATCGAGCAGAGAAATATCGAACAGTAGGTCCTCCGATAGGTCGCGGTTGACCGCGAAAATCGTAAGCGACTCGCCGTCCTCGCTTAAAGTGGCGACGGAATCGACGTCCGGCACGTCGGTATATTCCTTGGTATCATGCTTGCCGCAGCTTACTTTGCAGTCGAGGGTATAGCCTCTGCCGTAGTTCGATACGTGCATAAAGGGATAGAAAATAGTCTGCTCCCAGCATTTGCCGCCGTTTTCGGTCATAATGGGGGCGATAACGTTGACAAGCTGTGCGAGACAGCCGATTTTAACCCGATCGGCATGCTTTAATAGGGTTATAAGTATAAGTCCTACAACGAGGGCGTCTTCAAAATTATAAACGTCCTCCAATTGATGAGGCGCGGTGCACCATTTTTCTATCTGTTCGCCGTTCGTATGGTACCATACGTTCCATTCGTCAAGCGCTACGTTTATTTGCTTTTTCGAGTGCTTTTTGCCCTTGATATAGTCGCAGACGGAAATGACGGCATTTAAATAATCGTCGAGGAGAAGGGGTTTTGCCAAGAAGTTTTTAAGATCGTTTTCTGCGTTGCCGAAATAGGCATGCACGTCGATGTAATCCACGGTGTCATAGGCAAGGTCAAGCGCGGTAGCTTCCCATTCGCCGAAGGTCGGCATTGTATAAATCGCACTGCCGCAAAGCACCGTTTCTATGGTAGGATCCACCCATTTCATAAGCTTTGAGGCTTCGGCGGCGAGTCTGCCGTATTCGTAGGCCGTTTTGTGGCCTATCTGCCAATCGCCGTCCATCTCGTTGCCGAGGCACCACAGCTTGATATTATGAGGCTGCTCGTATCCATGAGAACGCCGCAGGTCGCTGTAATAGCTGCCCTTTGGATGATTGCAATATTCTACAAGATTGCGCGCCTCGTCCGCGCCGCGTGTTCCGAGATTTACCGCCAGCATACATTCGGAATTTGCCTTTTTACACCATTTTGCAAACTCGTTGGTGCCGAAAAGGTTGGGCTCGGTAACCTGCCAGGCAAGGTCAAGCTTTTTCGGGCGATTCTCGACCGGACCGACGCCGTCCTCCCAATTATAGCCCGAAACGAAATTTCCGCCGGGGTAGCGCACGATCGGCACGTTGAGCTTTTTGACCTCTTCGATAACGTCGGTGCGAAAACCGTCGCTGTCGGCGAGAGGGTGATCCGGTTCATACAGCCCGCCGTAGACGGCGCGCCCCAAATGCTCGATAAAGGAACCGAAAAGGCGTTTGTCGACCTTGGCGGCTTTAAATTCCGAAACAAGTGTCATTTTTGCATTTTTCATAGAAAAATCCTCCTTTAAATAAAGAAATATTTTTAAAAATCAATATTTTACGTTTGTCGGTTTATCTATGCGGGTTATTACGCCGCAGTCGTTTACCGCCTCTCCGCAGCGGTTCAAAACGCAGGACGGCTTACCGCCTTCAAAGGTCGTATTGCCGCTGAAGGTGAGCTTTTCGAGATAGGAAGCCTCGACGGCTTCTTCGCCCTTAAAGCGACAATTTTCGACGGTGACGCTTTTGTGGTAATAGGGCTCCTTTTCGGTGGGGGTAAACTCGGGAACCACCTTAATTTTAGCCGATTTGCGCCCAAATTCGCAATTTTTGATTACCGCCGACTCACAGGGGCTTGATTCGAACCAAAAATTTGTATCGCCCGTAAATAAAATCGGCAAATCTATTTTACAGTCGTGAACGGTTACCTTGCCGCGCGTTTGTATTCGTATATTCGTGTTGGACTTTGCAAATTTACAGTCGGCTATTTCGATATTGCACTGCGCCGACATGTTTTCGATAAGATCGCCTTTTTCGTGCGTTTCTACCGCTTTGTCGACCGTGAAGATCCATTCCTTGCCCGAGCCTTTATCTGCCTTGAGGATTTTATAATCGCAGACGCTTTCCATAGAGTGACCGCGGTAAAGGCGTATGGTATCTCCGGCGTCAAACGAGCGGACAAATTCCGTTCCCACGCCCTCGCACAAAGCCGTTATTTTATTGCCTTCGCCCGATACGAAGGTGTAAAAATACGAGTGGATATTTATGGCGTCGTCCAAATATCCCTTCAATACCGAGTTTTTGATGATGAAATCGCCCGAGCAGGAAATCGCGTGGATGCAGTCGGCGTCGTTCGCGATAATTCCGGTCGATTTTTCGTCGTAAATGAGCTTTAAGCCGTCGATTTTTATGTTTTCGCAATGAATTGGCACAAGCCCCATGCCCTGACCGCTTAAAATGCGGTAGTTTTCGATCGAAATATCCTTTGACCGCTCGATAAACGCATGGCTTAAATCGCGACCGGAAAAGGAAAATGCCACGATATCGCCGACTTCGTAGGCGGGCATGCCGCCGTGGCCCTGCGTTTGGCTGCTTTCGAAGCGTAAAAGCCCGTCCTGCTCGGATAATTTGAAAATATAAGTGTCGTCAGCCCATGGCAGAGACTTGTCGATTTCCACATTCTTTCCGAAGGCTCCGAGGTAGATGCCCTTAGCCTCGCGGGTGCCGCCGTCAAAGGACTGCATAAATCCCGGCGCTCTGCAAAAGCTGTCGTTTTGCCATCCGTCGCCGAGTACCGTTAAATTGCCGTCTTCAACCTTGTAGGCATAAGCGTCGCCCATTTTACAGGTAAAGGAGTCGTCGGTTTTTGATACTACCTTCATCTCGTTTACTGCGGGGCGAGAATAGCCGACGGTGACGTTTTTTATCGTGACGTTTTTGCAATTTTTTATAACAAAGGGCTCGATATATCCGTGAAGAATAACCGTCGCTCCGCAAAAATCAAGCGTAATATTGCTTTTGTTCTCGATGTAAAAGGCGGTTTTATGCACCTTTTTGTGCGAATAGGTGACTACCTCGGCGTCGATGCAGTCGTCGGGGTAAATATCGTATACGGGCTTATCGCAATAATAAACCGCATCGCTTTCAAACTCTTTTCCGGTGGTTATTTCCATAAATACGGACGCTCCTTTTGCCGTTAAAATAAATTACGAGATAAATTATACATACAATTATTTAATTGTCAATAAAAAAATCGCAATCGAAAAAAATTTTTTTAAAGACCCTTGCGTTATTGATTTTTAGCTTGACTTTTAAAAAGAATTGTTATAAAGTTGAACGTAAGAAAATGTGGAAAGAGGAGCTTATGAAAAAAATACATTTAATCGGAAACGCACATTTGGACCCGGTATGGCTTTGGCGCCGGCAGGAAGGGTATTCGGAGGTGCTTGCCACCTTTAAAAGCGCGCTTGACAGGATAGAAGAATTTGACGATTTCATTTTCACAAGCGCGGCGCAAATTTATTACGAGTGGGTAGAGGAAACCGATCCCGAGATGTTTGCCGAGATAAAAAAGCGCGTAGCGGAGGGCAAATGGGTGATTGTTGGCGGTTGGCTCGTTCAACCTGACTGCAACGCCCCCTGCGGCGAGTCGTTCGCGAGACATTCGCTCTACGGACAGAGTTATTTTAAGGAAAAATTCGGAAAAACAGCAACGGTGGGGTATAACGTCGATTCCTTCGGACACAGCGCCATGCTGCCCCAGATTTTAAAAAAATCCGGTATGGATTCTTACGTTTACATGCGCCCCGCCGCAAACGAGCATTCCTACGCTTTTGAAAAAAATACCTTTTTATGGATTTCGCCCGACGGCAGCCGCGTTAAGACGTTTAGAATACAAGACTTTTACAATTCGCTCGGCTTTGAGGAGGCGGCGAAGCAGTCAAAGGATATAAAAGAGCTGTCGGATAAGCAAAACGAGCCGCTTATGTCCTTTTACGGAGTGGGCAACCACGGCGGCGGCCCTACCATAAAGAATATTTTGTCGCTTAAGGGACTTATGAAAAGCGAAGAGGGAGTTTACGAATTTTCCTCGCCGGAGAGATTTTTCGAGGAAATAAGCGAGGAGTCGCTTCCGGTTTATACGGGCGATTTGCATCATCATTCGAGCGGCTGTTACTCTACGATTATGAACCTGAAGGCGCTCAACCGCAAGGCGGAAGCCGCGCTTACGGACGCCGAAAAAGCGGAAATTATGGCGGTGCTTACCGGTGTAAAGCGGGAAGCGGAAAATTTAAAGGAGTTGTGGAAGCCCACCCTTTTTAACCAATTTCACGATATTTTGTGCGGCTGTTGTATCAAAGAGGGAATAAAGGACGCGATATACGATTACGGCGCGAGTATTTCGGGCGCTTCAAACCGGATGAATAAGGCGCTTCAGGCGATCGCCTGGAACATCGACACCTCGAAGAAACAGCCGGTGATATTAAATAAAACGGATTTCAGATTATGGGAAAACGAAAACGTCGGCACGCCGTTTATAGTTTTTAACCCCAATTCCTTCCCCGTTAAAACGCCGCTGTCGCTCGGAACGCTCGTAAAATCGGTCGAGGACTGTCACGGCAATCCGATCCCTACCCAAAAAATCCGCGCAAGCCGTACGGCGGTGCTCAGAACGAGCGATAATTGGGATACCGAGATAATCGCCGACGTTCCCGCGATGGGCTGGAAGCTCTACTATATATACGCGAACAAGGAAGCCGAAGAAGCGTTTGAGGAACTGCCGTTTAAGAATAATACGCTTGAAAACGACGGTCTTTCGGTGCATATTTCGGACGAGGGATATATAGACGGTATTTTTGACAAAGAACTGCAAACCGAGTATTTAAGCGCGCCTATCCTGCCGCTTATAATCGACGAAACCGACTGCGATACCTGGGCGCACGGCGTATTTTCCTTTAATAACGTCGTCGGCAAATTTTCGAACCCCGAAATCGTTTTTGAAAACAGCGGCGCCATTCGTCGGGATATTCGTATAAAATATACCTACAACCGGTCATCCCTGATAACGGATATCGCGATATACCGCGGTTTAAATCGGGTTTATTTGAATTTTAAGGTGAATTGGCAGGAAAAGCACAAAATGCTTAAAATCGCCATACCCACGGTATTTAAAAATGCGAAGGATACGGCGTCGGTGCCCTACGGATTTATAGAGCGCGGGGCGGACGGGCTCGAGGAGCCCATGCAGAAATGGCTCTTTACAGGCGAGGGCGAGAACGGCGTCGGAATAGCGACGGATACGCGCACCGCTTATGATTTTAAGGACGGAACCCTCAGAATTACCGCGCTGAGAAGCCCTATCTACGCCGACCACTACGGCGTCAGAGACGAATATTGCGAATACACCGAGCAGGGCGAGCAAAGCTTTAAAATCGCGATCGAGCCTGTAAAACGCGGCTATTTCCACAAAATTTACCGCCTCGGGGAGATACTCTTAAGCCCGCTTCCGACTATCCTCGGCACCTACCGTAAGGGCGCTCTTGCGGGAGAGGGCAGTCTTGTAAACCTTGACGCGGACAACGTCGTTATCACGGCGTTTAAGCCCGCCGAGGACGGCAACGGCTTTATTCTGCATTGCAGTGAGACCGACGGCAAAAGCGCGCGGGTCAAAATCTCGATCCCGCTTTTGGACGCCGTTATTACCACCGATATTGCCCCGCAGGAAATAAAGGTTTTCCGCATTGCGGGCGGAAAATTTTACGAAACCGATTTTATTGAAAGGTAAAGTGAAATATATGGAAACAAAATACACCTCGGTTTTCAGAGCCAACGCATATACCCTCAGAGATCCCGGCGCTTACGCCGATTTTTTGCGAGTTATCGATAAATATCCCTACGCTTTCGATACGGTGATATTTTTCAATCAATTTACCCATTCGATACGCTCGCTCGATTACCACAGAAATATGGCTGAGTTTATGCCCAAAATGCTCGCCGACGTTCGCGCCCGCGGCATGAGGGCCGGCATAAACGCGATCTGCTCGGTAGGTTTTTTCAAGGAGCTTTTTAAGGACGACGTCAAAGGCTATACCACACTTATTCATATCAACGGCGATCGCGTAGAGGGTAAAATCTGCGGCACTCACCCGAATAACCGCGAATATTTGGAGGGATATTTTCGGATTTATGCCGCTTTGCGCCCCGATATCATGTATCTGGACGACGATATAAGCCCGATGAGCTGTTTTTGCCCACATTGCATGGAACGCTTTGCAAAATTGCATCCGGAAATTATGAAGGATCATACCGACAGGGAATTTCTCGTTTCCCAAATGGAGAGCGAGGATATCGCCGTTCGCCGCGCTTCGCGGGAGGAATGGATCAAATTTACTTCCCAAAGGATCAACGAGCTGTACGAATTGGCGGAGAGGGTAATACGGGATATATCGCCCGAAACGGAAATTTGCTATATGCCCCATATGTGCGGTATCGACGGCATCGATTCGGATACCTGGGTAAATACCCTCTCGGGTAAAGACCGCCTGCCGGTAGCCTGCCGCCCGGGCGGCGGAGTTTATGACGATAACACCCCTTACGCCGCTCTTAACAAAGCCAATCGCATTTCGGCGCAGCTGCGCTATTTGCCCGAAATCGCTTGCCGCCGCGAAGCCGAAATCGAGAACTTCCCCTACCAGACCTTAAAAAAATCGCCGGGATTTACGGCTTTTGAGGCGCTCATATATATGGCGGCGGGCTGTACGGGTACGGCGTGGAATATCGCCTCTACGGGAGATCCCGATTATGCGGAATTTGAGCCGTTTTTTGAGATGATCAACCGATTTTCCGCAACCGGCAAAGCGGTAAGCGAAGCTTTGGGATTAAAGCCGATGCGGGGTATCGCCTTCCCTTGGAAAAAAACAAGCGCTCAAAGCTTGGCAATTCCCACCATCGCTTATTTTAACAATGACGTACCGATAGCGCACGAATTGACCGAAATCGGACTGCCCCTTAATAATGAAACGAAGCTGCCCGCGGTCGCTTTGCTCAACCGCTCCATGGCGCTCGAATTATCCGACGGAGAGCTCGAAAGCATACTGCGCGGCGGAGTTTATATGGACGGCGAGGCGCTCGAGGTCTGCAACGAACGCGGCTTCGGCGCTCTCACGGGCTTCCGCACCGTATCACGGCACAGCGAGGGCGTGCAGGAACGCAATACCGACCATAAATTCAATTGGTACGGCAGGCGCATTCGCAACCCGCGTCAGGCGTTTCTCTGGGGCAGGGGCGACGTATTTCGCATCGAAAAAACCGACGATAAAGCGGAATATCTTTCCGAATTGCTCGATTTGGAGGAAAACTTTTTGGGATATACCGTGGGAATTTTCGAAAACGGCGCCGGCGGCCGCGTCTGCGTCTGCGGTATTCAACCCTTTAGCTGGGTACACAGCCGCGCACGCACCGAACAGCTCAAAAACGTCTTCAAATGGCTCTCGAAAGAAACCCTTCCGGCGTTCGTTTCCTCCTTCAGCCGCCTGTCGCTCTGGGCGAGAGGGGAGTCCGCTTTTGCCGCGAATTTCGGCATGGAGCCCGTAAGGGGAGCCGAAGTATCCCTCCTCAATTCCGCCGATAAGCGAAAATATATCCTTACAAACGGAGCGGATATTATAGCGACGGGCACCCTCGAAGCGACAAAAACCGACGGCAAATACAAGATTTTTACCCTGCCGGACATTCCGGTAATAGGCTGTATCGTTATAGAGTGATAACGCGCACAATATATTAAAAAAATAAAAATCCGAAAGTCACGAAAAATGCGTGATTTTCGGATTTTTTTGCAATATTTAAGGGTTTTTAATATTTAAGGGTTTTTAAGCGGTTTTTTTAAAAATTTAAAATCCCTCAAGCTGTAAAATGTCCGCTTTTTTTGCAAGCTTTATATAAAGCTCCGACGAATAGCAGGCTTTGCCGGATAAATAGTGGTTCCTGTAAGCTTTGCCGTCGCAGGTCCATTCGATAAGATAAATCGTCATGTTGTTTTCGGGCGTAAGCTTTGAAATATCGCGTACGCTGTTTTCGCCGACCTCAAAACCGCCCTGCAATACCGTCTCGTCGGTCAACAGATCGGTTACCCTAAAGCTTCCCGATTTGCGGGCAAAATAATCGTTTACCGCCGTAAGCTCGAGCTTGTTATCCTCGTCCGGCTCGCGGAACATAAGGCAGAGCGGCTCCTGCGAGCGGCAAATATAGGAAAAGGCGAGCTTTTTGGTATAGTAATAGTCGACGACGGCGTCGGAAAACTGCGGCCAGCCGTCCAAAAGGTTCCACCAGATAAGTCCGGTACGGCGCCATTTTTGATAACGGAAATGCTCGATAAAGAACTTTTTCGCCTCCGCTTGGGTGATCTGGCTTAAAAGGGCAAATTCCTCGAGCGAATTTGCGCTTTGACCGAACATTTCTTCTATCTGGTCCGCCATAAGCTTTATCCGGTATGTATAGGGCGCGTCGGGCTTGGGCTCCATAGCGGCGGCATGGACTAACCATTGCTCGTTTGTATAGGGCCAGAGCTTGTCTTTATCGATAAATTTCTTTACCGAGTCGGGAGAGGGGCAGCCGTGGTAGCCGATTTCCGAGGCAAAGTGCGCTTTTGCCGTGAAATAATAGGGGTTTTTGTAATAATCGCGCGGGCCCCAGAGATGATCCTCCGGCAGGTATTTTTCGCCGTCGTAATCGCAGAAGGCTTGCGAAACATAAGGGGAGCTCGGCAGATAAACCCTTTTCGGATCGTATGTTTTCAAAACGTTCGGAATAACCTCGCGGGTAATTTTGTTGTTGTTCGGATTTATATTATCCGCCGTCCAATAATAGGAGGCGATGTCGCATTCGTTGTCGCCCGCCCAGATTGCAAGCGCGCAATGTCCGCGAAGGTGCTTTACTATATAGGCGGTCTCGCGCTCCATTTGCTTGCAGAAATACTCGTTTTGCGGGTAGGTGGCGCAGCCCATGGCAAAATCCTGCCAAACGAGTATGCCCTTTTCATCGCAAAAATCAAAGAAGGCGTCCTCCGGATAAACGTTTCCGCCCCAACAGCGAACCATATTACAGCCGCTTTCCTCCAAAAGCTCCAGCGCTTTCGGAAGCCTTTCGGCGTCGCGGGAATGAAAGGCGTCGAGCGGTACCCAATTGGTGCCGCGGATATAAAGAGGCTCGCCGTTTATGCGGAACAAAAATTGACCGCTGCCTTCGGCGTCGGTATAATCGGTTTTTTCAAGCTCTATCGTTCTTATTCCGAGCTTGAATTTATGTACTGCTGCCGGAGCGCCGCCGCGGTATAAAACCGCTTCGCAGGAATACAAATTCTGCTCTCCCGCGTCCTTCGTCCACCACAAAAGCGGGTTTTCGATTTCAAAATTTAAAATGCCGCGGTTATGCCACAACGCGCCCGAGCTCCACTCGAAGCCGCGGTCCTTACAGCGCCCCGTTATGCGTATTTCGTATTCGCGGGCAAAATCTCCGGCTAATTCGAGAGCGTAAAATCCCGCTATACGCGCCCGGTTTTCCCCGAGCGACGAAGTGTACAGGTAAAGCTCGTCAAAGGAATTTTCGGGCTTTTCCGAAAGCTCAACGGATTTCCAGATGCCGCCCGAGAGGATGCGCGGCATTATATCCCAGCCGTAGGAATGAGCGGCCTTGCGCACCATAAGCGATTCCGCGTTGTAATGCTGGTAGGAGGCAACGTCCAAGCTGAAGTCAAGCCGGCGCGACTCGATAAATGGCGGATAAATATGAACCAAAAGCTCGTTATTCGCCTTAAGCTTTCCCTCGACCGAAACGCGGCATGGGAGGAACATATTGTCGTTGTGAGCGATTTTTTCACCGTTTAAATAAATATCCGCAAAGGTGTCTATTCCCTCGAAAACAAGCTGCGGACGCTTCATATTCTCATCCGCCGTAAAGCGCTTTACGTACCACAAATGGCGGTTTTCGAGCTCCTGCATTTTTATAGGGCCTGTACCCGTGAACGGATCCTCTATAATGCCGTTTTTTAACATGTCGAGCTCGAAATTTCCGGGAATTTGAGCCGGCAAAGACTCTATTTTCGCGGATTTAAGGTCGTTTTCGGTCGATATCGAAAACGCGTTTTCGGCTATGTCGCAATTTTTCGCAATGTAAAGTGTTGCCTTGCCGTTTAAGGTCATAATTCATTTTTCCTTTCCAAAAAAACATAATAAAGCCGCGCTTAAAATCAAGCGTTTTGCGGCGAATATAACTAATGGTATAGCAACCTTTTGATTTTGTCAAGCAATTTCTGTTTAAGGTTTAATTTTACGGTAAAATAAGCGGTTTTCGGTATATTCTACCATATTCTCATTTATATATGAAAATATGGTGCATTGTTGCGAATATATGTGTTGCAACGCGAAAAGGTAAAGTTATATAATAAAGTTGACGAAAAGTTTGATAATTTTTATAACTTTTGTATAATTGTCAGCCTTTTATCTGCCCTTAAGCCTTTTTTCGGACGGAGAACAGCGGTATTTAGCCTTAAATTCCCGTTGAAAATGCGTCATTGAGTTAAAGCCGCTTAAGAAGCAAATATCGGTAATGCTTTTGTCCGAATGAAGCACCAGATTGTAAGCGTATTGAAGCTTTAAATCGTTTAAAAACCGATTGTAGGTTTGTTTGGTGGCTTTGTGGAAAACCTCGCTGAAGTAGTTGTCGCTGAGCCCCGCGATTTTCGCGACGTCGTGCAGGCTCGGGCTGTTTCGGAAGTTACAGTAAAGGTAGGTCAGCGCTTGTCTTATGACGTCGAGCTCCTTTTTTGACGACAGCTCGTTTTTCGGCGGCAGGTAGCGGGTTATTTCGGAAAGAATACAGTTTATCAGATTTTTAAGATAAATCAAGCGGTGAGGGTTCTCCTGATTAAATTCCTCCAGCATCTTTTTCGAGACAGCCTTCAAAAATTCGAACGAGTCGGGCGATAGATACAGAACGGACTGCTCCTTGTACATAATCAGAGTCAGAAAATCGCTCGGTATCCACGAATCGTTAAAGGTTATGTTTATTGACTTGTACGATTCGAGCGGTTCCACCTGATGAATTTCCGTCGGCGTCAAAAAACAGAGGCTTCCCGGGCGAATTTCCTTGGTTTCGTTGTTTTGGTGGTGAAGCGCGGTACCCCCCGTAACCATCTCGATCTCAAAAAAATCATGCCAATGAAGCTCGGTGATTTTGCTGAATTCCTTTAAATCCATGTTGAGTCCTATGGTTGCAAGCGAATCGTTGACGTCTACCGAATAGCGCTTAAGCTCGTTGGTTAATTTCGAATCTTTCATGATATTAAAAACCTATCAATCCGCAGAGGATCGATACTGCCGTCCTTTCGTAATTTTGCTTTTATTTTATATTTCAAAAAACGCATTGTCAAGAATTAAAGTTTAAAATAACTTTTTTCATATAAATAATTTAATGAGGTGAAACAGTTGATAGAGTATAACGGAAAGGGTTATTCTGTCTTGTTGGAGGAAAATACGGGTTCGCTGGTTTCTTTGACAAACGGAAAAAAGGAATTTGTTTGCAAAGAAACAAAACTACCGCTGTATTCGATAAGGCTTCGCGATGAGCGCGGAGGGAAAATTTTAATCGACGCATATGAGGCGGCAAAACGCAAGGTTTGGCAAAACGCTGATAATTGGGAATTGGAATTTTCCGGATTTGAAAAAGCGGATTTAAGCGTAAACGTTAAGATAACCTTTTCGCAGCAGATAAATTGGCGCATTTCGGTCAAAAACAATTCGGATCTGGCTATAGAGTGGGTTGATTTTCCGCAGATCGCGGTGCCGGACGATCTTAAGGGCTCGGGCGGCGACGCTTCGATCTTTTGGGGATTTAACGAGGGAGTCGTAATAGACGACCTCGCCGCCCGCGAAAATTCGGGATTTTGTTACAAATCGCCCGAATACCCCAGCGAGGGAACGGCGGGCATTTTCCCGGGAGCGGTCGAAATGCCTTATATGGCTTATTACGGCGGTCTCGGCGGACTGTATTTTGCGGCTCACGACGCAAAACGCGGCTTAAAGGGAGTGAACTTCCATAAGGAACAATCGGGAATAAAATTAGAGTTTAGATTATTCGGCGGCAGCGACGCCGGCGAGGATTTCACGCCGAATTACGATATGGTAACGCGGTTTTTCGAGGGAGATTGGTACGCCGCTTCCGAAATATACCGCGCCTGGTTCAAAACGGTAAATACCGAATTTATCCCCATGTCGGAAAATCCCGTGATCCCCGATTGGTACGGCGAATCGCCCGTTGTGGTTACCTATCCCGTAAGAGGTCTTCACGATACGGACGTTATGGAACCGAATAAATTATTCCCCTATATCGCCGCCATGCCTCATATAGAAAAATTGGCAAAAGAGCTAGACTGCAAAATCATGGTAATTTTGATGCATTGGGAGGGCACGGCTCCCTGGGCGCCTCCTTACGTTTGGCCCCCCTACGGCGGCGCCGACGCTTTGCGCGAGTTTACCGACGAATTACATAAAAAGGGTCATTTGATAGGACTTTATTGCAGCGGTCTCGGCTGGACCTATCA
Source organism: uncultured Clostridia bacterium (assembly GCA_947623175.1). Lineage (GTDB taxonomy): Bacteria > Bacillota > Clostridia > Oscillospirales > Acutalibacteraceae > UBA737. The sequence goes on along the minus strand of CANQGK010000014.1, from coordinate 42,926 downwards.
AAGCAAGCTTATCAAGGAATACAACAATCAAAACGTATTTGAGGAGCAGGGGCTCGCAAAATATATGTGCCTTTCTCCCGAGGGCGACCTGCCCTTCAGCAATATCTGCCCCGCTCAGCGAATAGGCTACGATTTATGCCCGACGCAGGACTATACGATAAACACGATCACTTCCGAGGTCGAAAAAATGATATCGGGCGACGTCGATTACATTCAGCTTATGGACCAAAATCACGGCGGAACCTCCTATTTGTGCTACAGTCGTGAGCACGGACATCCCGCTATGCCGGGTCAGTGGCAGGTAGACGCGGTAAGGAGCTTGCTCGGCAAGGTTAACGCCATCTCCGAATCTCAAGGTAAAAAGGTACTTTTCGGCTGTGAATCGGCGGCGGCGGAGGCGTACATACCCTATCTGCTTTTCAGTGATAACCGATACGAGCTTTGTATGGCTATAGGAAAAGCGGTTCCGGCTTACGCGTACGTTTACCATGAGTACCTCAATAATTTCATGGGTAATCAGGTTTGCGCGGGTGATTTCATAAGTCATAAAGATTCTCCCTATAATTTGCTCTACCGTATGGCTTACGCCTTTTGCGCGGGCGATATGCTGACTCTCGTTATTAACGAAAACGGCGAAATCACCTGGAATTGGGGCGAGAAGGAAATGAAAACCCTCCCGAACCGTGACGATGTTATAAAATTAACCCGCAATATGAACTCCTGGCGCAGGGGCGTCGGCAAAGGCTTTTTACACGACGGCAGGATGACGGCTCCGTTCGAAATCGAGCTGCCCGAACCCGTCACAATGGTAATGAGAAACGGCAGAGAGGTACCCTGCGAGAGGATTTTATCGACCTGTTGGCAGTCGAAGGACGGCAAATCAGGTCAAATCTTAGTCAACTATAACACGGAAGCGATTTCCTGCAAATTAAAATTAAACGGCGTTAAAAATTATTCGGTATATACCGACGCCTTTAAGACTCCCGATTTTACCAAAACGGTAAACGGCGATAACACGGCGGCCGAATTAACCGTCGATGCGCTCTCGGCGATTTTGGTCGTTTGTGAAAAATAAAAAATTTTTTAATAATCAGAAAGAAGGGCTTATTTATGAAAATCAGAAGATTATCGGCATTTGTTATGGTATTGGTTTTGGCTTTTTCCTTTTGCATGGTAGGTTGTAAAAAGACCACCGTACAGTACGTAAGCGAGTACGAGTCCGACATTTGGAACGATCAAACCTCCAATGACAATAACTCCGCACAGAATACCGGCAGCGGTGCGGACAAAGCTCAAAGCGGAGGGTCCACCACCTCACAGCAGACCGGCACCACTTCAAAAAACAACAATAACGGCTTCGGCACGGGCAATTCGAACGGAAAGGTTGTAACCGACGACGAGGAAATACCCGGATTACCTAAGCTCAGTAGCAAGGTAAAGAACAAAACCGTAAAATATTTAACTCACGTTAATGCTTCGAGCACAAACAAGAGCGCTACAAAGAGATATATCAAGCAGTACGATTTGACCGTAGAATATATCACCGTTCCGTACGAAAACAAGCGTACAAAGCTGGTTCAAATGATCGCGGCGGGCGATTCTCCCGACCTTATCAGCATGGACGAAATGCACATGACGCTGATCAACAACAATCTGGTTCAGCCCGCGGAGCAGTATTTCGATAATTTTTCCGACAAGGTTTGGAACAAGGTACGCAATTTACAAAATGAAAGAAAAGTAAAGGGCAAAATCTACGAAATAATTCTGCATGCGGTTCCTTCGAGAATGTTATTCTACAATGCGCAGGTATTTAAGAACGCATCCCTTAAAGATCCGCTTTATTGGTACGAAAAAGGTCAATGGAATTGGAGCAAGCTTGAAGAACTTGCAAAGAAATTGACCAAGGACCAAAACAACGACGGTATTACCGACCAATACGGCTTCGGCGGCGAATCGCTGGCGTTTATGGTAATGGGCAGCGTAAACGAATCCTTTATAAAGCTTGATAAAAACGGTAAGGTAGTCAACAATTTAAAGAGCGCAAACCTTGCAAAGGCTATGAAATTTTTCGTTGATTTGCAGACTACCTTTAAAGTATGGCCGCCGTCTCCCTCTTTTTCGGATATAGTTAACGGCAAGCTTGCGATGGGATATTTCGGCGCATGGAACATATTTACCGTTGAAGGCGCCGAAAAGAAATTCAACGACGGACAAATTCAATTCGTTCCTTCCCCCACGGCGGACGGTATGAAAAAGAATTACAACTTCCCGGTTTACGAATCCGTATTTATCCCCAAGGGAGCCAAGAACCCCTACGGCGCAGCGGCGTTCGTTATGTATACGAAATATCAGGAGGCTAACGCAAAAAGCTCATATCCCGCAAAAATGCAAAAGATTTACGACGAGGCAAGCTCTAATTTGATGACCTCAATTTCAAACCGCGACTTTGATTTCACCGGAAGCTTCGAGTGGACGATTACGGGCGATTTGCTTAACGGAAAATCCTGGTCTACCCTGGTTGCGGAAAATTCTCCGAAGTTAGACTCGTCTATCGCGCAGTTGAATTAACGGCTTAATTAAAACCCGATTATTTATGAAAAGAATGAAAGTAAAAAAACTAATAGCCGTTTTGGTCACGGTATTATCGGTAATTTCCGCTTTTGCCGAGGTTACTGCGGGCGCCTTGAGCGATACGCAAAATCCTTCGGCGGTAAAGCAGGACGCGTCGATAAGTGACGTTACGGTACCTCTCGGTACCGTAACCGCCGACGCCGAGAGCAATATAAGCTATCCCGTAAAGTACGGCGGAAAAACCTCCGTACTTAAGTGGGATGGGCAAAGCGGCAGGGCAAAATTCGACGTCGAGGTCGAAAAGTCCGGCGAATATTATTTGCAAATTACCTATATGCCGATAATAAATACCAATCGCGGCATACGGCTTGCATTGCTTATAGACGGAAAATATCCAAACGATAACAAGGGAACCGTCGACTTTCCATGCATTTACAAAAGCGAAGCAAAAACCACCGACAACAAGGGCAACGATCTGCTTCCCAAATCGGAAAAAGCCGAAAGCTGGAACAGCGCGTATTTTACCGACAAGGAAGGTCTTACCGACGGGCCGATGAAAATTCGCTTTGAAAAGGGCAGGCACACCATAACTCTTGAGGCGGAAATGGCGGCGTTTTATATTTCCGATATTTCGCTTATCGCCCCGCGGGATATTATAGGTTATGCGGATTATATCGCAAAAAACGAGAATAACCCGAGGGAAAACGGCGCCGACGATGAAATTATCATCCAGGCGGAGGACCTTAAGCTTAAATCCGCTTCTTCGATTATTCCCGTAAACGACCGTTCGAGCGCCGCTACCGTACCCTGCTCGCCCAAAACGGAAAAATTAAACGCTTTGACCTTTTCCTCGGTAGGGGATTGGATCGAATGGAATTTCGATGTCGAAAAGTCCGGTTTTTACAAGCTGGGCTTCCGGTTTGAGCAAAGCGAGCTTCGCGGATTTTCCGTGACGAGAAAAATTTATATAGACGGCGCGGTGCCCTTTGCCGAGTTTTCGGATGTAAAATTCCCCTACGGCAAGGATTGGCAGTACGCGGATATAGGCGAACCTTATCTTGTTTATTTGGAAAAAGGCAGCCATTCGCTTAGAATGGAGGTCGTTTTGGGCGATTTTTCACAGATAATCGCCGACTTGACCGACGCGGTCAAGCAAATGAACGAATTATACCGCAAAATCATTATGATAACGAGCACCTCCCCCGATACCTACCGAGATTATCATCTTGAGGAGCAGATAGACGGTTTTTCGCAAAATCTATTTGATATGGCGAAAATACTTAACAAATGCGGCGAAAGCTTAGATTCGGCCGCAAAGAAGTCGGGCGGAGAATCGGTATTTTTGTACGAAATTGCCGACCAGCTTAACGATATCGGCGAAAATCCGGAAACGATGGCGACGAGACTTGACCGTTATTCGTCCAATATTTCGAGCCTGTCCTCCTGGATAAACGATAAAAAGGTACAGGCGCTTACCCTCGATTATATCCGGTTTTCGTCCGAAAAAAGCGAGGCTCCCTCTCCGAAGGCTCCGTTTTTCAAGCAGCTTTGGTATCGGATCATGTCGGTAGTCTACTCCTATACGCAGGATTATTCCTCGGTGGGAAACGTATATGACGAGGGCGAGGGCAAGCCGCTCGAGGTCTGGATGACCGGCGGTACCGAATATGCCAAGGTCGCCAAGAATTTAATCGACGACGTATTTGTGCCTTCTACCGATATAAAGGTAAACCTGCGCCTGGTTCAGGTGTCGATTATTATCGCAAACTTCGCGGGCAAAGGACCGGACGTAGCGATGAACGTCGACTCGACCACGACGATAAACTTAGCGGCAAGGGGCGAGCTTACGGCGCTTTCCGACAAGGAAGGATACGAGCAATCGAAAAAGAATTATTATCCCGAGTCGCTGGTACCGTTTATGCACAGCGGCAAATGCTACGGATTGCCGGTAACGCAGAACTTTATGATGATGTTTTACCGTACCGATATTTTCGAGGAATTGGGGCTTACTCCGCCCGAAAATTGGCAGGAATTTAAGGAAACGGTAGCGTTATTGCAGGCGAAAAATATGCAGGCGGGCATAAGCGATTTGTTTACGACTGTTTTGATGCAAAAGGGAATAGACGTATATAACGAAAATCTCTCCGCCACCAATTTCGAAAAGCCGGAGTCGGTAGCCGCCTTCGAGGAATCGATGCGGTACTTTACCCATACGGGGCTGCCCGACGTGTTCGACTTTTACAACCGTTTCAGAAGCGGCGAAATGCCTCTCGGAATACAGGATATATCACAGTACAATATGCTTTCCGCGGCGGCCCCCGAAATTAAGGGCTTGTGGGAAATGATCCCCATTCCGGGAACCGAAAGGGAGGACGGCACCCTCTCGAAGGTCGAGCCGATCGCCACATCTACGGCGGCGGTGCTGTTTAAAAAGTCGGAAGATAACGCCGACGCGTGGACATTTTTGCAATGGTGGGCAGGCACCGACGCTCAGGCAAGATACGGCAACGAAATCGAGATGTACCTGGGCACGGCGGCGCGCTATTTCCCCGCAAATAAGGAATCCATTAAAAAACTGCCGTGGTCAAACAAGGAGCTTAAAAACATATTTGCTCAGCTTGATTACGTAAAGGGTATACCCACCCTGCCGGCGTCCTACTACCTGACTCGCGGACTTACAAACGCCTTCAGAAACGTTTTGTACAACGGCGAAAATCCGCGCGAAGCGCTGTTTTATCAAAATAAGCAGATCAACAAAGAAATCACCCGTAAGCGCAAAGAGCTGAAAATCGAATGAAAGGAAGCAAAATGATGGAAAATAAAGTCGGTAAAAAGACCGGATATTTCCGCAATCTCAGGCATCGATTATACGTGTATCGCGAGAGCTATATTTTGATTGCGCCTTATACGATACTTTTTGCTATGTTTGTTATTGTGCCCGTTGTTGCTTCTATCGCGCTCAGCTTTACGGATTTCAATATGGTCAATACGCCGAAATTTGTCGGTCTTGAGAACTTTTCACGGCTGTTTCTGGACGACGACGTCTTTTTGATAGCGGTAAAAAATACGATGATATTCTCGTTTGTGACGGGCCCCGTCTGTTATTTTGCCGCGCTCATGTTGGCATGGTTTATAAACGAGCTGTCGCCTGTTTTCAGATCGTTTTTGACCTTTATATTTTACGTTCCGAGTATTGTCGGAAACGCCTTCTTCATCTGGACCTATATGTTCAGCGCCGACCGCTATGGTCTGGTAAACGGACTTTTGCTTAAATTGGGCATAATCAGGGAGCCTATCCATTGGCTTACCGATTCGACCTATATGCTGAGCATAATTATCATCGTCCAGATGTGGATGAGTCTCGGCGCGGGATTTCTGTCCTTTATAGCGGGATTGCAGTCGGTTGACAAAAGCCTCTACGAAGCGGGCGCGCTCGACGGCATAAAAAGCCGCTGGCAGGAATTATGGCATATTACGCTTCCCTCGATGAAGCCGCAATTGATGTTCGGCGCGGTTATGCAAATCGCCACCTCCTTCGGTGTGGGCAGCGTTTGTTCGGCGCTTGCCGGATTTCCGAGTACCAACTACGCGGCGCATACCATAGTCCTTCATGCGGAGGACGTCGGAACGCTGCGTTACGAAATGGGCTACGCCTCCGCCGTATCGGTGGTGCTGTTTATAATCATGATTATAAGCAAAACGGTTATCGGCGCGGTACTCAAGGAAGATTAAGAAAGGGGCAAGGTTCTGCGAATGAGAAAACTTAACCGAACTCGCGGCGGAAACATAGCGATTTTTTCCATACTTATTCTGCTCGGTATTTTTATGGCTTTGCCCTTGGTATATGCCGTTGTTCAGGCGATAAAACCTATTGAAGAGCTCTATATTTTCCCGCCGAAATTCTACGCCAGACGACCTACGTTTGACAATTTCAGGGATCTTATCAACGTAAGCGGCAATTTGGCGGTTCCGTTTGAGAGAACGGTAATGAACTCGATATTTGTAAGCGTTATTTCCACCGTGGGGCACGTTATCATAGCGTCCATGGCGGCATACCCGCTTGCGAAGCATAAATTTCCGGGAAGCAAGGTGCTTTTCAACATAATCGTCACTACCCTTATGTTTTCGGCGCCGGTTATGAGTATTCCTACATATATAGTTATGGCAAAGCTGCACCTTATCAATAACTATCTGTCGGTTATACTGCCTTCCTTTGCTTCGACACTCGGACTTTATCTTATGAAGCAGTTTATGACTCAGCTTCCCGAGAGCATGCTCGAAGCGGCGAGAATCGACGGCGCGAGAGAGATACGAATTTTTTTCAAGGTCGTAATGCCGCAGGTTAAGCCCGCGTGGTTTACCCTGATAATCTTCGCGTTTCAGGCGTCCTGGAATCAGACGGGCGGTTCCTTTATTTACAACGAGGAATTAAAGCTTTTGCCGACTGTTTTAAGCCAGATCTCGGCAGACGGAATAGCTCATGCGGGCGTAAGCGCCGCCGCCGCCGTTTTATTGATGATTCCTCCGATCGTAACCTTTTTGATTACACAGAGCAACGTCGTGGAAACCATGAGTCATTCGGGAATAAAGGAGTAATAATTGGTATGACGCGTAAAATCATTTGTATTATTACAGTATCGCTTATGCTTTTTACTGTCTTTGCTTCTTCCGTTTCGGCTGTTTCCCCCTACGAAGGCTACAGATACGATTATTGGGATACCGCACTGCCGATGCCCAACGGTTACGACGCGACGGAAATAATTACCGCGCAGGAAATGAAGCTTGATAAGCTCGGCAAAACCGAATCTACGGTTTTAAGCGAGCCTTCGGATTTGTTTTGTGCGCCGGACGGCAGCTTTTACATAGCGGATTCGGGAAATGACCGGATATTAAAGCTTAATAATAATTTTGAATGTACGAAGGAATTTGTCACCTTTACCTTAAAAAACGGTGAAAAAACAACTTTATCGGGCCCGAGCGGCATTTTTGTCGATGAAAAGGGCGTTATGTACATTGCCGATACCGGCAATACGAGAGTGCTGGTTTGCGACCAAAGCGGCAAAGTGTCGGGCGAGCTGCAAAAGCCGACCGCCGATATCTTCCCCGAGGGCGTCGATTTTACGGCGACTAAGGTTTTAAAGGACCAGAGAGGCATAATATACGTTCTGGTGGATGGGCTTTATTACGGCGCGGCGTCCTTTGACCGCAATTATCAATTCACCGGATTTTACGGCTCCAATAAGGTAAAGCTCAGCGCTTCACAGCTGATCGAGCTCGCCTGGAGAAAGATTTTCCCGGAGGACTCGGCGCAGTATCAGGCAAGCTACGTGCCGCTGGAGCTTTCGAATATCTGCATTGACGCCAACGGCTACGTTTACACCTGTACTTCCACTAAGAATACAACCGAAAAAATCCGCAAATTAAACGGCAACGGCTTGAATATTCTTAAGGAATCAAGCTTCGGCGACGCTCAAGCCACCTACGAAAACGGCGTTTCCACCGATACCTCGTTTGTGGATTTGGCGGTCGACGACAGCGGATTTATAAATGCGCTCGACTATACGCGCGGCCGCGTTTTCCAATACGACGAGGAGGGCGAGCTGATGTTCGTCTTCGGCGGAACGGGCGACCAGCAGGGCTTGTTCCAAATGCCCGTCGCAGTGGAGACTTACGGTGATAACGTTTACGTATTGGATAAGCAAAAAAGGAGTATCACCGTTTTTAAGCCCAACGAATTGGCGGAAAAAATTCATTACGCGATTTCACTCTACAATAAGGGCTTGTACGACGACGCTATCGAACCTTGGAACGAGGTGCTTCGCACCGACACCGGCAATACCTTTGCCTATAAATCCATAGGAAAAGCTTATTTTGCCCAGGAAAAATACGAGCTTGCGATGCAGTATTACAAGCAGGGGCAGGACAGAACGGGCTATTCCAAAGCCTATAAGGAATACCGCACGCAAAAAATACGGAATAATTTTCCCCTGATAGCCGTCGTCGCTTCGGTTATCGTGATCGCGGTTTTCGTTTACATAAAGCGGGTTAAATTGGCGCCGGTTTTAGCGCATGTCGGCATTAAGGTTAAAACCGAAAAGGACTTTACGCCTCCTACGGGAATTAAATGTATCGGCAGTATTTTACGCCATCCGATAGACGGATACTCCGAGATGAAGTATCATAAGTCGGGCAAATTATCCGTAGCGATAGGTATAGTCGCCGTTTGGTTCGTATTTATGATATTAAAGTATACATCTACCGGCTTTGCTTACAACGGCAATAAGCCGGGAAGGATAAATATCGGTATAATTTTGCTGTCTACCGTTTGTATGGTGCTTTTGTGGGCGGTCGCGAATTGGTCGCTTTGCACCCTGCTTGACGGCGAAGGCAAATTCATGGAGATACTTATTCACAGCACCTATGCGCTGGTGCCCTACGTCGCCTCGATCGGAATAACGGTATTGCTTTCTAATGTCTTGACGCTGGACGAGGGCGCGTTTATCAGCTGGATTACCTTTTTCGGGCTTTTGTGGTCGGGAATGCTTCTGTATTGCGCGGTTATGACGGTGCATAATTACAGCGGAGGAAAGACCTTTGTCTGCCTGTTTTTAACGGTATGCGCGATGGTTGTAATTGCCTTTTTGATTATTCTTGCGTTCACGCTGGTACAGCAAATGGTTTCCTTTGCCGTCACCATCTGGCAGGAAGTTTCATTCAGAACATATTGACGAAGGAGAGCGTTAAATGAAAAAAGTAAAAGTTTTATTTGCATGGCTTTTAACATTTATTTTGCTTTTCGTAAGCTCCTTTGTCGTATCGGGCGAACCGGATAATAATATCGCCGGCGCCGCAAATGCCGCCTTACCTTCGGGAAATATGGAAAACATCTGCACAAAAGGCGATTTTACCCTCTTTGCATCCATGTTAACGGGCGAATTTGCGGTAAGAAACAACGCCTCGGGCAAGATTTGGTACTCCAATCCCGCCGATAAGGAAAACGACCCGTTTGCCGGAACCGATAAAAGCAAAACCTTTTCCCTTTTGGCATTGCAGTACATCGAGGAGGACACCCTCGTGCAGGGCTTTATAACCGGCTACGAGGCGCAGGAAAACGGCGGCGTAAGCGTCGAGAAAACCGACGACGGCATTTCGGTATTTTACAAATACGACGATTTGCGGATAGCCGTTCCGCTGGATATTTCCCTGACCGACAAGGGGATAAAGGCAAGCATAAACGTTAAAAAAATTCACGAGGAATCAAATAAAAAAATACTCAATATATCGATGCTTCCCTATTTTTGCGCCGGAAATACCAAGGACGACGGATATATCGTCGTTCCCGACGGCTGCGGCGCGTTGATAGATTTCAACAGCGGCAGGCAGGACTTCGCGTCATACAGTCAGCCGCTCTACGGCAGAGACGTCACCGTTTCGGGCGATACCAATACAAAGCAGGAGGAAAACAGCGCGCTGCCCCTTTTCGGTATAAAAAAGGGCGATATGGGCTTCGCGGCGATAATCACCAAGGGCGACGCGGCGGCAAGCATAGTTGCGGGCGTCAGCAAAAAAGGCAGCGGATATAATAACACCTACGCCGATTTTACCCTGCGCTCGACCGATAAGGTGGTTATTTCCGGAAATTCGATGGACGTCTACGAGCAAAATAAGTCGCGACTCGGCTCGATTTGCGTCGAGTACCGACTGCTTAGCGGCGATAACGCCGATTACACCGGAATTGCGAAGGAATACGCGAAATATTTAGTCGACGGCGGCGTTAAGCCTTTGCAAAAGGATAAATTTTCGCTGGTGATAGAGACCTACGGCGCGGTGCGGGTAAACCGCTCGGTGCTGGGTATTCCCACCAAGGTAACACAGCCGCTCACCACCTTTGACGAGGCGGGAGAGATAGTCGACGAGTTAAAGCAAAACGGCGCGCAGAATATTACCCTGCTTTTCAACGATTATGATAAATCATCGGTTTACGGCAAGCTTACCAAAAGCGTAAGCCCGCTGTCAAAGCTCGGCGGAACGGGGGATCTCAAGAAACTTAACGAACGGCTCAAGGAAGCGGGCGCGGCGCTTGTTTCGATAATGGATATCACGACTTACCAAAACGGATTTTTCAAAAACCGCAAATCGACGGTGGGGCTCGGCGGTCTGCCGGGCGTGTCCTACAGCTTCGACCTCGGCACCAACAAGGCTGACGACTCGATAAAGCCGTATTACCACCTGGCGCCTGCGCTTTTGCAAAAGAACGCCGAAAAGCTTGCCAAAAAGTTCGATAACGGCAAGTACGGCGCTTTGGGGCTTGAGAATTTTGCCTGCAATATATATTCCGACTTTTCAAAAAGCCGTCCGGCGTCCCGCGAGGAGTCGGTAAAGCTCTTCGGCGAAGCGGCGAAATTACTCTCAAAGGATAACGACGTATATATGCAGGGCGGCGCGTCTTGGGCCATGCCCTACACCGATTATATATACGATATGCCGTCCGATACGAGCCATTCGGATATAGAGAGCCGACAAATTCCGCTTTACGAGCTTGCGATTTCGGGAATAATCCCCTATTCGCTTACGGCGGTAAACCGCTCGGTGGAGCCGGACGTGGCGATACTCAAATGCGCCGAATACGGCGGCGATATCAAGTACGATTTTGCTTACGAAAATTTAGGCGTCGTCGGCGAATCCGAATTAAGCTATCTCAACAGCACTTATTACGGTCAGTGGAAGGATTACGCGGCGCAGTCTTATAAGAAATTAGCCGAATTTTCCGACGTTTTGTGCGGGGAGATGCTCTCGCACGAGCGGGTTGCGGAAAACGTGTATCTTACCACCTACGAAAACGGCAGGGTTCTGGTGAATTACAACGAAAAAGCCGTAAAAATAGGAAATACGGCGGTAAATGCAAGAGATTTTACGGTTTCAAGGGAGGTGAACTGAGCTCATGGCAAAAAAGAAAAAATTCAAATCGTATTATCGCAGAAAAGAATATATAGGTATTTGGTTTGTTTTGCCCTGGGTTATCGGTCTTGCCTATTTCTTCATTTACCCGATCGTCTTCTCCATAGTCAATTCCTTTTGTCAAATGGACGTCACCCCGGCGGGGTACAGCTTCTCCTTTGTGGGAGCGAAGTATTATAAAAACGTGCTGTTTATCGACCAGCGAAATTTACCGAACATTTTGTCCTCGATAGGCAATCTGCTTTACAACGTGCCGATGGTTTTGATATTCAGCCTGTTTGTGGCGGTTATCTTAAATCAGAAGTTCAAAGGCAGAATTTTACTTCGCGCGATCTTCTTTTTACCCATTATTACGACGGGCGGCGTCGTTATGAAGATCATAACGGGCGACGGGGTTGCGCAGTCGATGATGAACGGCACGGGCGGTACGGCGATATTTCAGGTTACCTCGATGGAGGAAATGCTGTTAAATTCCGGAATCCCGCAGGAAATAACGACCTTTATTTTCCAATTTATAAATAACATTTTCGGACTTATTTGGAAGTCGGGTATACAGATATTACTGCTTTTGGCGGGGCTGCAGACGATTTCGCCCGCTATGTACGAGGCGGCGTCGATAGACGGCGCTACGGGCTGGGAAAAATTCTGGAAAATCACCCTGCCCACGCTTTATCCCGTGCTGTCGCTGGCGCTGGTATATACGGTAATAGACAGCTTTGTAGACACGACGAACCCCGTAATGAATACCATTATATCCTCGGCGCAGTCGCTTAACTTCGGCAATTCGTCGGCGCTGTGTTGGGTATATTTCACGGTAATCGCATTGGTTGTGGGAATTGTTTTCCTGATTATCAATAAGGCTTCAAAGAACAGGTAAAGGGGTGGTTCACATGGTTCGCTTAAAAAAGCGGAAAATTTTGTTCAAAAAAGCCGACAAGCGTGATTTAAGCCGTGTTTCCCGCCGTTCAAAAGCCGTTTTATGGGCGGTTTGCCGCGCGATACTTATGTGCGGATTGTCCTTTGTTATTCTTTATCCGATTTTGTATATGCTTTCGATGTCCTTCAGACCCATAAACCAGATGGCGGACCCGTCGATAATCTGGATACCGAAGAGTCTGACGCTCGAGAATATGCAGCGGGCGATAAAGTATATGTCCTTTAAGGAAACGGTTACCAATACGGCGATAATCACACTTGTGGGAACGGTTTTGCAAATATTTTCCGCGTCGCTCGCGGGATACGGAATGTCGAGATTCAAGTTTAAGGGCAGAGGGGTTTTGTTCGCGCTGCTTATCGCGACTATCATAATGCCCCCGCAGAATATCATCATTCCGCTATACCGTCAGTTTCAAAATTTCGATTTTTTCTGGATCGGCAGACTTTTGGCGCCCTTTCGCGGGGGAGAGGCGTTCACGGTATCTTTGATAGATAACCCGATTTCAATGATATTGCCGGCGCTTTTTGCAAACGGCATACGTTCGGGATTGGTTATTTATATATTCATGCAATTTTTCAAGGGGATGCCCGAGGAATTGGAGGAAGCGGCTTGTGTGGACGGCTGCGGCGCTTTTGCCACCTATTTTAAGATCATCATGCCCAACATGATGCCGGCTATAGTGACGGTTTTCGTATTTTCGATGGTATGGTATTGGACCGATTTCTTTTATTCGGCAATGCTCAACCCGCAAACCTCGCTTTCGGTAGCCTTAAACGGCATAGGCACGCAGATAGCCTACGACACCAAGTCCACAAATCCGCTGGAGGTTCAGGCGGTCACCCAGGCAGGCTGTCTTATCTTTATAGCTCCGATTTTGACGGTATATCTTTTCTTGCAAAGACTGTTTGTACAGAGCGTCGAACGCTCGGGAATTACGGGGTAAGCTAAAGCCCTGTCTTTTGAGGAGTGATGTGAAATTATTATGAAATCCACAGCACGGCAAAAAACAAAAAAATTTATTGTATTGGAGGAAAAACTTATGAAAAACTTTAAAAAACCGGCATCTTTACTTCTTTCGCTTGTTATTTTGATGGCTTCCGTTTTTGTTTGCGGCAACGTGGTAAGCGCGGCTCCCGAGCTTCCCGAAACGAATACCACGCTTGATTGTGTAAACGATTATTATAATTCCAGAGATGCGTTGTATGATCTTGATCTCGAAAAATTAGGAAATAACGGAAATCAAATATCACCCCAAAACGGTTTTGTAAGCTCCGATAATCCGAACGCTTTTGTTACTTTAAAGGTTGAAAAAAATTCACCCTTTATAGCGCAATTTCTGATTTTCACGGGTGAAACGGACGGCAAGCCCTTATTCTACGTATCGTCGAACGCTGTTGATTGGACTTCGTTTGACATGACCTTAAATCATGAGGGTAACAATTTCACATACTATACGACCGGTATAGGTGAAGAAAACAGATACGTTAAAATTATTATTTGCAGCAAAAACTGCGGCTATTGGCACTGTGATTTGAAGAGCATTTCCTACAATGCAAATACCGAGGAAAAAGCGGAAATGCAGGTTACTCACGTATTTAACCCGAAAGACAGCAATTATTGGGATAACGGTGCGCTGGCTTCACTGTCGCTCCTTTCACACTATGACCTTTATGCAGATGCCAGAGATCACGGCATAGTGAGCCGAAATCCTTCAAGTTCTTATTTGGTCTGGGAGGTTGCAAAAAATTCCCCCATAAGCATTGATACTTACAGAAACGTATTAGGCAAATCCGGCGGAAGAACAAGATTTCTCGCTTCTCCCGACGGAGAGACTTGGGAAGAAGTCAGAATGAAACAAACCTCAAGACAAGTCAGCAATGATCCGGAGCTTTTCAACTATTATATCGACGGAATCGGCATAAAAAATCACTATTTTAAGGCGGTTTTTTGTGAAAACGAAATTAGTGCTGACCTGATCTGGGCGTTTGCTATCGAAAAAATCTCTTACAATACAAAAGAGCTGACCAATACCACTTTGGATTTTGCAAATCATTATTCTGAATATGAAGCCAGCGGTATTTTACTTGAGCAGAATGATGTGGGCTATTATTCTCCCCACGGAGTGGTAAGCGGGGGAACCGATAACAGCTATATTACCGTCAAAGTCCAAGAGGATTGGGCTATTTATGCGGAATTTGAATATTTCCCGGATCGGCTTAATAATGGCGCCAAGCCGGAATTTTACGTTTCGGAAAACGGTAAGGATTGGGAGCTGCTCACCACCGATGAATGGGTTGACGCATCCAATACTCTGAAAGTATATATTAAATCTACCGGCGCAAACAATAAATATTTAAGGGTTCGTATTTGCAATTGCGCAAACGCGTCGTGGATGTCTGTTTTAAAGTCGCTTTCTTACAATAAGAACACCGAGCCTAAAGCTACGCTTAATACAAAGATTAACTTTAAGCAGGATGCCGCGGGTTATAACGCCGCATTGGCAAAATCGTTAAAAAATGAGGGATTGTTCGGTTGTACCGGCGGTCAAAACGGCCTGACACCCGCAAAGGACCAACTCGCTTACGTTGTATACGAGGTTGAAAAAGGCTCGCCTATCCTGGCACACTTTAAATTATACGCGTCAGTAGATGGCGAATCGTTCAGTGTAAAACCGATATTCTTTGTTTCGAGCGACAATGACACATGGGAGCCGATATTTGTCGAAACGGTTAAAAACGGTAATGACGTAGAGTATTACAGAGATTCGATCGGCGCCGAAAACAAATACGTTAAAATCCAGCTTAACGATGTTGCAACCAATGTATTTTGGAGAGTTGACTTCTTGGATTTCTCTTACAATATTGTTGACCCGGACGGAAACGGCAGAATTGACGCGAGCGACTTTGTTGCGCTTAAGAAGCACTTGATCGGCGCTTTGAGCCTCGGTCAGGGAGCCGATTTCAACCACGACGGCGTAACGAATATTATCGATTTGATCTGCATAAAGAAGTATCTTTTGTAATTCCTTTTAGGCTTAAAATTTATGTTAACAGAAAGGCGCGAAGCGGCGCAATACCGCTTCGCGCGCAGAAAACAGCTTCTCAAAAGGCCATACTAACACCTTAATAATTTTACAGGAGTATTGAAAATGAAAATTATCCGAAAAATAGGTGCTGTTTTTGTGGTATTATCACTCGTACTCGGCTCAATATTTATCGGAGCCAGCGCGGAGGACGAAAGTCAATTCCCCGCTACCGATACAACCCTTAATTTTCTTGGCGCCGATTATGCGAACTCGGTTTCACAAGCATACGAACAGTACGAAGTATTTCAGTACGACGCAGGATTGCTCGCAAAGGATCCGCCGAATTCGTATGTCGTTTATAAAATGAAGGCGAACTCGCCGGTTGTGGCTACCTTTAAATATGTGCCTACGGCAGACGAAAAGCCGGAGTTTTACACCTCTCCCGACGGTAAAACCTGGACTTCGCTCAATATGATGATCGTGAGCCCGGAAACGCAGATTCGCACATGGTACTCTAACGGCATAGGCGCGGAAAACAAATTTATAAAAATCGTTATATGCGATCAGTCTATCGCCGAAGTTTGGCGCTGTGATTTGCGTGAGCTTTCCTTTAACGCTTCCGACGAATCCGGGCTTACGATGGACACTACGTTGGACTTTTACAACAATTACGCCGACGCCGTAGCGCATGCTTATAAATGCAGTTCCGATATATTCCAGGTTTACAACGGCGGTGTAAGCGGAACCGATACCCCCAACTCATATATCATATTTAAGGTTGAAAAAAATTCACCGGTCAACGCTTACATTCAGGTTTACCCGGACAGTGCCGGAAACGCAAGACCTAAATTCCAGGTTTCGCCGGACGCCGAGACCTGGACGGATCTCAGCATGGCGGAAAGTAAACATCCGACCGACGGCAACGCGCTTAATTATTACACTCCCGGTATAGGAGCGGACAACAAATATATTAAAATTACTATAAGCACCGGGGCGCTGGCAGAAGCTTGGTTTATAAATATGAGACAGCTTTCCTATTGCGCCAGCACCGAGTCCGAGGACGTTCCTCTGCCCGATACTACCCTTAACTTTATCGAAAACGGCAAAGCCGATTTAGACCGAGTATTCAGATATTATAATTTTGCCATTTCACCGGCGGCGGGCTACGAGAACGCGGCTTACGCCACCAAAGAAAATAAAAACTACGTTATGCTCAATACGGCGTACAACTCACCCTTTGAGATGCATCTGCGCGCGCACGACAGCGTATTCAACGGACAGGTGACGATACTCGCCTCGAGCGATCCTAACGATCCCGATTCCTGGAAAGCTATAGATCTTACGAAGTCGGAGCCGAAAAATCCGGGCTACGATGTTTGGACTTACTATACTACCGGCATAGGCGACGAATATAATTATGTTAAGATTTCGCTGTCGATAGCGAGCGCCTGGGCATTTTGCATACAGGATATTTCCTACTCGGCGGGCACTCATATAGGACCCGACGATTCGGGATATGTGGAGCCGGAGGTTCCGGAACCGGATACCGAGCTTGACTTCTTAAACAATTACGACGCGGCGCTTCAAAAAGCGTACGATTCCGCCGCCAAAAATGATCCTACCGCCATATCGAATATATATAACGGCGGAATAGGCGGCTCGAAGGGTAGCGATTCGTATCTTGTCTACAGGGTGAACGATAACTCGCCGATAGTCGCAAAATTTAAGATTTTTGCCGGTAAAACCGACGAAAGACCACTGTTTTACGCCTCTCCCGACGGCAAGAATTGGAAAGAATGCGAAATGCTTACCGACAGAAAGGTTACGGGAACGGTGCTTGTAAACTATTACACCGACGGTATCGGCGAAGGCAATAATTATTTCAAAATAGTTTTCGGCAAAAACCCGCTTACCGTAGATTATGTTTGGTATATCGATTTGCAGAACCTTAAATACAATGTCGCGATGCCGAAGACGGACAGCGAATGCGAATTCCTTAACGGCTACGACGCCGCTATCGAAAAGGCGTATATGTTCAGCGCCGACGTCGGACACATATACCAGGGCGGTATTGGCGGAAGTAAAGGCGGCGACGATTCTTACATTACCTACAAGGTAGACGATAATTCGCCGATAATCGCAACATTTAAAATTTTCGCAAACGATTTTGCCGGAAGACCGCAATTTTACGCTTCCGCCGACGGCAAGGAATGGAACAAATGCGAAATGTCTACCGACGTGGCAGTTACGGGAACGGTATTTGTACGCTATTACACCGACGGTATAGGCAAAGGCAATAAGTATTTCAAGGTAGTTTTCAGCGATAAGCCGATAGACCTTATCTGGCATGTCGATATGCAGAACCTTAAATACAACGCAAGCAAGGAACCGCTGCCATACGATCTCAATCTGAGCTTTACGGGCGACGCCTTGGCTTTGGCGAGAATATACTCCATAAATCCCGCCGACGCGTTTGAACAGTTATTAAGCACCGGGCTTATACTCACCGTCGACTACCTCTCCGGACAGCAAAAGGTCGCAAAGCCCAGAATGACCATAGCCGTAAAGCCGCAATCGGGCGTGCTTATGCAATTCAAGGTAAGCGTATTTGCCGACGCGCTCAAATTGTTCCCGAAATTCTACGCGTCAACCGACGGTAAGAAATGGGATGAAGTGACCGATTATATCCTGTTCTCGACAGGCTCGGACGGCAATTACATAAGCTACCGCGCGACGGTTGAGCCGTTAAACAAAAAGTATGAATTTTTCTCGTTCGAATACCCGCAGACCAAGGATTACGCCGGAATAGACATCGCGGAATTGGACGACTACGTACCGGATTGCCTTAATTCGGGAATTATACTCACGAATATTCAATTTATGCGTTCCGAAAAGTACGTGGGCCTCGAAATGGAAGACCTTTCCGGCAATACGGGCGGTGACGAAGACGAGGACGACGATACTTATTATGACGACTCCGACGAGGATTTGATCCCCGATACCGGCGACAAGTACAACACGGGCGTCTGCATAATGGTTTCGGCGGTATGTCTCTTTGCCGTTGTTATACTCAAATCAAAAATAAAGAAGGGAGACAAGGTGTAAATGAAGAACTTTTTTAAGAAGATTTTTTCAAAAATCACAAAATCGAAAAAGAACCTCAGCATCTTTATTTCCTCCTGTGTTGCGGTGGTACTCGCAATAACTATCGTCCTTATAACGGTTTTTTCCGGCAACGAGACTGTAATAGTCAAACGCAAAATCAAGAAAAAACCCGCAAATAATCCCGTCAGCGACAGTCAGGATTATGAAGAACCCTCAACCGGCGATACCGATAATAATAACGGGCAGGACGTTTTCGTAGACAATACGAGCGACGATTTTGACGAAACTATGCCGAAGACGATTACCGCAAGCCCCAATATGGACTACAGCGGCAAAACGGTGGGCGTACTCGTACCGCAAACCAAACCGGCATATTACAAAAACCTTATAAGTACCCTCAAAAAGGGCGTAAACGCCAAAATTACCGAAATCGATTGGAAAAACGTCTCGACGGCGCTTAATCCGAAAAAGGTCGAAGCGGTTATAATACCCTCGGCAAGCACCGTGCCTTACGGCATAAAAACCGCGGTATCAAGCTATTTGAACAACGGCGGAAAGCTGCTTACCCTCGGCGGCGTGCCTTTCGAAGAGTCGCTTTACTCCCTTGACGGAAAATGGGTGGAAGCCTATGAGTACATGAAGGAAGATTCCAAAACGAAGGGCAGATATATCGTATCGAAATTTGACCGCGATAAGGATCTTACCAAATGGGGAAGAAACAACTACGAAAAAAGCGGTGAAATGGAAAGAAAAATCGGCGATTTCGGCAGCCCCACAAAGACAAATTGCCTGCAGGTAAAGCTTAACGACTTTAGCGGCTGGGATACGCTGTCCGCCGGACTTACCGGCAGAGGCTATAAGAGTCTCGGCTTCTGGGCTAAGGGCGACAGCAAGACGAAGGTACTGTCCATAGAAGTACGCGAGGCCGACGGAGCGCGCTGGTATACCAATATCTCCCTTTCGACGAGTTGGACCTATTACGTTTTAGGACCGAGTGATTTCACCTATTGGCCATGGGATAGCTCGGCGCAGGGCAGAGGCGAGGAAGGCGACGTCCTCAATATGAAATCGGCGGCTATGCTGCAGATCGGACTTTCGGGCTCATTCAGCCCCGTTGCGGCAGGCGACTACGTATTTTATCTTGACGACGTATGCTTCCTTAATTACGAGAAACCGGTTGAGGACGAGTACGTCCTCGAAGGACTTTCGCCCGATTGGAAATATTATCCGATAAACAACGGCAAAACCTGCGAAATTTCGGACAATCAGGTATTTGTGGCGGACAGAGATTACAAACTGCCCAAGGACATAGTATCTCTTAACTCCGGAACGCTCGGTACGGGCTTTGCCTCGGGTAAGCAAACCCGTTTTGTACCGCTTATCGAGGTATTTGACTCCAAGGAGCTGTTTTCGGGATGTCTTGCCTGGATGAATATAAATTCGAGCTACGCCTCAGACCGCCCATCCAACGGCAGCATAACCGCATGCTTCGGAACGGACGATCCGAAATTCTACAACAAGGACGGACTCGCGGCGGTATTGGATACGGTTCGCACGCTGCTTAACGATACCCTCTTTACCGAGGCGGGCACCAGCGAATATATCTACGTCGAGAGCGAAACCTCGGAGCTCAGAATGGGCGGTTACGTTCGCGGCGAGTCGATGTCCGGAGTTACGATGGATATCGATTTGGCAAAGGACGGCAAGCGAATAGCCGCAACAAGCTTTGACATGAATATCGCTTCGCCCATAAATCAGTTCGCGGACAATCTTTTGACTATGATGTCGGTAGATTACAGCCTTTCGCAGGGTAAACCCGACACCGTGATGATCACCCTTAAAAAGGACGGAACCGCGGTTGACCGAATTGTTCAGGAAATGAACTATTGGAATCCGAAACCTTTAAGCGAACGGCATTATATCACAAAGAAAAACGGCGAATTTTACCAAAACGGTAAAATACTCAGAATCTACGGCGTAAACTTCTTACAAAACGTTGCCGCGGTAGGATTTGACGCCGAGGGCGACGACAATATGAACTACCACGAAATGTGGTGGAGCGATTCGGGCTACGACCCCGAAAAGAGCTACAGACAGCTTCAGCACCTTAAGGATATAGGCTTTAACGCCGTTTCCATAAACGGTTACGTGCAGGAAGCGGAGCAGGGGCTTAATCTGCTGCACTTCATAGATATGTGCGACGACATGGGAATTTACGTTGACTGCTTCGTAGGCGGCGCGGACGGTATTTCGGATTACGGCGGAGCCGCAAAGCGTATAATCGAACTTGAGCATCTCGCCGATCTTGACAATATCATAGCCTACGATATCGCTTGGGAGAGAACCCACGGCGGCTACGAGAGCGGCTACAGCAACGCAAACGGCAGAAAAGCGCTTGATACGAGATGGATCGAGTGGGTAATCAAGAATTACGGCTCCGTTGCCGCCGCGGAAAAGCTGTGGAAGGAAGACATGCCCAAAAACAGCGCCGGCGAATATACCGGTCCTACGGATTCGATGCTGACTTCGAGCGAACACAGCGCGCTTGTGGCGGCATTCCGCAGATTTGCGGACGAATATCTCGCAAGCCTCTACGGCGATATCACATCTCTGCTTAAAACGGCGGATCCCAATCATATGTTCAGCTCCCGCGCGGGCGCTCCGAGCGGAACGGCGATGTATCCCGCTTCCAACATGGTTTACGACGCGCAGGGCTTGGCGGCGGTTTACGATTTCTATTCACCCGAATTTTACGACGAGGGTGTGGGCTACGATAAGCGCGATTTCAACTTTGTAAATCTCTACGCTCAATATGCTATGCCCGATTCGCCCGTAGTATGGAAGGAATTCGGCGAATCGGTTTGGTCAGGCTCCAATTTCCTCTCGCCCACGGACCATGTAACCTATTCGAGTAAGCTTAAGGCTCAGGCGAACACCGCGAAGGCAATGCTCGACGCCGCGATAACCACCCATGCAACGGCGGTTTATACATGGCTTTTACAGCCCGGATACCGCATAGGCGAAATTTCCGACTGCGGCGTTATGAATCCGGACGGAAGCGACCGCCCCGTTACCAAGATTTTCCGCGAATACCGCAGCAAATTTATGAATCAGCCCACCAAGAAGAACGCCGACGTAAAGATTACGGTTGACCGTGATTTGAGCGCTACCGGTTGGAAAGACATGTACATTTCCATCAAGGACAATCTGCTTAAGAATCTTGAGGCGGGCAAGACCGTAGCTTTGGTCGACAAAGCCGTCGGCAAAACCACGGCGAACGTATCGAACGAGTCGGTCGGTAATTGCGGAAACGCATCGTCCGTAAATCCCGCAAGATACGTAAACGGCATATTCTCAAAAATCGAGGTTCAGGGTTCGGACGGCACCTGGCAGACCGTGACAAACGGCACCAGAGTAACCCTTCCCAAAGGAAAGGTAAAAATCCGTATCACGACTAAGAACGTCCAGCGTTCGAAATGGGTAACGTCGGGCACGGGCGCGGTATCGATTGTATCCGCGGCTTCGTCGGACGTTAAGGTAAATCACGCCGTATCCAAGAGTCTCGGATATCTCAAATCTTCCACCGAGGAGTTTGTGCTTATAAACAATTACACGGGTAAAACTACTAATATTTCACTGAGATACAATGCGAAAGGACGCTTTGATTTCGGAACGCCTGTTAATTTTACAATTTCTTAAAAACCATTAATTCGTTATACCGAAAGGATACTCTGTTATGAAAAAGCAAATCGGAATAATTAAGGGAATTGAAAAACCCGCGTATTACGACCGAATCGTCTCGGCGGCTAAAAGCATTGAAAATACGCAAGTTAATGAAATTGAGTGGGAAAAGTTCAACCTGTCGGGAAACGACGTTGTGCTTTTCCCGGAATCGGCTTCGGTTCCGTTCGGCGCAGGTGAAAAGATAGACGCTTATTTGAAACAGGGCGGAAATCTTATCACCTTCGGCGGACCGCCGGCTACCGAAATATTGCATAAAACCGATAAAGGCTGGTTCACGCGAAACGAGATTACGGCAGAGGAAGGGCGCTACGCCGGCAGACCCCTTATCTGGGATTTTGAAAAGCCGGAGGACGCCGAGGGCTGGGGGATAAACGCCCATAAGGGCAATAACCCCCACCGCATTGCCGTGGGCGATTACGCAAGCCCCGACAGCAAGGGCGCCTTGAACCTGAGAGTCGAGGATTACAGCGGCTGGGATTTAATCCAAAAGCCGGTCAACCTTTCTGCCGGATACGAAAACATCGGTTTTTACGTAAGAGGCGACAAAAATACCACAGGGCTTCAAATGTCCCTTACCGAAAAGGACGGCTCCCTCTGGATCGCGGTATTCGGAATTTCGGAGGAGTGGAAGTTTATTTCCCTGCCGAGACACCGTTTCGCTTATTGGTTTGACAACCCTTCGACCGGACGCGGATTCCCGGGCGACAAAGTGAATTACGAAAACGTCGCTACCATAGGCATCGGTTGGTCGCATTCCCACACGGGAACCGCCGAGGGTAATTTCGAGATTTGGATGGACAGCGTATGCCAATTAAACGAGGAAATTCCCGAAATTGACGGATTTTCGCCTCAGTGGAAATTTTACCCGATAACCAACGGCGCAAGAACCGAAACCTTTAAAAATCAATGCGTCGTATCGGACAGAAGCTATCATTTGCCGAAAAAGCTGTTTTCCTCCACCTCAAGAGCGCAGGCAACGGGCTTCGGCAAGGGCAGAAAAGAGCGCTTTATTCCGCTTATAGAGGTCTATGACGAGAAAAATCTTCACAGCGGCTCGCTTGCCTGGATGCTCGTCAACGAAACGGTTGACAAAGCGGAAAAGCTTAACCCGTACGAGGGCTCGATTATTGCGGGCTTCGGCACGTCGGATCCCGAATTTTACGATGAAAACGGCACCGCCGCCGTTGCGGAAATGACCGAATTTATCGTCAATAAAAAAATGTTTATCGAGGCGGGCGCAACCGAGTATCTTTACATCGACAGCGAAACCGACGAGTTTACGGTAGGCGCGAACCTTTGCCGTGAATTTGACGGACAGTCGGTTAAGATGGATTTATTCAAAGACGGCGAGGTAATATTATCCCGCAGTTACGAAAATCCGCAAACGTCGGTAAGCGAAGTTATCAAAACCGCCGAGTATAAGCCCGACGCCGTAACCTTTACCCTGCTTGATAACGGTAAAGAGGTCGACCGGATTTCTCACGAGATCGTATTTTGGTCGCCGAAGCCGCTTAGCGAAAGAAAATACATCACGACGGGCAACAACGAATTTTTGCGCGACGGCAAACCGATTCGCATGTTCGGCGTAAGCTATATGCCCACCTCGAACCTCGCCTTCAGCTATCCGAAGGGCGGATACGATTGGGAGCATTATCAGTCGCTGTCTTCATATGATCCGGACGTTTGCCGAAGCGATATAAAGAGGATAAAGGATATTGGCTTTAACGCGATTGCTTTATACGTTTATTACGACGTCGCCATGCAGACCAAAAATATCCTGCATCTGCTTAATATGTGCGACGAAGCGGGGCTTATCGTAGACTTTGCGCTGCGCTCATATTTCCCGCTCGAGCACGACCCGTCCGACCGCACCATTACCGAGATTATAAAGGTATTGCATTTAGACGAGCTTGATTATATTTCGGGCTACGACATCGGTTGGGAGCAGTGCGTAGGCAGATATATCGGTTGTTACGGCAGCATAACCGGCGGCAGAAGAATGATCGACGGCGATTGGATCAAGTGGACCGAGAAAAAGTACGGCTCGGTTGAAAACGCCGAGAAGGCATGGGGAAGACCTATGCCCAAAACGCCGGAGGGCGCCTATACCTGTCCTTCGGACGCGGCGCTCGAGGTGAATTTCGAAATTGATCCGGTTGTAAACGCTTACAGAGCGTTTATCGATGAATTTGTCGCCGAAAAGCACAACGTTTTCCGCTCGATGATAAGAAGCGTAGATCCTTACCATTTGATAAGCGCGCGAACAAATTACAGCGGTATTCCGCTGTTCCAGCCGGGCACTATGTCGTTTGATTTTAAATCGCTGGCTCCCGCCTTTGATTACATGTCTCCGGAATGTTACGTGGGTAAGGATATTATTTACCGCAACGTTTTCACAAATATCTACGCCCGTTACGCGAAACCCGGCGCGCCGGTCGTTTGGAAGGAATTCGGTCTGTCGTCCTGGGCAGGCTCGAATTTCGACGAATTTGCCGACCGCTCCATAGCAAAATCGCGTGAAAAACAGGCGGAATTTGTGGAAGAATTCTTTAAAACGGTAGTAAAGGCTCATACGGGCGCCATATATTTCTGGTTCTTCCCCGGCGGATACAGACCGTTCGAATTCAGCGATCACGGATCGATCAATCCGGACGGAAGCGACAGAGCGGTTACGACGGTGCTCAGACGTTGGAGAAACGCCTTTATCGATCAGCCCGAGCTCGGCGAGCCCGAAGTGATTTTCGAAATAAACCGCGACGAGCACCCGAGCGGCATAGCCGGTATTTATCTGGAAATCGAAAAAGAACTGCATAAAGCGGTTGACGAAGGAAAAACTGTTGCATTTATCGACGCAAAGCGGTAAAATATAAACGGTAGGTTCGATAAAACGAGCCTCGGCCGCGTCGGTACGTTTTTCTCAGTGCTTTAAGAGTGATTTTTAAGTCATAGCAGACCATCGCGGTTTTATTGTTGTTGTGGTGACTTCAATTTTACCGCGTCTGCTGTGACTTTTTATATGTACCGATTTGTTTAAAAATATTTTTCTGTTATTTTGCGAGGTAATTATTATGCTTTTAGGCTTTGACATCGGCGGAACCAAATGCGCCGTCGTAACCGCTGAGGCTGTCGACAGCGGTATAGAAATAATCGCCAAGGAAAAATTTCCGACCGATTTGAGCGTTAAACCGGAAGAAATGATAAATCGGCTTATAGCTTCGGCGGATAAGCTCTGCGGCGGCGAAAAGCCCGAACGGATAGGCATATCCTGCGGTGGACCCTTAAATTCCGAAACGGGTATAATTATGTCGCCGCCCAATTTGACCGGCTGGGATAACGTACCTATCGTGAAGATAGTTAAGGCGCATTTCGGCGTGCCGGTACATCTGCAAAACGACGCCAACGCCTGCGCCGTCGCCGAATGGAAATTCGGCGCGGGTAAAAACAGCAAGAATATGGTTTTTTTAACCTTCGGCACGGGGCTCGGAGCGGGGCTTATATTAAACGGGAGGCTCTATAGCGGAACAAACGATAACGCCGGCGAGGTAGGGCATATACGGCTTGAGGACAGCGGCCCCGAGGGCTTCGGCAAAAGCGGCTCGTTCGAAGGCTTTTGCAGCGGCGGCGGCATTGCACAGCTCGGCGAGCTGTACGCCGAGGCGGCGAAGAAAAAGGGCGTAACGCCGATTTTCGCAAACGGCGAAATAACCGCGAAAACCATCGCCGAAGCGGCGCGCAAGGGCGATGAAACCGCGCTTATGGTATACAAAACCTGCGGCGAAAAGCTCGGAAAAGGGCTGTCGGTAATAATTGACATATTAAATCCCGAAAAAATCGTGATCGGAAGCGTTTTTGCTCACGCGCATGATTTGCTTTGGAAATACACGAAAGAGGTTATAGATAAAGAAAGTCTGTCTTTATCGGCGAGCGTTTGCGAGGTTGTTCCCGCAAGCCTCGGTGAGCATATAGGCGACTATGCCGCAATAGGCGTTGCATTATTGGAGGATTAAAAATGGAAAATTTATTTAACAGGTACCCGAATTTGACGGCTTGCAAAGCGGATATCGAGAAGGCAACCGACATTATAATAAATTCGTATAAAAAGGGCGGCAAGCTGCTCCTTTGCGGAAACGGCGGAAGCGCCGCCGACTGCGAGCATATAGTAGGCGAGCTTATGAAGGGATTTTTGCTTAAAAGACCTTTAAGCGAGGGCTTAAAAGCCGAAATGAAGCAAAAAAATCCCGATTTAAGCGACGATACCTTGTCAAAGCTTCAGCTTGCCCTTCCGGCAATAGCGCTTCCGGGCATTACGGGGCTTAATACGGCTTTTTGCAATGACGTCGATCCCGAGCTTTTATATGCGCAGGGCTTAATGGGGCTTGGCAGGAAGGAGGACGTCCTCTTTTGCATAAGCACGTCGGGCAACTCCAAAAACTGCGTCGCGGCGGCTAAGGTCGCAAAGGGCTTGGGGCTTACCGTAGCGGCGCTTACCGGTCAAACCGGCGGCATACTCAAAGAGATCGCCGACGTCTGCATATGCGCACCCGAAACCGAGACCTACAAGGTCCAGGAGCTGCATTTGCCGATTTATCATGATATTTGCGCAAAAATCGAGGATGTATTTTTCGGTTGATTATTTATTAAAACCGAGCTTTGGCAGAGAATTATTAAATAATCTATTATTATAATATATAGCTTGAGTTTCAAAAAAAGCCGGTGTTATAATGAATTTGCTTTATGAAAAAAGGAACAAATCTTTTGACGTTATGTGCGGTTGTATGCTTTCCTCCGTCAGGCATTTGCATAACGAAATAGAGATAATTTATGTAAAAACGGGCAAGGTTACCGCCTTTTCGGACAGAAAATCCTACAAATTGACCGCGGGAGATATTTTTGTTAATTTCAGCAATCAGGTTCACTATTACGAAGAATGCGAAAAGGGCGATTATTGGATCTATATTTTCTCGCCGGAGCTTGTCTACGGGCTTAAGGGCGTTATCGACGGAAAATGCCCGGAAAGCAATATTATTGAAAAGGATATGCTCGACGAATTACATAAGCTTTTGCTTCTTGCGTTGGATTCCTATAAAGCCGAAAAATATATGGCTTCATGCGGCTATATCAATCTTTTTATGAGCGCTCTGCTGTCGGGCACAAAGCTTGTGCCCGCGCCGCAAACCAATAACGCCTCGATACGAAGCATTATCGAATATTGCAACAGCAATTTCGGCGAAAAAATAACCCTCGACTCCGTTTCGGGTAATCTTCACATGAGTAAATATTATATTTCTCATCTGCTTAACGACCGATTGGGCTTCAGCTTTAACGATTTTATCAATTCGCTTCGAATTGAGTCCGCATGCAAAAAGCTGTCCGAAACGGACGAAAAAATAGCCGACATCTCGGAAGACGTCGGCTACGGAACGATCAGGTCTTTCAACCGTGCTTTCAAAAGTATCACGGGAGTAACTCCGGGTGATTACCGAAAGATTTTTCAAGAAACGGATTTAATGTAATCAATGCTCATTTTGGCGCATTCGAGGCGGGTTTTGTCCAATGCGGGTTCGTCCATTTCGACAACCGACCATTCGGCGCCCGCTTTTTCGGCGGCGGCTATAATCGCCGGAACGTCCTGAACACCGTAACCTACCGGACGGAATTGGAACTTGCCGCTTGTGTCGGACTTTTTATCCGACTTAATGCCTATAAGCTCAAACATATTCTCGGTTTTGGAGCCGACAAAGTCCTTGATATGGACAATTTCGGTTCTTTCGGCATATTTAAGGATATACTCCGCCGGATCAACGCCGGAAACCGCCGCCCAGCAGGTGTCGATTTCGGTGTAGAGATCCGGAACGAGCCTGTAAATACGGTCGAGCGCATACTCGTTGTCAAGCTTTACAAACTCAAAATCATGGTTGTGGTAGCAAATTTTGATATTGTATTTTTCGGCGTATTTGCAAATTTTCTTTGCTCCGGCTATCGTTTCGTCAAACTTTGCGTTTCCGGGGCGATATTCCTCGGTAAGGTAGGGAATGGCGACGTATTTACAGCCGAGCTCGCTGTAATATTTTAACGAATCCTCTTCTAAAAGCTCAACAAACGGCACATGTGCGGAAATGGGTACAAGCCCGATTTCTTCGCACATTTTTTTTACCTCGGCGGCGGATTTGCCGAACATTCCGGCAAATTCGACCCCTTCGTAGCCCATTTGCTTTACCTTTTTAAGGGTGCCCTCAAAATCTTCCTGCATATCCGTTCTCACGGAATAAAGCTGTAACGCGTATTTCATTAAAACTCACCGCCTGATTATACTTCGGGAATATTGATTTCTACTTCTTTGCCGATATTCGCCGACTTGTTTATAGCGTCTATAATCGCCTGATTGATAACGATTTCGCTTGACGGTACCGGTGCTTTTCCGCCCTCTTTGATGGCGTCTACGAAGCTGCGAAGCTTTGCCACAAAGAGATTGCTCTTGGACTCGATAAGCGGAATTTGGTAAGAAACCTCTCTGCCGGCAACCTTTTTGTAAATGGTGAGCGGCTTGTCAAATTCGCCGTTCCAGCACTCGGTCGACGGAATGCGGAGACCGCCCTTTGTACCGAGGATAAGCGCGTCGCCGCAGGTGTCCATATTCATAGCCCATGAAATTCTGAAGTCGAGAATGATATCGCCCTCAAGTCTTACAAAAGCGGCGGCAAAATCGTCAACGCCGAACTTTGCGGCATATTCGGGATGATTTGCATAATATTTGGGATCCGTGCCGAAGAATGCGGAGGTGTAGCCGGTGCAGGTGAGGGGCTTCGGATATCCGATAGCGTTGAGCAGCATATCAAGCGAATAGCAGCCTATATCGCCCAAAGCGCCGATACCGGCGGTGTCCTTCTCGATAAAGGTGGTGCCGAAGGGGGTGGGGATACCGCTTCTTCTTCCGCCGCCTGCCTGGATGTAATAAATTTTTCCGAGCTCGCCCGACTCAACGATTTTTTTGATCATCTGCATATTCGGGCCCATTCTCGGCTGGAAGCCTATGGTAAGGATTTTGCCGGATTTCTTTTCCGCCTTCATAACCTCAACGGCCTCGTCGAGAGTTACGGTAAAGGGCTTTTCGAGCATAACGTTTATTCCCGCTTCGAGCGCATGTATGGCGCAGGGTGCGTGCTGGCAGTTATAGGTGCAGATGCTTACGCCGTCAAGATCCTTTTCATTGGCGATAAGCTCCTCGTCGCTCGAATAGATACGGGCGCCTTCAATTCCGTACTGCTTTGCAAACGCCTCCGCCTTGCCGGGGATAATATCCGCCAAAGCCACAACCTCAACGTCCGGTAATTTCTGGTAGCTCTCGATATGAGCTCCCGCGATCCAACCGGTGCCTATGATACCGATTTTTACCTTTTTTTCGGTATCAACGGTTTTTTCAACAACCTGCTCTTCCTTAAAAGCGTCTAAATTTGCCATTTTTAAATCCTCCTGAAAATTGTATTACAAATTATATTACAAACTGGCGCATATAGCGACAGCTGAGTTTAACCGAATCAAGGATGCGTTCCTTGCTGTCCTCGAACGCTTTGTCTTCAACCTCGATACAGGCGTATCCGTTAAAGCCTATGTCGGTAAGCGCCGAAACATACTTACCCCAATCCACGTCGCCGAGTCCCGGAAGCTTCGGGCTCATAAATTCGAGGGGATAAGCCATAATTCCCACTTCGTCAAGCTTATCCTTGTACAGCTTTATATCCTTGAAATGAACGTGGAATATTCTGTCCTTAAAGGTGTAAAGCGGCTTGATGTAGTCGATGTGCTGCCAGATGAAATGGCTCGGATCGTAATTTATTCCGAAATTATCGTCCGGTATGATTTCGAACATCTTTTTCCAAAGCGCGGGCGTCGTGAACAAATTTTGTCCGCCGGGCCATTGATCGCGGCCGAATAACATAGGACAGTTCTCGATTGCGATTTTTACGCCGTTTTGCTTTGCGAATTTAATGATTTCGGGCCAGATTTCGGCAAAAAGCTCGAGATTTTCCTCTACCGATTTATTCTGGTCGCGGCCTATAAAGGTGGTGACCAAGTTTACGCCGAGGATGCGGCTCATATTTATAACCTTTTTCAAATGCTCGATATTCGCCTTGCGTTTTTCGAGGTCGCCGTCCATCGTGTTGGGATAAAAAGCAAGCGAAGAAATTTCAACGTTTTTCTTTTTGCAATAATCCTTTAAGTACGAAACGTACTCGTCCGACGTGTTTTCGACGTCGATATGACTTACTCCCGCGTACCGCCTTTCGGCTTTGCCCGAGGGCCAGCAGGCAACCTCGACACATTCAAGCTTGTTTGCGGATACGTCGTCGATCATTTCCTCAAAGGAAAAACCGTCGTAAATCGCGCTTACAACTCCAAGTTTCATATTATCGCTCCTTTATTTATTCGGGATAAAAAAGTCCCGCTTTTTTCTTAACGGCGTCCATACATTTTTGGACATTTTTTGCAATGCCGGAGAGTCTCTCGTATTCCGGCAAATTTTTGTTCTCCGTAAAATCGGCAAAATTGTTTACTTCGCCTAGCATACATGCCACATGCTCGCAATCCTTCACGATGGTGCGAATTTTTTCATCCTTTAAAAGCTTTACGCTGGAATATTTCGAAATATGCGAAATCGCGAGGGTGCCCTTATCGCCTATAATTTCGCTTCCGATAATCGATTGTCCGGCTTTGCCGTATGAAATGAGCGCCGAAAAGCCGTCGTATTCGAAAATGACCCTTCCGCCCGAATCACAGCCGGTCTCAAAAAAGTCGGATCTTGCATATATCTTTTTCGGCATGCCGAGTAAATCGACGGCGCCGTATATGCAATACACCCCTAAATCCATAAAGGCTCCGGCGCAAAGCGACATATCGAAAATGTTCTGCGGCTTTCCCGCATAAAAATCGTCAAGTCGGCTCGAGCGCTGACAAAAGTCGATTCGCGCCGCTTTTATATCGCCGATCTGCTCCAGGGCGCGATGGACTTTGCGGTTTTGCTCGCTGTTGGGCGGAATGATCGCCTCCATATAAATAAGCCCGCGCTCGTCGGCAATTCGCTTTACCTCGTTATACTCCGCTTCGCTTACGGTTATCGGCTTTTCGCAAATAACGTGCTTGCCGTTTAAGAGAAAAATTTTTGACTGCGCTGCATGAAAACGGTTGGGCGTGGCGATGTAAACCGCGTCGATATCGCTTTTTGCCATTTCCTCCAAATCGGTAAAAACGGCTTTTACGCCATGCTTTTCGGCAAATTTTTTACCGGTTTCCTCGTTTCTTGAGTATACCGCGGTATGGCAAAATCTGCCCGAAAGCTTCACCGCCGACAAAAATTTATCGGTTATACCGCTTGTTCCTACGGTTGCAAGCCTGATCATATCCGTACGTTAAGCGCCTGACGCGTCTCGGCGGATTTGAAAGCGGCTTCCATAACCTGCATGACCCGCCTTACCTCGGACAGCTTTACCGTGGAGGCTTCCTTTTTATCTATAGCGGCGCAGAAATTGCGGTAATAATTGTGAACGTCACTTACGGGGCGCGGCGCGTCGTACTCGTCAAGGGTAATACTGTCACGCGGCGCCATGGTCTTTGTAATGCCGGCGGCGGTCTGCACCGGCAAGACCTCTTTTTCGTTCCATGCCTTCATTTTTGCAATGTGGGCGTTTTTGGTCCAATCGGTTATAATCGCGCTGCCGTTTTTGCATTGCAGATAGAAACGCGGCATGGCGATAAAGTTATAGGTTCCGACCTCGATATACGCGGTTTTGCCGCTCTCAAAGAAAAGGTTTAATTTAAACCCGTCGTCAACCTCGGTTTTCGTAATATCGGTGGTGGTGCAGAATATTTCGGTTATTTTATCGCCCTTGTAAATTTGGAGTATCTGGTCGATAAGATGTACTCCCCAATCGAGAATCATACCGCCGCCGCACTTTTTGGTACAGCGCCAATCGCTCGGTATGCCTCTTGAGCCGTGGATTCGCGATTCGATATTTATGGCGTCGCCTATCTCGCCGCTTTCTATTATAGACTTAACCGCGAGGAAGTCGACGTCCCATCTTCGGTTTTGGTGCACCGAAAAAAGCTTTCCTGATTTTTTTGCGGCATCTGCCATTTGGTCAAAATCCGCAACCGTTATCGCGACGGGTTTTTCGCAAATAACGTTTTTGCCGGCGCCGAGTGCCCTTACGACGAGGTCCTTATGGTCGTCGTTCGGCACCGCGATCACCACTATATCGACCGCTTTATCGGCAAGTATTTCCTCAAAAGAGGCGTATACCTTAATGCCGTTTTCGCTTGCTTTTTTACATTTATCCTCGGCTATGTCGTAAATTCCCGATAAACTTACAACGTCGCTTTTCAATATCTGGTTACAGTGCCAACCGCCTTGACCGCCGTAACCTACAACAGCGGTATTTTTCACTTATCGCTTACCTCCGGAGTTTCACAGTCATACGTTAAAATCTTGATTTTGTTTTATTATAAATAAAAAAATCAACATATACAAGTAAAATCGAAAAAAAATATGGACAAATATTGCTATAAATATAAAATGCTTTTGTTATAGAGCCGTCCGGACGGCAAAAATCGGATAAAAGCCTAAAATTTTGCTCCCGCATCTCAAACCATGCGGGAGCAATTATATTTATTCCGTATAATCCGTATAATTTTTCGGTAAAAGGTTTTTGGTTATTTCGATTTCCTTTTTCGGCAGGTTGTAAAGGAAGATGTAGTAAACGGTTTTTTCACCGTCGTCTATAAGGGCGTACTCGTATCTTCCGTTATCGCCCGATTGAAGAACGTAAGCCGAAAAGCCACTTTCGGTAAAATTTTCCGCGTCTTCCGTCGCCATTTTGGAAATCCGTTCCTGCTGTGCGGGAAAGTCGTTCTCGTCATAGCGGATCTCTAAAAAAATCTGTACGCCCTCGCCGAGTGGGAGTTGTTCGTCGTATCGGCAGTAAAAATCTTCCACATTATAACCGGTAAGCGTATCGGGAAACAGAGGCGATTTATCCTCATAACCGTGATTAAAGCCGGTAAGGCTCCAGATTTTATCATAATCCGCCGTGTCTTTGTAATAGGTTTTTTCGGCGGAATAAGAACAGCCTGCAAGGCAAAAAATCAGCAAAATCGCAATAGCAGCAATATTTTTTCTCATATTGTAAATCCGTTCCTTTTTTGTTATTTATTTTATGCAATCCACCATGTACCGTCCTCGGCAGGGTAAAAAGCTCCCACTTCTTCCGAGAGAGTATTTCCGCCGGGATCCTTAACGATTATCTTGTTGTAGTATTTGTATCCGTCTCCCGCGCGGTCTTTTTCCTTGTCCCAGCCTTCTTCTGCCCAGCGCTCAAAGTATATCTTTTCGCCGTCCGTAAACGCGACGGTTTCCGCTTCGTCTATCGGAAAAGAAAACCTTTCGGGATAATAGCATTCGAAATTATCGTCCATGCTTATAATGTGTACCGGATTTCCTATAATACGCAGATTATACAGATTGACGTCATTTATATCAAGCTCCGTTACCTTCAAAGGCGCCTCTCCGGGAATATAACGATACAGAGTTATTCTATTTTCATCATAATCCCCCTGCAGGATGTAGTAAAAGCCGTCGACGTAAACGGGATCGCCGTAAAGGACGTTGCGCTTCTTTTCAAACGGCCGATATACGTCGCCGGTCTCAAAATCATAGAAAATTATGACCGAGCCCTCATATCCTCCCGTCTTTGCCTGTTCCGCAAGGTCGTAAAAATCATTTGTATCCGAGTGAGCGAAGGCGAACCGCTCCTGTCCTGTGATTTTTTCTATCTGCCTGCCGGATATTTCTTTAAAACGTCGTATCATCTTTTTCCTCCGTTGGGGATTTGGTGTTTTTATTTTTCGTAAAAAGGCGTTTTGCTTTCGCAAAAAGCGACGTTGACTGTTTATGACTTTCAAATTCGGTGTCTAATCGGGATTTGAGGGGCACCCCCGGCAAGGTAACGCCGACAACGGAAAGGGTGAAATACGGGCCGGTTTGTTCGTTAGTACAAGCGTACCCTTCGGTAACGACAATGCTTAAAAACAAATTATCGTAAAGGTCGATTTCATATTGACCCATTGTCTTGATATTTCCGCACACGGTGTAGTCTACGTTTATGTATTCCACCGAATCCTCCGCTTCCGCCGAGAAAATTTCATCGGGCTTCGAAATATCAACGCCGAATTCGGATAAAAATTCCTCAAGCTTCGGGAACCTTCCCTTGATATTTTCATAATAATATCTGCACCTGTCGCAGTCGCATAAGGTATGCGACCGATAATAGTTTTTTGTGCTTTCGGTATCCACTTCAAATACATATTCGTCTTTTTTTATCGTAATCATAGTGTTCACCTCGATTAAATTCCGCTTTCCTGTGGTTTTCTGTTTTGTTTGCAAATAATTCCCCGCCAACGGGAATCGCTTACTCCGCGACCGGCGTATAGGTTTCGGTGCTTTCGCCGGATATTTTAAGCTTTTTTGCAAGGAAGGACGCCATTTTGCCGTTTACGGTCTCGGAAGAGAGCAAAACCCATTCGTCGGCGTCAAGATAATAGGTTTCAAAGACGACTTTGCCCTTATCGATGACAGTCACCGTTTTTACCGTTCGCCCCAAACGCTCTGCGATATAGTCCGCAATCGCCGCTTCAAATTCCGCCGCGCTTTCAAAATCGTCCTCCTGCCACGAGACTCCGTCGTCTAACGAGGCGTATAAAAAGCGCTTATTGTTGCCGCATTTATATATCGACAGCTCCAAAAGCAGTTTCATATTGTCTTTTGATCCCGCAAAGGCGACGGCGCAGTCGCCCGCTTCGATTACTTTATCTATTCCCGTTTTTTGGGCTACCACCGCTTTTATGCGGGAAAGAGATTCCGTCTTTTGACGAGAATTATCCTCAAAATTTTTATCCGTGCGGATTTTTTCCAAAAAGCTCATAAAATCATCCTTTATTCTATTTTGATCCCGCTGTTCGGTTCGGTGATTTCCGTAAGGCGTTCCCTTATCAGGTCTTCTTTTTCGGAATATATAAATATTTCGGTATGGCAGGTGGGCTGTATAATCGTGCCGGACTCGGGCAGGAAAAGGGAAAAGTAGCTGTAATAGCGGAAATTCGATTCGATCATCAAGTCCAAAAGGTGAGAATCCTCTTTTAAAGTGAGCCGATAGCATTTGTGCTTTTTAAAAATTTCGGAAACGGCGCGAAAGAGCGCAAAGCTTTTCAAATCGGACCACGAGGGGTACAAGGTTTGATTTTCGCATAAAAAATCGGCAACGTAAAAGTCCTCGTTTAAATCGGCTATAAGCTTTTTGAGCAGATCCGACATACCTTTTGCCAAAGCGTAAAATTCGGATTTTTCGTAAAGCGGGGCGGCAATATCGATCCCGCCGTCCCAAAATTTGTCGCTTGTTATCACGACGGGCGACCCGCTTTCGTAAAGAGAGGGATCAAATCGGGCTTTTAATAATTCTTTTTTGACAGTCTGCATTAAAATTTCTCTCTTATAAAATCATTTTCGAAATAACGGTAAAATTCCGTTTTTTCGTCGTCGGTTTTAAGGAGCTTTTTGTTTATAACTCCCCACAGCTTGTCGGTAAGCAGATTAAGCCCGATTACAAACAAAATCGCCAAGGGGAAATACACTGCTGCCAATTTCCACCCGAAAAGGGAAGTAAGCCTTATACCGACGCCGATAAGGATAATTATAAGCGTGGAGGAAAAAATAAGCGAGCTTCCGACAAAATCAAAGCGCTCCTCCTTTGCGAACAGGCGTTTCATCTTTTTCTCTTCCGAAATGCGGTGATTTTCCGAAACCCGGGTTACGCCGTCCGACGCCGGTGTGACAAACAGCCTGTCGTAAGCAGCGGTGGGGCTAATGTCGATTTTTTCGCGGGTGATATAAAATGTGTCGTTATCCGAGACTCCGCTAAAAGCGTATTCGGTCTCCACCGCCAGATTATATACGGCTTTTATTTTGGCGCTCCCGGTCGAGCTGCAAACCGTAAGAGTTATGTTATCTCCGCCCTTTTGCCATGTGACGCAAGACGTTTCCAAGGGCTTTAAATATACGGGTTCACCGCCGTCGATTTTTAAATTGACGCCGTGATTACAGCGGTTTACAAAGGTGATTTTCAACTTAATTCCTCCCGTTTGTAATCTTTATTTTGTCACCGATTACATGGCAGCTGTGTTGCGAACTTGAGTATTAGCGCACTAATACAGTATCATTCGATCGACGATTTGTAAAGTTACAATTTTGTAACAATTTGTGCAAAATACTTTTCCGCAGGTCTCAAGGTTTAAAGACGAGCGGTTATAAGCGGGGCGGTGAGGGGCGGCGCGAGCCGCATTTTATGGAAAAAATACAAATAATCGGTTGACAAAATCGAAGAATGGTATATAATTATTACAGGTGTTAAACTTGAACGGTAATATTACAGACAGGTTGGACGATTGCCCGATAATCGGCGCGGTCAGAAACGATAAGCTCGACGACGTTTTAAAATCTCCGGTGGAAATAATATTTCATCTCGATGCCAATCTTTTGACCGTGGCAGGGCAAATAAGGGCCGCGCATGCCGCCGGCAAGCTTTTGTTTGTGCATATCGATTTGGCGGAGGGTATAGGGCGTGACGGTACCGGACTTAAATTTCTTAAAAACTGCGGGGTAGACGGTATAATCTCCACCCGCTCGCATATAATCAGATGTGCGAAGGAATCGGGGCTGTTTACCGTACAGCGCTTTTTTGCCCTCGATTCTCAGGGGGTTGAGAGCATCGACGGCATACTTGACGGCTGTCGTCCGGATATGACGGAGATCATGCCCGGCGTGGTTTATAAGATAATCGAGCGCCTGTCTAAGAGAGGTATTCCCGTCATAGCCGGTGGTCTTATCGAGACGAAGCAGGACGTTACGCTGGCTTTAAGCCACGGCGCGCGTGCGGTCTCTACGGGCAAAAAGGATTTGTGGTATATTTAATCCGGCGACGGACGATGACGGACGATACGGATATGGTGGGTTTTTAATTTAATATTCCGAGAGATTTTTGGAGAAGCGGAAAAGAGACGAAGTAGAAATACGTCGTCCTTTCGCGCTTTTTTATTTTTATTTTTTAAAAAAATTATTTTTTTATATAAAGGAGCGATTTTATGGATATTTTAGACGGTTTGTTAAAGCTTGATATGGTGCAGGTGGTTATTCGTGCGCTTTTGGCGGTAGTGATAGGGGCGCTTATAGGCAGTGAGCGCGCATTGCACGGCAGAGCGGCGGGCGTCAGAACCCATATTTTGGTCTGCCTCGGCGCTTGTACGACCTCGATGACAAGCTTATTCGTTTCGGACGTTTTGGAGCATGAGGGCGACGTTTTCCGAATTTCCGCCCAGGTTATATCGGGTATAGGCTTTTTGGGAGCGGGTATGATAATACTCAAAAGCAATAACGTCATAGCCGGACTTACCACCGCGGCGGGCGTATGGGCTACGGGCGCCATCGGCGTAGCGGTGGGCTACGGTTTTTATTTCGGCGCGATTGTGGTCACGGCGTTTTTCCTTGTTACTATTATACTTTTCGCCAAGTTCGAACGCCGCAAAAAAACCACCGAGGTGGTTTACGTCGAAATAGACGACATGTACAAAGCCAACGAGCTTATAAATAAAATAAGCGATATGTTAAACACTAATTTTACATATCACTTCAATCCGCCCAAAAGCGAATGCAAAGGGCACCTCGGCATAGATCTCATCATAGAAAAGCGTATTGATTTTGATATAACCGAGCTTTGCTCGATAGAAAACGTCGTATTTGTAGCGGAAGATTAAACGTGGAGGAAAAACAAATGGTCTACGATGCGGTAATAATCGGCGCGGGCGTGACGGGCGGCATGCTGGCGCGTGAGCTTATGAAATACCGGCTTGCGGTTTGTATTTGCGAAAAGGAAAACGACGTTGCCTGCGGCGCGTCCAAGGCAAACAGCGGCATTGTTCACGGCGGCTACGATCCCGTGCCCGGTACGCTTAAAGCCCGCCTTAACGCCGCGGGGGTGGAAAAGCTGTTTGAAACCGCGAAGCTTTTGCATGTTCCGGTAAAGCGCTGCGGATCTTTGGTTTGCGCCTTTTCGGAAGCGGAAGCGACCCGCATAAACGAGCTTTACGAGCGCGGGCTAAAAAACGGCATAAGCGGAATTTCGGTTATAACCGGAGCCGAAGCGCGAAAGGCGGAGCCCAACCTGTCGCCGGAGGTTTGCGCGGCTTTATCGGTGGAAAACTCCGGCATCGTCTGCCCATACGAGCTTACGATCGCCGCCGTGGGAAACGCTATGGATAACGGCGCAGAGCTTAAGCTCAATTTCGAGGCGGAAAAAATAACCGAAAAGGGCGGCGTATTCACCGTAATTTCAAAAAACGGCGAGAGCGTAAAGGCGCGTTATCTTATAAACTGCGCGGGCGGTTACAGCGATAAAATCGCGGAGCTGCTCGACGATAAATTTTTCGAGATTATCCCGCGCGCCGGCGAATATATGCTGCTTGACAAAACCGAGGGCAGCCGCGTGAGCCGCACGATATTTCGAGTTCCCACAAAAGAGGGTAAGGGCGTTTTGGTATCTCCCACCGTTGACGGAAATCTGCTTACCGGCCCTACGTCGGCTGCGGTGGCTTCCGCCGAAAGCCGCGAGACTACGCCCGAAGGGCTCGATACCGTGGCAAGGCTTGCTTCAAACAGTGTACCCGGTATCGATTTTCGCGGGGTAATAACCTCCTTTACCGGAGTTCGCGCTTCCGAAAAGGGCGGCGATTTCATTATAGAGCCGAGCAAAAGGGTAAAAGGGCTTTTGCATGTGGCGGCTATAGACTCTCCGGGGCTCACATGCTGTGTTGCGATTGCCGAATACGCCGCCGAACAACTTAAAAATATGGGGCTTCGGATGGAGAAAAATCCCGAATTTAACCCGCGACGCGAAAATCCGCACGCTTTTCGTGAAATGACCGACAGCGCGAAAAACGAATATATAAAAATTCATCCCGAATACGGCAGGATTGTCTGCCGCTGTGAAACCGTAAGCGAGGGCGAGATCCGCGACGCCGTAAGGCGAAATCCGAAGACCTTTGATATCGACGGTATAAAACGCCGTACCCGCGCGGGAATGGGCAGGTGCCAGGGAGGCTTTTGCGCGCCCTACGTTATGAAAATACTGTCGGAGGAAAACGGGATCCCTATGGAAAAGGTCACCAAAAACGGCGGCAATTCTTATATGGTTTCCGAAAGGGAGGGCGAATAATGCTTGATCACGATATAGTCGTCGTAGGCGGAGGCCCTGCCGGAATGGCGGCAGCCGCGGCGGCTTACGACGCCGGGGTTAAGGACGTAGTTATTCTCGACCGCGAGGAGGAAAACGGCGGAATACTCCGTCAATGCATTCATAACGGCTTCGGCTTGCATAAGCTGGGGCGCGAGCTTACGGGCCCCGAATATGCTGCGGTATATAAGCAAAAAATCGAGGAACGCGGCATCAAAACCTATAATCTTACGATGGTTACCGATATATCCGCCGACCGCGTCGTCACCGCCTGTCGGCGCGACGGTATTATAAAAATACGGGCAAAAGCCGTAATTCTTGCCATGGGCTGTCGCGAACGCAGCCGCGGCGCGCTTAATATTCCCGGTACGCGCCCCGCGGG
The DNA here is from genome assembly GCA_947623175.1 of uncultured Clostridia bacterium. Lineage (GTDB taxonomy): Bacteria > Bacillota > Clostridia > Oscillospirales > Acutalibacteraceae > UBA737. Next base: position 2,877 of record CANQGK010000014.1, on the reverse strand, counting down.
GGTTTACAGCGCCGGCACCGCGCAGAAGCTTGTCAATTGCGAGGGCTACATGGTAGGCAAGCGTGTGGTTATATTGGGTTCGGGCGATATAGGGCTCATTATGGCGAGAAGAATGTCGCTTCAGGGCGCAAAGGTCGAGGCGGTCTGCGAAATAATGCCCTATTCGGGCGGACTTACCCGAAATATCGTGCAATGCCTCGAGGATTACAACATTCCGTTATATTTAAGCACCACGGTGGCAAAAATACACGGCGAGCGACGTGTGGAGGGCGTGACCGTAGCCCGGGTGGACGAAAATCGCAAACCGATCAAAAAAACCGAGCGGTATATACCATGCGATACGCTTCTGCTTTCCTGCGGACTTATCCCCGAAAACGAGCTTACCCGCACGGCGGGAATACCCATAAGCCCCGTCACGGGCGGAGCGATTGTAGACGAGCACCGGCAAACCGAAATTGCGGGCATTTTCGCCTGCGGCAACGTGCTTCAGGTGCATGACCTTGTGGACTACGTTTCGGATGAAGCGGAGATAGCCGGCGCCGGCGCCGCCGAATTTGTAAAAAACGGCTCCCTTGCCGCCGCAAATCTGCAAACCCTTCCGGGCAACGGTGTACGCTACGTTTTGCCTCAGCGGGTATCCTCCGAAGCAAAAGAGGATATTTCGCTCTACCTTCGCGTAACACAGCCCTTCGGCAGGGTGTGTTTTACCGTAAAATCGGGCGACGAGGTGCTGTCGACGGCGGTGCGCTTAAAGGCGGCTCCCGGCGAAATGGAAAAGCTTAATATAAAAAGCGAAAAGCTTAAAACGGCGAAAGAACCCATAACGGTATCTTTGGAGGAGCTCAAATGAAACGGAATTTAACCTGCATAATCTGTCCGCGCGGCTGTACACTTACGGTCGAAACGGAAGGCGATAAGGTCTCGGTAAGCGGCAATTCCTGCCCCAAGGGCGCGGTTTACGGCATAGAGGAAACCACTCGCCCCACCCGCACCGTAACTTCGGTAGTGCGCGTTTCCAACCGCGAGGATACCATGGTGAGCGTCAAAACCGCCGAGCCCGTGCCGAAAGAAAATATTTTCGACGTTATGGCGCTTATAAAAAAAGCTTCGGTAAAAGCGCCGATACACATAGGCGACAAAATTCTTGTCGACGTCTGCGGCACCGATATTGTAGCGACAAAGGACGTTCTTTAGGCAAGGGAGGCTTTTCTTTATCTGCCTTTATCGGCGGATCAACAGTCGGTAAAGGCATACAAAAACCGCAGCCGCCGAAGGAGTGTGAAACGGCGGCTGCGGTCGTGCGGAGGTGGGCGTCGGGGCGCCCGACGGCACAAAGCCGTATATCATCCGCGCAAAGATATTAAAGGAAATAACGTCCTGCGGCGGTATTTACAGACGCATTTGCGCTTGTTACGAAAGCCGCTGAGGATATTTTAAATCGGTTTTTTCATAATTTACGTGACCGAAAAACGTTTTGTATTAAGCACGAAAATCCGCATGCAGTCCGTCCGGATGTGAAAAGGTGCCGGCAAGTGTTCCGTTATTTACACAATCGGTTATTGTTACGTGTGCATATTTAATTGTGGTGGTGATACCGCCGACATAACTTAAAATGCCCTTAGCCATATCATTTGGTCCGCTCAGATTTGCGCTGTTAGTGCAGTTTGATATAATGACAGGTTCTGCGGCGGAGTTACTGATTGATACGCCTAAAATTCCGCCGATAAACATCATACTGTTGGCAATTGAATGTTCGGTCAAACCGGTAACGTCAATTTCAACTTCATTTGTACAACCGCTGATCGTTGCATCCTTCGCGGTTGCGCAAATTCCGCCTACAGGAACCTCGGATATGTCGCCTATTTCGGATTCGTTGTCCAACGTAATGTCGCCTGCCACCGTCAAATCCTTAATGGCTGCGCCTTCGATTTGACCGAACAAGCCTGCTATTCCGTTAGTCGCTTTTGTAATCTTAAGATTCGAAATGGTTTTACCGTTGCCGTCGAAGGTGCCTTTGAAAGGTGCAACAGCAGAACCTATAGGCGTCCAATTTGCCTGAGACAGAGTGATGTCTTCACTCAAAGTAATCGTCTTACCCTCGAAGGTATTTCCGTTGAAAACAAGTTCCTGTAACTTAAGAAGATCCGCTTCGGAAGCTACCGTAAAGTTTTCCTGAGTGAGATCGGCAAACGCGGTCGACTCTTTCGGAGAGGCGTCGGTATCGTAATCGTTACCGAAGCTGTCGCTTTCGTCAACCATTTGAGTCGCAACAAGCTTGATTCCAAGATCGATTTCGGGGGCAAAATTCTTATAATAGTTTGCCTCGTTACCTACAGTCTCGGGCATATAAACGACCAGCGCGATATAATCGATATCGTCTTTGGCTTCGCTTGCCTTAATGCTTCCGGCAGCGGAGTAGCTTTTCAGCTTGCCTGCGGTAGCTTCCACTGCCTCGCGCGCCTCTGCACGAGTAGCATAGAAGTTTTCCTCTGGGGTTTCAACCGCGCCGAACATGAGATAATCGGAGAGGTGGAAGTTAAATTCTTTCTTTTTCTCGTAATCGTAGCCCTTGCCGGCCTTTTCGCTTGCTATATCGATAAGCAGCTTGTAGTTAAGCGAGAGACTTCCGACGTTGCTGATTTTGAGATATACGACCTGCGTATATCCCGGCTCCCAAAGAGCGGACTCCTCAAAAAGCGGCGTTTTTTCGGTAACGGGCTTCCATGAGCGAGTGCCATCTGCGCCAAGTACGGAATACTCCATCTCGACGTCGAGGTTTCCGGCGACAATTTTGTTATTACCGCTCGTTACTGAATCGGTGAACCACGCGAAGGTGGAGCCGACGAGCATTGCGATACAAAGCAGCATAGACAGCAT
>CANQGK010000013.1 GCA_947623175.1 uncultured Clostridia bacterium | reverse complement strand
AAATTGAAAATTCCACGCAAAATCTATGGACAAACCGGCTGAAATATGATATACTTTCCTTGCAGGGGAAAGGACGCAGCATTGTTTTGGCAAGCATCGCGTTTGGGTTCCCAAACACCCGCTTGCTTCGCTCGCCGCCTTGTTAGGGAGTACCCTAAGACCCCCGTGCAACCAATCTTTACAGAAGGAGGTGAGAAGAGAAAATGAAAGGCGTAATCTATGCGAGATATTCTTCCGATAATCAGCGCGAGGAATCCATTGAGGGTCAGATCCGCGAATGCAAGGCCTTTGCTGAAAAGAACGACATTGAAATCGTCGAAACCTACATCGACCGCGCTTTATCCGCCAAGACGGATAACCGTCCGGATTTCCAGCGGCTCATCAAGGACAGTGCGGGTCGGAAGTTTGAAATTTTGCTTGTATGGAAGCTCGACCGTTTCGCACGGAACAAATTCGATTCTGCACACTACAAGCGGGTGCTGAAAAACAACGGCGTTCGCGTGGTTTCCGCAACAGAAGCCATATCAAGCGGCCCGGAAGGGATTTTGCTTGAATCGTTGCTCGAAGGTATGGCGGAATATTATTCGGCTGAATTGTCCGTCAAAGTGGTTCGCGGCTTGACCGAGAATGCCCTAAAATGCAAGTATAACGGCGGAACGCTGCCCATCGGTTATATGATTGACAGCGAACAATATTTTCAGATCGATCCATTGACGGCTCCTGCTATCATCGAGGCGTTTCAGCATTACGCAAACGGCGCATCCATGCAGCAGATCACCGATGAATTGAATTTGAAGGGCGTGCGTACCAAGCGCGGCGGCAAGATCAGCATCAACAGCGTCACCCGTATGCTGCACAACCGCAAATATATTGGCGAATACAAGTACCGTGACGTTGTGCAGCCTGGCGGTATTCCGGCGATCATCCCACAGGAGCTTTTCGACCGCGTGCAGGAACGGATGGCCGCCAATAAAAAAGCTCCCGCCAGACACAAGGCGGAAGACGAATATTTGTTGACAACCAAGTTGTTTTGCGGGAAATGCCAGTGCTTCATGGTAGGAGAAAGCGGAACGAGTCACATGGGCTTTGTTTACCGGTATTACAAATGCGTCAGTGCAAAGAACCATAAGGGATGTGACAAGAAACCGATCAAAAAGGAATGGATCGAAGACGTTGCGATTGAGCAGATCAAGAAAATTATCTTTGATGATGAATTGATAGATGCCCTTGCCGATATGGTTATGGAAGCGCAGGGAAAAGAAAACACAACGCTTCCGCTGCTGCGTAAACAGTATGCCAATACGCAGAAAGCAATCGAGAATATGCTGAATGCGATCCAGCAGGGGATCATCACGGTGTCAACGAAAGAACGACTTGAATCGCTTGAGAAGCAAAAGAGCGAACTTTCCGTGCAAATGATTAAGGAAGAAATGACAAAGCCGACGCTGTCGCGAGAGCAGATTGTATTTTGGTTTCACCGCTTTCGCAAGTTCGACACGAAAAAACTGGAACACCGTCGCCGGCTGATCGATAGCTTTGTCAATGCGATTTTCGTCTATGACGACAGGATTACGTTTACGTTTAATTACAAAGACGGTACAAAAACAATCACTTTCGCCGAGCTTGAGGAATCAGGCTTGGGTTCGGATATAAATGCGCTTGCCGCACCAAAACAAAAGAACCCGAACGTTTTACCGATTGGCGAAGCGTTCGGGTTTCTTGTTTTCTTGAAGAATGTTTAATAAGTCTTTTCACTGCCTTACAGCTTATCCGCTTTCGTTTCATCTATCTGCACTCATGGAGGACCGCCAGCAGTTCGTCTTTCGTGAATTTTTTGCAGCAGCCGCCCGTGAGAATGGTGCTGTCCGCGATAGCCTTGTAGTCCGTATCGGCGGGAATGCCCATTTCCGCAAACGTCGTCGGCAGACTGACTTCCCCTATGAACGACGTAAGAGCATCGATAAACGCGTTTGCCGGATCACCTTCCGTCTTTCCGTCGGGATCGACGCCCCAAACATTCACGGCGAGGCGGGCAAACTGCGGCGCGGCCTCCGGGAGCATATGTCGGTATAGGACAGGATGAATCACCGCGAGACCTTGCCCGTGGTTGCAGTTTGTGTACGCGCCGAGCTGATGTTCCAGCATATGCGCCTGAAAATCCGTGACCTTGCCGATTTTGAGAATGCCATTTTCGCCCATTGCCGCCGCCCATACAAGCTCACTTCTTGCCTTAATATCCTGCGGATTTTTCAGCGTCACCCGAAGGTTGCGAATGATACTGCGCTGGCAGGCCTCGTTAATCTCGTCGGAAAGATTGGACTCACACGGCGTACCCATATAGGTCTCCATGCAATGGGAAAGCGCGTCAAAAGCGCCGGAGATGACCTGCGACATTGGCATCGTCATGGTATAGGCGGGATCAAGTATGGCAAAATCATAAAACGCGCCCCACAGCGGGCCTTTGACCTTCTTTTCCTCATTTGTAATGACTGCGCCGTTATTCATCTCCGCACCGGTGCCGAACGCCGTCACTACCGCACCCATCGGGATAAATTCGGTGGGATTTTCGTGCTTGACGGTTTCCATCTCCCACAGATCGACATCTGTCTTTGCTTGGGCAGACACAACTTTACAGCAGTCGATGACACTGCCGCCGTCCACGGCTAAAATGAAGTCGATCTCATTCTCGCGGGCAATGCCGGCGCCCTCCTGCACCTTTGCGTAAGTGGGGTTTGACATAATGCCGGAAAATTCCGTGACATTCTTCCCTGCGGCAGTGAGAAGCCCCATCAGTTCGTCGTAAATGCCGTTTCGCTTGACAGAGCCCCCGCCGTAGGCGAGCATCACGTTTTTGCCGACCTTAGAAAGCTCTGCGGGCAGGTTCTTTTCTGCCGCTTTTTCTCCAAAATAAACCGTTACGGGATAACGGTAGGTAAAGCTGTTCATGTTGCCCTCCTTATTTTGCAAAACGCCCGTGGAGCGCTTTCACAAAGTTCGGATCGAAATGATTAACGATCTCGCTGCGGCCGATGTCAAGTGCCGAAATGCGTTCCGTTTCCTCCTCGGTTAGAGCAAAATTCCAAATATCCAAATTCTGCTCCATACGGTTTCTGTGGGTGGATTTCGGAATCACAACAACGCCCCGCTGTACGTTCCAGCGAAGGGCGACCTGCGCCGCGCTCTTGCCGTATTTTGCGCCGATCTCACAGAGCACCGGGTGTGTGAAAATCCCGTGTTTACCCTCGGCAAACGGGCCCCAGGCTTCCGGCTGTACTTCGTATTCTTTCATAAGTGTCAGCGCCTCCGGCTGTTGGAAGAAGGGGTGCAGCTCCACCTGATTCACCATGGGCAGGATTTCGACCGTCTCGCAGAAATCCGCCAGCACATGGGGATAGAAGTTGCAAACGCCGATGGCGCGAATGCGGCCCTCCTTGTAAAGTTCTTCGAGCGCACGCCATGCGCCGTAGTAGTCGCCCATGGGCTGATGAAGAAGATAGAGGTCGAGGTACTCAAGCCCCAGCTTTTGCAAGGAGCTTTCAAACGCTTTTTTTGCGCCCTCGTAGCTCGAATTCGACACCCACAGCTTAGTGGTGATAAACAGGTCATCCCGGCAGGCTCCACTCTTTTTAAGCGCCGTGCCGACCGCTTCCTCGTTCCCGTAAGCCGCCGCCGTGTCGATCAGCCGATAGCCCACGCTGATAGCGTCCAGAACCGCCTGCTCGCATTCTTTCGAGTCGCGCACCTGAAAGACGCCAAAGCCCTCCATGGGCATTTTAATTCCGTTATTCAGTGTAATATATTCCATGATAAATTCCTCCTGTGGTATTTACTTGTAATTCTATTTTAGCCTGCTTTGCAACGCTTTTGACAGTTGGTCTATACATAATCTTTTTTCCTCTAATTCCCGAACAGCCAGCCCATGATTTTCTTATCGTTTGCAAACAGTCCGCCGCCCCCGTGCTGGTTAGTTATCCCTTTTTCTTCAAAATAGGCGGCGTCTTTGACGTCCAAAACAAGCAGCTTCGAAATTTCGTTCTCCGAAAGCCCCTGAGCGGCATAAAGCGCGTGCAGTTCGTTGTAGGCTTGCTTAGTAGGCTCGGAGCCGTAATACTCGTCGTCCTCGCCTATGGCAAGATACACCGGTGTACGGCTTTCTGCCAAAACTTTGAGATCACCGTCCCACTGAGAAGAACAGTGTAGATAGGCGGTGAACAGTTCAGGGCGTTTTCCCATCACAAGCGACATGGTCTCGCCGCCGCCCGAATAACCGTTCGCGTAGATCTTCTCGCGGTCGATGTTGTAGGCGGCAAGGAAGTATTCCAGCAGAGCGACGGTTTGGTTTGCGGAGGTTTCACCCCAATCGGAAAGCTGGGGTGCGACGACGATCATTTCCTCATTGTACTTCTGTGCTTCAAAGCCGAACGCTTCCGCTTCCAAATTCCGCGCCACGCCCTGAAAATAGAGCCCCTCATAGCCCGGAAGTGTAAAAAACAACGCATAGGGGCGGCTGCCGTCGTAGCTTTCGGGGATATAGACGTTATAGTGAATATCCCCGTCATTCGGAGAATGATATACGTTGTCGATTACAAAGTCGCGATAGGTCTCGGTTCCTGCCGTTACGCTGCCGAGAGCCTGCGGTTTTGTTTCGGCAAAATTCTCTGCGTAAGAAGCGCCGGATGCCGGTTCTGTGCTGTCTTGCAATTCTCCGATGTCGGATAACGCGTTTTTGTCCGCGGTATTTACACAGCCGGTCAAAAACAGACAAATCACCAAAATTAAAGGCAAAACTGTCCGCGTTATCATAAATTGAGGCTCTTTACCCATTCCTTCACCGTGTCCTCACTCGCACCCGATTGGAAACGCCGGCCTTCGAGCCAATTTCCGCCTTTGGCTTCCTCTTTGAGCAGCTCTCCGCTTTGACCTAAGCCCGACGAGGAGGAGGTACAGAACGGAATGACCGTTTTGTCGGTGAAATCATTGGCTTTTACGAAAGTATCTGTCGGCCATGCGGCGATGCCCCACCAAATCGGGAGCCGATAAACACGGTGTCGTATTCGTCCCAATTTTCCACGGCCGTGGTCGTCAGCTCCACATCGCGCAAAGCTTCGTCGGCATACTCTTTTGATACGCGGCTGTCTCTGTTCGTCCAGTCCAAATCATCTGAGGTGTAGGGTTCTTTCGGCGTAATCTCAAATAGGTCGCCGCCGGTGGCGGAGGCGATCACATCGGCAATCCGCTTCGTATTTCCGGATGCGGAATACACGACAACCAGCGTTTTTCCGCCGGCACTTCCGGTCGACTCGGTTTGCTCCGTTTCGGATCCGATCGACGCTCCGTCGCTGTCTTCGGTCGACGCCGAGGATGAGTCGACGGCATTTGAACTGCCGCAAGCGGCAAGAGAAATAATCAAAATCATACTTAAAACGGCAATCAAAATTCTTTTCATAATCCTTATATCCTTTCTTATTTCTTTAAATTCTCTAGTCAATGCAATCAGATTACAATGCGCCCGAGGCGGACGGATTTATCCGCCGTCTGTGTCATCGTCCTTGAAATACGACAGTATTCCTGCGTCCTCTTCCTTGCCGGACGAAAAAATCCGCTCCGACTCGGGTCGAAGATTTTGCATGAGAACGCCGTTCGTGTTCCGCACGAAGCACGGTTGAGAGCATACTGTCGTATGGTAAGACCGTGCGACAAAGCGGGCGCGGACGTCGTTCCACGCAAAACGCATTGTAATCTGATTGCATTGACTATACGATAAACGATAAGCGGTAAAAACGCCCATTGAAGCACAAGTCCGAACAGCCCCGCCGCTATACTCGTCCAAATGGTCGCAACGGCGATTTGACTGTTGCCGAAAGCGTAAACGGACAGCAATATCGCGGCAGCACGAACGGCACGAACGGCAACCTGCGCCGCAACTACCTTGCCTATCGTCGGCATTTTAACGTTGCGCAGAAGTCCCGTCGCAAGGCCGTAAACGCAAAGCTCGATCATCATAAAGGGGAGCATTGCGGCGCGCGGCATACCCGAAAGCGCGAAGCTCAAAAGCGGGCTTAAAAATCCCGAAACGGCGCCCGCATACGGGCCTGCCAAAAGTCCTACCAGCAAAATCGGCAGATGCATCGGCAAAAATGCTTCGCCGAGCGCCGTACCGAGACCCGTCGCGGCGCCCCCCGTACTTTGATCGGGATCGACGTCCTCGATGTTGTGGGATAAGTGATCTTCACTCGCCAAGCCGTCAACGTCCGCCTTCCCGCCGCAAGCGGCGAGGCCGAAGATGAGAATAACAGCAAGCATCAGCGCACCGATTCGTTTCATAATAATCCTTCCTTTCCGATGATATTATAATTATAAATAGCTCAAGACTTTCGGGGAAGTCTCGATTGGTTTATCGGTTCTAACCGCAGGTTATAACTTATTCTACATTTGTTCTTTCCAGAACGCCACCGCGTCGTTTATCCAGCCCTCGGCAACCGTTCCCGTACCAAGCCCGAAGCCGTGGGAAAGACCGTCATAAGCGTGAAACTCTGTCGGAATGCCTGCGGCGGACATCGCATTTATCCGGTTTTGCATCGTGCGCCAATTTGCAATACCGTCATTTTTTCCAACGCATACATAAGTAGGCGGATCGGTTTTCTGCCACTCGCTGTGGCCTGTGTACTGCATGACAACACAGCCCGCCTGGGGCAATTTGTTTCCGCCGAAGTAAGCGGTACCGTAGGAGCCGACGTTCGCCGCCATCCGTGCGCCCGCCGAGCCGCCCCACAGGGAATAACAGTCGGTATCCACTTGCAGCTCTTTTGCATGTGCAAAAATAAAGCTTATCGCCCGCGCCAGATCTTCCATCGCCGTATCCGAGCCGGGGCGGTAAATCAGCGCAAAGGCGTTGTAGCCCATTTTGGAAAGCTCAAGCGCGTGTGGAAAGCTGTCGTGCATCGCGCCGACATAGGCAAATCCGCCTCCGGCATTACACACGGCAAACTTCTCACCGGGATTGCCCCTAAAAAAGAAGAGACCCGTATCCGCCTTGTCGGGATCGTCGGCTTTTTCTTTATCGGTATAAATATCGTAAAAGATCGTCTCGCCCGCTTCGGCGTGCGTTTTCATATAGTTGCAAATCTCAACCGTCTTGTCCGCGTCGATGTTGGAATACCAGGTCAAACGAAGATCCCGAAGCGTCTCGCCGCCGAAATACCCGGTGTCCACGGGAAAAATCAACCGCCCGAAGGCTTTGAAAGCGGGATCGCCCGTCACATCCGAAATGGCGGTATCGGCGGTGTATGGCTGACTTTCCGTCCGCGTTTTTGCAGAATTATCTCTAAAAAACAGCGGGAGCGCGTTATAGAGATATTCCTGCACGGCATTAAAATCGTGGTAGCCGCCGTCCTTTTGGTAGAAAACGTAATGATCCGGCGTAAAAATCTCCCGCGACAGCATTTCCTCAGCCATTTCTACCGACTGACTCTTGACCGCATCTTCTGTACCGACGGCATGATAGATAAAGTACCCACACTCGTCGAGGTTTTCGTCTTTTACAAGCTGCTCTATAAAGTCCACGTTGTCCTCAAAGCGGAAATCGCCATAGGTGCCGTAGTACCAGCAGGAACCGCTCATCGGAAGAAAATAACGGATATAATCGTAATCATAGCAGAATTGAAGCCATGTGGTCACCGAACCGAGGGAGAAGCCGCCGAACGCCCGATGGTCACGGGAAGCTTTTAAGTCATCCGGGGAAGTGGACGCGGCGTAGGTATGGAACCGTCCCTCAACCGCGGGCATCAGGTGATTTTCAAAATCCTGATGAAAGGCGCGGAATTCTTCAATAGAGCTCCCAAAATCCGTGCTGCTGTTTTCATTGTAAAAAGTCGCCGACACGATGATGATAGGCGGAATATCGCTCTTTGCAATTAGGTTGTCAAACATATTTTTCGTCGCCGTAAAATCAAAATATTCTCCGGCATGACCGCCCCAGCCGTGCATCAGATATAGAATGTTGTACCGCGCCTCAAGGTCTGCTTCATCGTAACCGTAGGGCGTATAAACATATGCGGTTTTTGTGATAGAGCTGCCGTCCCGCACATAATCTTCGGACTTATAGTCGAGCCGAACGACGTTTCCTTGTTCTGCTGCCGCCTCTGTGTACTCTGCCGGAACCGCTTGCGTCCGGCCGGTCTGCGGTATTCCTATGTTGTCAACCCCCGATTTCTCGCTTTCAGCGGATGATTTCTCCGGATTATCCGTATGCGCGCTGCAAGCACAGAGTAATGTAAAAATCAATATAAGCAATATCGGAATGAAAAGAACCGTAAGTTTTTTCATAATCGTCTACTCCTCCTTTGATTACATTATAAAAAAACCGAGGCTTCCGTAGAAGTCTCGATTGGTTTATCGGTTCTAACCATAGGTTATGACTCAGAGAATGGCATGGCTCCATTCGCCGTCTTTTTTCAAAACAGTAAAACTCACTTCTGTCGTCGTCCTCAAATTACGCTTAAAACTTGACGGTAACCGGCGCCTCGGTAAAAGAGGAAAAGACGGCGGTGGCGTTTTCAAAATACAGCACCTCGGTGTTGTAGTCGGTCGGCGAATACATCGCCTGCAAATTCGGATAGGCATCGAGCATGTGCTTTTTGGCTTCGACACGGTCGTCGCGCACAAGTCGGCCGGAAAGCCGCAGCCATTTTTCGCCGTCGAAAGCACACAGCTCCACAAGCGGATTTTTTGCGATCTGCCGAGAGACCTCTTTGACCTTGCCGGTCTGAATATACAGTTTTCCTTCAAATAAATCTACCGTGCCGAACGGACGCACGCGGGGCTGACCGTCCTCAACGGTCGCGAGGTAATAGGTGCCGACCTTCTTTAAAAAATCGTAAACGCTTTGCATAACAAAGTCCTCCTTGTATGTGTTTGATTTTATAATAGCGCTTCGCCGCCCGAATGGGAAGTTTCGATTGGTTTATCGGTTATAACCTCAGGTTATGACCTGTTCTCACTTGTAACCTGCCGCACGGCGGAGAGAAATCGGGAAAGCATTTTGGTAGGCGTCGGAGAGTGAAGAATCCCGAAAGGAATATCATGGTTCCACTCGACGGGGATCACCTTCATCATCGGATGGACGCAGGACTATTTTCCGATGACAAGCAATCCCTTTTTCTCGCGCTCACATCGGTTAAATGCTTCCATATTGTAAAAATCAAAGGTTTCCAGCGTGATTTTCTGGTGATGTTCCGTAAGCTCATCCCGAATTTCGTCCATTTGACGGCTCCAGCCCCGATGCATGATCATCAGCGTCTCGCCGTATAAATCTTCGACCGTCAGTTTCTCTTTAGACGCCAGCGGATGATAAATGGACACGGCAACGCAGATCGGCTCGCGTGATATTTCAAAACCGTCACACTCCCGCAGTTTAAGCATGGTCTCATCGAAAATTCCCGCCACCACGTCGATCTTATCGCCGAGGTTTCTCAAAATCTCTCTGGCGTTTTCCGGGGTGTTTTCAAAAGGAACAAGCTGAAAGTTTATGTCCGAACAATGCTTGTGGATCTGCGGCCACAGATCGGTGAGAAGCTGAGCGGGCGTCATGGGTGAGGTGCCTATACGTATCACCTGCTCCTGCTGAAGCTCTGCACTCCTTGCGCGTTCCACCGCTTCTCGGCAGTAGTCCGTTATGTAACGGGCGTCTTTGTATAGGGATTCACCGGCCTTTGTCAGCGTAAGCCCCCGATGCGTTCTGTCAAAAAGCCGCACGCCCAAATCATTTTCCAGCAGATTGATTTGCTTTATCAGCGCAGTGGAAGTTATGTATAGATCCTCTGCCGCCTTGTTAAAACTTCCCGCCTCCGCCACACGGATAAAGGATGTAAAATTGATATTATTGATGTTCATTATCATCTTCCACCTCGGTTTTTGACTGCCTTTTCCTTTGATATGAATATTATATACGTTTAAACAAACTTTTTCAAGGCTGTTGCGGAGAAAAAGTGAAATAACATTCTTGACAATTATAAATATTATTGCTATAATATCCGACAAATGACAGGAGGAGATCAAAATGGATTTACTGAATGAACAAAGGCGATTCAGCTTGACCTACGACGGCAAGCCGCTTGAACAGCATGACATACAGATCGACGCCAAGGACGACAGCACTTTCGTTCTCACAGCCGAACAGCTCGAAAGCGAAGGCTTCACCCTTACAATTCCCGAAAAGCACACAGCAAAGCTGTTCTTCTACGACATAATGTCTTAAAAACTACCGGCCAAGCCGGTAGTTCCAGTCGTTATAACTTGCAGGAACAGGCATTTCTATGAAATCGGATAACGGTTTTTCATACCACTTTTCATCAAACCCTTGATTATATCTGTTATCTTTTTTTAAATTTCCAAATTCCGTTAAGATTTTTCACTTGTCTGATTTCGTTTTCGATTGGATATAACATAATTATGCTCCTTGAATTTTATCTTTTCAAAATACAACTATCTCTTATCTGCATATTTTTTTATTTGCTTATTAATTCTTTCTCTTGCATTGAGTATCCATTCCGCATTTCGGGGATATTCATTAAAGGTTATCGGATTTATACCGTCTTCCAATATTTCCAAAACCTTTTCTCTGCCGCAAAGCATTTCGCATTATATCAAATTTATACATTTGAAATCCGATAATACGGTTGCGCGCGAATGGCATTGAAATAAATCTGTTTGAAACCTTTTTTGTTTGCACACAACAATAATAGATCCATAAATTCGGAACATTATTTATCAAAAAATCTTCAATGCGGTCGGTAGAAGGGATCGGTCTTTTTACTATACCTTCCTTGTAAAATTCATAATCCGAAAGAGCGTCTATTACGGCATAATCCTTTAACAAATCTTTGACTATGCCATACGACGCCTTATATTGTTCCATATCTTTCATTTTAGGCTCATCGGAAACATGAAACCAACATCTTTTGTCGGCATTGTTTTTTGATTTCATAAATGCAAGAAATTTCGGAATAAAAGCTTCCAAAAATTCTTTGTATTCTTTGCCGCGAGCATCCGTTTCCCAACCGAAAATCTTTTTGTATTCACCGTTTACATTTGCCATTATTTTCGGTGCATGAGCGGCGCCCCACTGTGTGAAAAAGTGCGAAATTTCGAAATATTTTACACCCAATCTATCACACAATTCTACCCAACGCTCAAGTAAAGTGAAATCAAAATCATATTTTCCGTTATCTGCGGTTACGCCCACCAGCTGAGTGGTTTTACGCTCACCGCCGACCGCGGTATCGATCGGCGGCGTAAATATCGGAGTAAGTATCATATTTATTCCGCGTTTTACAGCCGTACCGATATAATTTTCGATTATCTTCCAATGTCGTTCATCAAAACTTTCCGTTTTATAATATTCACTCAGACAGTCACAGTGCAGCCATTGCGTATTTATCAGCTCCTGCTCGGGCAGCATCGCATCAATTATTTCAAGTGTAAATACAGCCGTATCCCACACGGTTCCATCCTCGTTTAACAAACAAATTTCAATAGGATACTCGCCATGCTCAACTTCGCCTTTTGTATCAATTTCCACATAAAGTGATTCATAATTAGCACTTACAACAAGCTTTTCGCCATCAAAAATCGGTAACAATAAATCCGGATAAAGTCCGGGGGATGTTCTTAAATAGTTCTCATCCTTATTATTAAGATAACAAGGCATATGAACCGGAACATGCTCAATATTATAAATATTTATATATTCTTTTAAGGGAGACCGAATACTCAAATTAAAATATTGATTATTTTGACACTTCTCACCGACTGCATAACCTACTGTAAAACGGAAACGTTCGTTTAAAAGACATGAGCCTCGAGCATATTCTTTCTTGCCGTAAAAATTCTCATCCAAAAAACATTTTTCAAGAGAAGAAAATATTTTCACAGACATAAAAACCACCTGATTTATTCGTAATATTCAAAATCGCCTTGAATAAAATTTAGAATTTGCGTGACACATTGCAACTTTTTCTTCCAAGGTCATTTCACACAAAATCTCATTTATTTTCTTTTCATTCTCGAGTTTCATCCTAACACCCACTCCGACGCATAACTCAATTAACCGTAATTGTATTCATGCCCTTTAAAACTTCGATTTCTTTATCGTTCAAAACGATTTTACGATCACGGTCGGAAAAGATTATTAATTCGGATAAAAACCTATCCTCACAAATAAATCGACCGTCTTTTTGACGGCAATTATAGGTAACAAAACCTTTTTCCGTTTCATGGATAAAAGCCTTTCCGAAAACCGTTTCCATCAAACATTTAAAATGCTCGTGAACATCATTATTGCAGCTTCCGCCGCAGTTTAGATCCCATAGCTCCGGCTTATCCCACGGTTCGAGATACTGATTGATAAGAGTTCCGCTTTCTTGTCTCCACCAATCGGAGATCATAGGCAAATAGCATTCTCCCACAACCGTTTTAACCGTTTTGATATTTCCTTTAAATGAGCCTCTTTTTAAATTTTGACCGACTATACATGGATCAACCGCATAACCCCAATTGAGGGTACCGTCACTGTCAACACATTGCATACATGCGCCGACAGTATCCATTGTATCCTTTAGATATTCGAGCTTTCCCGTAAGCAAATAAAGGTAATATGTGGCATAATTTTTCCAACTGCTCCAGCCGTGAGGAGCGTTTATCATGTTAGCGAATAAATTAATATCATATCGCGCTTCCCAAAAGCGAGCCGTACAACCCCTTACACGGCAATCGGGTAAAAACTGCTGCTCAAGGCATCTATGCTTTTTTAATACCGTTTCTGCGGATTTTGCAAGCTTATTTCGTTCCTCACCTTCGGGCAGTAAAAGCGCCAAAAAGCCCAATTGAAGACTTTCACAGGAAATCATGCCGTCCTCAAAGGTCATTTGCCCTTCCGTTTGAATATTATCCAATAGCTCTTCTAAATTCTTAATTGCCTTATATGCGCTTTTAAAATGAATATTATATCTCTCTGTAAGACCTGCTTTTTTTCTCGGCTAACGCCAATTCAAGCATAGACTTTGCAGGATAAATAACACAGGTATAATGCGTACCGTTATTACGGTAACTTCCGTCATCGACTTGTAAACTCATTAAATTTTCCGCCAAATCATTCGCTTTATTCAGATACCCGATATTCTTCGTCAGTTCATAAAAATCCGCCAAAAAAGAAAGCATTGCGGAAGTATTTTGCAATCTATTCGGAAGCGTTTTTTCTCTCATTTTGATTTTTTGACTTTGTATTTCGGTCAATTCGTCAAAAAACGCATTAAATTCATCGCAAAGCAATTTTGTATATTCGATGTTTTTTATTGCATCGGCAAGTCCATCTGTAACCTTATCCCATTCCGGCTACGCAACTACCATTACGTTTTGATAGTCGACCATATATTTTCTGATATCGGCGCGATAACATTTGGAAATGTTATCGTACATATATTGATATTCTTCCGACACTTTCAACGAATTGAATTTTGCCTTAACGTCCGGATGACTTGTAACGGGGAAATAGAATTTACTTGAAAGCACATAATTATTTTTGTGAGCGCTGTCATACATGCTCAGCCTTGCCATGTTACCTTCCGTCGAGTATGTAATAAATCTAAGCAGCTGAAATGCCGCGTCGGAATTTTTGGTATTCTTCATCATCATAGAATGGTCTACATGGATAGGCATGCTGCCTTTAGTGGACTGCGGATAGGGCCATAACACAGTATTAAATTTAAAATTGCGAAGATTCGGTTCTTCCCAAGTTCCCGAGTCAAATTCAACCAATGTTCTGCCGAGTTTAAGCGCCATACGTTCATCGTTTGTATTACTGTTGCCGAACTTAGCGGTGTAGTTTTCAATACCGCTCATACGAAGTGCAAACGCCTCAAGACCGGGATACTTTCTCAACTCTGTCATAAGGGTAAGACCTTTTGTCATAGGAGCAAGCTTGAATTTGCCGTTTAATAAGTTTTGCAAGCCTTAATCCCATTCGGAATTATCTACCCAAGTATCGGTTTCGATATCCTCGGCTTTGAATTCCGCTTGATTTTCATTTTCCGCAAGCGTAATTTTATTCCCCCACTCATCTAAGGGCTGGATTGTAAGATTATCAAACCAACCTTTATTGTTAGCTACCGCAAGCGCAATATAACCGTAATAATCTTTCGGAATAAGACCTACTACGGGATCTTCGGTATTTGCGTCGTCAATAATCATTACTACCTTACCGTCAAGTACCCTCAGTTTCATTGTGTGTATTTGGGTGGTATCCCATTGCGGATATCCGGGTATATTAATTATACCTTCACCGGGTCTTAAGCGAAGGTCGGCATTCCTCAAGGATTTTCCGTAAAGCGTACCGCGTCCGTCGGACTCGACCATTGCAAATATTCCGCCGTCTTTATTTCCGCAATATGCGGTCGGATCTTCCAATCCGAAAATTATTCCGCCCGAATAACCGCCCGCTTTACCGTGTTTATATTGTAAGGTAAGCTCAAAATTACGGAATTTTATATCTTTCAGCATTAAAATGTTAAAATCTGCGAAAACATTGTCGCCTTGCGAAGTATCGGAAACGTCGATATTCGGTTTCATTAATACGTCGTTTGAAATCTTCCAAATATCATTTGCCGCTACATATTTAAACGGCGCTTCTTCGGGATGAGGCGTTCTTGTTGCAACAAAATCATCAAGCTCCTCTTTCCAATCAAAATAATATTTCAACGTATACTCCTGATCATAATCAAGCTTACGTTTTTGATATGTCACCGTAAGTCTTAAAGGTTTCCCGCCTTCTATCTTATAAGTATTTGTTGAGTAAAGGCTTACCTTGTAAGAAATTCCGTCTTCGCTGACAGCGGATATTGACTTAAGTTCATAAAATCTTTTAGCGGTCGTAGATACTAAAATAGGATTAGCGCTCTGTCTCTCGTTCAAGTCTACAATTACCTGTTCTTCGCCCTCTTTTTGAGTCATATCGGCATATGTAAACTCTTTTATTGACACATTTCTGAAGAAAGTGCTTCTGCTGTTAAGCATCAGCGAAATATATCCGCCCTCATAGCTGTCGGCAAGCTCGGTTGTAACTTCCTTTGCAACAGAGCCGTCGGTATTATAAACAGCTAAATAAACCTGACCGGGTGTAACGGTCAATTGCACCTTATGGAACTGCGTATCGTCTATCGCCGTACTGTTAACTTTGGCATTTGCCATTCTGCCGTAAACTCTTAGATTACCTTCATATTCGACAACGGCACCGATCGCGCTGTCGCCGCCCGTAGGATTAGTTATCTTGGAACCCCAAATTTCCGGCGCATAAAACATTTCGGGCGTTGTATCCGGTTGGTTAAATGAAATCACGGGCCAAGGAGCATTTCTTTGATAAAATCTATACTCTGCCGTTAAGGTAAAGTACTTGTACTTCTGTTTGGTATAAGTAACGGCGCCCATGCGATTAAAAGGCGTTTCGGTAGAACGTGCGTCATAATATATTCCCGGTTGCTGACAGCGAGTAATAAGCGAGCCGCCCCATGTTTCAAAATGTCGCCAATTTTAGAAATAGTACCTTTAGAAGATTCTTCATAAACAAAAGGCGTTCCGTTTTGAGGATCTCTTGAATAAGAAGCCTTCCAACCGTCCGCGTCCATTGCAGACACATCCCTTAATAAATTTGAATAATCCGGCTTCGTTACAACGTCTCCTGCCGCTGCCTGTGAAACGATGCCTGTAGGCAATATTGCCGACAGAATCAGTGACAATACTAAAATTGTCGAGAGGATCTTGCTGCGTGAAATCATTTTCATTTGTCATTCTCCTTTAAAAGTTATTTTTATTTACCTTCCGATAATTGAATTACGATTGCTAATAGAAGACATTGAAAATCATCAATATTATTATACAATGTCTATACCCGAAGTTTCTATGATTTACAGGTCGTATTTTTGTATAAATCGGCTATAAATTCGAAATCATCAGATTTTATGGCATTTTCTGCATTTACTTAAAATTTGCATTGAAATCGGAAATCTTTTGTGGTATTCTATAATAAAACAGATACAAGAGGTGGAAAAAATGTTGAATTTAGAATTGCGGTATATCTGGACAGAAGAATATAAGCATGATTATTTTTATCCGATCCACATTCACGATTTTTACGAAATGGTTTATTACCCTAACGGCACAGGTCTCTTGACTGCAGACGAAAAAAATTTTTCCGTGGGCGAAGGCAATTATGCAATAATCCCACCCGGTATACCGCATTGCGAAACTCAATATCTCGGCTCAAAAAAATTCTGCATTGGGTTTTATTGCGGCTCAAAAATTCCGCTCATTTATCAAAAAGATCCTTCCGGGAAAATCAATCGCGTGCTAAACGATATGTATAAAGAGCACCTGAATTTGCAATTCAATTCCAGGGATTTCTTTTCCACAAAGCTTAACGAAATGTTTGTTTACATTAATCGTTACAAGGCCAATGCCCGCCAAGAGAAAGCGATAACGTCCAATTTTGAATACATAATCAACACTATGGAAGAAAAATTCAACGAAAAAATATGCTTTCAAGATTACGCCGAGCAGCTTAATATAAGTTACGATTATTTTCGCCATAAGTTCAAAGAAATTACCGGCTTTTCACCGCAAGAATATATCATTAATAAACGACTCGAAACCGCCCATGATATGCTCCGTACCACAAATTATTCCTGCACCGAAATATCCGAAAAATGCGGTTTTTCCGATTCGGCGCAATTTTCAAAGATGTTCAGAGAAAAATACAGCATGTCACCCGGGCAGTACAGAAAAATATAATATTACAAATCGTCATATCCACACACTCCCTCGTTCCCCAAAATAACCAACCCGCCAAAATCCCCCCGCCCAATCCGGTAACCACAGTATATTCAAAACCCCAAATCTCAAACGAGATTTGGGGTTTTGAATATAGCCTATCAGAAAACAGATAAAAACAAGCAGATATAGCGAAAGGGTAAAATTATTCCTTTTTTCAAAGATTTTTTGTACTAAGCAGGAAAATATGGTGCGATAGGCATGGTAAGGTTACTCATCCGTGAGGAGTTTTTTGAGGTGTATAAGGTCGAGGATGTCGGTTTTGGCGTCGGCGTTGGCGTCTGAAGACAAATTGTCTGTTTCGGAGTTTATGAGCAGTTTTTTGAGCTGCAAAAGGTCCTGCGCGTTCAGAATTTTATCGTCGTTCAAGTCGCCGAATATACGGTAGGCGGCGCCATTGTTTGCGGCGTATTCCTCTACGGAGGAATTTTTCTTACAATAAACAGTCGAGTTTTCGCAATTTTCCCAAAAATCCGGCGCGATAAATTCCGCCTCGTTCGGGAAGACAAAAGTTACGGTTTTTTCGCCCGAGAAGGCGCCGAAGCCTATGTAAAGCGGGTTTTCGGAAAAGCGTACGCGGGTTATGCCGCCGCAGTCGGCGAAGGCGTTATCCCCTATCACCGAAACGCCGCTTAAGTCGAGCTCATCTTTGAGCCCGGCGCGGTAAAACGCGTTATCGCCGATTTCCGTAACCGTAGGCGGCAAAGCGATATTTTGCAGACTAACGGCATTTTCAAAGGCATGCGCGCCGATTATGCGAAGTCCGTCGGGCAATGAAACGCTTTCAAGCCGTGTAAGCTTTGCAAACGCCCGGGCGCCGATTTTGTCGGCGTTTTGGAGCGTAAGCGTTTTGATTTTAGTTTTATACAAATACCAGCTTTGCTCCGACCAGCCCGTGCCGTAATCATGCAAATAAACGTCGCCCGAAACGGTGAGCGAAGCCGCGCCGGCGGCATAATCCCAAAAGCTTTCATCGGAAAATTCGCCGTCGTTTGTTTTTAATTTAAGCCGCGTGCCGTAGGGCGAAGCCTCCTGCTCGCCATTTGCCGCGTAGCGGTGATAAAAGGTGTATTCGGTATTCGGCGAAAGCCCCGTAAATACGGGCTCGTCCTGCCAATTTTCGCCGTCGATGCTGTATTCCATACCGGGCATGGGTACAAATGCGACCTTATCGAGCGTCACGGTATCTACGGTTAAATTCGGCAAAGGATAAAAATTTTCAACTTCTTCCAAAGCGCTGCCCGGCACGCCGTAAATGATCACCGATTTATCAAACTCATAATAGTATAGGGGTCTAACTCTAACAGACTCCGGCAAAAAGACCGATTTAATTTGGTTTTTGTAAAATGCGTATACGCCTATAAATTCAATTTTATTTCCGAATACAACGTTTTTAAGCCTGTTATTTTCGAACGCACCTTTCCCAATGGTTTTTAAGGAATCGGGCAGAACCACGCTTTCTAAACCACATGAAATAAATGCTTCGTCGCCGATTTTCTCCAATCCCTCTTTTAATACAATGTTTTTAAGTCCCGAATCGCCCGCAAACGCACTGTCGCCTATTTCCTCTAATCCCTCTTCGAATACAAGCTCTTTAAGTTTTGAAAGACCCGAAAACGCATGTTTACCGATTTTTTTAACGGTGCCCGCGATATGAACCGACTCCAAGTTATTCATATAAGTAAATGAATATTCGCCTATTTCGGTAAATCCGCGAGGGATCGTAAGGTCTTTGATGGCTGTTGAATCGAATGCATATTTTCCTATTGCGACAGGATTTTCCGGCAAGACCAAGCTTTCCAATTCGGTGCAATAGTTAAAAGCGAAATCACCAATTGAGGACAGATTTCCGTTTTCTATAATTACGGAACGAAGATACGGCGAATCTTCAAATGCATTGTTTCCTATTGTAACCACGTTTTTGGGAATAACAAGCTCGGTAACACATAACACTCTAAACGCATTCGATCCGATTCTGAGCAAAGTAGACGGCAATGTAAGCGTTTCGGCATAAAGAAGGTAAAATGCCCAATTGCCTATGGAGGTCACCCCTTCTTCGATCACAATATGCTCGACATCGTCCTTAATATCCCACCACGTGGGATGGCGAGAAATAGAGTAATCCTCCATTTCGCCCTCACCGTAAACGGTCAGGGTTGCGGAGGTTTCATCAAACGACCAAAAAAGGTTTTCTCCGCATTGATTTTCCGCAAAGCCTTCCGCTTGCGGCACAAACGGCAAAGAAAGTGCAATAAATAATCCCGCCAATAAAATACTAAACAATTTTTTCAAATAAAACACTTCTTTTCATTTTTATTTAGTCAATGCAATCTGATTGCATTGACTATTGTAAATCGGTATTAAAGTCTGTAAAAATCCAACCTGTAACCCGATCCGTATTTTTTCATTTTCTCTTTTTTCTGAAGCAAAAGATTTCATGATCGATACACATAACGACAAACAGCAGAATGCATATACTAAACCAAATCTTAAACAGCAAAAACAGAAAATCATCGTCTGCAGAGAAGAAATACTTGCAAACGCAAGATAAAATAAACATAAAATAATTGTTTATTTGATGCAAAACTATCGGAAGGGGTATTTTAGTGAGCCGGTTATTAAAAAATAAAATCCATATTAACCATCCGGGAAAATTAAATATAAGATTGCTGCAAAAGGTATAATCTCTCATGCTGATATATCCGTCAAAGTTCTTTATTGAACGGCATTGATAAAAAAGCATAAAAAGCCAAAAAACGACAAAAGCGAAAAAAGAAATAAACAGCATTTATACTTTCCCTCCTTATTAAAATAAAGCGGTTATTCTCCAAATCACGTTTCGGAGACAATATATTTTTCTCCTCACAGTCCGTCGTAAACGGTATAATTTATATCGTCGCCTATATTACAATTGTAATAATATTCTTCGCTTACCGATACTTTACTTTCCGTTATTTTCATCTGTTTTGAATTTTCATCATCAAGATTTATTTCTACGGTAAAAGAATCGCTTATATTTAAGAAATAATATCTTGCAACGCCCAAATCAGATACTTCGCCCACGCCGCTTGCGGCAGGCGTATACAAAAACGCCTTTGACGCGGTAACCATTACGGTACTCAAATAAATCGTATTTGTCGCGGCAGCAAGCAAAAGAAGCGCAATTGCGGATTTTAAATTTTTCTTAAAAACAAAGCACAATATCGGAAGAATGAGCAAAGATATACCGATTGAAAATTTATAAACATTACCGTTAGCTAAAAAATCCACGGCATTCATAAAGGAAGCCCCGGCATACAGCCAGCATAAGCTTCTGAATACAAGAAACGGTTTGCTCTCTTTGTAATATAAGTTAAACGTGACTGTTAAATAAACGTAATTGAACAGCAAGAAGAATAACAATATCTTATGACTTCCTAAAAAGGATAGAATTATAAAGGTGAGCAATAAAATGAAATCTAAAATTTTTAATATTTTCATATTCTTATTTTACCGGCAATGAATGATTGTTAAATTTTTTCTTAAAATTCGAACTCTGTTTTTTCAAATTTTTCAAAGAATAAAAAAAGCATAAAAGAAACAGTGAAAAAATCAGCGTAGAAAAAACGATCGTCACTATTTTCATATAGACAACAGAAATTACTATAAGAAGCAAATACACAACGGTCATTAACAAAATCAACGATTGCATCATTTTTCTTCTTTCTTTACAAGTATTTTTGAGTTCTTCATCGGAAACAAACAAAGTTTTGCTTGAGGATAAATCACATTCATCGCATTTAATAAGAAAAGTCGGATAAAAATCATCTTCGTTTTGATAACAGTTAATTTCCATCTTTGCGGTATCTTTATTGAAACAGATTTCAAATTCTTCTTGACATTCACATAAACAGTCAAATGAATCGATAGACGAACAAGAAAGAACCGCAAAGCAAATCACACTTGAAATCAGTTGTTTAATAAAACCCGTTTTGCGTACATCTCCTGCGGCATATTTACGCCTGATAACAAGATGATTTTTTGATTCCGGTAATATCAAATTATCGGAATAACTGCACTTTTCGGAATTTAATGAAGTTATCACATTATTATTTAATATGACCTCCACAACCGAATCCGTTGATGCAATTAATTCGTTTATTTTGATATTTAAGAAAAGTTCTATCATAGTTTTATCCAACCATTCAATTTTTTATCATTGATAACAAAGCTTTCTATACCGAAGCAACCTTCTATCGCATAACATTATAAATCGTTGTGCCATGCTTGACCGTTATCAATTTGATTTTTTCGGCTCATGGTATACCTCTTTTAAACTCTGTTGATTACAAAACAGCGCCCGATATTCTATCCGTCGATTATCTTTATGTACATAATGTGTAAAGTATCTTCGTACGGAACATACTTTATTTTAACATGCAGTCCGTTTTTATTGATAATACCGCCGTAAGCGGCTCCCCTTTTATATCCGGCGCCGAAATCAATTCCCGAATTGAATTTTTTATCATCGATAACAAAGCTGTCTGTACCGGAGCCCAAAAACGGAGCAACCTCCAATTCGCTTACATAACCCTCTATTTCTTCATAATTTCCTTTTTTATACTCAAGGAATACATTTTTATACTCTTTGATATAATTAAACAATATCGCCGAAATAGCGATTAAGCTTATAAGAGTACATAGCGTACCGAATACAAAAATCCGTTTTGCGCTTATTACAAATGGATTTTTGATATTAAGCAAGCAATATATTCCGAAAGCAAAGATCGCCAAAGGAATTAAAATTACAGGGGTTATAAAAAAATGTTTGCAATTATACATTATGCCGGTCTCCTTTATAATGCAATAAGAAAAGTTAAAATTTAGCTTGCCTTTTCATTACCGCCATTATATTTTTCATTATTGCACTTACGTCGGCTAACAACCAATAGTAACTTTTAGAATACGACAATCCCTTTGAAGGCAACCCCCAAGTTTTACCAACACCGCCTGTCAGAAAAACCGGTGAAGACGATTTAAAGGTTTTGAATCCCCCGATGGAAATTGTTGTGGTCGAAAAATAGCGTTTATAGTCTTCCGAGGAAAAAGACCTATTTTTTTTGACTGTAATGGCGATCAAAGAAACTGATGCATTTATACTTGGTTTTGCTAATAAATTCTTGGGATTGAGTTTAATTTTATTTCTAAAATAAGATATATTAACACATTTTTTGAGTTGATACACATCTACCGAAGGCATAACGGTAACATAGAAATATAGCAAACACCTTGATCTTTTATCTTTATATAATTTAGACCAAAAATATACAAATTCGAGGCCGGCAGAAAATGAAAAAGCACCAACCGAAATCGAAAACTCAAATTGCAATGCTGCACCAACTATAATTGGCAACATACCGCTTGGATCACTGTTCATCACCGGATTATTAAGACAATACGCAAATAAGTTTGCTTCGCGTACATTTCCAAAGCTTAATTCCAGAACAGTCGGATCGTCGGAATTAATAAATCGGCAAATATCGGGGTTATAATAACGGGATTGCAAATAGTAATATCCGGTCTCGCTGTCAAGGTAATAATCTCTGTAACGCATAGGATTGAGTTGTCCGACCGTGTTTGCCAATGAACCGGTAACCGAAACCGTCTTGCCCCATGCATCATACATATATGATACCACCAAAGCGCCGTTTGTGTCAAGTATTCCCTCTATATCGCCCTGACCGTTTTTAAGATACAGATATTCGGTACCGTCTAAATTGAGCCCTACCAACGCACCGTTACGGTCATAGCGGAAATACATAGAATGTGTTCCGTCGCTTTGACCTGTAATCATACCGTCCACGGTAGTATAATCGGTGGTTGTACCGTTTACGGTTTTGGAAATTCGTATGCCGTTATCGTCATATTTATAATCTATCACAGAACCGTTTTTGGTCATGCGTTTTAATTGACGACCTGCCTCCCATACGTAAGTCCAACCGTCATAAGTCAGAGGATTGCCTATATTATCATATGTAATGGTGTTGTTATCCACTGCGGTCAATTTATGCGACCAATCGGAATCGCCGTAAGTAAAGGTTTTAATGCTAATCAACGTAGTAGGATTTTCTTCATTGCTCAGAGCATATTCCCTTATTGCCGTGATATTGCCCCTTGCGCCGTCATAGTCGTATAGTATTGTTTTGGCTTGTCGTACGTCATCGACTCGATTCAATTGTTCAAATTCGTTATAATAATATCTGTATATTTCGGTATCGCCCTGTATTACTCCTATTAACAGATCATTTGCATACTTATAAGTATATTCAATTGTATCATTCGGTGTAACCGTAGTAAGAGAAGAAAGTTGATCCGAGGTATCGTAATAGTTTGTTGCCGTTACCAACGTCGAAGTAAGATCATTTGCGGTTTTAGAGATAGAAGTAACCGTATTATCATCGTTTGTGACGTATGATTTGGTGATGTTTTCGCCGTTGTTAAGCGCAAATACGTCTTCTTCCTCATTCTGTGTAACGGTATACACATTTGATCCCACAGTCTCGGTTACCGTACCGAGCTCTTCATCAGTCATATATTTATGCAGCACCGTTAAAGAAGAATCCGCGTTGATTTTACTTACAGTAAAACCGTTTTTCGCATAATCGGTTTGCAGATTATTAAGATGATCGGTCTTGCTTTTAATTTCACCGTCTTCATAAGTGTAAGTAAATGCCGGCTCACTTGCACCGTCAAGCGCAATCGAAGCAACACTTCCGTCGTCATTATAGGTATAAGCCACCGATTGACCGTTATTATATTCGGTTTGCGTTAATAACTTTTTAGCGTCATTGGTATAATGATACGAAACCAAATTATTTTTTTGTACTTGAACATTACCGACGGTATTGTCCGAGTTGTAATTAATTTCATACTCACTGATTTTTGCGGAAGACAGCTTTTCATTATTTCCGTAATAATAACGTGTTCCGACGGGAATTTCGTTAAAATAATTATCCATGTAAGTATCAAAGGCGGGGGTTTTATTCAAACCGTCATAGGCATCATTATATTCAAAGCCTTCAATAATTTGTTTGATTCTTCCATAGGTATCATAGACGGTTCTTGTTATTACTTTATCATCACCGTTCGTCACACATAATGTATTGTGATTATCGTCGTATTTGTAATTGTAAGAAGACAATGGTTTATTTTGAGAATCCGAAGATTTTTGACTATATAACCAGCCTATCACATTATACGTATATTGCGTAATGCCATCTTGTGTCGTTTCCTGTGTAACATAACCATTATTGTCATATGCGTAGCTTATATAGTTATATTCATCATAATAAATATTGAAAAGCAGACCTTTATTAAAGGGAGGCATTGTAATATAAGTATAATATCCTATTATAAAATCATTTTCATCACTTAAATTTTCATCATAAACGTCGGTTCCGTTTTTTGGAGTGATTTCCCTGATGATCTTTCCTTGGCTATCATATTCATAATATTTGCGATTACCGTTGGTATCCCGAGAGGAAAGCATATCGCCGTTTTCATTATAGGTATATTCCTCGGTAGTGACGTCGTCGCCGTCCGTATATGTTACTTTAATAACATTACCGTCGGCGTCGTATTCATACCGGGTTGTTTTACCTGTAGAATCGGTTACGGTATTAATATCGCCGTATGCATTATAATATGTTGTCGAAGTTGTTTCACCGTCGCCTGTGACCTCTAACGGCTGCATATATTGATCATACGTATAAATTACGGATTGACCGAAAACATCCGTTTGGGTTTCAGTTCTTTTTTCATCGTCAAAATCATACAGTATATAACTTCCGTTTGCGTCGGTTATCTTTTTGATACGATCGCTGTTTTCGAGATAATCTACGCTTTCTGTATTGTTGCCGAAATCATCACGTAATGCCGAAAGATAACCGTCAATATTATATATGTATTTTGTCGTTACGGTTTTCAGCGGATTTAAATAATTAATCAATTGAGCTTCATTATTGTATTGATATTGAAACGTTCTGCCGGCAGGATCGGTTACTTTAGATACCAACCCGTTATTCCCGTATTCAAAAGTATATTTGTGGGAAGTAGAATCGACTATGCTTTGAATTTTTCCGTCCGAGTCCAAATTCAAAGTGACTTTGTTGCCTATACGATCATTAATTGACGTCAAATAACCGTTTGAATTAAATTGATACGTAAGACCTTCCGGAGACTTTAACGTATATCCGCCGGATTTATCCGTCAATTTCATTCGGCAAGTACCGGAGGTATAGGTACCGTTTTCATATGCAAACAGTATCTGACCTTCACCGGGGAAAATCACCTTTTTCAAATTCAGATTTACGTCGGGATCATAATCGACACATCTGATTTCATAAGTAGATTGCCATCTTTTACCAAATATACCCGTTTCATTATTCATTGAATTATAGTATCTGGTTAATTTAATATCGATACCCTTCGCTTCAATCTCAAAATCGTCAAATGATTTTTCATAAGCGCCCATTGTTTCGGTTTCGATAATATGATTTACAATAACCGTCTCAACGGATTCATTGCCGCCATTATCATATGCGGTAATAGTATAAATACCGTTTTTGTTTACAATTTCCGTGCTTCCGGTTATATCGTGACTGCTCGTGCCATCGGATATGGTTTTGCTGTGTACACCGCTTTGCGTATCGGTCACGGAAATTGTCAATGCATTTTCCGTACCCCATTCCTGAGATGCCGAAGCTTTAATTACCGGTCCTTGATTATCTATAATATCTGAAAATCTTTCAGGGGTTCCGCAAAGTCGATTTTGTGTAATAAATCGGTCGCCGTCAATAACACTTTGTAATCTCGTCAGATCTATAATATTAATAGTATGATCGTTATTGATATCACCTACCAAATGATTAAGGTTTCTTCCGTCATAAATTTCAAAAAGTAATCCTTTGATTTTATTAAAGTCGGTTTTGTTAATTAAACCGTCACCGTTAAAATCGCCGTATAAAGCTACCAAATATGTTTCCGTTTCCGAGTCATTCAGCGAAATAACAATTTTGGTTCGTGTGCCTATCAATTCGGAATCGGAAGCCACTTCGCCGGCGGAGTTATAAATTTGTACGGTTTCACCGTCATTCAGCTTTATCTTTTGACGCATATCCCCGGCGGTTATTCCGGAATAAAATCCGTCGATTATCATAGAGCTTTGATAAACCGATGTTACCATGTCGGAATAATTTCCCGCCTTATCAAAAGCTGCCACGCTATAGACGGAACTTCCGTCAAACGGAGTTTCGTCCACATACGACGTATTGCCGGCGCCGGCAGTTCCGATCAATACGGAATCCCTATAAATTGCATAACCCGCCAAGGTCGAATCGTGAAGAAAATCCCAAGTGATTACTACCTGAGTATTTACTTGTGCATAATGCTCCGCCCAAGCCGGAGTATCCGGAGGAGTCGTATCCTGTTTTGTGACATTAACGGTTGCTGTGGTTTCCAGATCTCCCTGATCCTTTGCATAAACGGTATATACTCCGTTTTGGGGAACTTCAAATGTATTACCGTCAAACTTTGTACCACCGTCGGCAAAATAATCAACACTTTGATCGCCTGCCGCCCATTTTTGAAGTACAATATCGCTTTCGTCTTCTATTTCAACGGTAATTTTAACATTTCCGGCAGTGTATTCCGACTGTTCCCGAAGCGTAATAGTCGGCGCGGTTATATCGGCGATAAAAGAAACTATGTCCTCGCCGACCGCAATATATTTGCCCGTTCCGTATGCAACACTGTTTAAGCTGACCTTTGTGGTCAAGACGTCTTTCCATTCGGATACGGAATTTGCTCCTACAATACTGTTGCCGCCTACGGCAATTTTTTTATTTTCCGCCAAACCGCGTAATGCAGCCTTGGAATCAACCGTCGCATTATTCCATACTATGGCATCGGAAGAATATTTTACGGTATGTGAAGCGCCGACCGCCACAAATTGATTGTCTATGTATGCAACGTCATATAAATTGGCTCCGCCCGTACTTACGGTATTGAAGCCTTCGCCGCTTGATGACAGAATTGTGCCGCCGTCTCCCGCAATTACAAATTTTGTATCGCCATAGCATACGGAATTAAAATCATTTTGACTGTCCGCGTCAACAAAGCTCAAATCAAGACTCAAATCCGAATCTTTTTTGACAAGGGAAAGCACCGTTCCGTTATCGCCTACGGCAATAAAGCTATTCTCGCCAAAGCAAATATGATTGAGAGTTTCGCTAAAACCTTTTTTACTGTTATTATGCCAGGTCATACCGTTGGTGGATGTGTATATCGCGCCTTTTTCACCTACGGCAACATAAAGGTTATCACCGTATGCAATGCTGTTTAAAGTTTCGTCGACTTCCTGCAATTGACTGATCCATGAATTTCCGTCCGTCGACGTCACAATTGTGCCGTTGTTACCTACCGCAATAAATTGATTATTTACATAAATAATTTGATTTAAATTAGGTATGCCGCCAACGCTGAATACCGTCCATGCCTCGGCGTCATTTGAGCTTGCCGCCGTGCAGGACTCTCCAAAGCAAAAATATCGATTGTTTAAATAAGAAACGTCATACCAATCGGCAGCGCTTTGTGTATTTTGAGGAGTCCATGAAATACCGTCGGCAGACGTCATTATTACGGACTTCAACCCTACCAGAACAAATTGATCCTTATTAAACGCCATATCCATGACGGCGCCGCTCGCAATCGGAGAAATTTGCGGTGACCAGGAATCCGCATTAAATGACATTAAAACGGTTCCGTTTTCTCCGCCGACAAGGATTCTGCTGTTTTCTTTGCCGATACTGCTTTCATCGGTGGCAATTGTATATAAATTTTCATGAGTATTCGAAGTTAATACAGACCACGAATTACCGGCAATTGAAGAAATAACAGTACCGTTGTTTCCAACCGCAATGTACTTTTCCTTTGCATAAATAATATCATGTAAATCTTCCGCAACATTGGTCGGCATTTGCGTCCATTCATTTGTATTCGATGAAGTCAGCACTATACCGTTATCGCCTACAGCCACAAAAAGATTTTTTTCAAATATGATTGCATTTAAAGACGAGGAAATTCCACTGCTTTTCTGTGTCCAGCTATTTCCGTTATCGGAAACCAAAACAGTACCGTTATTTCCGACAATAATAAATTTATTATTCGCAAAAATAATATCGTTTAAATCATTATCGGTGTAAATTTCCTGTTTTGTCCATTTGGCGGCGTCTTTTGAAGTATAGATCGCTCCGCCTTCACCGACGGCAATATATGTTTCCTTGGCATATACGCTGCCGAATATCGTCGGATTTGCAATCGCTTCATTAACGACTTTATGATAATCCGCCAATACAACACCGGTAAGAGAGCTTGCAAAAACAGTAAAGCAAAGAATAAAAGCTAATATTTTTTTGTAAAATCGTTTGTTTTTCATGGTTTTATCCTTCCCATTTTTGTATTTCATTTATAAATGATATAAAGAGGTAAATATCTCTGTAAATAATAGCTGCTCGTATATTAAATCCTAAAATAAATTACACGCTTATTTTTTCGCATCACTCCGTTTCAATGGTTTAATTCTCCGAAAAAACTAAAATTCCACCGTTGAGCTGTAAACGGTAATGGTCTCGCTTTTGCTGCCGCTGTAAACGACTGCTTCAACCTTAACGCGGTATTTTCCGCTGCTAACCGCTGCGGTTTTTGCAAAAGTCGTTTTATAATCGCTTACGGTTGTAGTCCATTCTTCCGCTTTGCTCCACCATAACAATTTCTTCTTTTGCAAAGTCATTGTTATTTTGATTTTTGTGGTTGTGCCGTTGTAACCTGTAACAACACCTTTGCATTCAGCCTTCCCGTTTGAATTATTAAGAATGGCATTAACGGTATTGGCATAATTGTAACACGGTTGAATTTCGTTTCCGACTACGGAAGAGTCGATAGCGTAATCTTCAACAGCCGCGTAACTTTCGGCATTTACCAACAGATTCATACTGCAGCACATAAGTATCACACTCATAAGTGCGATGCAAAACTTCTTCAACATAAAACTCCCCCCTTTCCCGCAGTATTTTACAGAGATTATTTACCTCTCTATTAATACAAACGATTAAGGGGGGAGTTTTGTGACATATTTTTTTAAAAAAATTTAAAAATTTTAAAAATTTTAATTAATTTCAATTGATTCCGCCATTTTAATAAGTTCCTCCATAGGTACTTTACCCAACAATGAGTAGAAATAAGTTTCATCGGCAAATACTATGCAGCTGAATCCATTTTTCACGTATGCTATTCCTTCAAGCGAATTTATTTTTATTATTTCATAATCGACGCCTTCTGTGTTGACATGAAGAGTTGCGCCAAAGGTAACGCTTTGATCGTAATCTATGGTATTTTTTTCGTCGTCCATATATGTAATTTGATATGTAGTGCCGTAATTTTCCTCGTATTTAAGTACGTATCCTTCCGGAATGTATTGCGGCGCCGTTTTTTCAAAACCGTTTTGCGGCTGCTGTACAATGTTGGTGGAAACCTTTGTATATTTTTTATGAGTTTCCGTAATAAATTCCAAAACGGCTTCTCTTAATGCTTTTACACTGAAGGTGGTGGCGGTAAGACCGATTATTACCGCCACTATGATAACCGCGACCTTCTTGCCTACGGTGTTAATTAACCGGTAATACGATTTCTTTTGCAATGAAAGCAATTTTTCCATCCTTCGCTCAAACGCTTCGGAAAAGGAAATTTTTAAAAGCTCTTCGGAAGACGGCAGGCTTTCGATCAGCCGTTGATTGTATAATTCAAACGCCGATTTTAATTTATTATCGCATTCCTCGGATATAAACATCAATACTCACCATCCATTTCCAATAATTTCGCGAGCGCGCTTCTCGCCCTTTGTAATCTTTTCCTTGCTGCCCGGTGGGATATCCCGAGTATATCCGCTATCTTTTTGTCGGGATATTCGTAATAAACCTTTAACATCAGGATGTCTCTATGTATATCCGGCAGCGACGCTATTTTTTCCAAAATCTCCTGCGCCGAAATATTGCCCAACACGATTTCCTCTACGTTTCTATCATCGGCGACTTCGTCCAAATCGCAAATCGTGCAGCGCTTTCGTTTTTTAAGCTTGTCCAAAGAGATGTATTTTATCAATATGATTATAAACCCCGCCGTTTTGCTGTCCGCGACGTCGTCGATGGTGTCCAAATGCCGAGATAATTTTACAAAAGCGTCGTGAACCGCGTCCTCCGCCATGCCGTCGTCCCTTAAAATTTCAAAAGCGATATATTTCATCAAGGCATTATACCGATAATACAATTTTTCGAATTTTGATTGCTCTTCCTCGGTTTCCAACAAGCTCAAATAAAACAATAACACTGCAAAATACCCCCCTTTTGAAAATTTTATTTTATAAATCGTCAGCTTCTTCTCGGCTTCTTTAATATAACATTTTTCATCACAATTTTCAAGTTATATAAAGGTATATTACGATAGCGGCAAGGATACCGTCTTTTCGATAATGCGAATATTATAATTTTCGTAAAGTTCTTCATTTGTTATCGCTTTTATAATAAGTGTTCCACTTATTGTATTTTCCGATGCCTTCATTATAGCCTGTTCCCAAGTATTCAATAACAAGGGAATCCTCCAAAGTTATTGTTTTATCGCCCGATTCGTATACAAGCTTAAACGGAAATTCGCCATATTTATTTTTGGGTTCGGGCGGCTTTTTTGAAAAAAGGGCAGATACCGCCGTTATCACCCAAGGTAAAACCGACAAAATAACCACTACCGCCAAGGCTGTTACGATAAAAGCAATTTTAGTTTTAGTTTTCATATCAAGTCAATAAAATTATCAAATAAACAATTATATTTATCATTAATGAAAATATCGGTAAGCTTATCCGTTGGCATATTAAATATTTTTTCATAATAATCTCCCTTGTATTCTCTCCTCCGTATTCTCCAAAATCGCAGCATAGAATTTACCTGACGTTTAATTCCAAATAAAACCATCCGTCACCCAAGGCATAGCAGAAAAAATTCACCTTTTCGTTCGGATCGATAAAATACTTCGGATAAAGGCCTTTTTTTAAATAAACGTAACGTTCGTAACCCTCTCCGCCGTAAGAAATTCTATCCCGAGAAACCGAGACAACGGAAAAATCATAACGAAATGCATTTTTAATTTTATTTATGGCTATATAATTTTCTTCATCAAACTCAATATCCGGTGAGTTGGCATCGGAATAATGTGTAATTATATTTGACTCATTTTTCGAAAGATATATCGCCGCTTCTTCTTCATTTCGATTCGAATAATAATCTTCCATAAAAGCGTTAAATTCTTCGAAATAAGGCTTATAGTTTTTAAACTGCTCGCTTTTCTTTCTGTTGCCTTTCACGGGTGAAAAAATCAACAATAATAATATACATACCATTACCGCAGCTGCCGTCAACAGCCGTTTATCGCTTTTTGAAATCGACATGGATTTTCTGTTTTTCATTTTACCCTCCTCGGATTTGTTGCATTTTATATACAAATGCCAAGCTTTACTCATATGAAAACTCAATTTTATTCGACTTTAAAAATTTTAAATCTTCATCCGTTTCGTCGTATATTCGCAATAAATTTTCGTGGGAGGCAAAGGTGAACCACGCTTTATTGCCGCGGTAAAAGCAGAGCTCTTCGGGGAAGAGTTCACCGTTCCAATCGGATATACCGCTCGCGTGCTTCAAAAACGAAATAACGGACGCGTCCGCATTAAAATATAAAATATCGGCGTTGTCAAAACAGCTTCCCGTGTCGGGATGAATATGCAAATTTTCCTTTTTAATAAGGCTGTCGCGGAGCAAAAAATATTCGTCTTGAAAAACGTAGCGGGAATTATCCGTTTCGCTTTTTTCAAAAACCAAGCTTATATAGTCACAGGTTTCGCCCGCAAAATCGATAAACGCTTTGTACCCTTTTTCGTCCGATTTAATATTCAACATACCTTTCCCTCGCATAAATAAATATCTCGCGCCCGCCGTTACAGGCATTTCAAAGCAAAGCCGTAAAAATCAATATGAAAGCGCTTTAATATGCGCATTTATATGATACTATCAAA
Source organism: uncultured Clostridia bacterium (assembly GCA_947623175.1). GTDB lineage: Bacteria > Bacillota > Clostridia > Oscillospirales > Acutalibacteraceae > UBA737. The sequence goes on along the minus strand of CANQGK010000013.1, from coordinate 35,641 downwards.
ACACCGTTCGTGTCAAGCTTTGCGGCGGTCGGTGAAATTCAAAATATTTAAACGTATCGCAAAACACATATTCGCAATACGAAACGGGGGGGTAATTTCGCTGACTGTGGAGGTTTTGATCAAGCTCGCCGATTTTTACGACGTAAGCGTTGATTATTTGCTTGACAGAACCGACAACCCGAATATGCAAAAATAAACCATAATCCAAATCGTTCACAACAAGAAAAAGCCGATTGCTGCTACAATCGGCTTTTTCTGGTGCCGGTGGTGGGACTCGAACCCACACACCCTTGCGGATAACAGATTTTGAGTCTGTCTCGTCTGCCAATTCCGACACACCGGCGTATTAAGTTGCTTAAGTATTATACTACAACCGTTCAATTAAATCAAGTATTTTTTTTAATATTTAGTCAATGCAATCAGATTACAATGCGTAATCTGATTGCATTGACTAACCGCTTATTGACAAAATACCGCTTTTAATGTTATATTTGTTACGGAAAATTCACCCGATACGGTGTTTTGTCTTGAGGGCAATTTGACAGATTACCGTATTTCGGGTGAATTTTCCTTTTTTATACTAAAATTTCTTACCGCGGTTTATCGCTTTAATATCCTTTTTCAAATACCAAATATTGTGAGCCAACAGCAGTCCGCCGTAAATCAAGAGAGACAAAAAGACGGCAAGCGAAAAGTCGCGGTTTATTGAATAGCTCGTCGGATTTATACCGGATATGATAAAATAGCTTATAATATACGCGACGGGATAAAGAGCGACGCGCTCCGTCCACAGGCGTATGTTTTGCCTTTTTCTCACGGAAAGCCATACGATCACCGTAAGGATCAACGCCGCAAAAGCAAGGATAAGGTAATATCCGAGCACCAATCGCGGCAGAGTGATTACGCCCTTCGTTTCGCCGTCCGGTTCGATTTGATTTTCGGCTTTCGGATCATATTTTGCAAGGCAGATATTTTCGCCGCCGTCGTTCGGAACGTAAAATAGGTAAAGCGGTTTATTTTCACACTCGATAGCGGTCGAGAGCTTTTCCCCGCCTTTTGAAAACCATTTATCCCAAAGCGTCGTCCATGCTTCAATATCGCAAACGCGAGCGTCGCCGTACTCGGGATCGTCATGCAGGTCACAGTCAAAGTCGGTTACGTTGCCGTCAAAGATAAGCGTAAGTTTGCTGTCGCTCGATTTTTCTACGGTTACAAGCCCTTCCGAATACGGGCTGTATATAGGCGCGCTCACTGCGGCAAAGGCGGAAACGAGCAAAACCGTAACGAATACGGCGGTAAAGACTACCGTCCTGATTCGTATGATTTTAAGCTTACGACCGAGCTTTTGCAAGGATGCCGCTTCACCGTTTCTTTGTACAGACCTCGGTTCCTTGATTTTTTCGTATTCCTTTTTACAGGCGTCACATTCTTTAAAATGTTCCTCGACAAAAGCCGCCGTGTCGTCGCTTACCATATTTTCCGCATACAGCGGCAAAAGGTCACGCACAATATTACATTCATTTTTCATCGGTTCCATCTCCCAATCTCGTTTTTATCATTTCCTTGGCGCGGTGGTAGGTAACGCAAGCCCAATTATCGGATTTTCCGAACAATTGACCGATTTGAGCGAAATTAAGCTCCGCAAACACACGCCACATAAAGACTTCCTTATAAGTTTCGGGCAAGGTATGCAAAACCCGTCGTATTTTTTCGGCTTCATCCCGATTTATGATTTGTTCCTCCGCCGTCGGATCAAAGCAGGGCAATTTTAAAAGCTCGTCGTCCTCTAAAGTATCGGTTTTGGCGGATTTTTTGAGGTAGGTATAATAGCAATTCTTGGCTATTTGGCAAAGCCATACTCTGATATCGCAATTCCCCTTAAATCCGCCTATAGCACGCATCGCTTTAAAAAACGTATCGCTTGTAACTTCATCGGCTATGCTTTCACTGCCCGACAGCCTGCGTATATAGCGGTAGACGTCGCCGAAATAGGTTCGGTATATTTCCTCGAACTCGGTCACTACATCGCCCCCTTTCATCTATAAGACCGGGAAAAAAGCAAAACCTTACAAAAAAATCAAAAATTCTTTCATAAGGTTTTGACTTGTTATATCTCGCGTTTTTTGTATAATGCAATTGAGAGTGTCCAGGAAGCGGCATAAAGTGCGCAGCCCGCCAAAAGTATGCATATTAAAAGCATATTTGTATTAATTTTTAAAACGGGAATTTTTGCAAACCCGCCGGATATAGACGCAAGGACGCCGCAAAATATTCCGACCATAACAATATAAACTATTCTTCCCTTTTCGGTGCCGAATTTGAAAACGAGGGGTAAACACAACGAAGAGAAAAAGAACTCGAGAATACTCATCACAAATATCGTAACAAACAGCCGATGCAAGCTAAATTCGCCGACGGAAATCGCTTTAATCGTTTGTATAACGACTGTCGCCGACATAATTGCAATCACAGCAAGCAAGCCCGTGAGATATTTTACGGAAACCAATTGTGATTTTGTATAAGGCAGGGCGCCGCTGTATTTGCTCCAGCCGCTTCGCTCGTCAAAGCTTTGCAGATTAACGGGTATCATCCCGCACAAAAGAGAGGGATAAAACAAAATAAACGAATTGCCGTCGTAAAATGCGGACAGCGCGAGAAATAAAGCCGTAATAATTAAATAAACTCTGCAATACCTTTTTATAAGATACCATTCCTTTAAAAGCAAGCCTTTCATTTACTTCGCCTCCTTTACCATAAATACAAACAGTTCTTCTATGCCGACGGGGCTCACCTTAACGCCGCATGGCATGTCGTCTCGCTTAACAAGTGCCTGCGTTCCGTAAGGACTTTGCTTTTTATACATAACGGCCTTTCGAGGAAAGCAAATCAGCTCTTCTTCGGTACAGTTAACAAGCCCGTATTCCTCAAGCAGTCTATCCTTTTCCTCGCAAAGCAGTAATTTCCCTTTGTGCAGAAAGGCGACGTAATCGCATAATTTTTCGAGATCGCTTACAATATGCGAGGATATCAAAACGGCGTTTTTTTCGTCTCTCGTAAAATCCATAAGCATTTCCACGACCTCGTCTCTCACCACGGGATCAAGCCCCGAAGTCGGCTCGTCAAGCACCAAAAGCCGCGCGTTGTGCGAGAGCGCCACCGCAATGCCCAATTTCATTTTCATACCTTTTGAAAATTCCTTAAAAGGCTTTTTTGACGGCAGCGACAGCTTTTGCAAAAGGAAAGAATATTTATGCCGATCCCAATTTTTAAAGGTGCGGCGCATAACCTGCCCCACTTCGTATGCCGTAAGACATTCGGGAATACCAATACTATCGAGTACAACCCCGATTTCTTCCTTTAAAGCGGTATTGTCGGTATTATCCCTGCCGAATATGCATATGCTCCCGCCGTCCTTGCGTATCATATCCAAAATAAGCTTTATTACGGTGCTTTTTCCGGCGCCGTTTTGCCCGACAAGCCCCATAATACAGCCTTCCGGCAAAATCAAATTCAGATTGTCAAGCTTAAAGCCGGAATAGGATTTTGTCAATCCTTTGATTTCAATTGCGTTCATTGCGATTCCTCCATACCGAATTTTACCATCTCTATAATATCCTTTGTTTCAAGATTACAGGCGGCGGCAAGCTTTACTATGCTGTCGATATGCTCCTCGATCTTTTTAAGGTTTTCCTCTCTTAACAGCTCTAAGTTTTTCGGCGCCACAAAGCATCCCTTTCCCGGCACCGTATATAAAAATCCGTCCTTTTCGAGCTCCTCGTAAGCCCGCTTGGTAGTTATAAAGCTGATACGCAAATCCTTTGCAAGACCGCGAATGGAGGGCAGCATTTCGTCCTCCTTTAACGCGCCGCTTATAATCTGATCCTTTATTTGCGAATATATCTGATCGTAAATCGGCGCTCCGGTCCGGTTATCGATTAAAATATACACAAGCCCGCCTCCGTAAATACTGTATATTTGCATTATATACAGTTAAAGCATAATTGTCAATAGTTTTTTATATTTTTTTGTAAAAAATACCCGCCCGCAAAGCAGAGTGGACGGATATTAGATAGCAATGCAATCAAAACCAATATTTTTACGGGTAATTCGGATCGGATTTAAAGTTCAAACCAGAAGGTACAATGATTCCTGTTGTCAACGCCGAATTTTGCTTTATGCGCAATTAAAATTTCCTTTGCAACAGACAGCCCAAGCCCGGAGACTACCGTCTTGTTTTTTCGGTTGCGGGAGGTGTAGTAGCGATCCCAGATATAGGGTAGATCCTCATCTGCAATTCCTTTGCCGTAGTCGGTCACCGCAAACCGGGCACGACCGTAGGATAAAGTCAGCGACACCTCGATTTTTTTGCTCTCGTCTGTGTGGTTAACGGCATTGTCAATGAAATTATAGATAACCCGCTTGATCTGCGCATCGTCTGCTCTTGCCGTAATGCCGTCTGTGATCTTGTTTTCAATAACATAGCCGTTTTGCTCGCAGAATGGCGCGAATTGTTCGATTACTTCGCAGACCGCACAGCTGAGGTCGATTTTTTCGTATTCTTTCACCGAACCGTCTGCCTGCATAGCGGAAAATTCCAAAATCTCATTAACCAGCGCCGTGAGCCTGTCCGCCTCCCGCATTATAATATCCAAATCTTTCTCTCGCTTTTCCTCGTCGCTCCACGAAATTTCTTTGACCATTTCCGCATAGCCCTTGATCATGGTAAGCGGCGTTCGCAGATCGTGAGAGACGTTGGCAAGAAATTCCCGCCGGGCATTTTGCGCCTTTTCCAAACGCGACGCCGTTTCTCCCAACGTATCTGAAAGCTCGTCCAGCTCCGCGCAAAATCCCTTCGGAAGCTCCGGATGAAAGTTGCCTTCGGCAATCTGTTTGGCGGAAGCCGCAATCTGCGCGACCGGCTTCCCGAAGCGTTTGGAGATGATCCACGCGAGGACAAAGCCCAGCGCCAGCGATAAAACCGATACCCACACAAGCTGAACCCGCAAAATTCCGACTGTGCCGCCTACCGTACCGAGGGGAAGGCTTACCGACAGCATCATTCCGTCTACCAATCGGACGCCCGTCACGTAGGCTGTCTCGTCCTCGGTCACAAAGCCGACACTGTCGGTTCCGGCTTCGTTCAGCTCGTTTACAAGCGTTCGATATCTGTACGGCAGATTGCGGAGCGCCCCCTTTTCCCAATTCATAACGTCGTCCGCATAATACGGATTTTCGGTTACGCTCTCGGACTGTTCCGATTCTCCGTAAAGTCGCCGATATTCGTCGGCGCTGTAAAGTACATTGCCGTCTTTGTCCGTCACGAATACTAAAAGCGAATTTTTTACGGCAACTTTGCCGATTACCTCATAGAAATCCGAATCGGAAGCGTGGGCGGTCATTTCGTCTACCGCTTTTTTTACGTTTCTAATCGCCATATCGTTATAGAAGCTCTCTAAAAAAACCGTCTGCAGCAGCCAAAGCGCCAGAAAAATGACGGCGGAAAATAAAAGAAACCACAGCCACAGCTTGACGCCGAAGGATTTACGCTTTCTCATCAAACCGATACCCCGTTCCCCGCAAAGTTATGATACATTTTCGATACTGCCCCAGCTTGCCGCGAAGGAGCTTTATCTGCCAATCCACCGTGCGGTCGTCACCGTAATAGTCGTAGCCCCACACGTTGTTCAATATGTTTTCCCGCGTCAGGGCGATGCCTTTGTTCTGTATGAGATAGGAGAGCAGTTCATACTCCTTCGCGGTCAACTCCGTCTTTACGCCGTCTACAAAGACCTCATGGGAGAGCATATTGATACGAAGCCCCTGTATTACGATTTCATCTTTTGTTTTACCGGCGGGTTGCCGTGCAAGTACCGCCTTGACCCGCGCCATCAGTTCCCGCGGGGAAAACGGCTTTACCACATAATCGTCGATACCCAATTCAAAGCCCATCAGCTTGTCATATTCGGCGCCAAGTGCCGACAGCATGATAATGGGCGTTTGTTTCTGTTTGCGGATCTATGTGGAATTTGAAATCGGCAATCGGGTTCAGCTGATCGCTTTTTCTTTCGAATTGTTCTTTCCGGACAACTTTTGCAGCTCGTATTTTTCATCGCATACTGCGGCAACCTCCGGTGAATGGCTGACTAAAATCACGCATTTTTCTTGTTCAGTAAGCTTTCGAAAAATATTCATGATCTCTTTCTGTGTTTCCCCGTCAAGGTTTCCTGTCGGTTCATCTGCCAGAATAATCTGCGGATCGTAGGACAGCGCCCGTGCGATGGCAACTCGCTGTTGTTGTCCGCCTGAGAGCTTGAGCACCCGCCGGTTGGCCTCGTCCTCATCCAAGCCGACGCCGGAAAGCAGCTCCATCGCCTTTTGTCGTTTACCCTTCCCCTTAACGCCTGCGATGTCCATAGACAGCATCACGTTTTCAAGCGCCGTAAATTTGGTAATGAGATTAAAGTTCTGGAAAATCACGCCGATGTATTTACTGCGAAAGGCGTATTTGTCCTGCTTCGCTATATCCTTACCGTCGTATAAAATACTGCCGCTGTTCGGTGCGGCAAGCCCGGAGAGCAGGGAGAGCAACGTAGTCTTTCCGGCTCCCGACCTCCCGATGATACAGTACATTTTTCCGGTTTCAAACCGATAATTTACGTCCTTTAAGACCGGCACCTTCCCGTAAGAAAAGCAGATATCCTGCAATGTTAAAATTTCCATGTTTTTCTCCTTTCTCAGTCGCGGTTTGCGAGAATCTTAAGCGGATCGTACCGCATCACGAACAGTACGGATACCGCCCCGGCGGCAATCGTCAACAAAAGCCCGATTCCGAGCAGCTGTAAAAGCACCGTGAAATTCATAGCTGAATTGACTTCGGTAATGTAATTTGAAACATTCTGTCCGAGCCTTGTAACTCCACCGCGCCCACCGCCGTTCGGAAGGTCGTCGGGCAGGTCATTCGGAGCGTTCGGTGCGGCGGTCTGCATACCGCCCTTGAAATTGCCGCCGCGCCCGAAGCTGTTTTCCATCTGCTGCAGTGACGATTGCTGACTCTCTACCTGATTCGCAAGCAGCGCGTTGGTGACCGGAACTGCGCTTACAGCACCTACCCCTGCGCCGATCAGGATAGCCGCCATTGTCACGACCAGAATTTCGGTCAGGAATTGCAGTGCGACCTTGCCTTTTTTCATACCCATGGCGGTCAAAACGCCGATTTCGTATTTACGTTCGCGGATATTGAAGATGTTGAGCACTACTAAAATCACCGCGCCAATCAAGAGAATGACCAGCAGGAACCAACCCGCTGTCTTGCTGAGCGTATTCAACGGGGTTAAACTGTTTTCAAACGCCGTCAGATCGGCAGAGGAAACGGTATAAGAATCGTCAAGCCCCAGCGTGCGGACTTCATCTTCAAAACGATGGTAGGCGTCGGCGTCGGCAAACACATAAGTCGCGGACAAAGAACTGCCTACCGCCGTTTCCGTTTCCCGTCCGGTGGTTTCATCTGTCACCTTCTCGGATACAGATGCGGACGCGTCCAAAATCCCCTGCAAAGCGGCGGCGCTCAGATAAATTCGGTTGGCGGGATCCTGCCCGACGCCGAACATGGATACCGACAGATCGTTGGCTTCGTTGTTCTTGTAAATACCCGAAACGGTAAGCTCATAGGTTTCCGCTTCGCTGTCCGGATTGGTAAGCGTGATCTTATCGCCCACCGTAAGCTCGTTATAGGCGGCAAGCTCCTCCGAGATAAGGCACAGCCGCTCCTCTGTTCCCTCCGAGAAAACCGCGCCGTCGCTGATTGAGGTCGTTCCCGACTGAAAGGCGGTCATGGCATTGTCGCCGCTATAACCGATTACCGTAAAATCTCCGGTTGACATGTTGCCCATGCGATCGCCTTTTCCGCGTCCGAAATTCATCCCGCCGCCCGGCGTTCCGGAAGACGATTCGGTTTCGGTCTCGGTATCCGCTTCACTGCTGACCGCTTCCAGATTATCGGAACCGTCAAAATAGGCGGTCAAGGTGTAATAAAAATCCTCCACCGACTCAGCCTCAGCGTAGGTTTGATATTCGTCCAAGGTAAGCGCCGTACCGCCGTTCATAAGATCTTTAAACTGTTCTCGGTCAAACGCGCCGTCTTGCGTTCCGCCGGACGCGGAGCTGTCGGAGGACTGACGCATTTCCCGCATCATGGCTTGCCGGTCAAAGGAAATGCTTGCGGTAACCGACATGCCTTCAAGCGTACTGCTTTTAGCGCTTTCCGCCGCCTGTCTTATCGAAAGCCCGATGCAGGCGGAAACGGCGATCACCAATGCGATGATGCCAATCAAGATATTTCTTCCTTTTGAGCGCCCGATACATTTGAGCGCGTTTTTGATAATATACATGGGAGGTTCTTCCTTTCTTTTATAACCGAAACGTCGATTGTGATGATTTTAAAATAATATCGCGCAGAGTCTGCATCGACAGATCCACCGAGGCGATTTCATCCGCGCAACGTTTCAGCTCATTTCGGATCATTTCTTCGTGAGGGAGATTTTTCTTATATTTCATCTGATGTTCCAACGTTGCCCAGAAATCCTCGGCAATGGTGCGAAGCTGAATTTCCGACCGCACCGGTTCTTCATCCGGAACCGATACCAAAGCACGAATATGATAGCTTCGGTACCCGTTGGGCTTGGGGTAAGCACAATAGTCTTTTTGTCGGATGACGACAAGCTCCGACTGTTCTTTCAGCCAATCGACCGCCGTATAAATATCATCGGCAAAAGCGCATACGATGCGAATCCCTACCGTATCGTAGATTTCCCGCATGGCAGTCTCTCCCGTTTCGGGTAAGGATAAGCGATGCAGTTTCTTTTTTGCGCTGTCGGGAGATTTGATGCGAGAACGAATATAAATAACCGACCGAACATCCTCATCATGTGCCGAAATCTCCGCATATCGCTGTGCTACCGAACGCAAAATTTGCTCCGCCCGCCGCATGCGATAAAGCGCCGGTCCGTAAAACTCGTCAAGCGTCAACTTATTCGCCTCCTTTTCCGCGACCGTTTATCAAGATTATAGCGCCCTTTCCTTAATCGAACTTAAAAGCAAGGTAAAAAATCAGAAGACTTAATAAGCAAAATAAAAAAGCGTCGGCGTTTGCGCCGGCGCTCAGCTTTTCTGTTATCGTATGGTTCCCCCGCCTACTACAACGTCGCCGTCATAGAAAACAACCGCCTGTCCTTTTGTGACGGCTCTTTGCGGTTCGTCAAAGGCGATTTCTGCCAAATCCGTATCGATCCGTGTAAGAGTCGCCGGCTGTTCGGGCCCGCGGTAGCGTATCTTCGCCTTAATGCGCATCGGAAAGTCCGCTTCTTTCGCGGCGACGGAAATAAAGTTAAGATCGGAGGCGGTAAATCGTTTTGAATAAAGCATTTCTTCCCTTCCAAGGGTTACGGTGTTGGCGGCGGGGTCGATTTTTGTAACGTATAAAGGCTTCTTCGCCGAAATACCCAAGCCCTTTCGCTGACCTATCGTATATCGGATAATGCCGCCGTGGCGCCCCAAAAGGTTACCGTCGGCGTCCAGAAAATCTCCCTTTGACGAAGATTTACCGGTATACTTTTCTATAAATTCGGCATATCGCCCGTTCGGAACAAAGCAGATATCCTGACTGTCATGTTTTTTCGCCGTACAAAAGCCCAAACGTTCGGCGATTTCGCGCACCTGCGTTTTGCGGTAGCCGCCGAGCGGAAAAAGGGTGTGCGAGAGCTGTTCTTGAGTCATAGAATACAAAACGTAGCTTTGATCCTTTGTAGAGTCCGCCGCCTTTTTAAGCAGGTATCTTCCGGTCGTTTCGTCCTTTTCAATACGGGCGTAATGCCCGGTTACCACGTAGTCGCAGTTAAGCTCCTTTGCCCTCATAAGTAGCTTATCGAATTTCAAAAAACGGTTACAGTCTATGCATGGATTTGGCGTCGCGCCGTTAAGGTAGGCGGAGACAAATTCGGCAATCACCTTTTCGCAAAAGAGGTCGGAAAAATTAAAAACGTAATGCGGAATGCCTATCCTGTAAGCTATGCTTTTTGCGTCCTCGAAGTCGTCAAGCGAACAGCAGGTATGCCCGCGAGGCAGTCCGATATCCTCATTGTCATAAAGCTTCATAGTAGCTCCTATACATTCGAAGCCGCGTTCCTTCGTAAGATACGCCGCAACGCTCGAATCCACACCGCCGCTCATGGCAATAATCGCCTTTTTGCGCATCCGATCACCTCAATTTTATCCGTCAAAAGCTTTTTCAGCCGTCGTTTTCCGACGAGCAATGTCCGCAAGAGGCACAGTCGGGAAAAATAGCGGCGTCGTAGGCTATATTGTTTTTATCGTAATAGTCCTTAAGCGCGGCTTTTATCGCTTCCTCCGCAAGTACCGAACAGTGAAGCTTGTGCGCCGGAAGTCCGTCAAGCGCTTCCGCAACCGCCTTGTTTGTAAGGGCAAGCGCCTCGCAAACCGGCTTACCCTTTATAAGCTCTGTAGCCATAGAGCTTGACGCGATCGCACTGCCGCAGCCGAAGGTTTCAAACTTTACGTCGGTAATTATATCGTTATCTATTTTAAGGTAGATTTTCATAATATCGCCGCATTTGGCGTTGCCTACTTCACCGATACCGTCGGCATTCTCTATAACCCCCACGTTTCGCGGATTACGGAAATGATCCATTACTTTTTCACTGTATAAAGCCATAATAACACCCTCACTTAATTATAAAATCTTTTTTGCCGCTTACGCAATCCCGCCAAACCGGCGAAAAACCGCGCAGATACGCCACGATTTCCTTTACGGCGGCTATGGTATACTTAATTTCTTCCTCGGTATTTTCTTCCGATAAGGTCAGTCGAAGCGAGCCGTGCGCTATATCATGCGTTCTGCCTATGGCAAGCAATACGTGGCTCGGATCAAGAGAACCGGAGGTACACGCCGAACCCGAAGAGCCGTATACCCCCTTGTCGCTCAGACACAAAAGCAAAGACTCTCCCTCTATTCCCTCAAAACAAAAATTAACGTTGCCGGGAAGGCGCTTTTTCGCGTCTCCGTTTAAAATCGAGTGCGGAATTTCGGAAATCCCCGCGATCAGCATATCCCGCAAATATGTCGTTTTTTCGGCGTTTCGGTCGATATTTTCGCAAGCTTCCTCAAACGCCGCCGCCAAACCGATAATCCCGGGAATATTTTCGGTGCCTGCGCGCTTGCCCCTTTCCTGAGCGCCGCCCTCCATCAGGCTCGTAAGCCGAATCCCCTTGCGCGCATACAGTGCGCCGACGCCCTTCGGACCGTGAAATTTGTGAGCGGATAAGGAGAGCATATCAATATTTTGCTCCTTCACGTCAATTTTCAAATGCCCTGCCGCCTGCACGGCGTCCGTATGGAACAACACACCCTTTTCGCGGCAGATTTGCCCTATTTCGGCTATGGGCTCCACCGTGCCTATTTCATTATTCGCATACATGACCGTGACAAGACAGGTATCCGGACGAATGGCCTCCGCTACCTGCCGAGGATGAATTACGCCGTTTTCATTTACGTCGAGCAGGGTAACCTCAAAGCCCTCGCGTTCAAGCCTCTCAAGCGTATGCAAAACGGCGTGATGCTCGAATGCGGTGGAAATAATATGCTTTTTGTTTTGCTTTTCCCCGATACGCGCCGCCGAAACGATCGCCTGATTATCCGCCTCGCTCCCTCCCGACGTAAAGGTGATTTCGCCCGCGTCACACCCGAGCAGTCCGGCAATTTTCTCACGGGCGTGAAAGAGCGCTTCATTTGCCTGCTGCCCCAAAAGATGAAGACTTGACGGATTTGCGTAAATACCGTCCATATAAGGCAGCATTGCCTCTATAGCCGTTTTACTCATTTTGGTCGTAGCCGCATTATCCAAATAAATCTGCATAAACATTCCTCCGGTTTGAATTTCTGAAAAATATATAAATATATAAAACCTATAAGCTTTATAAGTATTATACGCGCTTTTTTTCCGCTTGTCAATAGAGTCAAAGAAAAAAGAAGACTTTTTTAAATTACAATTTTTATAGCCGGCTTTAAAACAACGGAAAATTTCCGCCGAAAGCGACAGCCTTTTTATTGACTTCGGAGCGGTTATATGTTATTATATATAAAACCTATAAGTAAAGTAAGATATGAAAAGGGATGTTATTATGACGCTTCAGCAATTACATTACGCCATCACGATTGCCGAAAGCGGCTCGTTAAACAAAGCCGCCGAAATTCTGTATATTTCACAGCCCTCGCTTACGGAATCTATGAAGGAGCTTGAAAAAGGGCTCGGAATTACCGTGTTTAACCGGAGCGGAAGAGGGGTTACCCTTACAGCCGACGGCTCGGAGTTTTTGCAATATGCAAAGCAAGTCTACGCGCAGTACGAGAATCTTATTGAAAAATATGAAAATCCCAAAAATTTAAAAAAGAAATTCGGCGTCTCCACACAGCATTATTCCTTCGCGGTAAAGGCCTTTGTGGAGCTGGTAAAGGCGTTTGATACCTCTTACTACGAGTTTGCCGTTCGCGAAACCAAAACGAAGGACGTTATAAGCGACGTTGCAAGTATGAAAAGCGAGATCGGCATTTTGTATTTAAGCGATTTTAACCGTGCCGCGATAAATAAGCTCCTGCGTACCGCCGGGCTCGAGTTTCATCATTTGATAAACTGCGGCGCTTACGTTTATCTGTGGTCGGGTCATCCTCTTGCCAAAAACAAATCCATTCGGTTTGAGGAGCTTGCGGACTACCCCTGCCTTTCCTTTGAGCAGGGTGATACCGGCTCGTTTTATTTTGCGGAGGAAATATTAAGCACAAACGAATACGTCCGCACGATCAAGGCAAACGATCGGGCAACCATGTTGAATTTGATGATCGGCCTTAACGGGTATACACTTTGCTCCGGCATTATCTGCGAGGAATTAAACGGCGACGATTATCTTGCCGTGCCCTTTGAGGCGGAGTCGACAGCCGAAAACAGCATAATGGAAATAGGATATATCACAAGAAAAAACAGTTTATTAAGCAATACGGGGCAAAAATATATTGAGGAAATAAAAAAGTATTTGCAAATTGAATGATATAGGTTCAACCTATATCCGGGCATTGGTTTATCGTATTTGACACAAAGCCTTAACCCGATTATAATAGGCTTGTAAGCAAAAAACAAATGAATTTAAACCGAAATCAAAAAAATTATAGCGCTGTAAGCGCAGGAGGATAATACAATGGCTAATATTCATGATTCAAAAAATTGGAGCTTTGAAACCAAACAGTTACATATCGGACAGGAGCAGGCGGATCCCGCCACCGACGCAAGAGCGGTGCCGATTTACGCGTCGACTTCGTTTGTATTTCACAATTCACAGCACGCGGCGGACCGCTTCGGTCTCAAGGACGCCGGCAACATCTACGGCAGACTGACTAACCCGACGCAGGATATTTTCGAACAGCGTATCGCGTCGCTCGAGGGCGGCGTTGCGGCGCTGGCGACCGCTTCGGGCGCGGCGGCTATCAACTACACCATAGGCGCGCTGGCAAGAAGCGGCGAACATATCGTCGCCTCCAAAACGATTTACGGCGGCACCTATAATTTGCTGGCGCATACACTGCCTTTGTCATCGGGAATCACCACGACCTTTGTCGATCCGGATGAGGAAGGCGCCTTTGAAGCGGCTATAAAAGAAAACACCAAAGCTGTTTTCATTGAAACGCTCGGCAATCCGAACTCGAATATCATCGACATCGAAGCGGTTGCCGCCGTCGCTCACAAGCATGGCATCCCGCTTGTTATCGACTCCACCTTCGCAACTCCCTATCTCATTCGCCCCATAGAATACGGCGCGGATATCGTCATACACTCCGCAACCAAGTTTATCGGCGGTCATGGAACCGCAATAGGCGGTGTGATTATAGACAGCGGTAATTTCGATTGGAAGGCTTCGGGCAAATATCCGTGGATTTCGGAGGCTAATCCCAGCTATCACGGCATTTCCTTTGCCGAAGCGGTAGGCGCCGCCGCCTTTGTCACTTATATCCGAGCGATTTTGCTTCGCGATACCGGCTCTACCCTCTCGCCTTTCCATGCCTTTTTGTTCCTGCAGGGGCTCGAAACCCTATCGCTTCGCGTAGAGCGTCACGTCGAAAACGCGCTTAAAATCGTCGACTATTTGAACGGTCATCCGCAGGTGGAAGCGGTGCATCATCCCTCACTTGAAAGCGAACCGAGCCACAAGCTGTATAAAAAATACTTCCCGAACGGAGCGGGATCGATCTTTACCTTTGAAATCAAGGGCGACGCCGAAACGGCGCAAAAATTCATCGATAATCTCGCGATTTTCTCTCTGCTTGCCAACGTTGCCGACGTGAAATCCCTGGTTATACATCCCGCAAGCACCACCCATTCCCAGCTCACTGAGGAAGAGCTGCTCGATCAGGGCATCAAGCCGAATACCATACGCCTTTCGATAGGTACCGAAAACGTAAAGGATCTGATTGCCGCCCTTGACGAAGCGTTTGAAGCGGTAAAATAAAAATTTCGCAAAATTTTCATCCGATTATCCTAAAAAAATCCGAAGCTCGCAGACAAGGTGAGCTTCGGATTTTTTGTTCTTTGATTTTATTAAAAAAGTATTTGCCGTCGGGGGCGGTTTACAATGTAGCCGCCATAACCGCTTTTATGGTATGCATGCGGTTTTCCGCCTCGTCGAAAACTATCGACCGTTCGCTTTCGAAGACCTCGTCGGTAACCTCCATTGCGGTTATTCCGAATTTGTCTCCCATTTCTTTACCGACCTGTGTGTTCAAATCGTGAAAAGCCGGCAGGCAATGCATAAATACCGCCGAACTACCGGCGTTATCCATTATTTTTTTATCCACCCTGTAAGGCGACAAATCCCTAATGCGCTCCTCCCAGACCTCGTCCGGCTCGCCCATGGAAACCCAAACGTCGGTGTAAATAACGTCCGCTCCCTTTGAAGCCTTTATGGGATCCTCGCAAAAATCAAGCTTCGCCCCGCTTATTTCGGCTATTTTGCGGCACTCCTCGATAAGCGCCTTATCGGGAAAATATTTTTTCGGCGCGCAGGCGGTAAAATTAAGCCCTAATTTTGCACAGCCGACCATGAGTGAATTTCCCATATTGTAGCGGGCGTCGCCCATATATACCAAATTAATGCCCTTAAGCCTGCCGAAATGCTCGCGCACGGTTAAAAAATCCGCCAAAATCTGGGTGGGATGAAATTCGTTAGTAAGTCCGTTCCAAACCGGAACACCCGAATATTTTGCCAGATCCTCGACAATTTTCTGCTCGTAACCGCGGTATTCGATGCCGTCGTAAATGCGCCCCAAAACCCGCGCGGTATCGGCGATGCTTTCCTTTTTACCTATTTGCGACGCCTTCGGATCAAGGTAGGTTACCCCCATTCCGAGGTCATACGCCGCGGTTTCAAAGCTGCAGCGGGTTCTCGTGCTCGTTTTTTCAAATATCAGCACGATATTTTTGCCCTCGCACAGTCGGTGAGGTATCCCCTTTTTCTTTTTATCCTTAAGCTCCGCCGCCAAATCTATAAGACAGGTAATTTCTTCGGGGGTAAAATCCAAAAGTTTTAAAAAGCTTTTTCCCTTAAAATCCATTTTCATTCTCCTATTTAAGCTCAAACCAAACAAAACCGATTGCCGGCTTAAGTTATTCGCAGGCTTTTATTATTACGTCCACCGCTTTTTTAAGCAAATCGTCGGGAATATTAAGCGCCGGCAGCAGACGAACCTTTGATTTTGCCTTTATTACAAGGACGCCGTTTTTTTGACATTCCGCTATTACTTCCGATGCGTCCTTTTCGGTTTCTATTCCTATCATAAGTCCTTTTCCCGTAACCGATTTTACCCCTTTTGCGGAAGAGAGGCTTTTAAAAATATAGTCCGATTTTGCGTTTACCTCGGCTAAAAGCTCGTCCGTTATGCGGCTTAAAATGCTTATGGCGCCCGCGCAGACAGCGGGATTGCCGCCGAAGGTCGAGCCGTGCGAGCCGGGCGTGAGCACGTCCGCCGCTTTCTCGCCCAATACGGTAGCCCCGAGCGGCAGTCCGCCGCCGAGTCCCTTTGCCGTGGTAAAAATATCCGGCTTTACGCCGTAATTCATATAACCGTAAAGCTTACCGGTTCTGCCGTTGCCGGTCTGAACCTCGTCGGCTATGGTTAAAAAGTCGTACTTTTCCGCCAATTCGAAAACGGTTTTTACAAATTTTTCGTCGAGCGGCAAAACCCCGCCCTCACCTTGAACCGTTTCGAACATGACGGCGGCGACCTTATTGTTTTCCACCGCTTTTATAAGCTCGTCACAATTATCGGCTTCGACATAGACAAAGCCGTCGGTAAGCGGCAAAAAGTCCTTGTGAAAAGCCTCCTGTCCGGTTGCGGCAAGTGTGGTTACGGTTCTGCCGTGAAAGCTGTTTTTAAGGGTGATTATCGTGTAATAATCCGAACCCTTCTTTTCCGCCGCGTATTTTCTTGCCGTTTTGATGGCGCATTCGTTGGCTTCGGCGCCCGAATTTGAAAAGAATACCTTTTTCATTGCGGTTTTGGTACAGATAAGCTCCGCCAAATCCGCGCAAGGCTTTGAATAGTAGAGATTGGAGGTATGCTGTAAGGTACCCAGCTGTTTCGTTACGGCGTCGATCCATGCGTTATCGCAAAAGCCGAAGCTGTTTACCGCAATACCCGTAGCCATATCTATGTATTCCTTGCCCTCTTCGTCGGTTACAAGCGAGCCCTTTCCCGATTTTAAGCATATCGGAAATCTGGCGTATGTATTTGCTATGTATAAACCGTCCTTTTCCTTAACGTTCATTAAAATCACCCTCGGTAACCATTGTTCCGGCGCCCTCGTCGGTAAGAATTTCGATAAGAAGCGAGTGCGGAACCCTGCCGTCCATTATAATAACCTTTTTCACCCCGCGTGAAATCGCTTCGAGACAGCATTCCACCTTAGGTATCATACCGCCGGAAATCGTACCGTCGTTAAACAGCTCGACCGCCTGCTTGGTATCAATGCAGGGAATAAGTGACGACGGATCGTTTTTATCGCGCAGAATACCGGCAATATCGGTCATCGAAATCAGCCTCTCGGCGTTTAAAGCTCCCGCGATGTACGCCGCGGCGGAATCGGCGTTTATATTGTAAACGTTGCCGCTCTTGTCACATCCCACGGTGGATACTACGGGAATATAATCGTTTTCGAGCAGGTCTGCTATAGGCTCGACGTTTACCTTGGTAATTCTGCCGACAAAGCCCAAGCGGTCGTCCTTGGTTTCCGCCTCTATCAGGTGAGCGTCAAGTCCGGAAATACCCATAGCCTTGCCGCCCTTTAACCCCAAAAGGTTTACGAGGCTTTTGTTTATCTTGCCCGCAAGCACCATTTGTACCACTTCCGCGGTTTCCTTGTCGGTTACGCGCAGACCGTCCACAAAGGTGGATTCTTTACCGATTTTGTTAAGCATATCGGTAATTTCCGGACCGCCGCCATGAACCAAAACCACCTTCACGCCTATAAGGGTCAAAAGCACTATGTCCTCCATGACCTGCTGTTTAAGGCTTTCGTTTATCATGGCATTGCCGCCGTATTTGACCACGATCACCTTGCCGTAATATTTTTTTATGTACGGCAGTGCCGCGGTCAATACCTCGGCTCTTTGCGCGTTTGTAATATCGTCAATATACATGTGAAAATCCGTCCTCTTTAAATCAAGTCCTGTAATCGCCGTTTATTTTTACGTATTCATAGGTCAAATCACAGCCCCAGGCGGTGGAAGAATATTCGCCGCTTTGCAAATTTACCTTTATTTCAATCTCGTCCTCGAGCAGTATTTCTTTTGCTTTTTCTTCGGAAAATTCTATTCCCGAACCGTTGACGCATACCGGAATTTCGCCCTTTTTCGACTTAAAGGCTACGTTTATTTTGTTAACGTCCACGTCCGCGCCCGAATAGCCTATCGCGCAAAGCACCCTGCCCCAATTGGCGTCCGCCCCGAACATCGCCGCCTTTGTAAGGGAGGAGCAAATTACGGATTTTGCGACGGTTTTTGCCGTTTTCTTATCGGCGGCGCCCGTAACGATGCATTCTATAAGCTTTGTCGCGCCCTCGCCGTCGGCGGCTATGCACCTGCAAAGGTGAACGGTAACGGTATTGAGTGCTTTCATAAATTCGCCGAAGGCCTCGCCCTCGGAAATTATTTCCTCATTGCCCGCCATACCGTTTGCAAGCACCGTCACCATATCGTTTGTGGAAGTGTCGCCGTCGATGCTTACCATATTAAAGGTAGTCTCTATATCGGACGACAACGCCTTTTTAAGCATTTCGGGGCTTATCGCGCAGTCGGTGGTTATAAAAACCAGCATCGTCGCCATATTCGGATGAATCATACCCGAGCCCTTGGCGATACCGCCTATTTTGCATTCCTTACCGCCTATATCAAAGCTTACGGCAATCTCCTTTACCTTTGTATCGGTGGTCATAATGCCCTCCGCCGCCTCAACGCTTTTATCGTGGCTCAAGCCCGAAACAAGTGAGGGTATGCCCGTTTTTATCGGTTCTATTTCGAGCGGCAGACCTATTACGCCGGTAGACGCCACTACAACGTCCTCGGCGGAAATATCGAGCGCTTGTGACAGATAAAGCGAGGTTTGCTCCGCTATTTCAATGCCGTTCGCGTTGCAGGTATTGGCATTTCCGCTGTTGCAGATTACGGCGCGGGCATAGCCGTCGGCAATATGCCGCTTTGTAACGATAAGCGGCGCGCCTTTTACAAGGTTGGTGGTATAAACCGCGGCGGCGGCGGCTCTTTTTTCTGAAAAAATAAGGCTTAAATCGCGTTTTGATTTGTTTTTTCGAATACCGCAATGTATTCCGTTTGCCAAAAAGCCCTTTGCGGCGCATACGCCGCCGGAAATAAGTTTCATATTTGTCTCCGTTCTTTACAGTTCAAGTCCGCGGGTTTTATCCGTACCGAGACTTAAATTCATACATTCGACCGCGGCGCCGGAAGCGCCCTTGCCGAGGTTGTCATAGCGGGAAATCAGAAGTATCCGTTCCTCGTTTCCCGCAACCGAAATTTCCATACTGTCCTTATTTTTAAGTTTATTTGCCGATACAAAACCGTCCTCCGAAAAATCCTCGGCGTAGGTCACTACCGGCCCCTGATATTTTTGCGCGTATGCGGTTTTAATATCGGCTATGCCGAAACCGTCGCAGAGCATTTCTCTGAAAATCAGAACGGTAACCTCCATTCCGCTGTAAAAATCGCCCACAACCGGTATAAAAGCGGGCGGATTTAAAAGTCCGGTCACCGCCTGCATTTCGGGCAGATGCTTATGCAGTTGGGTAATGCCGTACTGCCTCGGCGCGGACAAAAGGTCGTTTCTTTCGGGATTTTCGTACTCCGCTATCATTTTTTTGCCGCCGCCGCTGTAGCCGGTAAGCGAAAAGCAGGATAAATACGCGTCCTTTTTTATTATTCCCTTTTCAATAAGGGGGTAAATGAGCGCTATAAATCCGCTTGCGTGACAGCCCGGAACGGCAATACGCTTTGAGGCGGCTATTTTGTTTTGTAAATCAGACGAAAGCTCGGGAAAGCCATAAGCCCACCCGGGATCGGTTCTGTGGGCGGTAGAGGCGTCGATTACCACCGTTTTCGGATTTTCTATTAACGATACCGCTTCCTTTGCGGCGGCATCGGGCAGACACAAAAATGCGATATCCGCAGAATTTAACGCTGCTTTTCGCGCGGCAATATCCTTACGGCTTGCATCGCTCAGTACCGTAAGCGCGATATCCTCTCTGTTTTCAAGCCTTTCGGCGATACGAAGCCCCGTAGTTCCGGCGCTGCCGTCGATAAATACTCTTTTAATCATTCAAAAACTCCGTAATGTAATCGATCTGCCTTTCGACTGAGGCAGGACCCGTTCCGCCGGCGGAAATACGCTTGTTGACGCAGGTTTCGAGCGATATTTCGGCATATAAATCGTCTTCAAACAGCGCGTCGAACTCCTTGTATTTCTCAATCGGCAAATTATCGAGAATGTATCCGTTATCTATGCAAAAAGCCACTATTTCGCCAACATGCTTATACGCCGTTCTGAAAGGCATTCCCTTTTTAACCAGATAATCCGCAAGGTCGGTAGCGTTGATAAAGCCTTCCCCCGCCGCCTTGTACATATTGTCCTTAAGCACCTTCATAGTTTCTACCATGGGCGTAAATACCCTAAGGCATTTTTTAACCGTGTCCACGGCGTCAAAAACAGACTCCTTGTCCTCCTGCATATCCTTATTGTAGGCAAGGGGCAAGCCCTTAAGGGTGGTAAGCAATGCCATCAAATCGCCGTATACCCTGCCGGTTTTGCCGCGTACCAGCTCCGCCATATCGGGATTCTTTTTTTGAGGCATTATACTCGAACCGGTGGTATATCCGTCGTCAAGCTCGACAAACTTAAATTCCCAGCTTGACCATAAAATTATTTCTTCGGAAAAGCGCGACAGGTGCATCATAAGCGTGGCAAACGCCGACAAAAGCTCTATGCAAAAATCCCTATCCGAAACACCGTCGATGCTGTTAAGGGTAATGCCGTCAAATCCGAGCCTTTCGGCTTCAAATTCGCGGTCGGTATCGTAGGTGGTGCCCGCCAGCGCGCAGGAGCCTATCGGCGAATAATTCATTCGCTTTAATGCGTCGCCTATCCGCTCAAAATCCCTTTTAAACATCATGCCGTATGCCAATAAATGATGCGCGAAGGTTATGGGCTGGGCGCGCTGTAAATGGGTGTAGCCGGGTAAAATAGTGCTTTTATTCTCCGCCGCCTTATCACGGATAACGGTTATAAGCTTTTTGAGCAGACCGCCGATTTCTTCGCATTCCTCCCTTAAATAAAGTCTTATATCAAGGGCTACCTGATCGTTGCGGCTTCTGGCGGTGTGAAGCTTTTTGCCGTTATCCCCTATTCTTTTTGTCAGAACCGATTCTATAAACATATGAATATCTTCGGCGTCGCTGTCTATTTGAAGCTTTCCGCTCTCGATATCCTCTAAAATACCGGAAAGCCCGTTTAAAATATCGGCATACTCGTCCTTGGTAATAATACCCCGGCGCGAGAGCATCATAGCGTGAACCATAGAGCCGGTAATATCCTGCTTATACATTCGCGAATCGAAATGAATGGAAGAATTAAAATCATCCGCTTCCTTTTCAAGGGATTTTGAAAATCTTCCCGCCCACATTTTATCCATTATTAAAACCCGCTTTGCTTATTTTAATCCGTTTTTTGCCTTCATCTTGGCGTAAACCTTGGTAGGCAGACCGTAAAGATTGATAAATCCAGCCGAATCGTGCTGATCGTAAACCTCGTCCTCGTCAAAGGTTGCGATTTCGGGATCATACAGCGAATAAGGCGAGGTAACGCCCGCGTTTATCATATTGCCCTTATAAAGCTTAAGGGTTACGTCGCCTGTTACGGTTTTCTGGGTAGTCTTTACAAAAGAAAGTATAGCCTCGGTCAAAGGAGTGAACCATTGAGCGTTGTATACAAGTTCGGCAAGCTTTTGTGCCACGAGCGACTTGTAATGAGCGGTTTCCTTATCAAGGCAGATGCTTTCCAGAACCGAGTGCGCTTTATAAAGAATAGCGCCTCCGGGAGTCTCGTAAACGCCGCGGCATTTCATACCGACAAGCCGATTTTCCACAATATCAAGCAGTCCTATACCGTTTTCACCGCCCAATTTATTAAGGGTAGAAACAAGCTCCGTGGCGCCCATTTCTTTACCGTCGACCGCGGTAGGTACGCCCTTTTCAAAATGAAGCGAAACGTAGGTGGGCTTATCGGGCGCTTTTTCGGGAGAAACGCCCATTTCGAGGAAGCCCTCCTTGTTATACTGCGGCTCGTTTGCCGGATCTTCGAGGTCAAGTCCTTCGTGCGACAGATGCCAGATGTTTTTATCCTTGGAATAGTTGGTTTCGCGGTTGATCTTAAGCGGAACGTTATGCGCCTCGGCGTAGTCGATTTCCTCTTCGCGCGATTTGATGCTCCACTCTCTCCAGGGCGCGATAATGGGCATATCGGGCGCGAAGGCCTTAATCGCAAGCTCGAAACGAACCTGATCGTTGCCCTTGCCGGTACAGCCGTGGCAGATAGCGTCGGCGCCTTCGGCAATGGCGATTTCGGCAATTCTTTTGGCAATAGGCGGACGCGCAAAGGCGGTACCTAACATGTAATCCTCGTAAAGCGCTCCCGCCTGAACGCAGGGGAAAACGTAATCGGTGAGAAATTCCTCGGTCAAATCCTCGATATAAAGCTTGGAAGCGCCGGTTTTAAGCGCCTTTTCCTCGAGACCCTCAAGCTCGCTCGCCTGACCTACGTTGCCCGAAACCGCGATGATCTCGGGATTATTGTAGTTTTCCTTAAGCCAGGGAATAATAATCGAAGTATCCAACCCGCCGGAATATGCGAGAACTATTTTTTTGATTTCATTTTTATTCATTTTTATAACCTCCGAATGCATAATATGCAAATACTGTGAATTTTTATGCATTTATAATACCATGTTTTGAATAAATATGCAAGAATTATTTGGCTCTGCGGCGAATTTTTCCGTCTTGCACATACCGCTTAAAAAAATATCGGTAATTTTATGCATTTTTTATAAATAAGCACCGAAGCGACGAATAAATATAACCGCTTTACGGACAAAGCGGTTACAAATTATCCTCGCAGATAAATGATCCGGTCGTTTCGGTGTCGGTAAACGCTGAGCGCGAGCCCCACGCCTAAATAGAGACAGCCGAGCGAAGTGCCGCCGGCACTGAAGAACGGTAAAGTTACACCTATAACCGGCAATACCGAAGTGCACATCCCTATATTGATAACCGACTGCGCAAAAATCATAGCGAATATGCCCACGCATATAAGCTTTCCACCGTCGTTAATGCACATACGGGAAATTCGTATACATCTCAAACAAATCGCCGCAAGCAGGATAATAACGGCAAGACAGCCCAAAAATCCGAACTCTTCGCCTATACAGTCGAAAATGAAATCGTTATGCCCCATCGGCACGGCGCCCGCCTGTGTCAAATCGCCCTTTAAAAAGCCCTGACCGGTAAGTCCGCCGTTGGCGAGAGCCACACAGCCGCGCCATTGCTGATAATCTATACCCTGAATATCCTTTTGAGCGGAAAACATGGTCATAATGCGTTCGCGGTGGTCTTCGCTCAAAACGAAGAAGTAAAAAAATGGCGAAGCCGCCAGGGCAAGCACAATGCCGCCGAGGAAATATTTCCAGGAAACGCCGCCCGCCCAGAGCATAATGACGGTAATAGCGGCAAAAACCAAAGCGGTGCCCCAATCGCCCTGAAGAAAAATAAGCCCTACGGGGAATAAGCCGTGAAGTAGGAGCGGTATAAGATATTTAAGCTTGTTTATATTCGCCTTGATTTTTTTAATATGAAGGCTGAAGGTAACTATAAAGCATACCTTTAAAAGCTCGGACGGCTGAAAGGTAGTGATTCCGAGATCCAGCCATGCCTTATCGTCGGTTCCCTCGGGAGCAAATCCGAAGAAAAAGGTTAAAATTACCGGCACTAAGCCGATAAACGCCACAAGATACCAGAATTTATACAGCTTTTCGTAATCGAAAGCGGAAATGATCATCGCCACGATAATACCCAGAAGCATTGCCGCGGTCTGAGTGATCACCGGACGAAAATTTTCCATATATAAAGTGGTGGAAAATACCGCCGCGCAGCCGAAGGACGTGGCTATAACGCAAATAATAAGCAGCAGCTTGTCCGATTCGCGGAAAAAGTCGGCAATTTTACCGATTAGACGCACTGTAACGCCACCTTTAAGACAGAAATTTTAGTATATTATATTTTATTTTAAATAAATATGCAAGTAATTCTTTGAATTTTAAGAAAAATGTGGTAGAATATATATAATTTAAAAACGGAAGGCTTATTATGGATATATTTTTTTCAAGCGACCCGTCGCAAACCGAGCAAATCGCCGCCGACTTTGCGGTCGGTTTGAAGGGCGGCGAGGTTATAGCTTTTCGCGGCGATTTAGGCGCCGGCAAAACCTGCTTTACGCGCGGCATCGCAAAAGGGCTCGGATTTTGCGGCAGGGTAACCTCCCCCACCTTTGCGCTTATAAACGAATACACGGGCGGCAGGCTCCCAATTTATCATTTCGACATGTACCGCATATCCTCATGGGATGAGCTGTATTCTTCCGGTTACTTCGAATATCTCGAGCAGGGCGGGGTGATCGTCGCGGAATGGAGCGAAAACATCGAAAACGCTCTGCCTGATTCGACAATATACATAGAAATCGAAAAAACGGGAGAGTACAGCCGCAAAATTACGATTTTTACCAAAAAGGATTTAAAAAAATGAAAATACTGTCCATAGAATGCTCCGCCGCCCCCTGCTCTGCGGCGATTACCGAAAACGGTAAAACCGCGGCATCGGATTTTGCAAACGTGGGGCTTACTCATTCGCAGATATTGATGCCTATGGTGGAAAAGCTGCTTAAGTCAAATAACATAACCTTAGCCGATATCGACGGTTTTGCGGTGAGCGCGGGCCCCGGCTCGTTTACCGGAGTGCGTATCGGAATAAGCGCCGTAAAGGGTATGGCGGCGCCTTTAAAAAAGCCCTGCGCCGCAGTTTCGACCCTGCTTTCGACGGCATATAATTTTACGGATACCGACTGTATCGTCTGCGCGGTTATGGACGCCAGGTGCAATCAGGTTTACAACGCCCTTTTTGATATAACGGACGGTGAAATAAAGCGCATTTGCGAGGACCGAGCGCTTATGTGCGAAGAATTGGCGAAAAATTTAAAGGAGCTTTTTGCAAATACCGATAAAAAAATCATCGTTGCCGGCGACGGAACCGAGGTCTTTTTTCCGTATACCGACGGTATCGACAATATAGAAAAATCGGACGGCGCGCGGCGTTTTCAAAACGCGGCAAGCGTAGGTCTTGCGGCGGCAAAGGTCTTTGAAAAGGGGGATACTTTATCGCCCGAGGAAATTTTACCCGTATATTTAAGACTGCCCCAGGCAGAAAGAGAATTAAAGCTTAAAAAGGAGAATGAAAAATGAAAATCGCTTTAGGCTGTGACCACGGCGGATTGGAGCACAAAAACGCAATTGCCGAGCATTTGAAGGATTTGGGATACGAGGTGTGCGATTTCGGCATTTATGAACAAAAGCCGGTAGATTATCCGGATATCGCAATTAAGGTTTGTAAAAGCATAGTGTCCGGCGAATGCGACCGCGGCATTTTGGTATGCGGCACGGGAATAGGAATGTCGCTTGCCGCTAACAAGGTAAAGGGTATTCGCGCCGCCGCATGCAGCGAGCATTTTTCGGCTAAATACACAAGGCTTCACAACGACTCGAACGTGCTCTGTCTCGGAGGCAGAGTTATCGGCGTCGGCACCGCTTTGGAGCTTGCGGAAATATTTGTAAAAACCGGTTTTGAGGGCGGACGTCATCAGAATCGAGTAAATAAAATTACGGAAATTGAAAATACCGGAGGAATTGAAAATGCATGAAAACGTTTTTATTATGGACCACCCGCTCATTCAGCACAAATTATCGATTTTACGCGACGAAAGAACCGGCTCAAAGCAATTTCGCGAGCTTATAAGCGAAATTGCGATGCTTATGTGCTATGAGTCCACCCGCGACCTTCCCACCCGCGAGGTCGAAACCAAAACCCCCATAACGGTAGCCAAAACCAGAGTTTTAGCCGGCAGAAAAATGGCTTTTGTTCCGATTTTGCGCGCCGGACTCGGTATGGTGGACGGCGTGTTAAGCCTTATTCCCGCGGCGAAGGTAGGTCATATAGGCATGTATCGCGACCCCGAAACGCATAAGCCGATCGATTATTATTGCAAGCTGCCCGCAGACCTTAACGAGCGCGACGTTTTCGTGCTCGACCCGATGCTTGCAACCGGCGGCAGCGCCATCGACGCGGTAACTCGGATCAAAGAATTTTCTCCCAAGCGAATAAAGTTTATGTGCATTATCGCCGCTCCCGAAGGCGTCAAAGCCTTTACCGAGGCTCATCCCGACGTACCGGTTTACTGCGCAGGGCTTGACGAGTGTCTCAACGAGCATTGCTACATCGTTCCCGGTCTCGGCGACGCGGGCGACCGTATTTTCGGCACAAAATAACCGAAATTTAATAATATTTTGCAAAAACGGATCTTTTTTTAAGGTCCGTTTTTTATTTTTATTTAAAAAATCAATGCCCGACGTTTACAAATCAAAGCGTTTTTTTCTTTATATATATAAAAACTTTTTTAAAAAAAGGAGTTTGATAAAATGTTTTATTGTAAAATCTGCGGGTACAATTTTGAACAGCCGTCGGCGGTATACGAAAATCACGGCTTTTTATCGCCTCCGTACGAAAAATTATACGTATGCCCCAACTGCAAAAGCGACTGCATAAGCGAAAGATTCTTCAGTCATTGCCGTTGCTGCGGAGCAAGGCTCACGACCGAGGACAGCGAATATTGCAGCGAAGCCTGCAAAATACGGGGTGAACGCTTAAGACGGCTCGAAGAAAAGCGGCGCAGACGCTTCAGCGAAAGTCCGCTTAATATGCTTGTGCGCGAAGTGGAAGAATACAACCTTAAAAACAACACGAATTACAGCTACGGTCAATATGTGGCCATCATATTGCCGAAGCTTAAAACCGGTAAAAAGAAATGTACGAAGAAAAGAAAGCATATTTGAATAAATATTTAATGCAGGAAAGAATAATACTCGACGCAAAAGAGCTGGCGGCAAAAAATCCACAGCGAAAAAACGAATACGAAAGGCGGATTTCGGACGCTTACAGACTGCGCGAAGAAATCGAGCAAAAAATCGACGGTATGGAGGACGCCGTTTTAAGCGAGCTTTTATGCCAAAAATACGTCTTGGGCAGAACGCTCGAGGAAATCGGTTATATTCTAAATTACAGCAAACGCCATACCGAAAGACTGCATATTAAAGCGCTCGAAAAATTTAAGCTGTAACGTCTTTACTTTACGGTTTAAAAAGAGTATTATATTAATAGGATTAAAATACGGAGGTAAGAACATGAAAGATCGTATAATTCTGCACTGTGATCTTAACAATTTTTTTGCCTCCGTATCCTTGCTTTTTAACCCCACCCTCAAGAAACTGCCGGTCGCGGTATGCGGCGATACGGAAAACCGCCACGGTATCGTGCTTGCAAAAAACGAAATTGCCAAAGCCTACGGCGTTAAAACCGCCGAAGCCGTATTCGAAGCGAAAACAAAATGCCCCGAGCTTGTTATCTTGCCTCCCGCTTACGATAAATACAAGGAATATTCGCAAAAAGCCTTTAAAATTTACGAACGCTACACCGATTTGATAGAACCTTTCGGCATCGACGAATGTTGGCTTGACGTTACGGGCAGTACCCTGCTTTTCGGCGACGGCGAAAAAATGGCGAACCGCATACGAAACGATATTAAAAAGGAATTGGGCATTACGATATCCGTGGGAGTAAGCTTTAACAAGGTCTTTGCAAAATTAGGCTCCGATATGAAAAAGCCCGACGCCGTAACCGTTATTTCACGCGAGAATTTCAAAGAAAAAATCTGGAGCCTTCCGGCGTCCGACCTTTTGTTTGTGGGCAAAAAAACCGCCGAAAAGCTTAAAAGCTGCGGTATCAATACCATAGGCGACATAAGCTGCTGTGACGATGTCACCCTTACCCGCCTTTTGGGCAAAAACGGCGTCGAGCTTAAAATTTACGCTCTGGGCGAGGACACCTCCCCGGTAAGCCCCGAAAATAAAGAAAGCAAGCCGAAAAGCATCGGCAAATCCACCACCGAGGCGCACGATTTTGCTTCAAACGACGAGGTTTGGAAAGCTTTTCTCAAGTTTGCGCAAAGCATATCCGACACACTGCGCCAAAAGCAATTGTTCGCGAGCGGAGTTCAGGTGCATATTCGCACCTCTTCCCTTGCCGTCAGGGAATTTTCGCGCACCTTTAATTTTACGACAAACAGCTCGCTTACCATAGCGAAGCTCGGCTTTAAACTTTTTTGCGAAAATTATACCTTCGGCGAACCGCTGCGTTCGGTAGGACTGCGGGTAATCAATTTAAAGGAAGAGGAAATTTTTATTCAACAAAATTTATTCGGCGAAGAAAGCGAATACTCCGAAAACGATCCCGTGGAGGACTGCGTATACGAATTGCGCAAAAAATTCGGAAAATCGGGTATCAAACGCGGAACTACCGTCGACTGAGCCTATTATAAGAGTATGACGCGATGCGGACGTAATCCGTATAAACGCGTCATGCCCTTATTTTTTTATTTGCCAAGCTTTACAAAAATATTTTTTTGTAATATAATAGGGTTCGGTATTGATTAAATACCGGATTTTATTAATTTTCGGAGATATAAAATGTACAACAATAATGATTACGAATACGACGACGATTACGATTACGATTACGACGACGATAAAACCACTAATTCCAATTCGGATATTTTTTCACATTCGGGCAGGAACGTTTCCTCGCGCTCATATACCGATATATCCTCGCGTTCTTCGAGATATGCTGATACGGACGAGCCGGACGCCGGAAAATATCGTCCCGCGCCGCAAAGAACACCGGTAAATCAGAACCGAACCAAAAACGGCGGCAGTAAACCTGCCGCCAAGCGTAAAAAGCGCAAAAAGCATATATTTCTTAAAACAGTCGCCGTATTGCTTTGCGTAGTAATCGTCGCCTTTGCCGCCTTTTACGGTTACGCTTACAATCTTTTAAATAAAATAAAGCGAACCGAGCTTGACGCCTCCGATTTGGGAATTGCCACGACGGATTACAAGGGTTATAAAAACATCGCCCTTTTGGGAATCGATACAAGGCAGGACAACAAAACCGGCAGGTCGGACGCCATAGTGATACTTACCGTCGATAAAGCGCACCGAAAAATAAAGCTTACCTCCATAGCGCGCGACAGTTACGTAAGCATCGACGGTCACTCCAAGGACAAGCTTACCCACGCTTACGCTTACGGAAGATCCCAGCTTGCGGTAAAAACGCTTAATCAAAATTTCGGACTCGAAATAACCGATTACGTTACGATGAATTTCTTTGAGCTTGCAAGGGTTATCAACTACATAGGCGGCGTTGAGATCGACGTAACCGAAAAAGAATTTAAAGAGCTTAACCGGATAATCGGCATGACGAAATTCGAGGGTATGGAAAACAAAAAAATTTCCGCTCCCGGTCTTCAGGTGCTCACCGGCACGCAAGCCGTATGCTACGCCCGCATTCGAAAAATAGACGGCGACGTCGAGCGCGGAAACCGCCAAAAAACGGTTTTATCCGCTATGTTCAAGGCGGCGAAAAAGCTTAATCCCACCAAGCTGCCTCAGCTTGCAAGTCTTATAACCGAGCAATGCGAAACCTCGCTTTCTTCCTCGGATATATTAAATCTCGGCATGTGGGCGATACTCTTTTCGCCCGAATTTGAATCGTTAAGTATTCCGAACGACAACGTCAAGGGCAAAGGTCAAACCATTTCAGGAGTATGGTACTACACTTATGATATCGACAAAGCGAAAAAGGAAATAAGCGACTTTATATTCGAAAAAAATTATTATTCGCCCGAAGAAGTCGCAAAACGCAAGGCAGAGGACGAAAAATAAAACCGAGGGTAAAAAATTATACCCGAACGGTTAAAAGAAAACAATCGAGGTGCGCGGCATTATTACGCGAAACGCTTAGTCAATGCAATCAGATTACAATGCGTTTTGCGTGGAACGACGTCTGCGCCCGCTTTGTCGCACGGTCTTACCATACGACAGTATGCTCGCAACCGTGCTTCGCGCGGAACACGAACGGCGTTCTCATGCAAAATCTTCGACCCGAGTCGGAGCGGATTTTTTCGTCCGGCAAGGAAGAGGACGCGGGAATACTGTCGTATTTCAAGGACGATGACACAGGCGGCGGAGAAATCCGTCCGCCTCGGGCGCATTGTAATCTGATTGCATTGACTACCCGCCCCGGTTGTTTTCTTTTTTTGAAACAAAATAAAATTTTTGATTTTCAGCAATATTTGTCTGAATTTTTCCTCAATTTTACTTGTATATAAGAGTTTTCTTATTTATAATGACCTTGTAATTACCGACCTGAAACCTTTGAAAGGAAGTTGTTTATGAATCGAAACACCGTTTATATGAAAAAGCCCTCCGGTATGCGCAAAGAGCTCTGGCGCGAGTCGCTTCCGATAGGCAACGGCTATACCTCGGCTCTGCTTTGCGGAAGCGTCGGTTACGAGCATTTCTGGGTTAACCGCTTTGACCGCTGGGAGGGCGGCGGCAATCCCGAAATTCCGGACGTTTCCGAAACCCTTCCCGTAGCGCGTGAGCTTATGGAAGCGGGGCGTTACGCCGAGGCAAACAACCTGCTCTCCGACCGTCTGCGCGCGGAAGGCTACACCGACGACGACGCCACGCCCATGGCGCCGGTGGAAATTTGCATATTTTTTAAGGTAAAGGAAGCTTATCACCATTACCGCCGCGGCATCGATATGGACAGGGGCGAAGCCTTTGTATCCTTTGACCTCGGCGACAACCACGTTACGCGGCGCGCCTTCGTTTCCCGCAGTGACGATCAGGCGGTATTGGAGGTTCGCGCCGACGAGCCTATGGAGCTTCGAATTTACAAGCCGCAGGACGAGCGACTGCAAATGCGCTTTAAAGCTGAGGGCGACCGGGTTCGGACCGTCGAGGGTGACACCTACGTCCAAATCGAAGGCGCCGAGACTCTGTTAATAGCCGCTCGCTTTGACAAGGAACCGATTTTAGCCGATTACGACAGCCTGATTGAGAGCCATCTGCCGCTCCAGCGTGCCGCATTGGGCGAAGCCGACCTGTCGCTCTGTAACGAAGGGCGCTGTAACGAGGATCTTTTGGACGAGGCTCAGGAGGAAACCGCGCCGGCGGAGCTGCTCGAAAAGCTCTGGCGTTTCGGCCGTTATCTCTTTGTGGGCGGAACCGCAGAGCAGGGCGATCCCTTCCCGCTTTACGGTCTGTGGGGCGGACTCGCCAACCTGGAATTTCCGCAAAACGTCGCCAATACCAACGTTCAGATGATCTATTGGCATGCGGCAGTAGGCGGTTATGCGGAGCTTATTCGTCCGCTTATACATTACTATTTTTCACAGATGGATATTTGCCGCGACGCGGCGCGCAAGCTGTTCGGCTGTCGGGGTATCTTCATAAGCGTTTATACCACGCGGCTTAACGCCACCCCCTGCCCCAACGTGCCGGTAATCGTCAATTACGTAGCCGCCGCCGGCTGGCTGTGTCAGCATTTTTATCAATATTACCGCTTCACCGGCGACGACGAGCTGTTGGAAAAGGAAATTCTCCCCTTAATGACCGAAACCGCCGCTTTCTTTGAGGATTACGTCGTACGCGACGAACATGGCAAGCTGAAAATAATTCCCTCGGTATCGCCCGAAAACACGCCCGGCAATCTGATGCCGGATACTTTTGAAACGCAGCTGAGCCATCCCAACACCGTAGTTTGGAATTCCACCGGCGATTTTGCAATTCTCAAGGACCTGCTTACCAATCTGTTAACGATCAACGAAACCCATCCTCAGCCCGAGGAGCGCGTCGCCGCCTGGAAAGCCATGCTTCGGGATATGCCCGACTACATGGTAAACCGTGACGGAGCGTTGCGCGAATGGATGGACGAGCGGCTCGACGACTGCTATCTGCACAGACATTTCTCACACCTCTACCCGCTCTTTCCCGGAGACGAGATCCGGCGCGGCAACCCCTTCTTTGGCGCCTGTGAAAAGGCGCTGGATCTGCGCGAAATAGACGCCGGCTGCGGTTGGTCTTTCTCCTACATGTCGGCTATGTACGCGCGCCTGGGGCGTGCCGAGGATGCGGTAAAATGCTTAGACAATCTTTGCAAGGCCGCCATGTATTCGAACATGTTTACTTTGGGCACGGATTGGCGCGATATGGGTATTTCTGTGCGCGATTTTAAAGATCCCGTCCAGCTCGACGCACTGCTCGGCGCGGTATCCGCTATGCAGGAAATGCTGATGCGCCCGACCGACGGCGAGATCGCCCTGCTTCCCGCCTGCCCCGCGCGTTTCCCGCACGGCAAGGTGAACAATTGGTGCTTCCCCGGCGGAAAGGTAAGCTTCGAATGGGATCGCGACCGGTGTATGCTCAAGGGCAGTATTTCGGCAGAACGACCGGTAGAGATTACCGTCACTTGCCCCGATTGGGCGGGTAAAGCGGCGCGCACCTATACCCTCGCGGCGGGCGAAACGGCGGACTTTTAAAGGCGGTTTGCAAATCGCCTTATTGCCGGCGGCGTATATATAAACAAACGCTCAAAAGACTAATTTTGTCTATTTAATGCAGGGTTTTGTCTTGAAACACGGCAAAAATGCGGATATAATGATTGCGTAATAACCGCAATGCGTTATTTCAATTTGAAACACGGGTGGTAAAAATGAGAAAAGACTTTATATTCGGTATGAACATACACAATAAAGGCTATGAAGCGTATCCGCAAAAGTTCGAAAACGAATGCAGCGATATATGCAAGGATCTGGGCATGGATATCATACGCTTTAATTTTAACCCCACGGACGACGAAACCTTCGAATATGCGATACACACTGCCAAGCATTACAAGGATAACGGCTTTAAATTTATGCTTTGCATGGATTACCCCTGGTGGGAGGACAGAAGCGAAGAATGGTTTTACGAATATTTCAAATCGGTAGCCGAAAGGATGAAGGGTTACGTCGATTATTATCAGGTTTTCAACGAGATCGACGTTACCGCAATGACGGGCGATAACGGCGGTTTATATAACCATGGCGACGGACTTATAATCGACAACTACAATCCGAAATATATAGATAAAGCCGTTACGGCGGTAAAGGGCGCGCTTCGCGGCGTAAAAGCCGGCGATCCCGACGTCATAACCTGCGTAAACTTTTCCTGGTGGCATACCAAGATTTTAGAGCTGCTTGACGAAAACGGCTGTAAATGGGATGTTACCGGCTGTGATTGGTACTCCGAAATGGAGGAAATATCGAGCGTCGAGCATCTTATGGCTTGGCATGAGCGCAGATTTCCCGGCAGAGAGGTTATTTTTTGCGAATGCAATTGGCGAATGAACGCTACCGAGCATGATCTCTTTTTGGCTAAGGGCGCCAAAGCCTTCGGCCCCGAGGTTCGCGACGCCTGCCAGGCGGTATGGATATCCGATTTTATAAATCTTTTAAAAAGCGGCAAATGCCCCAACGTAATAGGCTGTATCTTTTACGAGCTGGTTGACCAGATAGCTTACGGCGAAAACCACGGCGAAGCTATGTACGGATTTATGAGATGTAAACGCGACGGCGCCGACAAGGTACCGAAGCCGGCATATTACGTCCTTAAAAATAAAATTGCCGAGATCAAAAAGGAAATCAAATAAAAATTTACGGGCTGCCGGAAAAATCCGACAGCCCGTTTTTATGTGTTAGGCATACAGCTGTTTTATTTACGCCTATTCTTCAATAACCTTTCCTCTTTTGCCTGTTCAAGAGATGCGTCGTTCGGAAAAATTCCAAACAAGGACTTTGCAATATCCACCCGCTCTTGAAACGGATTGCTGAGATTTGTTTTAAGTTCGGTTGCGGTGATCGACATAGCAAAAGCCTCCGTGCTTTTATTTAACTAATTATACTCAAATCGTACGATTTAGTCAATCAAAATCGTACAAAATACTTGTAAGTTTTTTTAAAGTCGCCAAAATTTAATAAATGCTAAAAAATTTCAATTCAGCGCCGTCTGTAGCTTTTCTCTCCCTCAGTCGGCTTACGCCGCCAGCTCCCTCGTAAGCTGAGCCAATGGTAGGTCAAGCTTTTACTTTTTACGATCCGTCCACGGAGCGGACAGCGAACTTCTTCACTATTACTTCTTACATATTACCTTTAATTTTAAAGCCACCCCTCTGCGGAAGGATGGCTTAGTGTTAATATTTACTTATTAATCTGCTTGGGTGAAATAACCGGGAGTACCGTCTTTGTCTATGCGGGCAAAATACTTATCGTTTTTTTGCACTGTAAACTTGGTTCCGTTTCCGCCTTGCAGATTGCTCATACCACGAAATACTTGCTGAAATGTATCATCTTGTTGATTAAAATTACTAAGATCAAAATCTTTGACAGCTTTAATAGTGGTAAGATTTTCTCTGTAATCAAACATTAATTTAGCGCTTGTTACGTTTGAAGTATCAAAATTCTTACCGAGGACTATGGTTGTTATTGCGTTTTCGCTTCTATTACCCTGTTCGGCTTGGAACATTCTGTCCATGCAGGTTACTTTTCTTGTGTCAAAGCTGCTTAAATCCAATGTATAACCGGAGCCCCGACTCAAAAATGCATCCGCAAACATAGACGCCATATCTTCGACGTTAGAGGTGTCAAAGTCGCTTAAATCAATGTTTTTAAGATCTTGAAGATTTTTGAACATACCATACATATTTGTTACTCGGGATGTGTCCACAATGCCGTTAAATAGGATCTGCTCAAAGTGTTGAAATTCCGAACCGCTTGCACAAAACAGATTGCTGCTGTCGGAAGGAAAATAAATCTTTTCGCCCTCTTTTATAAGAATGTAGAGGTTGTACCCAAAGCCGTATGTATCATTCAGGGTTTGATCGGCCGTATTATGTACATAAAAAGCGCGAATGTTTGTTTCGCCGTCAACAGCGTCCAATACAGCGCCGTCTTCCCAAGCGGTATATACTTTCTTTTGTTTGCTGCTTGAAACCAAGTTGGATTTTTTCACCGTTTCCGCATATTCGGACCATGTTCCGAAAATGAGCGCACGCATTGCGCTGGAAGAAGTAGCAGACGCTGCTCTTTCATATTTAAGACGCTCATTTAACTCTGTACTTCCTACCAACGTATTACCTACCGTTACGTCGAGCGGTACGGATTGAGCTTTAACCTCAAACTCGCTGAAATG
The DNA here is from genome assembly GCA_947623175.1 of uncultured Clostridia bacterium. Classification (GTDB taxonomy): domain Bacteria; phylum Bacillota; class Clostridia; order Oscillospirales; family Acutalibacteraceae; genus UBA737. Next base: position 521 of record CANQGK010000013.1, on the reverse strand, counting down.
GGTGGTTTTAAAGGTGAGTACGCCGGTTTCTTTGGTATAGCTAACGTCCGTCGGCTTAGCGCCGTCGCCGTTGTAAACTACGGTTACGCCCTCAAGCCCCGTCGGTATTTTGGTGGTGATCGTAGCGGTTTTAGTAGCTTCGAAATCGTGGATTTCCTTGCCGTCAACAAGCAGCGAAAGGTCGATTTTCGCAACCCCGAAAATTCCCTCGGGCAGTGTAGCGTAATTTTCAAACTCGGTCTCAACCGTAAGCTTTACGGTGTGATCGGTACCCAAAGCGACTTTCAGCGCTCCGGCTTCAAGCTCAACCTTGGTATCGCCGTCCTCGTCCGCAGGCAGCGGCGCGTTGTGCGAATAAACGAAGGTAAGCGGCTCATCGTTGGTCTCGGCAGTGCTGTCGATCGTTGCGGAAGCGGTCGTCATCACGATATTATTGCCGTCTTCGTCTGTAGCGTCCTTGTCGTAATCATTGCCAAAGCTGTCGGACTCATAAGTATACTGCGCGGCGTCAAGCTTTACTC
>CANQGK010000012.1 GCA_947623175.1 uncultured Clostridia bacterium | reverse complement strand
ATCGATGAACGTGTTATAATAAGACAAAGTCCAAAAAGCCGCATAATTGCAGGGGTTTTCGCTGATTTTGTCCAACTTTCAGAATGGAAATCCAGTGCGGTAGGACTGAATTTCTAAAGAAAGTGAGGAACATGGGTTTCGATTAAGCGATGTATTTTAGGCTCTGTATTTCAAGACACAACCTGCCACAGTAAGGAGCCGGATGAGCATCTATTCTCATCCGGCTTTTGTGTTTACATTCGTGCTTTAGTCGCATCAAATTGATATCATGCGTTTGAAAATGCCGATTTCCTGTTCAGAAAAAATGGCTGCATTTTTCATTTGTTTCCCTCCACAAAGTGAATTGTTTACTCTTTAACGCCTTCCGTATGATAACTTCCGGAGATGTTTATCTCCACAACGGGAATAGGAAACCAACAGTTCAGTTAAAACAATTATTTTATTTCTATGATTTCACGAGAGCATTTGCCAAGATAGCCTTCTTGCTCATTCCAATCATCACAAAAGTCATTATTATCTTCAATGATATCAATTAAATTATATCCTTTATTGATATAAATTTCTTCTGAAAACGGAACTATATCCTTTTGAAATGAAATTTCACGACCACTTTCAAGTACAAATATAATTCCTCGCGTCACCCAAACATCATATATCTGTATGCCGTTTTTATAAAGCTTTTGGTTTTCATTGACAATAACAATTTTAGAAATTATTTCTTCGATAGGAGTATTGATTTGCTCAGTATCTAAAAAGAATGATTGTATATTATTATCTGTACTATTTATTATCTTAAATACAGAATAATCATCAGTCACACCAAAATAATCGACACTTTCCTGTTCATTACGCAATTCATATACTAAGTTATCAATATATACCCCTACTGTCCCTGTAACCGAATTTGTAAACTGAAATGCGTCACATTTATATTTTATAAAGCGTTTGCCGACTAAATTTTTTATTGCGCCAAGATTAAATCGCATATCAATCATTTTCATGTCTAATCCTCCTTAACAAAATGAATTTTTTGATATTTTACTCCACCGCTATCTGTACTCTTTCTAATATTAATTTCCACAACAGAGGTTCCATCAGAAGTTGATACTTTGCGGTAGGAAATCACTGTACCGTCAGCCATTTTACTTGTGTAACCATTACCATTTTTCATAGAACTTTCTACGCCGCCATATGAAGCAAGAGCATAAAAGTTTTTCGCCGTTTTAACGGGGTCGGCACTTGATATATTTCTTGTATGCGTACCGCCTTGTCCTTTTGTGCCAAAATATCCATTACTGAAAGAGTATGATGATTTTAACACAGCGACATTTTCTCCGATACTTCTGTAGCTGGGTGAATTGCCTTTATAACCGGTTCCCATTTAAGCGCCCTCCTTTTTATGAGTACGCTCAAACTCGCTGGCATACCGATAGAACTCAATTTGTCCGCGAAACGGTTTGAATATTTCATCCGGCATATACCCGTGAACAAGTACAACAGGCGGGCAAATCGCTTCCAAACCGATGCGAAACATATCTTTTTGTTGTTTCGTTGCAATGCAGCCGTGTGTGCTGACAGCAACCATGCTGCCGGGATGAACACCAAGAAAGCAATACGCAAAACTGGCCTCATCGCTCCATCGGATATTCGGTATGACTGGTATGCCGTGCTTTTGCAAATAGAAACCTACCGCACGGTTCATATATGTATTTGCTTGCTGCAAGCACTGTGATTGACCTATCATCATCGTGCAATCCGGTGTGATCACTCCGTCATACTGCTTCAAAACGTCAAGATATCGTGTTGTCGCCGTCAGTACGCGTGAGAACTCTTTGTCGTGCTGATAGAAGTGAATATACTGCCGTTTGTTTTTACAGATGGTTGCCTTACTGAATGGTATCATATCTCTGGGTACTTGAACATTATTCAACTTCATCAACATAGGAATGCCGGGATCACCTACAATGGTTGCGCTTTCGGTCAAATAGGATTGAAAGCCATCGTCAAATATTGTTTTTCTCACTCTCATAGAAACACCTTATAATAAAAATTTTTTGGAAATCATAAGACTTCCTCCGTTCGCTCTTACAACAAGACATAGAAATTTTGTTATATTTTGTCTTGAGGTCGAGTGCCCGGGTGTTTCTATATTCGAGTAATGAGTAGAAATACCCGGAGACTCATTTCTAAATTTTGTCAACTGTTTTTTGCCGAAAACAATTGACTTTTACGCCGCAGCGTGCTACAATAATCCCACGAGTAATGAGTAGAAATACTCGGAGACAAGCGTAGATTTGGTTGTTGCCGCAATCAAATTTACGCTTTTTCTTTTGTGTTAAATACAATCAATTTACATCACCGACTTTCTAAAATATTTATTAAGTACGGAGAATTTCGAGCAGATCATAATAGAAATAATTGCGGTTTCTGCTCTTGTTATCCGTGTATAATATCTTGCTGTCTACAAGTAGCCCCAAGTATCTGTTTACGCTGGTCATGGGAATTTTCGTTTTAGCTGCAATTTGCTTTGTGTTTGTTACGGGGTATTGATACAGCGCATTTATAATATCGATCATATTGGAAGAACGCGCCATTTCACAGGCAATGCTCAGGTGTTTGCTGTAAAGTTTGTTTATTTCAGTGATGATCTGAATATACTTTTCACATTGCTTGGTTACCGTTGCGAGGAAGAATTTGATCCATTCATTCCAATCCCCCTCTGTTCGGATATTATTCAGCAGAGTATAGTACCGCATTTTATCACGCTCTAATGCCTCGCTGATAAAGAAACACGGTAGATCAATTTGCTTTTTCGCAAATAGATACATAGGTATCAGCATACGCCCGACGCGGCCGTTTCCGTCCATAAACGGATGTATTGTCTCAAACTGGGCGTGGATGATCGCAGTTCTCACAAGGGGGCGGTACTTATCGTCCGGCTTATTGATATATGCAATAAGGTTGTCCATCAACGCCGGAACATTTTCGTGAGCCGGAGGAATAAATGTTATAGCGTGGCTTTTGTCATTTTTTCCAATATAATTTTGTTCTTTTCTGTATTCTCCTATAAGGGCAGGCTTACGAACATTACCGTGCATGAGTGTTCTGTGTATATCACAAAAAAACTCGTTGGAAAAGTCGCGTTTTGTAAGTGCGTCATATCCCATTACTGTAGCGAGATGATAATTGACAACCTCGTTGAGATCTTTGTCTTTTTCATTGGGAGCGACTTGATTGATGAGAACTCCGTCCAAGGTCGCCTGTGTACCTTCAAGTAGAGAAGACGCCAAAGCTTCTTTCTGCTGCAACGTGGGCATAAACCATGAACTGTCGAGTTTGCTGTCCTTGATTTTTTCCTTATACACCTCTAATTTCGTGGTTGCATCGATCAGCTCTTCAAAAAAATATGATTGATCTATGGATACGTCATCAAGCGGCAAAAAACTTGCGTTGTAAGCAGTGTTCATGGCGCATTCCTCCTTTTCCAAACATAGAATATCACAATTAAACCCAAAAGTCAATATATTTGGGTCTAATAATTTATTTTTTTATATATGCAACCAAAACCATCGATTTTATATTTCAAATAGTATGATTTTTGCATCCACGCTTTCTTATAACCACGAATGATAATAAGGTGAGGAGAGTCGAAAATTTCAGAAAAAACAAACTCATAATTTCCCAAAAAGGGGTGATACTAATATCAAAAAAAATTGCAAAATAGGATATGGGACGGGTTATCATTCTTAAAAACGTCGAAAATTCGCATAAATACTGAGCTTTTGCGATTTTTTGCTCTTTGCCCTTATGTGCAATAGAAAAAAGTGTTCAGTAAGGACAAAAACCCCGTTTGTTTTTCATAAAACGAAAACGCCGGAAATCCGCAGAAACACCGGATTTTTGGCACATCAGAGTAGAGAAAAGGAGTAAAAATATGAAAGCGACAGGAATAGTACGCCGCATAGACGACCTCGGTCGTATTGTGATACCTAAGGAAATCAGAAGAACCATGCGTATCCATGAAGACGACCCGTCGCAGATAACGTTGACACAGTCGGAAAAGTTCATCATAGGCATGGACGGCCTTGCAAAGCGGATGGGAATCGTGTAGTACATATTTCGAAACAAATTCTTCAATTGTTGTTAAATTGTTTTTAAAAATACGAAACTGTTTTGAAAAATCAAAAATCCTTTTGAAAAACTTGACAATCGTTTTGAAAAATGGTATAATCCGTTTAGAAAAATCAAAAGGAGTTTGTTATGACTGAGAAGGATTTGATTGAACTGATTGATACAATCAAGCGTCAAAAATGCGAAAAGCAATATGTTGAAATCAAAAAAGCGCTTGGCGGAACAACCAAGAAGCTCTATGACACCTTTTCCAGTTTTTCGAATCAAAACAACGGCGGAACCATTGTTTTCGGAATTGATGAAAAGGCCGGATATGAGGTTACGGGCGTATACGATGCACAGGATTTGCAGGTGCAGGTAAAAAACGCCGCAGAGCAAATGGAACCCGTCGTTCGCCCGTATTTCACGGTTGCCGAATATGAGGGGAAAGTAGTCGTCAGCGCGGAAATACCCGAGTGCGAACCGGAAAACAAACCCTGCTTTTACAAACCTGCCGGTAGACTTCGCGGTTCCTATGTGCGGGTCGGCGATGCGGATATGCCGATGACCGAATACGAAATATACAGTTATGAAGTATATAAGAAGAAAATCCGCGACGAGCTTCGTGTGATTGAGCGGGCTTCAAAAAGCGATTTCAGTCGTGACAAGCTGAATTTGTTTTTTGCAAAACTGAGAAACGAAAAGCCGCAGCTTGCCAATCAAACCGAACAAAGAATTTTACAGCTTCAAGGTATGACCGAGCATGATGCGCCGACCGTCGCAGGACTAATGCTTGTAGGAGAATATCCGCAGGCTTTTTTTCCGCAGCTCGGTATTACCGCCATGGTGGTAGACGGGTACGAAATCGGCGAACTCGGCGCGTCCGGCGAACGATTTATTGATAATAAGCGCTTCGACGGCACGATCCCCGAGATGCTGGACGCCGCAATGGGCTTTGTAAGGCGCAATATAAAGACCGCCGTCATTGTGGACAAAAACGGGAATCGCGCGGACAAACCGGAATATCCCATTGTCGCCGTGCGCGAATTGATCCTAAACGCGCTGATTCACCGTGATTACAGCGTTCATACAGAGGATTCTCCGATAAGGGTCATCCTCTATCGGGATAAGCTTGTTGTGGAAAATCCCGGCGGATTGTACGGCAGGCTGACGGTAAACGATCTCGGAAAGGTTCCGGGCGATACAAGGAATCCGTTTATCGCAGGCAATCTTGAAATCATGATCGATACGGAAAACCGGTTTTCCGGCATTCCGACCATACGCGAGGAAATGAAAAAAGCCGGACTTCCGGAGCCTTTGTTTGAAAATTACAGAGGCAATTTCAAGGCAACCTTGTTTTCAAACTCAAAAGCCATTACAAAAAACGAAACCGATGATATGACCGTTGAGGATAAGATCCTTCACTTCTGTACGGAACCGAAAAGCAAAGAGGAAATTTCTGAAGTGCTGGATATAAAGACGCCGTATTATGTCATAACGAAATATATTAAGCCTCTGATTGAAGCCGAAAAACTCGCCATGACAATACCCGAAAAGCCGAAAAGCAAGTATCAGAAATATTACACACTATACCATTGAGGACGAGTGAAAATGTATTCTTATAACGAGCTGTTGGCAAAATACCACGCCGCTCTTCAAACAATAGAGGAACTGCGCGAAGAAAACAGAGCGCTCAAGGAACGCGTTGGAATAAACCTGCGCTCATCGCCGATTATTAAGGAATCCGAGGCCTCAAATATTAACAAATACAGCAGTACCGCCGAAAAGATTGCCTTGTTCAAAAGACTGTTTCGCGGGCGTGAAGACGTTTATGCAAAGCGTTGGCACAGCAAAACGACAGAAAGAAGCGGATATCAGCCCGTTTGTGGAAACGAATGGGTTGACGGCTTGTGCGACAAGCGGAGTTATAAATGTTCCGCTTGCCCTAACAGAAAGCTATTGCCTTTGAATGACAAGGCGATCTATGACCATCTTGCGGGGAAAGATGAATACGGCAGGGATGTCATCGGCATTTATCCAATGCTCGAGGACGACACCTGCCGCTTTTTATGCGCCGATTTCGACGAATCGGACTATGAAAAAGACGCCTTGTCATATCGAACTGTGTGCGACGAATGGCAGATACCGGTCGCCATAGAACGCTCACGCTCCGGAAACGGCGCACACGCCTGGATCTTTTTTGAAAATGAGATTTCCGCTGTCAGCGCCAGAAGGCTCGGAACAATTATTCTGACACACGCAATGAAAAAACGCGGAGAGTTGTCGTTCAGATCCTATGATCGGCTTTTTCCCAACCAAGATACTATGCCAAGCGGCGGATTTGGCAATCTGATTGCTTTGCCGCTGCAGGGCTCGGCGCGCAAAAACGGAAACAGTGTATTTGTTGACGAAAATTTCAATCCCTATTCCGATCAGTGGGCTTATTTGGATTCCATTTGCCTTATGCCGACAAAGCAAGTCGAAACGATCATTGATAAATACGGAAAGCAGAACGAACTCGGCGATTTGTTGTCGGATTTCGAGGAAAAGCCGTGGGAAAAGAAGAAAGTGCACCGACTCGGCCGATCGGACTTTCCCGCAAATCTTGAGATCGTGCGTGCAAATATGATCTACTTGCTCAGCAAAGATTTATCCTCACCGGTCATAAATGCCGTCAAGCGACTTGCGGCTTTCAAAAACCCGGACTTTTACCGTGCACAGGCGATGCGAATGCCAATATACGATAAACCTCGCGTAATATGCTGTGCGGATATAACGGAAAAGTACGTCGCCCTGCCGCGCGGATGTGAAAAGGCGCTTTGTGATATGTTGGATGAAACCGGAGTTCCGTATTCGATCGTCGACAAAACCGCTCACGAAAACGCAGTCACTGTTTCCTTCAACGGTCAGCTCCGAGATGAACAGCAAAAAGCCGCCAACGCGCTGCTTCAATTTGATATCGGCGTTTTATCGGCAACGACCGCATTTGGCAAAACGGTAGTCGCATCATATCTGATTTCACAAAGGAAGGTCAATACTCTCGTCCTCGTACATACGCAGGCGCTTTTGACACAATGGAAAAAATCGTTAGAAAAATTTCTGGATTTTGATATAACACCTCCCGAAAATCCGAAAGGGCGCGGCCGCCGCGCCGCATGGTCACCTGTAGGATTGCTCGGTGCGCAAAAGAACACCCTGCACGGGATAGTTGATGTTGCTATCATACAATCGTTGCTATCGAACGGAGAAGCAAAAGATCTCGTCAAAAACTACGGAATGGTAATCGTAGACGAATGTCACCACGTTTCCGCTGTGAACTTTGAAAAGGTGCTGAAAAATGCCAACACAAAATACGTTTACGGCTTGACGGCGACGCCGACTCGACAGGACGGTCATCATCCGATCATCTTTATGCAATGCGGACCGATCCGTTACAAAGTCGATGCAAAGGAGCAAGCGGAGAAAAGACCGTTTGAGCACATCCTAATTCCGCGATTCACCTCCTTCCGCTCTGCGGCAGATAAAACAATTACAGAACTATATAAGAAGCTGTCGGATAACCAATTTCGCAACGCCTTGATTGTATCGGACGTCGAGAAAGCGTTAAACGAAGGGCGAACACCAATTATTCTGACAGAAAGGCGCGAGCACATTGAAGCGTTGCGTCTCTTGTTATCGGGAAAATGCAAAAACGTAATTACGCTCTTCGGAGCATCATCGCAGAAGGAAAGGCGCGAAACGCTTGCCAAACTCGAATCTATCCCGGAAGGCGAAGAGCTGGTTATAATAGCGACCGGAAAATATGTGGGAGAGGGATTTGATTTTCCGAGGCTCGACACGCTGTTTCTTGCGCTGCCTATTGCTTGGAAAGGTAAAGTGGCGCAATACACCGGCAGACTTCATCGCAATTATGAGGGAAAAACGGAAGTCAGAGTTTATGATTACGTGGATATACATGTTTCGGTGCTTGAAAAAATGTATCAAAAACGCGTCAAAGGATATGCGGCGATCGGATACAAGGCCAAAATCAACGCGGAGCAAACGGCTTCTCCCGATCTGATATACGACGGAAAAAGCTTTTATCCGGTGTTTACAAATGATATCTCCTGCGCAAGTAAAGAAATACTGATTGTAAGTCCTTTTATGCGAAAAAACCGGCTCATTCAAATGGCAAAACTGTTGTCACCCGTTATACTAAACGGTGTTTGCGTTACAGTCGTCACCCGCCCGCCGGAGGATTTTAAGGAGCAGGAAAAAGACGCTATAAACCAAAACGCCGAATTTCTTGCCGATTGCGGGATACAAGTGAAATTCAAACCCGATTTTCACCAAAAATTTACGGTTATTGACCAAAAAATTGCCTGGTACGGAAGTGTCAACTTTCTCAGTTTCGGCAACCACGAGGAAAGCGTTATGCGCTTTGAAAACTATGATCTCGCCGAGCAGTTAATTGATACGGTCACGTAGTTTCCGAATTACCGTAAATATCCGTTGTGACGACCCATTACGGATAACGTCGATCAAAACCGAAATATGTAATATCATACAAAACAAAGCCCTATTTTTATCCATAGCACAGCTCACCGAATAAAAAAACAGAAAAAAGTCAGCCGACGAGGACAAAATCGGCTGACTTTTTTCTGTATATATTAAGGCACCGAAGCCGATCCGTCGAGCTTGAGGCGCAATCTGCGGCGGCAGGGGGATATCCTCCGCCCGGATGGTCATAAGCTCCCTGTCGGTAATTGCGTCAAACGGGATTGTAAGCAACCGCGCCGCCTGATTCATCCGTGCCTGCTCCAGCGTATTGCGTACGCACCGTCCGTTGCCGAAATCATCCTGCATACGTGCGGCGTCAAATACAGACGTCAGCTTCTCAACAGCGCCGTCGGTCAGGCGGAGCAATTTTTCCTTCGCCATCAGTCGGGCTATACCGCAAAGCTCCTCCGTGTCGTAATCGGCAAAGGGAACGTGAAAAGCTATGCAGGAACGGAGTCCGGGATTTTTGTTAAGAAAGCGCTCCATAGGCTCTGGATACCCCGCAAAGATAACTACTATGTCCTCGCGGTTATTTTCCATTTCCTGTACGATCGTATTGATGGCCTCGTCGCCGTAAAGCCCGTCCTTTTCCACCAATGAATAGACCTCGTCAATAAACAGAACGCCGCCGAGCGCCGCTTTGAACTTTGACTGCACGATCTTCGCCGTCCATCCGACGTATTTTCCTACGAGATCGCTGCGCCCGACCTCGACGAGTTGTCCGCGCAACAGCACGCCGTTATCTCGCAATATTCGGGCAAATAACCGCGCCACCGTCGTCTTGGCCGTACCGGGATTTCCGGTAAAGACCATATGCATGGAAAACCGATCGCGCGGGCAACCTTTGTCGGCGCAGATCTTCTGCATTTTATAGTAACTCAGCGCCTTTTCCAGCACGTCTTTGACTTCGTCAAGCCCAATCATTTCACGAAGGCGGTTGTATGCGCTCCCCTGCACGGCGGCCTTGCCAATTTCGGTTCTTACGGCGAAAATTTCTTTATACTGTGGATAAACGTCGTTTTTCAGCTTGGCATTGTACCACTCGTCAAACCGGATTCGCAGCTCCGACGTGGAGTAACCGCGATCTTCTTCCAGCTTTTCAAACAGCTTTTTGTTGGTTCGCACGCCCGCCTTTTTGGCAAGCATTTTTAAAAGGCCCTTGTCTGCGCGGTGTCGGCAAGCTCTTCCCGCAGCTCGACGAACAAAACCGAAGCAAGATTTTCGTAAAACATCCGCTTCAAATTTTCACACGCCCGCGGAAGACGAAACACCGTAAGCACGTGGTTACGGTAACGTTTGACGGTCTCGCAGATGATTTGAATGTTCTCGCCGTCGGACGCGAACGCCGCATTTGATTCCTCTGCGTCGCCGTCCGCAAAATACCGCACGATGACCGCGCCGCCGAAGCTTGCCCGATAAAGCGCGTCATAAACGTGCCTCGACAAATCCGTGTCCGCTTTCAAATCCAAAAAGCAGTACCGCTGGTTTTCAAGACGGTGATTTTCGTAAAGCGCGGAAAGCAGCAGCCGACAGGTTTCGCGGCGGGGCAGCTTTACCCACTCCGCTTTATGATTAAAATTCTCACCGCTCTTGGAGGTAAACTCCGCTGGTTCGAGCGGCGCGCAGGTCTCGTCGCACCGCACCTTGCGGCATACAAGCTCCCCGTCGATCCGCCAAAAAATGCCTTTATAATATTGCGGCTCGGGCATTTTACGTTTCCTCCGTGTACTTTTGCCGCATTTGCTGAAATTCCTGTTCAGCCTTTTCCATTTGCTTCGAAAAATCGGCATAATCGGCGGAGTCGGACGGAATTTTCAGCCCAAGCTTTATAAGCCGGACGTCATTTCTTGGCGCTACTCTATCATAACTATCATAAGACGTCCCATGCGCAAAGATTGCCGCCGCCATCTCCTGCGCGATTGCCGAAGCGTATTATAAGCGCATCGACCGAGACTTGATGCACGACGCGCTCGCCCGGCTGCCGGTCGAAAAAGACGGCTGCGACGCGAAAGCGATCCTTTCCCGCTTCGCCGACCGCAAGCGTTTCCTGCTGATGCCGCCTCGCCCGTTGAACGCACAAACACTTGAAAAAATCGCCGCCGAGCAAGTCGTGGCGGTACAGACGGCGCAGACCGGCGCAATAGGGCGTCCGGGTGAAACGCGGATCTATTGCGCCGACGGCAACCTAACCGAATACCGTTTTTCCCCAACGCGTCAGGAGGATTCCTCTGCATTTTCGAAACAAGTACAACGGCGGTTGGGGTTAAAATTCCCCGATTTCTGCGAAATCTATCTCGGAATGGGAAATTTTTTGTATTTGCGAAACGACTTAAAATCTACATTTGACACGGCTGCTTTCGGTTTGTCTCTGTCGGAACTGTACGCCCGTCACAAGGAAATTTTACGGCGGATTTTGTTCGAAATACGGTGAATCTTGCTTCTTTGCTCACGGAATCTCCTACTTAGCAAATATAATTTCACCCCATTCCGTAAATATTTTAAAAAGTAAGCTTGCGCGGTATAAAACTTCTTTGGCGGCAGATAATAGAAATGTTACCTAATTTAATCACAAAGGAGTTTTATATATGAAAGCAACCGGAATTGTACGGCGTATCGACGACCTCGGTCGTGTTGTGATACCTAAGGAAATCAGAAGAACTATGCGTATCCATGAAGGCGACCCGCTGGAAATTTACACGAATGCCGGCGGAGAAGTTATATTTAAAAAATATTCGCCTATAGGCGAAATTTCCGAATTTGCGGTACAGTATGCGGACGCGCTGTCTACGGGTACCCGATTACCGGTGATTATCTGTGACCGCGAGCATTGCATTGCGGCGTCGGGTATTTCGAAAAAAGAGGTTCTCGAAAGGCACGTCAGCTCTTCTCTGGAAAACATTATGGAGGAGCGAAAAAGCGTAAATTACGGCAACGGAGAAACCTATCAGGCGTTAGAGGGAGTACAGCGAAACATTCGCGTAGGCGTACCGATCATAAACGCCGGCGACGTCAGTGGAGCGGTAGTCCTTATCGACGACGAAAAGGGAAATTCCGCCAACGAAAGCGACGTTAAGCTTGCGAACGTAGCGGCGGAATTTTTAAGCAAGCAGGTGGGATAAAAGCCTTTCGCTTTCCCGATGCAAAATCAACCGAAAACGTCTTTTAAATATAACCGACTGCGCTATAAAGTCAAAAGTGGCACGGAGAACAGAAATGCTCTTTGTGCCGCTTTTTTACATTTTAAATCGAATACGCAGTCGCCGAAAATCCGTTTGCCGCGATAAGCGTAACTTTTTTCTAAAACCACTTTCATTTTTGTTGAAAATGTGGTAAGATACTATGAAAAAGGAGAATAAAAAAATGAAAAAGTTTCGCAGTGTTATATGGGGAATCGTGTTGATCGCGGCAGGACTGTTGCTCGAACTCAACGCCTTAAACGTCACGCACTTGGATCTGTTTTTTGACGTCTGGTGGACGTTGTTTATAATTGTGCCCTGTACGGTAGGGCTGTTTACGGAACGTGAAAAGACCGGAAACATTATCGGTATTTTGGTCGGCGTATTCCTGCTGTTGTGCTGCCGTGACATATTGAGTTTTTCAATGCTTTGGAAGCTGCTTTTGCCGACCGTCATTGTGATTATCGGGCTGAAAATGGTCTTTACGGGATTATTCGGCAACCGCGCACAGAAAATCATTGACAAAATCAAGCAAAACGGCGGCAAAACAAAAGTAGGATGTGCAACCTTTTCGGGGTGCAATCTTAACTACGACGGCGAACCGTTTGAAGGCGCAGAATTATCCGCTGTTTTCGGCGGTATAGAGTGCGATCTGCGAAACGCCGTTATTGAAAAGGACTGTGCCGTTAAGGCCGCGGCTATATTCGGCGGCATAGATATTTTCGTTCCGGACAACGTAAACGTAAAGGTGACCTCTAACAGCATTTTCGGCGGGGTTTCAAACAAGACCGCCGCGCATAAAGAAGCTCCGACAATTTATATCGGCGGCACTTGTATCTTCGGAGGCATCGAAATTAAATAACCGCCTTTCAAATGAATATTAAATATTCGGTAATGGCATTTGCTCTTTTTTACTTAATTTTATATTCGGTCGAATTGATTATTAAGCGTTCATCATCCTTCCAATAGATTTGCATATCATCGAACTCGCCCCAATCGCCGGAATAAACCCTTTGCGGTTTCTTTTCCATTTTGAAAATAACGGTACGGATCCCGTTTTTTTCATACACATCAACGAAAGTATCTCCGCCAAGTGCGCCTTGATCGCTGTCAATCACTTGGGCATAATACTTTCCGCTCGGAGATTCGACGGCCTGTACCACCGTATTTTGACCGATATTGCCGAAAAACAGAAGGACAAAACTTATAAATCCGATCGGCAATATCGTCAAGCCCGACAATGTTAAGGTGATTTTCTTCAAAACCGTCGGTTTTCCGTATTTTGCCGTCAAATAAAAACAACATATCACAGAAATCAATACGCCTGTAATCACCGGTATTTTAGGCAGGGCAAAAATACAGAGAACTGCGTTAATGAGTGAAAGAGGCGCTATAACAGCCGATAAAATTCGTAATCCCTTCTTTTCGAGCGTATTATTATAAATAAAGTCGCCAACAACAACGCTTACGGACAATACGGCGATTACAACAGCGAAAGCGGAAATATTTATCAATTCAAAGCCGTATCCGAAACAGGAAGCCGTTAAAATACACGCGGGATACAATATTATCAATATAAATAACAGCCGCATTAAAACAGACGCAACTTTTTTCATCCTGTACACCTCACTCTTTTCCCAACATTTTCGCGTATTGATAGGAAAGCGTTTTTGAGAAAATGCAAAACACAGCCGTTAAAACGATTCCGAGCCCATGAATCAACATCACCAAAGACAGCACATGGTAAGCTTCCGCAAAACCAAACTCGGAAAACAGCGCCGAAACATTCATCTCATAGTGAAAACTTGTCCAAATATAGGCGCACAGCGTAACGGCAAGAGTGGCGATTAAAGAAAAATCGGAAAATCTTTTTCTGCTTTTATAAACCCTCACAAAATACCAATTCACCATCGACAGCATAAACCCGGTTGCCGGAACAACAAGATTTATCGCCCAAAAACCGTTCATCAGCCCCGAATCCGTTCCCGCCTCCAACGCTACGCCGACAGTGATCAATCCGAAAGAAAGAAACAGCAAAACGGACTGTAAAACGGAAGCCTTCCAATCGTTTAGTTTGTTAAACCTCACAGGTGCTTCCGGTACCGAAGGCGCATGGGCGGGCGCGGTCATTTCTTCAAAAAGCTTTTTACACGCGTCGCAGCCTTCAATATGCTCTTTGACTATAATCGCACTTTCTTCACTGCAGCATCCGTCAATGTACAGCGGAATCAAATCTCTTACAACATGACAATTCATAAGATTACCTCATTCTTTCCAACAGTTTTTGCTTGGCGCGGTAAAATGTAACTCGCGCCCAACTCTCGCTTTTACCGAAAATCGAGCTGATATCTTTCAATGAAAATCCGGCAAAAACAGAAAGCATAAATACTTCCTTATACGGCTCTTCCAAGTCATGTAAGCACCGTAACGCTTTTTGAGACAGCTCTTTTTGAACAAAAGCGTCTTCAATGCTTTCATACGTGCCGACCGTTTCGAGAAGGTCAAGAGACGCTTTTTTCTTATTTTCGCTGTACCACGCAAAATAGGTATTTTTAGCGATTTGGCAGAGCCAAACGGATACTTTTTCTTTGTTCCTCAGTGAAGCGTAGTTCATATATGCGCGGAAAAAGGTTTCCTGCGTCAGTTTCTCGGATAACGAAGAGTTATGCGTCATCTTCATAAGATATTTGAAAATAAAGTCATGGTTTTCATTGAAAAGCTTTTCAAATTCGGTCACATTTTCACCGCCCTTTCAACTATTAGATTGTAAAAACGTTAAAACGTTACAAATAATTTGCGTACAAAAAACGGCACGGAAAGCATTTTCGCTCTCTGTGCCGTTTTTGCTGAAACTGTCAAAATTTACTTCGCCATTTTCCTCATTTACTTCGCCATTTACTTCGCCATTTTCCTTGTTTTCTTCGCCATTTTCTTCATTTACTTCGCCATTTCTTATTGTGACATTAAGCATAAAAGCATTGTCGGAATATTCCGGTTCGGGCAGCCCTGCATTTGCCATTAAATAGCTTTCATATTAAATACAATCCGGATTCGAGTACGGCGAAGCGGTTGCCGGCTATGTTGATATATTGGTAGAGCGGTTCTTCGAAGGTTTCGTAATCAAAAACGGTATAATCCTTGAGATTTATTTGTGTGAGTGTTTTTGAGCCCTGATTGCTTATCATGGCATTGTCGCCCTCCAAAAATATATCGCGGGGTTTATTGAAGGGTGATTTATTGCCGCCTATGCGCAGCTCCTCGCGCATAGTGGAAAGATTGTACCGCAAAAGTATATCGCAGTCGGGGTAGCACACCCACAAAGCGTTGTTATGAAGCACTATATCGCCGGGAGTGCATGAACGGTATATAAGGCTTCCGGTCCAGACTGCCGAAGCATCGTTGTCAAGCAATTGCGCCGTGCCGTCCGCCGACATCAAAAAGACCTTCCCGTTCGGCAAAACTATGGATTTTACGGTTATATAGTTATCGCAATGCTCGACCACCGCTTTATAATTGTTGCCGAATTTTGTGATAAGATATATATTTTTCGCGACGTCCGAAAATTTTCCGTTATCGAACGAAATCATCTTATAAGCGACAATTATGTTGTCTTCAATAGTATTTCTGCAATAGGAAAATATTATTCCGTTTGTAAGAGGAAGCACCTCGAATATCTCACCAGAAAATATTTTTTTCATAATAAGCTCCTATATCAATCTATTTTTAACGCGCCGTCGGCGAGCATTTTATTTGCGGCAAGCAAAACGCCCGCTTTGGCGCTGTGAAAATTAAGCCCTCCCTGCATCCATGCGCAATAGGGTTCGCGCAGCGGGCCGTCGGCGGAAAGCTCGATAGACGCCCCCAGGGTAAAAGCGCCCGCCGCCATTATTACGGGATCGGCGTAGCCCGGCATATCCCAAGGCTCAGGTGAAAGGTAGGAATCTATCGGAGCGCCGCTTTGCATACCCTTGCAAAAGGCGATAAGCCGCTCGGCGGCGCCTAAGGTGACGCACTGAATTATATCCCCGCGTTTTTCGTCGCTTTTGGGGCTGACCTCAAAGCCTAAAAGCTCAAACAGCGCGGCGGCGTAAACGGCGGTCTTGAGCGCTTCACCCACGACGTGCGGCGCGGAAAACAAGCCCAGATAAAGCTCGCGGTTATACCCCAGCGTAGCGCCCACTTCCCTGCCGACTCCGGGGCATGTCATTCTGGCGGCGCATTTTTCAATAAGGTCGCTTCGCCCAGCTATGTAACCGCCGGTAGGGGCGATTCCTCCGCCGGGATTTTTTATAAGCGAGCCCGCGATAAGATCCGCCCCCACATCGCACGGCTCCTTTTTTTCGACAAATTCGCCGTAGCAATTATCTACCATAACGATGCTGTCTTTTGAAACCTCGCGCACGGCGGCTGTGATTTTTTCGATATCCTCGACGGTAAGGCTCGGCCGCGTGCTGTAGCCGCGCGAACGCTGAATGTAAGCCATTTTGTAATTATCTCTTTTAAGGGCGGATTTTATACCCTCGATATCGGGGGTACCGTCCTTTAAAAGATCTACCTGAGCGTATTCTATGCCGAAATCGGCGAGCGAACCGTCTGTTACAGAATCTATTCCGAATACGCCGGTAATGGTATCGTAAGGCCGCCCGGTAAGGGATATGACCTTATCTCCGGGGCGAAGAATGCCGAAGAGCGCCACCGTCAGGGTGTGTGTGCCGGAAGCGAAGGAATGCCGTATAAGCGCGTCCTCGGCGCCCATGCATTCCGCCATAATGCGCTCCAGCGTTTCCCTGCCGCGGTCGTCGTAGCCGTAGCCGGTGGAGCCCGAGAGCGAAGCCTCGCTCGCGCCGTTTTTGATAAACGCCGAAAGCACCTTAAGCTGGTTGTATTCGGTTATATCGTCTATTTGCTCAAAGCGGGCTTTCGCCGCCTCCGACGCCTGTTTGTCAAATTCAAGCAATTTTTCGTTTATGTTGAAAAAATCGGTAATATTCATCTGTTTTTCACCCAATAACCCGCAAAATACAGGGGTTCAAATCCGTTTTTTATGTAAAATCCTTTAACCTTGTCGCGACAGCATACGTAAAGCCGTTTACCGTAATTTTTACCGAGTATCGCCTTAAGCGCCAAACTGCCGCAGCCCTTTTCGTGACTTGCAATTCCGTTGATTATCGCGTTTTCGCCCGTTTTAAAGGAAATGACGGCGCATTTGTCCTTTATCGCGAAATAATCGGCGCCGCCGTGATTAAGTCTGCGGCAATAATCCACCGCAAAGTAAGGGTATTCGGGAAGGGAGAGCCCGTCGGTATCGAGCAGGGAGTAAAGCTCCTTACTCGACAAAATATCGCCCTCGATATTTTCCTTTATATCCGCCGCGCGCGCCATTACGTTAATGCGCTCCGCCGGTTCTCGGTTCAAAGCGCAAAGGGTGTCGTAATCGCCGAAAACGCAAACCGGAGACATAAGGTCAATAAATTCCTTTAATTCTTCTGTATCTGCCGCGCGGTTATATATTATCATATTTCCGTCGGTCATCGAAATAACCGCTCTGTCGCCGTCCTGCACCCAAAACATCACCCTGTCGTCGGTTTTGTAACAGTCGTACAGGCAATGAATTTTAATAAGCTCGGCGTTTGTATTTTCGGTTTCGGGCAGGCTGTCGGCAAGGTATATCATTCTATTTCCCCGCCGCAAATGCCGTTTAGCATATACCGCGCCAATTCATAGGCGTTTTCGCAGTCGTTTATATTCGCAATCGAAGCGGAGGAATGTATATACCGACATGGCACGGATATTGCAAGCGTTCTGACGCCGCCGCGCGTGAGATGCACGGCTCCCGCGTTATTTCCGCCGGCTACCGCTCTTTTCGGTTGACATAATATTCCGCTTTTGAGCGCGGCATTGTAAAATTTGCGGTCGTAAGCGGTGGAGTTGTCCATAAAGGAAACGGCGGGGCCTTTGCCCAAATTGCAAACCGTAAGACCTTCGTCGGTGCCGGCAATATCGGCGGCGGTAGTGCCTTCAAGTATCAGAGCGCATTCGGGATCGATCGCGTAAGCGGCGGTTTTGGCGCCGCGAAGGCCTATTTCCTCCTGAACCGAGAAGGAAGCGTAAAAATCGTACTCGCTGTCGACTTTGATAAGCTTTATAAGTATGGCGCAGCCTATGCGGTCGTCGAGCGCTTTGGAAATCATATTGCCGTTTGATACCGTAAATTCGCCGCATATGACCGCGCGGTCGCCGGGGTTTACATAATCCTCGGCTTCCGATTTGGAGCCGGCGCCGATATCTATATAGAGACTGTCGGCGGCAGGCGGCTTTTCGGCTTCCTTTTTATCGATAAGATGTATCGGCTTGCCGCAAATTACGCCGGCGGTTTCGCCGTTTATTAAAACCCGTCTGAACATAATAGCCGAGATATCGATACCGCCCACGGTTTTGAATTTCAAAAAGCCTTCGGCGGTTACGTCGGTAATAATAAGCCCCACTTCGTCCATGTGGGCGTCTATCATAAGCTTTTTCGCGGAGGGCTTTTTGCCCTTTTTAAAGGCGATGATATTACCCAAAGCGTCCGTCTTCCATTCGCAGAAGCCGTCTATTTCGGAGATTATAAAATCCCTTACCGCGATTTCGTCGCCGGAAGTGCCGTCAATATTGCAAAGTGCGGAAATAAGCTCAGTCATCTTTAACCCCTCCGGCAAGAATATATTCGCATAACAGCTCGCAAACCGCCTCCAAATCCTTTATATCCAGAATTTCAACCTCGGTATGCATATTTCGCAGCGGAATAGAGAGGGTGCAGGCGCGAACCCCCTCGCGGGTTACGGCTATCATATCGGCGTCGGTGCCGGTCGAAGCGCCCATAACCTCCGTTTGATAAGGTATGTTCTTTTCTTTCGCGATTGAAATAAGCTTGTTTGAAATGCCGCGGTCAAGCGCGGGAGATATGCCTATCATGCCGCCCTTGCCCAATTTTTTGCAATCTGTATCGGCTATGCCTATACCGTCGCCGAAGCTGACGTCGACCGCGACGGCTTCGTCCGGATTGATTTTAAACGCCGCGGTCCTCGTACCCCTAAGCCCCAGCTCCTCGCCGTCGCTCAGAACAAAGGCGACGTTAAAGGGCAGCTTTTTACCGCTTAATCGCTTAGCCGTTTCGATAAGGCAGGCGACGGCGGCGCGGTCGTCAAAGGAGCGCCCCGTAACACGGCTGCCCTTGAGCATTTGCGGCTTTGCCGAAAAGGTTACCAAATCGCCTACGGATATAATATCCTTAGCCCTTTCGCCCAAAGCGGTATCGAGCTTTATTTCCGAAATATCGGTATATTTAACTCCTTTGCGCGCAAGATGAGGGGGTGTGGCGCAAAAAACGGCGGTCACCTTTTCCCTGCCGTGAACCGTAACTCTGCGCGAGGGCAAAGCGCGTATATCTATACCGCCCGCCTTGGCAACGGTTAAAAAGCCGTTATCGTCGATATTCGTTACGGTCATGGCTATCTGATCGATATGCGCGTCGAGCATAAGCGTGTAATCGCTCTCGCCCTTTAAAAAGCCGATAACGGTCAGGTTATCGCATTTTTCGGCGCTTGTATATTCCTTTAACATATCGTATGCCAAATCCGAGGCCTCGCGGATATTTCCCGCCGCGTCCGCATCCGATAAGGCAAAAAGCATTTCCTTTATATCCATTAAAGCTTATTCACCAATTCCTTAAAGTAATCGCCCCTTGCCATAAAGTTCGGGAAAGCGTCAAAGCTCGCGCATGCCGGGCTCAAGGTCACGATGTCGCCGGGTTTTGTGTCGGCATAGGCGCGGTTTACGGCCTCGGCGATATCGGTTACTTTTATAATCTCGGGCGATCCTTTATAATTTTTATCCGCTCTGACGGCGGCCTCTATTTTATCGGCGGTATTGCCGCAAAGGTAGAGCCTTTCCACCTTTTCTATCACGTAAGGCACCATCGGCTCAAACGGAATATGCTTGTCGTATCCGCCGGCGATAAGATGCACCTTGCGGTCAAACGCCTTAAGTCCCGCAATGGTTCTGGTAGGACTCGAGGCTATGGAGTCGTTGTAATACTTAACGCCCTTTACCTCGCGGACAAATTCGATTCGGTGCTCGACCCCAGTAAAATCGTGAGCCACCTTTTTGATCGCATCGACCCCGACGTAGCCCCAAACGGCGGAAATAGCCGCAAGATAATTTTCGACGTTATGGTCGCCCAAAATCGTAATTTCGCTTTTGTGCATTATCGGAACGTCTATTCCGCGGTAGGCCATGTGAAGATACCCCTTGGTATCGAGCCAAGCGCCGTTGTTAAGCTTCTTTTCCATGCTGAAGCCCAACGACTGCCCTCTTACGAATTTGCGGAAGCTGTCGGTTATTTCGTTATCGCGGTTGAGAACGGTTCTCGAAAATGCGTTTTGATGCATAATAATGTTCTTTTTAGCCTCGACGTATTCGTCCATATCCTTATGAATATCAAGATGATTGGGAGCCACGTTTGTGACTACGGCGATATCCGGACTTTTGCGCATCGAGATAAGCTGGAAGGAGGAAAGCTCGGCTACGATGAAATCCTCCGGAGAAATTTTTTCGATCTCGGGAAGCAGGGGCTTTCCTATGTTGCCGCCTACAAATACCTTTTTGCCCTCGGCTTCCAACATTTTCGCTATAAGCGTCGTAGTGGTGGTTTTGCCGTCCGAGCCGGTAACGGCGAAAACCGTAGCGGGGCACAAATCAAAAAAGACCTCCATCTCGCTCGTGACCGCTATTCCCTTTTTCCGCGCGGCTTCAAGCTCGGGCAAATTAAAGCTCATGCCCGGCGTGCGGAAGATTATGTCAACCTCCAAATCGTCAAGATAACCGTCGCCCAATTTAAGTCGGGCTCCCGCCGCCTCCAATTTATCCGCCAAATCGCCTATAAGCTCACGCGAGCGGCGGTCGCAAGCGTAGACCTTCGCGCCCTTGCTCAAAAAGTCGAGTATAAGCGGGGTATTGCTTATGCCTATTCCGCACATAGCGATTTTTTTACCCTTTATCTGTTCAAAAAACTTTTTACAATCCAAAATAAATGCCTCCCTGTAATCGAGGTGAAGTTAAATAAATGCGCCGATAATACTTATATAAAATATTATACTGATTTTAACAATAAATATCAATAGTCGAGTATGTAAATTTTACGTTAATTATTCTTATTTTCAATTTTAAAAATTTTTATGGACTTTTCGTCCGGTATGTTATATAATATACTTATTATTAATTCCCCACTTGGAGGTATAAAATGAAAACTGTAAAAAAAATAACGGCAATACTTCTTACCGCGATTATGGCTTTAGCCGTGGCGGGTTGCCACAAAAAGGACGAGATCGCCGTCAAATACGGCGACGTTGAGTTTACATCGGCTTACTACATGTGCGCGCTTATAAACGCCGATATGGAAGCCAAGAGCAAGGTGCAGGAATCCCTTACCGACGAGGAAAAGCAGTCTTCGGATATCGACTATTATTCCAAAAAGATCGATGACAAGGACTACGTTACCTGGGTAGAGGATACGGCGATGGACAACCTTAAAAAGGTTGCCGCTTATAAGCTTTTATGCAAGGAAAATAACGTTGAAATCGACGAAGAAGAAATTCAAAACGTCGAATCAAACGTTTCCTACATTTGGGCGAATTACGGAGCCATGTATTTCGAGCCCAACGGCGTAGGCGAAAACACCTATAAAACCTACACCTCCGATTCGCTGTATGCCGAGAAGTATTTTGAGCATTTATACGGCGAAAAGGGCGAAAAAGCCATTTCCTCCGCCGACGTAAAGAGCGAGATTTACAAAAGCTTTATAATCGCCGACCTTTTGACCGCTTCTTACGAATCGGGCGCTACGGACGACGACAAGAAGGCGCTTAAAACCACCTTTGAAAACTATGCCAAGGATATTAAAGCCGGCAAAAAGACCTTTGAAGCGATTTACAAGGAGTACAACAACGTAACCGACGATGACAGCGCCTCCGACAGCGAGGAAGAAACCGCCAAGGATAAGTACGCTCAGATCATGGGTTCGGAGGATACCAACCGCACGTCGGATTATTACGATATCGCGAAGGGCATGAAGACCGGCGAAATCAAGGTCGAAGAAACCGAGGACGGTACGGGCGTTTATCTTTTGGTAAAGCAGGATATCAAAGCCGACTCCTACTATCTCACCGAGCTTGACAGCGAAGCCCGCCACCTTATAGCCGACGAGGAATACGAAAAAACCGTCGACGAATACGCCAAAACCCTCAAAGCCGATATCAACAACTACGCCGTAAAACAGTTTAAAGTCAAAAAAATAGTTGAACCAAGCTATCAATAAAACCGTCTGCCCTTAATGGCAGAGAAACTTTATTATTGAAAATTTATTACCTAAACCTACAGCCGAGCGTAAGCTCGGCTGTAGGTTTATCTATTATATATATGTATGCTTATAAATCGTTATTATACTTACTCTTTTTCTGCCGGGGTTTCTGGGTTTTTCTTGGAAAGGATAAGATTTACGATTATGCCGAGTATGAGGGCGGTGGCGATTGAGGTGAGGGTGATTTTACCGAAGGTGAGCGCCAAGCCGCCTATGCCGGCGATAAGGATCGTGGATACTACAAAAAGGTTTTTGTTTTCGTTGAGGTCTACCTTTTGTACCATTTTAAGTCCGCTTACCGCGATAAAGCCGTAAAGCGCCATACAAACGCCGCCCATAACGCATGACGGGATCGAATTTACAAAAGCCACAAACGGAGACAGGAAGGATATTAAAATGGCTCCTATTGCCGCCGCAACTATTGTAACCACCGAAGCGTTTCGCGTAATCGCAACGCATGCTATCGATTCGCCGTAGGTGGTATTCGGACAGCCGCCGAAAAATGCGCCTACCATGGAGCCTACGCCGTCGCCGAGCAGGGTGCGCGAAAGTCCGGGATCCTCGAGCAAATCTCTCTCGATAATCGAGGAAATATTCTTATGGTCGGCGATATGCTCCGCAAATACGACGAACGCCACGGGAATGTACGCTACGGCAACCGTGCCTACATAGGAAGCGGATATTCCCTTAAATCCGCCGAAAGCGGTTAAGAAGGTGAATTTCGGGAAGGTGAAGAAGGTGTTGACGGTGACGCCGCCGGCTACAAGGCCCTTAAGACTACTGAAATCCGTGATTTTGAGAGCGTCGATATCCGCTATGTTTCCGATCGCGGTAAGTATACCCGCAAATACGTAGCCTGCCAATATACCTATAATAAAAGGAATGAGCTTGGCGGTCTTTTTACCGTAAGTCGAGCAAAGGGTTACGACGATCAAGGTTACGATACCGCAAAGCACGGCGACAAGCGGCGAGCCGCCCTCGATGTTGGGGGATTGCAGATCGCCTACGGCGTTGCCCGCCAGCGAAAGACCGATAATCGCAACCGTCGGTCCGATAACCACTACCGGCATAAGCTTATTTAACCAACCCACGCCCACCAATTTGATAATAACGGCGATTACCACGTAAACGAGGCCCGCGAATATCGCGCCTATCAAAAGTCCGAGATAACCCACCGAAACGGTGGCGGCGCCCGCAAAGGCGGCGGTCATAGATCCCAAAAATGCGAAAGACGAGCCTAAAAATACCGGACTTCTGAACTTAGTGAAAAGCAAATAAACGAGCGTGCCTACACCCGCGCCGAAAAGCGCCGCCGCGGTGCTCATCGCATCGTCGCCGGTAAGTTGCGCGTTGCCGTTGATAATTACCGGAACGACTAACGTAGCCGCCATAATGGCAAGCAGCTGTTGGATTGCGAAGACAATAACCTGACCGAACCGCGGCTTGTCTTCTACGTTGTAAACCATTTTCATTTGACTTCCTCCGTTTTTACTCCGCGCCGAAGCTCAAACCCCCGCCGCAGAATTGATTTATATAAACAGACCGATGCCGCTTATACCGAAATTCATATAAAAAGCTATTACTTGGAATTTATTTCGGAAATTCACTTATAATATAATATACCACATCGCATAATAAAAGTAAAGAAATTTAACAAATTCCCGCAACAATATTTAGTATACAATTTGTTTTTTATCGGAAAAATACACTATCTTTAGTTAAAATCCCGAGTTTTTAACGATTTAATCAACTTTGCGAAGCGAAATTTGTGATGTTGCACAATCTAAATGTCATTTAATGGGAATTTTTCGCCTCTCTTGAAAAGATTACAGCTTTGTAACTTTTTGTTTTTTGAATTTTTTTGTGCAAATGTCCTAAAACTTTACGTTTTTTTATGTTTGACATAGTGGAAAACCTCGGTTATAATGACTGAAGTTTGTAAATCTTTTCAAACAAAAGGAGTTATTGGATGTTAGAAAAACTAAAGTATCATTTGTTGAGGATTTTATCCTGTAAACAAATGCGCGTCGGCTGTCTTGCCGTAATGACAGCCGTAACCGTCGCGGCAGTTACTTTACTAAGCTCTTCCATTTACACCGTAAAAATATTTGACGGTGAAAGAATTTATACCGTCCGCACCTTAAACAGTAACGTAACTACTGTTCTTTCAAATCTCAAGCTTAAATCGAACAGCTATAAAATCGAAAATTCCGACATCTCGGGCAGAACGGCTTCCATCGAAATAGCCTACAGCTATCCGGTATATATTACCCGCGGCAGCGAGATCCATAAAATCGATTTTACGGGCGGCACGGTGAGCGACGCTATAGCGCAGGCGGGCTTTACGCTTGACGAGTACGATTTTGTATATCCCGATCCCGACAGCGAAATCACCGATACCGTTTACGTTGATTTCACCGATATAACCTACGTTAACGGCGTAACCACGGAGGCTATTCCCTACTCTACCGAAACGGAATATTCTAAAAGCATGTCCAAGGGCGTCACCTCGCTTACCCAAGGCGTCGACGGCTTAAAGGAAATCAAATATACCGAAAAGCTCGTAAACGGTGTTTCGGTCGAAAAGAACGTCCTTTCCGCCGAGGTTCTCCTCGAGCCCGTCAACGAAAAAAAGGTGATAGGCACAAAGGTTTTCAAAACGAGCAAGGACGTAAAATCCGTTTCGGCGCTTGAGCCGTCAAAGGCGATAGAGCTTGACGAGGAGGGCAATCCCGTAAGCTATAAATCCAAAATGACCCTTCGGGCTACGGCTTACACCTACACGGGCCGTAAATGCGCTACCGGCGTATCCCCCAAGCCCGGCTATATCGCCGTAAATCCCGAGGTTATCCCCTACGGCACAAAGCTTTATATAAAATCGCCGAACGGCAAAATCATTTACGGCTATGCCGTAGCGGCGGACACCGGCGGTTTTGTAAAGCGCTACCCGAAAGGTATAGACCTCTTTATGGCGTCCAAAAGCGAATGCATATCCTTCGGAGTGAAGGATATGGAAGTATATATATTGGAATAATTTGATTTTGCCATGTTAAAACGGCTGTCTCTGTTTTCGAGACAGCCGTTTTGTTTTACCTTTATTTTACCTGTTATCAGCGCTTTTTGAAGCCCTTGCGGTTTCTTTGAGATCTGTGATCGTCATTTCCGCCGTCGTCCTCAACCACGGCGCCGTTTACCTCAACCAAAGCGTCTCTGCGCGAGAGGTTGATTCTTCCCTGGTCGTCGATTTCGGTAACCTTTACGAGCACCTGATCGCCTACGTTTACTACGTCCTCTACCTTGTCGACGCGCTTAACGTCAAGCTTGGAAATATGAACGAGTCCTTCCTTGCCGGGAGCTATTTCGACAAAAGCGCCGAAGGTCATTAGCCTTGTAACTTTACCGCTGTAAATCGCGCCGATCTCGGGATCGTTTGCGATAAGCTCGACTATGTCGATTGCCTGCTTGGCTTTATCGATATCGATAGCGGAAACGTAAACGTGACCGTCCTCTTCGATATTGATAGAGCACTCGCACTGCTCCTGGATAGACTGAATAACCTTGCCCTGCTTGCCGATAACGTCGCCGATTTTATCCGGATTGATAACGGTTGTAAGCATTTTGGGGGCGTATTTGGACAATTCGGGGCGATACTCGGGGATGCACTTGAGCATAACCTCGTCCAGGATGTAAATTCTCGCCTTATGGGTTTTGGCAAAAGCTTCTTTAATGATGGCGGGGGTAAGTCCGTGAACCTTTAAGTCCATCTGAATGGCGGTGATACCCTTGTGAGTGCCCGCTACCTTAAAGTCCATGTCTCCGTAGAAGTCCTCGAGCCCCTGAATATCCACCATTGTCATAAAGTCACCGTAAACGCCCTCGTCGCCGGTAATAAGTCCGCAGGAAATACCCGCAACCGGAGCCTTTATCGGAACGCCGGCAGCCATAAGCGCAAGCGTTGAGCCGCATATCGAGCCCTGTGACGTAGAACCGTTGGAAGAAAGCACCTCGGATACCACGCGGATGGCATAAGGAAATTCGTCAACGCTCGGAATAACCGGTACCAAAGCCTTTTCCGCCAAAGCGCCGTGACCTATTTCGCGTCTGCCGGGGCCTCTCGAGGGCTTGGTTTCGCCTACCGAGAAGGAGGGGAAGTTGTAATGGTGAATGTAACGCTTTGAAACCTCTTCGTCAAGTCCGTCAAGCTTCTGAGCGTCGCTTATGGGAGCTAAAGTCGCTACCGAAAGCACCTGTGTCTGACCGCGGGTGAACATGCCCGAACCGTGAACGCGGGGCAGTAAATCGACCTTGGCGTCAAGCGGGCGTATTTCGTCTATGCCTCTGCCGTCGACGCGCTTCTTTTCGTCCTTGAGCCAGCTTCTTACGACATGCTTCTGGATAAGGTACAAAATTTCGTCTATTTTGCCCTCGTTGCCCTCAAACATAGCGTCGTATTTCTCGTGAAGAGCGTTGCTTATGGGCAATAACGCCGCGTCGCGAACGAGCTTATCGTCGGTATCGAGCGCTTTTTTAACGTCCTCGATACAAAGGTCTTCCATTTCTTTGAATATTTCGGGATCCGGATCGTTGGACTCAAACTCGAACTTCGGCTTGCCTATTTCGGCTACGATGCCCTTTATAAACTTAACGATCTCCTTATTTGCCTCGTGACCCGCCATAATGCAGTCGAACATGAGATCGTCGTCGATCTCGTTTGCGCCCGCCTCGATCATAGCGACGAGATCCTCGGTGGAGGAAACGGTAAGATTAAGGTCGGTCTTTGCCCTCTGCTCGAGGTTGGGGTTGATAACTATCTCTCCGTCGACCAAGCCTACGTTCACGCTGGAAATGGGGCCGTCCCAGGGGATATCCGAAATGGCGATGGCGCAGGAAACGCCGATAGCCGCCGCAACCTCGGGGGAGCAATCGGGATCTACCGACATAACGGTGGCTACCACCGAGCAATCGTTGCGCATGTCCTTGGGGAACAGGGGGCGGATCGGGCGGTCGATACAGCGGGAAGCGAGTATCGCCTTTTCGCTTGCCTTACCCTCTCTTCTTGTGAAAGAGCCGGGAATACGGCCGACGGAATACATTTTTTCCTCGTAATCCACCGAAAGCGGGAAGAAATCCACGCCCTCGCGCGGTTTTGCGGAAGCGGTAACGGTACAAAGGACCCTCGTATCGCCGTAGGACGCCATAACGGCCGCATTTGCAAGCTGTGCCATCATACCTGTTTCGAGCTTTAACGGTCTGCCGGCAAGCTCGGTTTCGTAAACTTTGTAGTTTTCAAACATTTTAAATCTCCTTTTTTATATTTATTTAAGAGATTTTCGTTTAGCAATAAATCCGACACCCTAAATATTAAAAATTAAGATACCCGATTTATCGCTAACAACAAAAATCTCTTATTTTTAATGACAACAAGGCAGACCGAAAAAACGATCTGCCCCGAATGCGTATTACTTACGGATACCAAGCCGCTTTATAAGGGTACGGTATCTTTCAATATCAACCCTCTGCAAATAAGCCAAAAGGTTTCTTCTGTGACCTACCATTTTGAGAAGGCCGCGGTAAGAATGCTTATCCTTCGGATGAGCCTTAAGATGAGCGTTGAGCTCGTTGATTCTGGTTGTGAGAACCGCAATCTGAACCTCGGGAGATCCGGTATCGCCCTCGTGAGTAGCATACTCCGCCATTATCTGCTGTTTTGTCTCTTTTGTCATGTTTTTCACCTCTTTTAGTTTTTTCCGCAAACCAAGCGGCGGGCCTTAGGTGGTTCCCCTTTGGGGCGGACGCCCGCGGCATAGTAAACGGTGACCGACGAAATTTTTAATATCGCCGCGCCGACGTACTTGACGACTAAAATATTTTAGCACACTTTTATTAAAATGTAAAGAAAAATTTTAAACTATTTACCGTATGTAATTTTAATGTAATTTTAAAGTAATTTTAAATTATTTGCCGCATGTAAAGAAAAAAACTTGACAGGCGCGAAAATTTGTGGTATTATAGCCATTGCTGTGAGGTGCTTGACGTGAAAGATTTGCACATTTCCGCTTTGCTCGACGTTTACGGTGAGTTTTTAAGCGAAAAGCAAAAGCGCATTACCGAGCATTATTATAACGACGATTTATCCCTTTCCGAAATCGCCGAAAACGAGAAGGTTACCCGCCAGGGTGTAAACGACCTCATTAAGCGCGCCGAGCTTCAGCTTTTAAGCTTTGAAAAAAAGTGCCGCTATTGCGAAAGCTTCGAAAAGCTTAAAAAATTAAGCGCCGAAATACGCAAAGGCGGCGGCGACGGCAAGATCGAGGAAATTTTAGATATTATAGATAACCTGTAAGGAGTGATTCTTTGGCGCTCGAAAATTTATCGGATAAGCTTGCCGGCGTATTTAAGCGCCTGCGTTCAAGAGGAAGAATTACCGAGTCCGACGTCAAATCCGCCATGCGCGAGGTGCGTTTGGCACTGCTTGAAGCGGACGTAAATTACAAGGTAGCCAAGGATTTCACCAACACGGTTACCGAAAAATGCATAGGCGCCAACGTTATGGAGAGCCTCACCGCTCCCCAAACGGTAATAAAAATCGTTAAGGAAGAGCTTACCGCCTTAATGGGCAGCGAGCAGGCGCGGCTCAAGACGGCGAACCGTATTCCCACCGTAATTATGATGTGCGGACTTCAAGGCTCGGGTAAAACCACCCACTCGGCAAAGCTTGCAAAGTATCTCAAGGCGCAGGGGCACAGACCTTTGCTTGCCGCATGCGATATTTACCGACCCGCCGCTATCGAGCAGCTAAAGGTAGTCGGCGCCGCGGTGGGCGCGCCCGTTTTCGAATTGGGTACCGAAAAGCCCGAGATCATCGCCAAAAAAGCCGTGGCGTACGCCAGAGATTACGGTCATGACTATCTTATTCTCGACACCGCCGGCAGACTTCATATAGATACCGAGCTTATGGACGAATTGAAGCGCATTACCGAAACGGTCGAGGTAAACGATATTTTGCTGGTTATCGACTCGATGGTAGGTCAGGACGCCGTAAACATTGCCAAGGCTTTTAACGATATTCTCGAAATCGACGGCGTTATTTTGACAAAATTAGACGGCGATACCCGCGGCGGCGCGGCGCTTTCGGTAAAGGCGGTCACCGGCAAGCCTATTATGTTTACGGGCGTCGGAGAGAAGCTGGACGAGCTCGACGAGTTCCACCCCGACCGCATGGCGTCGCGAATACTCGGCATGGGCGACGTGCTCTCGCTTATAGAAAAGGTAGAGTCCGAGATCGACGAAAAAAAGGCGGAAGAAGCCGCAAAGCGCCTTGAAGAGAACAAATTTGACATGAACGATCTTTTGGAGCAGTTCGCTCAGATAAAAAAGATGGGTTCGCTTAAAAACATTCTTTCCATGCTTCCGGGTATGGACCGTCAGCTTCGCGACGTCGATATAGACGACCGTCAGATGCTGCGGGTAGAAGCTATCATAAAGTCGATGACCAAAAAGGAAAAATCTCACCCGGATATACTCAACGCGTCGCGCAAGAGGCGTATCGCCGCCGGCGCCGGAGTCAAGGTCGAGGACGTAAACCGGCTTTTGAAGCAATACGACCAGATGAAAAAAATGTTCAAGCAAATGAATTCAAAATCCGCCAAGCGCAAAATGCTGCGCGGCATGGGCGGTTTCCCCGGAGGGCCGGGCAATTTCGGTTTTTAGGCTATTTGCCTTTAAATAATTTTTAAAAAACGGAGGTGTATCGGAATGGCGGTTAAAATCAGACTTCGCCGTATGGGCGCCAAGAAAAATCCTTTCTACCGTGTAGTTGTAGCCGATTCGAGATATCCGCGCGACGGAAGATTTATCGAAGAAATCGGAACCTATGATCCCACCAAGGATCCCGCCGCTGTTAATATCGACGGCGAAAAGGCTAAAAAATGGATCTCCAACGGAGCCCAGCCTACAGATACCGTAAAGGCCTTACTCAAGAAAAACGGTGTACTTTAATTTCGAAAGGATTATTTGATGAAAGAGCTTCTTATATCACTTGCCGGCGGATTGGTTGAAAAGCCGGAAGAGGTAAACGTTACGATCGATGACCCCAACGAGGAGGGCGTAAGCATTTACCATTTGCATGTTGCGGAGAGCGATATGGGCCGCGTAATCGGAAGACAGGGCAGAATTGCCAATGCCATACGCGTTATCATGCGCGCCGCCGCTACACGCAAAGAGCAAAATATTGCGGTTGAAATAGACTGAGAATGCAAACAGGCGGCTTAAAGGTCAGCCTGTTTTGTGTTTTTTTAAAGCTTTTTTGCCCGCCGCGCAGCGTTTTTTGCCGTGCGGCGGTTCTTTTTACATAACGCGCCCTTTAACTCAAAAATCCTCTCAAACTCCCGCGAAACAAATAATAGTTGCAAAGAATCGCTTTTTATGATAAAATACTTTAATGTCAGCTTTTTTAAAGGAAGCGTCTTTTGAATTTTTAAGGATATAGCAATGCAATCAGGGAGAAAAGTATGATCTTTAACAAAAACAGGAGTGTTTTAACAGGCGGGCAGAAAACCCAAAAAGATGCGCGAATTCGTCAATATTACGCCTTTTACACGGCGCTGTTTGCGCTTATGTGCATTGTGGTTTACTGCTGGTATTTTTTTACCAAGCGCACCTTTATCTGGCAGTCGGACGGCTGGTATCAGCATTACAAGGCTTTGGTATATTACGCTCGGTATATGCGTTCGGCTGTGCGGGAGCTGTTATTTAATCATCGGTTTGCTTTCCCGGAGTGGGATTTTGCCTTAGGTGAGGGCAACGATATTCTTCAATCCCTGCATTATTACGTTATAGGCGATCCGTTTTCAATACTCTCGGTTTTTGTACCCACCCGCTTTTTGTGGATCTACTACGATTTTATGATATTACTGCGGCTCTATCTGTCGGGTATAGCTTTTTCTTCACTTTGCTTTTATACAAGGAAAAATATCGGCAGATACGCGGTTATGGCGGGAGCGTTATCCTACGTATTCTGCTATTGGAGTATTTTCAATACCGCGCGGCATCCATATTTTTTAAACCCAATGCTCTATTTCCCTCTAATCGTACTCGGTATTGAAAAGCTCCTGAGAAAGGAAAGATCCTATTTACTTATTTTTGCCGTTTTCCTTGCCGCTATAAGTAATTTCTATTTTTTCTACAATATTGTGCTTATAACAGTAGCTTACGTTTTGGTACGGTTGATTTTCGAATATAAAAGGCAAGTTAAATCCATAATAAGCGCTCTTTTAAAAATTGCCGGTCAATCGCTCCTCGGTGTGACGATGGGCGGTATTATTCTGCTGCCCGTCATATTTGACTTTCTTAACGATACGCGTATGGAGGCGGGAAACGCCTGGCATTTCCTTTATCCGCTCTCCTATTACAGCGGATTGCCGGGAGCGTTTTTTACCAATGGAGATTATTGGCAGTATATCGGCTGCGCGGCTCCCGTGATACTTGCCCTTTTCCTGATGTTTTTCCGCAAGGGTAAATATAAGCTGTTTAAAACATATTTCATACTCTGCCTTACGATAATTCTTATCCCGACTATAGGGCAGGTGCTTAACGGAATGTCCTATATGAGCAACAAATGGTGCTGGGCGTATGTGCTTTTGTGCTCCTACGTTTTTACTATGATGTGGCAGGAGCTTATGAATTTGAAGTACAAGGACGCCGTTAAGCTTACGGTTGCTTTGTCCGTTTATTTTGCATTGCTGCTTATCTTCGAATACTCCCGCAGTGTCAGCTCCTTTGCATGTATATGTACCGCCTTTATCTTTTTGATAGTATTGCTTCCCCTCGAAACCGAAAGTACAAAAGCCAAAATTATGCGGCAAAGGCGCAAACAGGCGATCGCCCTTTTATTGGTTTTGGTATCGGTTGCAAATATAAGCTTATTATTAAATTCTTATGGCGTGGGAAATTATGCGAACGAATCCGTAAGCATTAAGACCGTGCGGGAAAAGCTTATGGATACGGAGGTCAAAACCATCAAAAAGGTTGCAAAATCGGACGGCATGACCGATTTCTACCGTTATTCCGGAAAAGATCTCACATATAACAGCGGAACGCTCTATCATTTATCCAATACAAACTATTATTGGAGCATTTCAAATTCCGCCATCGCCGACTTCCGAAGAGTGATGGAGCTTCGCGAACCGGTCGCGCAGGATTATAAAGGCTATGACGACAGAACGTCATTGTTGGCTTTGAGCTCGGTAAAATATTTTGCCGTGGAGAAAACGGACAAGACTCCTATCCCCTACGGCTACACCTATGCGGGCAGCCCCGGCAAATCGGACTATAACATCTACAGAAACGAAAATACTTTACCTCTCGCCTATTTTTATGACAATATTCTCAGCGAGGCCGCGTATAACAAGCTTTCTGCCGTAGAGAAGCAGGAAGCGATGCTTCAAGCCGTCACCTTAGCCGGATACAGCGGAAAAACGCAGGACGACGCGGTCGATTACAGCAGTCGTTCATTGGATTATACCGTGAAACGCAACAGCTCGGGAGTTACCCTCGAGGATTACGGCTTTGTGGTTACGAAAAAGGATGCGACCATAACCTTAAACTTTGATGGGCTCTCAAACAGCGAAACCTATTTTGTGATAAAGGGGCTCGATTTTGAGGGCGTTCCCGAGTACGAGCTTTATTTCGGCGATAAAAAGTACGATCCAAAGGATTTGTATACCGAGGAAGATTGGGATTTGCTCACCAACGACGAGCAGGAAAGAATTAAAAGAGAAAATATCTTTTTCAAAGAACCGAACCAGCCTAATATATACCTCAAAGCCTCCACGGGATTAAGAAAAAGGCTCGGATATAAAACCGAAGATTACAGCTACTACAATGACCGTCATGATTTTACGGTAAACCTCTATTATGAAAAGGAAGCGCTTAATTCGATCACCCTTTTCTTCTCCGAAATCGGTGTATATTCCTTCGATTCCTTAGAGGTGGTTTGTCAGCCGATGGACGACTTTGCGGATAAGGTTTCGGCTTTAAAGGAGACGGTTTTGGAAAACACGGTTGTCGATACCGACCGAATAAGCGGCACCGTTTCCCTGGACAAACCGCAGGTTCTTTGCCTGTCGGTGTCCTACTCCGTCGGCTGGACCGCCTATGTGGATGGCAAAGAAGCCGAGCTTTATCGGGCGAATATAAAAAATATGGCATTATTGTTAAACGAAGGCGAGCATGACATAAAGCTTATATACCACACCCCGTATTTACGGCACGGCGCTTTGGTGTCCGCCGTAGGATTTGCCGTCTTTTTTGCAATATTGCTTACGGATATTTTTAAAAAACGGAAAGCGGTCAAAGCCCAAAAGGAGTAATTTACGATGATTTCTATTGTTGTTCCCTGCTTTAACGAGCAGGAGTCTTTACCCTTATTTTACGAAGAGGCAAAAAAGGTGCTCACGCGCCTCGGCGAGCCTTACGAAATGGTATTTGTAAACGACGGATCGCGCGACGGCACGCTCGGCGTTCTGCGGGATTTATCCGCAAAGGACGATACGGTAAAATATTTGTCCTTTTCGCGCAATTTCGGCAAGGAATCGGCGATATATGCCGGTATAAGCCATGCTAAGGGCGATTACGTGGCGCTTATGGACGCGGATTTACAGCATCCGCCCGCCATGCTGGAGAAAATGTACCTTGCCATAAAGGACGAAGGCTACGACATCGCGGCGGCGCGCAGGGTTGACCGCAAGGGCGAACCGCCGATACGCTCCTTTTTCGCCCGCCTATTCTATCGTCTCATAAATAAAATATCCAACGCTCAATTCGTGGACGGCGCGTCGGATTTTCGCATGCTCTCAAGAAACGCCGTAGACGCCCTGCTAAACATGAAGGAATACAACCGCTTTTCAAAGGGTATCTTCGGCTGGATAGGCTTTCGGACGAAATGGATCCCTTACGAAAACGTAGAGCGCGTGGCGGGTGAGTCCACCTGGTCGTTTTGGAAGCTGTTTCTCTATTCTTTGGAAGGGATTATCGCCTTTTCCACCGCTCCCTTGGCTATCGCGCTGATATTGGGCGTACTGTTCGGCTTGGCAGCCTTTATCTGGCTTATAGGCATTATAATAACCTCGATTGTAAACGGCTTCGTATCCTGGCCCTCGGTTTACGCCTGTATTATGCTCTTTATCGGCGCTTCGGTTCAGCTTTCCCTCGGAATTATCGGTCAGTATTTGTCAAAGACTTATCTTGAAGCCAAGCATCGACCGCATTATATTGTTGCGGAAACAAACGTACCCCCCCCCCGAAACGAGGACAAGCCCGAATGAATAAGCTCAGAACCCTTTTACACAATTACCGCGAAATTTTATCCTATGTTTTTTGGGGCGTCTTGACTACCGTAGTCAGCTGGGGAAGCTTCAGCCTTTTCGAGCTTATTTTAAACTCGATTACGGCGGCGAATATTATTTCCTGGATTTGCGCCGTACTCTTTGCGTTTGTGACGAATAAGCTGTGGGTTTTTGAAAGCTCCGCCTGGGCGGCGTCGGTAGTCTTTCCCCAGCTTGTCAAGTTTTTCGTATCGCGACTTGCCACCGGAGTTTTGGAGATCGCGGGAGTGCCGCTGCTTGTAAAGCTCGGCATAAACCAATCGATATTCGGCGTCGACGGTA
The DNA here is from genome assembly GCA_947623175.1 of uncultured Clostridia bacterium. Lineage (GTDB taxonomy): Bacteria > Bacillota > Clostridia > Oscillospirales > Acutalibacteraceae > UBA737. The sequence goes on along the minus strand of CANQGK010000012.1, from coordinate 39,227 downwards.
TGGCGGCAAAAATAATCGTCAGCGTCGCCGTTATGATTTTAAACTACGTTTTCAGCAAGCTTTTGGTCTTCCGGCACAAAAACGCTTCGAATAAAAATTAAGCATGATTTAACCCCCGAAGGTCGTTTCTTAGAGCCTTCGGGGGTTTTTATAAATAAAAGCTTCAAATATAAACTATTCTATCGGTTCGAAATCCGCGGCGCCGTGCTTGCAAAGCGGGCATACGAAATCGTCGGGGAGCTCGTCGCCCTCATATACGTAACCGCATATTTTGCAGACGTAGCCCTTTTTGCCCTCGGTTTCGGGCTTGGGCTTAACATTTTGCTGATAATACGAATATGTCATAGTCTCGGCGTCGGAAATAACCCTCGCCTCCGTGACGCTGCATATAAACATACCGTGAGTTTCGAGGTCTACGTAGCTTTCTGCCTTGAGAGACAAAAAGGCGTTTATATATCTCGGTAAAAATGCAAGTCCGTTATCCGAACGCAAAACATCACAGTCGGCGAATTTGTCCGCGGCTCTGCCGCTTTGGAAGCCGAAATTTTCAAATACCTTAAAGGGCGCCTCCACCGAAAGACAGCAAACGTTCATTTTTCCGGTTTGCTTGATAACGTGATGCGAATAATTGGCTTTATTTATATTCACCGCGACCCGATAAGGATTATCGGTAAGCTGTGTGACGGTATTTACGATAAGTCCGTTGTCGCGATTGCCGTCGTTGGAGGTGACGACGTAAAGCCCGTACCCTATCTTAAAGAGCGCCGTCATGTCCTGCTTGTTGGCGGTTTCGTCATGCTGAGCGAGATAATCCTTGCACAGCTCATCCGAGAGCTCCTCGATCTGCCGACGGCTGTCGTCGTTAAGTGCGGAGCAGACTCTGACGGTGGTATTCGCATAGGTTATGTTTTTGCTTCCCTCGAGCATTTTCGCCATGGTTTTGGCGGCAAGCGGCGCCCAGGAACCGTTTTCCATAAAAGCTACGGTGCGGTTTTGGTAGGAGCGCTCGGTAAGATGATCGATAAAGGTGCGCATAAAGGGGAAAATATCGGCGTTGTAGGTAGTGGTGGCAAGCACAAGCTTCCCGTATCTGAAAGCGTCCTCCACAGCCTCCGCCATATCCTCCCGCGCAAGGTCGGTTACGACTACCTTAGGGCAGCCCTTGGCGGTAAGGCGGCTTGCAAGCAGTTGTACCGCCTCCTTGGTATGTCCGTAAACCGAGGTGTAGGCTATCATAATCCCCTCGGATTCGGGGCGGTAAGAGGACCAGGTATCGTAAAGGTCGATATAATGCTTAAGATTTTCGGTAAGAACCGGCCCGTGAGTGGGGCAGATTATTTGAATATCGAGCGAAGCGGCTTTTTTAAGCAGATTTTGAACCTGCGCGCCGTATTTGCCGACAATACCTATATAGTAACGCCGTGCCTCGCAATCCCATTCCTCCTGCACATCAAGCGCGCCGAATTTTCCGAACCCGTCGGCGGAAAAGAGCACCTTGTCAAGCGAATCGTAGGTTACGATAACCTCGGGCCAATGAACCATCGGCGCGGCAACAAAGGTAAGGGTATGCCTGCCGAGGGTGAGAGTATCCCCCTCGCCGACTACGATGCGGCGCTCTGCATAATCGGTGCCGAAAAAGCGGCTCATCATATCAAACGCCTTAGCCGAAGCGACTATTTGCGCGTCGGGGTAGATGTTTGTAAAGCTCGCAATGCTTCCCGAGTGGTCGGGCTCCATATGCTGAACGATAAGATAATCCGGCTTTGCGCCGCCGAGCGCGGCGGTCAGATTATCGAGCCATTCGTGGGTAAAACGGCAGTCGACCGTATCCATAACGGCAATTTTCGTATCGATAATCGCATAAGAATTGTACGCCATACCGTTGGGAACGATATACTGCCCCTCAAACAGATCGGTTTCATGGTCGTTTACGCCGATATATTTAATGTCATTTGTAACGTTGGTATTCATGTTTTTTCCTCCTTGACTTTTTTCATAAGTATAACTCTTATACAAAAAAATGTCAAGCCGAGAGACTCGGACTTTTTTGCAAGGACTAAAGCTATTGACCTTTTTGAATTATTCGGTTATAATATAAACACGCAAAATTTGAAATTTGCGTGCGGAAAGTTGGTGATCATATGGATAAGCTCGAACTTGTAAAAAATGTCTTTAACAAGGTTGGTACAATCGCTGAAATATCCGATTTCACAGCGGCAGGGCTGAATGAGCATACCGTTTTTTCCCTCTGTAAGCAGGGATATATCGAACGCGTCAAGCGCGGTTATTACAAACTGCCGGATCTTACCGATCCCAAGGAAGAATATCTGCTTTCCAAGCTGCTCCCAAAGGGTATCATTTGTGTGGAGTCGGCGCTGTTTTATTACGGATACAATGATTTTGCCCCCCGTGAATGGACGATTTCCGTTCCTCGGTCGTTTTCCAGAACGGTAAAAGCCATACAAGCAGAAGTGCCTGTTAAGGCGTATTATGTTCAGAACGATATATACCGGCTCGGCAAAACAACCGGTACTTTCAACGGTGTAACGCTTCCCGTATATGATCGGGAGCGCACGATTTGCGACTGCTTCAAATACCGTACGAAGCTGGATAATGAGATTTTTAATAAAGCAGTCAACGCCTATGTTACGGACGAAAAGAAAAAACTTGCCAACCTTTCAAAATACGCAAAGGAAATGGGTGTTTACAAAAAGATGATGAACGTAATGGAGGTGCTGCTCGGTGGCTGATATTGGCATAATGATGAGCTCACTTTGTTCGCAATGATGCGATGTTTGCCGAGGTGTGCCTTTAGTCACGCATCATTCGGCGCAGCCGACATCATAAGCATAAGCGACATCATGTGCCCTTAGGGCAAACATCATTAGAAAAAGGCGGCTGCTTGCGCAGTCGCCTTTTTCTGGTGGAGCTGATGGGATTCGAACCCACGACCTTCCGAATGCGAACCGGATACTCTACCAACTGAGCTACAACCCCGTATAAAAGCGGATAACCGCTTTTTATTTAATTCACTATATCTATTTTACACGTTCCAATACTTTCTGTCAAGACTTCTGAACGAAATTGCTGTAAAAATATGCTCTTTTTTTATAATTTCGCTCTCTTCGAGGTCGGCTGCGGTGCGCGCGACCTTCAAAATTCGGTCATACGCTCTTGCCGAAAGCCCGAGTCTGTCGAAAGATGCCGCCAAATACTTTGACGCGTCGTCCGACAAAACGCAATATTTTTTAAGCATTGCCGGAGTGAGATAAGCGTTGCAGGTGATATTGGTATCTTTATACCGCTCAAGCTGAATTTTTCGCGCTTTGTTTACCCGCTCCCTTATTTGGGCGGAGGTTTCCTCCGGTTTTTCGGAGCTCAGCGCCCTGTAATCGACCGGCGGCACTTCGACGTGAATATCGATACGGTCAAGCATAGGACCCGAAATCCGGTTCAAATACTTGCGAACCGCGCTTTTCGAGCAGGTGCATTGCTTTGTGGGATGACCGAAAAATCCGCACGGGCAGGGATTCATAGCGGCTACGAGCATTATTTTACTCGGATATGTAAGCGAGCCCGCCACGCGGGATATGGTAACCTTGCCGTCCTCGAGCGGCTGGCGCAGCGCCTCCATAACGTCCCGCTTAAATTCGGGCAATTCGTCCAAAAAGAGGACGCCGTTATGGGCTAAGGATATTTCGCCCGGCTTCGGTACGGTGCCGCCGCCCGCAATGCCCGCCGACGATATCGTATGGTGGGGCGAACGGAACGGTCGAACCGTTATAAACGGATTTTTGGTATCGAGAGTGCCGGCTACCGAATGGATTTTGGTGGTTTCGATAGCCTCGTCGAAGGTGATTTCGGGCAAAATTCCCGGAAGACGCTTTGCGAGCATGCTCTTTCCCGCTCCCGGAGCGCCTATCATAAGTATGTTATGTCCTCCGGCGGCGGCGACCTCAAGCGCCTTTTTGGCGGCTATTTGCCCCTTTACCTCGCAAAAATCGGGTACCGGCAAAACGTCCGAGGCAGCTATCTCGGTTTTTTCGGCAGGCTCGATAAGCTCCGTGCCGCTCAAATGAGCCAGAAGTCCGAGTAAACTGTCTACCGGGTAGACCTCTATCCCGTCGATCACCGCCGCCTCTGCGGCGTTGGCGCTCGGTACGAATATTTTCTTTATACCGTTTTGGCGGGCGGTTATGGTAATCGCCAAAACGCCGTTGACCCTTCGAACCTTACCGTCGAGCGCTACCTCGCCTATCATTATACAGTCATCCAGATCTATTTTCAACTGTCCCGACGCTTTTAATATGGAAAGAAGTACCGGCAGGTCGTAAATGGAGCCCTCTTTTTTACGGTCGGCGGGGGCTAAATTCACGGTTATTCTGCCTGTGGGAAATCTGTACCCGCAATTTTTTATGGCGGAACGCACCCGCTCGCGCGATTCCTTGACCGCGGCGTCCGGAAGTCCCACGATATCAAAGGCGGGAAGTCCCGACGACACATCGGCTTCTATTTCAATCATATAAGAATCTATGCCGAAAATTCCGACGCCTCTTACCCGTGAAAACAATTTGCGTCACCTCCTCTTGTGAGTTTAGCCGTAATCGCCCGATTAAGGCTTTTCGTCCTTGCTTTTAAGCTTGCGCTTAGTGCCGTCCGGCTCGACTATATAGGTGTTTTCAAGCTGAGAAACGAGGCTTCGCTTAAAGCTCTCTATATATTCGCGCCTTAAGAGATACTGCTCCCTTTTTTCTTCCTCGGTAAGCCCCGTATCCCGCTGTTTTCGCGCAAGCGCATTTATTCTGTCAATCTTTTCCTGTACCATAATTCACCGATATAACCTATATTTCATTTCTGCCGTTAAGCGCCCTTGCCAGGGTAAATTCGTCCGCATACTCAAGGTCGCTTCCCACCGGTATGCCGTAAGCCAGGCGGGTAACCTTGACCCCCATCGGCTTTACAAGCCGCGAGATATAGCTTGCCGTAGCCTCGCCCTCTACCGTGGGATTGGTAGCCATGATAATTTCCTTTACCTCTCCTGAGGACAGTCTTGCCATAAGCTCCTTTATGCGAAGCATGTCGGGGCCTATATTGTCAAGCGGCGAAATGACGCCATGCAGAACGTGGTACAGTCCGTTATATTCTCGGGTGCGCTCAAACGCCATAACATCCTTGGGCTCCGCCACAACGCAGATAACGCTTTTATCGCGCGAAGCGTCGCCGCAAATCGAGCAGACCTCCATATCGGTAAAAGCCTGACATACTTTACAAAAATGGATTTTTTTGCGCGCGTTGACGAGCGCTTCGGCAAATTTTTCGGCGCGCTCGGGCGGCTGCTCCAAAATATTGTAAGCCAATCGCTGGGCGGTTTTTTTACCTATTCCGGGCAAACGCTCAAATTGCGAAATAAGCTCGGTAAGGGGTACTATATTGTTGTTTGCCATGATTTCAGAAGAGTCCCGGCATATTGAGCCCGCCGGTTATGGCTCCCATTTCTTCCTCGGAGGTCTTTATCGCGTTGCCTATGGCTTCGTTGGCGGCGACGGTTATCAAATCCTCGAGCATTTCGGGATCCTCGGGATCTACGATATCGGGATTTATCTTAATGCTTTTTATAAAATGCTTACCGTCGACCGTCACCTCGACTGCTCCGCCTCCGGAGGTCGCGGTAAATTCGCGCTGCTCGATATCCTCCTGAAGCGCCGCCATATCCTCCTGCATTTTTTGAGCCTGCTTTAACATCTGAGTCATATTGCCGGGGCCGCCGGAATTGGGTATTCTTACTTTCATTTAAAAAACTCCTTAATTTATTTCAAAGCTTTTAATTCTGTCGGCAAATTCCGCCAACGGATCGCTTTCCTCCGCTTTCTGCGGTTTGGTATAAGGTCCTAATTTGTAGGTGCTGCCGAGCACCGTAAAGGCGGCTTTCCTTATGCTGTCTTTATAATAAGCGCTGCCGCTGTTTATAAGCGATTTGAATTGACTGTTCGGCGCGTCTATCAATAAATATGCGCCCTTTATATATGCGCTCGAGCCGTTTAGCACCCCGGCTATCAGCGGACAGTCGGTTCTGAGTATATTTAAAATCTCGTCCCAGCGGGAAACGGCGGTAACTCCGTCCGCCAAAGCCGGTTTTTCGGCGGCGGGCAAATCCGCTTTTGGAACGTAATCGGCATAAGGCGCGTCGCTTTCCGAAACGGGCGGCGGTATATCGTCGTCCTCTCCCGATTCGACCGTAGTCGGCGTATCGTTCGCCGCTTTACGTTCGGCTGGGGCGGCGGGGGCGGCTTTCGGTAAAACGCCCCCCTTTTCAAGCCGGCTTATTCGCCTTTCCAAAGCCTCCAAATCGTTTGACAACGCGGGATTGCACATTTTTATTACGGTCATTTCCATTTCACAGCGGCGGTTACCCGTCTGCATTGCGGCAAAAGCCCCCTGCAACAGGGAAATACAGTACATAATATCCTTAATATCATACTCCGCCGCCCTGTTTTCGAGCATTTTCATAACCGACGCCGAGCAAACCACCGGTTTTTCCCCCGATTTTACGGTTTTTACTATCATCAAATCGCGGTAGTGCATGGTAAGCTCGGAGAGTAGGCGCAACATATCCACCGAGGAATTATGCAGCTCGTCGATTAAAAGCAGAGCGTTTTCGGCGTCGCCCTTTCGTATATAATCCGAAAGCTTTAGCAAATAATCGTTGCCCGCCATGGCGCATACGCTTTCAACCGTTGCTTCGTCGATATTTTTACTGCTTGACGCGCACAAATCGAGAATTGACAAAGCGTCGCGCATACCTCCGTCCGCCGCGGCGGCAATTAAAGCGGCGGCGTCATCGGTAACGGTAAGCCCCTCCTTTGAAGCGACAAAGCTTATACGTTCGCATATCTTCTTATTGTCGATCCGACGAAAATCAAAACGCTGACAGCGCGAAAGTATCGTGGCGGGGAGCTTATGAACCTCGGTGGTGGCAAGAATGAATATAACGTGCTCGGGCGGCTCCTCGAGGGTTTTGAGCAGGGCGTTAAAGGCGCTTTGGGTAAGCATGTGCACCTCGTCTATAATAAACACCCTGTATTTGGAAGCCGACGGCGCAAAGCTTATGAGCTCGCGCAGCTCTCGTATATTATCGACGCTGTTATTTGAAGCGGCGTCTATTTCGATAATATCGGTATTATCCCCGTCGGATATGGCGGTACAGCTCTCGCATTTAAGGCAAGGATCGCCGTTTTCGGGCGACAGGCAGTTTACCGCCTTAGCCAATATTTTGGCACAGCTTGTTTTTCCCGTACCCCGTGTGCCGGTAAAAAGATAGGCATGCACGGTCTTGCCTTCGGAAAGCTCGTTTTTGAGAGTTTCGGTAATATGCTCCTGACCCACCACCTCGGAAAAGGTTTTGGGCCGGTACTTGCGGTAGAGCGCCTGATATGCCATTTTTTCACCCCGGCTTAAATAAACTAAATTGCGTACTATAGTGTGCGAATGAACCGATTTACTGCGGCGCACGGAAAAATCCGCTTAATGCTGCTCGGTTCCCCGCCTGACATGGTTCGCGGCATCCCATCGCACAGGACCCGTCCATTCGCACACTGTAGGACGCAATTTTTTGAACTTTTTCTTATTTTAACACGAAATTTAAAATTTTACAATAGTAAAGATATAAAATGTTGAAAAAAATTCATAATGCTGATATAATTACAATGTATAATACTTATGATTGCTAAACGTCGCACCGTCCGCCGGTTTCTGCGGCAGAATGGAGAAAATATGGAACAGATTAAAATCAAAGCGCTTTTTTCGCTTGAAAATACACTTATATCACCGCTTTTCGAGGGGGCGGAGTATCCGTTTGAGATACTTTCGAAAATAGGCGATTTCATTAAGGACGCGGGCCCCCGCTTAAATAAGGATATATACGAAGAAAAGGGCGAATATATCTGGATAGCAAAATCCGCAAGGGTAGCCCCCACGGCATCCGTTACGGGGCCATGCATCATAGGCGAAAATACCGAAATTCGCCATTGCGCCTTTATTCGCGGCAACGCCTTTATCGGCGATTTCTGCGTAGTGGGCAATTCCACCGAGCTTAAAAACGTCGTCCTTTTAGGTCACGTTCAGGTTCCGCATTACAACTACGTCGGCGATTCGGTTTTGGGCTTTCACACCCATATGGGAGCCGGCGCCATTACTTCCAACGTTAAGTCCGATAAAAGCCTTGTCACCGTGAAATGCGGCGACGAAAAAATCGAAACCGGACTTAAAAAATTCGGCGCCGCTCTGGGCGACGGTACGGAGGTAGGCTGCGGCTGTGTGCTCAATCCCGGTACGATCACGGGCAAAAATTCGACCATATATCCTCTTTCCTCGGTAAGAGGGGTTGTACCGGCAAACAGTATTTATAAAAACGCGGGGGAAATAGTACAAAAGCTATGACGGACGAAAAGTGGGATATACTTGACGAAAACGGTTCCCCTACCGGAAAAACCACCTTAAGGGGCAGGAATTTTTTAAAAAACGGCGAATATCATCTCGTCGTTCACATATGGATTTTTTCCTCCGACGGCAGGGTGCTTATACAACGCCGGTCGGATACCAAGGAAATGATGCCCGGCGAATGGGCGGCAACCGGCGGCGCCGCGATAGCGGGAGAAAGCTCCTACACGGCGGCAAACCGGGAGCTTTTTGAGGAATTGGGCATTTGCTCCGACAAAACCAGCCTCAAAAAGGCGTTTCGCATAAAGCGGCGCAATTCTTTGTTAGACGTTTGGTTTATCCGCTCGGATGTTGACGAAAAGGAGCTTAAGCTCCAGAAATCCGAGGTTTCGGAAGCCAAATGGATCGAGCTTGACAAGCTTAAAAAAATGATAGAAAACGGTAATTTCCACAATTACGGAAGCGAATACTTTAATTTGGTATTTGAAAAAAACGAAGATTTTAAAAAAGCTTTTGTATAGTCGGTGCTATAAGCTCGCGAACAAGGCGTCCTATTTCCAAAACGAAAGAGCGGCGGCGTTGTCCGTCGGCTTAAGCATTACTGAAAGGTGCGATTTATATGAATTTAGATAACGAAGGTCTTTCCTGCGTTTATTGCAAGGCTTACCTGCTTTCGGACGACGACGTTGTATACTGTCCGGTATGCGGCGCGCCCCATCACAGGGAATGCTACGAATCCTTAGGTCATTGCGCGCTCGAGGAGCTGCACGGAACCGACAGGCAGTATTCGCGGGAAGCGGTACGCGAAGCCAAAGAGGCTAAAGAAAAGGAGTCGGAAAAGGCGGCGGAGCAAACCGGGCGAAAAATCCCGAGCCCCTACGGCGCGAATAACGCGAATGACGAAACCACCGTCAAATGCCGTTTTTGCGGCGAAAATTATCCGGTAAGAAGCTCAAACTGCCCCAAATGCGGCGCGCCGAATTACGCCCGCATAAGCGGTATCGAGGGATTCGACTTTTACGGCGGCGTAAATCCTCACACACAGATTGCGGACGGCGTTACCGCCGAGGAAGCGCAGAAATTCGTAATATCCAACACTCAGCGTTATATACCCAAATTCGTTAAATTCAAGGAAAACAAAAAGACCTCCTGGAATTGGCTCGCCTTCCTTTTCCCGAATTGCTGGCTGCTTTCGCGTAAAATGTACAAACACGGAATTATTATGACCTTACTGCTCACAATAGCTTCTCTGCTTGCCTACCCGTTTGTTTACACCTTTATCAATTTGGGTATTTCACAGACGGAAATGCTTAATCCGAGCCTTATGCAAAGCACTTTGACACAGCTGCCCGCCAATTTTCCGTTTACGCTTATCGCCGCCCTCGCAAGCGTCGCGATAATGACGGCTTCGCGCTTTATCACCGCCATTTTCGGCGATTATTGGTATTATAATCATACCGTAAATACCGTCCGAAAAATCCGCGAGGAAAACAGCGATACCCTTTTCGAGGAATACCGCAAAAAGGGCGGCGTCAACGTATTTATGTTTTTATTGGGATATCTGATTTTGGAATATCTGCCCGCGATAATATTTACCCTCATATAACGACGATCGAATGGAGACTGTGTATGAAGATCAAAAAAGCCATCATCCCCGCCGCGGGGCTCGGAACCCGCGTTTTGCCGGTTTCAAAATCCATGCCCAAGGAAATGCTGCCCATAGTCGACAAGCCCGCCATTCAGTACATAGTCGAGGAAACCGTAAAAGCCGGCATCACCGATATACTTATTATTACCAATCGCGGCAAGGGGCTTATAGAGGACCATTTTGACCATTCCGTCGAGCTTGAAGCGGTGCTTAAAAGCCGCGGAAGAAGCGATACGTTAAGCGAGCTTCACAGACTCGCAAACCTTGCCAACATTTATTATCTGCGCCAAAAGGAGACCCGCGGTCTCGGCGACGCCGTACTGCGCGCCAAGGAGTTCATAGGCGGCGAACCCTTTGCGGTGCTTTACGGCGACGACGTAATAATCGGAGATACTCCCGCCATAGGCGAGCTTTGCGAGGCGTATGAAAAGTACGGCAAAAGCGTCGTGGGAATAAAGGAGGTTTCGGATGAGCTCATCGTCAAATACAGCTCTATGAAAATTTCCCCTTTGAGCGAAAAGGTATTTTCCATAACCGATATGATAGAAAAGCCGTCGCTCGATAAAAAGTTTTCCAACTACTCGATACTCGGAAGATGCGTGCTCGACAATGAGATTTTCGGTATATTGGAGCACACCCCCTTAGGCGTCGGCGGCGAATTGCAGCTCACCGACGGCATGAAGGAAATTGCCCTTAAAAGCGGTATGATAGGCGTGGATTTCAGCGGTACAAGATACGATATGGGCAACAAATTCGGCATTATAAAAGCCAATATCGAAGTGGGGCTTACCCACCCCGAAACCAAAGACGCGCTTAAAGAATATATAAAGAAATTGGCGGAAACATTATAAATGTACACTTCTCTGTTTTTGGATCTGGATAACACCCTGCTCGATTTTACCAAGGCGGAGGCGGTAGCCGTAAGGCGGGTTTTGCAAAAATACTCTCTGCCAGACGACGATTTTGCCGTTAAAACCTATTCAAATATAAACCAAAGCTATTGGGAGCGCTTCGAGCGGGGCGAAATACCCAAAAGCGATATTTTCGAGGGCAGATTTAAAACTCTGCTCGAGCATTTCGGCGAACAAAGAAATTCCGCCGACATATCGAGGGATTACGGGAAAAATCTGTCCGAAGGCTATTTTAAAATCGACGGCGCGGACGAGATTTTAACCTATCTTAAAAATAAGGGCTACCGGCTTTACGCCACCACGAACGGACTTTCCTCAACCCAATTCAACCGGATAGAGCATTCGGGGCTCGGCGTATATTTCGACAGGGTTTTCGTCTCGGAGGATGCCGGGCATCAAAAGCCCGAAAAGGAATATTTCGATTTCGTGATAGCGAATATCCCCGAAAAGGACAAAACCAAAATGCTTATCGTGGGCGACAGTCAAAGCTCGGATATTTTGGCGGGCATAAATTCGGGAATAGATACCTGCTGGTTTAACCCCAAGGGCCTTACCGCAAAATTTGAGAGCAAATACGAAATTTCCGCCCTTTGCGAGCTTAAAAACCTGCTTTAAGGCTTTTTTTGAAGAATTTGAAGAATTTTTTCAAAAAAATGAAAGTTTTTATTGACATAAGTCGCCTTGGTTGATATAATATTATAGCTGTCCTTACGATTCATTAGCTCAGTTGGCAGAGCACTTGACTTTTAATCAAGGTGTCCGGGGTTCGAATCCCCGATGGATCACCAAACCCCCGAAGCTTAACGCTTCGGGGGTTTTCTTATATCCTTATATGACAAAGGGAGCGGTCTCGCGCCGCTCCCGATTTTTATGTATTACAATCCCGATATAATTATTCTTCGATTTTTACAATATCGATAGCGGCATTTAAAAGCAGGTTTATAAGCTCGTTTCGGGATCGGTTGGTTTTAACCGATAAATCGTCTAAACGCTCGATCAATTCATCTTTCATTCTCACGGATACAACCTTGCAGCCGTCATCCCCTCTGCGTTTACCCTTTTTGGTTATTTTAATTACATCTGCCATAATTTCACCTCAATTTTGTATTTATATTTTAGCTTGACAAATGTAGTATTGATATATTATAATTATGTAGTGAACTTTAAACTACAATTTTGTAGTTAGAAAAGAGGTGATAATAATGGAAAATTGGAATTTTCATAACTATATTGCAATACCTTTAGAAAATTATTTTAGAAAATATTTTGGAACTACTCGGCGAATGGCAGATGATATAGAATACGGAGAATTTGTTAATGTAATGTTTGCTATTATACAACATGAATTTGGAACACTTAAAGATCTTCCTGATTTTGTTGAAATGTGCAATGATTTTGCAAATTTACCTGCCAGCCAAATCCCAAACGATAAGGCACAAGAAATTTTTAATGAATTTGAAAGGATTATGAAAAAGTCAAAATAATCAGATAAGGCGGTGAGTATATTTGCGATACATAATTTAAGATAAAAAGTATCGCTTCAAATCAGCGCTCAATATCGAATCAGAAGTATTTGACGGTCGAGCTGTCAGTATGAGCAAAAATGAAAGAAAACTAAAAATCGAAACAAACAAATAAAGGAGTTAAGATTATGGAAGAAAAAATTATTATTGAAAGAAAATCAAATAAATACGTTGGTCTCGCCATTATAATTGTTGCTTTAGGTTTTACAGTAGGATTGTTTTATATAATGTTATATTCTATGACCCTAAATAACGCCGCATATGCTTATTCTACTGACACACCAATGATGTCCGAATTATTTACAGAAGATTTTTTTATAATAGTGGGTGTTGCTTTGATACCATTATTGTTTGGTTTATTGTTTTACTTTTGGTTTGCAAATAATCAACTGACTGTAACAGATAAAAGAGTATATGGTAAAGCTGCTTTTGGTAAAAGAGTTGATTTACCATTAGATTCTATTTCGGCGATTGCAACAACAATAGTATTATTTTATGGCTTATCTGTTTCAACTTCATCAGGTAGAATAACTTTTTATTTTATAACCGAAAGAAACGAAGTATATAAAGCAATTAATGATTTAATAATTCAAAGGCAAAATAAAACTAACGAAACGATAATAAAACAAGGAATTTCTCAAAGCAATGCAGACGAATTAAAAAAATTTAAGGATTTACTTGATGACGGTGTAATTACACAAGAAGAATTTGAGCAAGAGAAAAAGCGGTTATTAGGTTTATAATTTATAAGGATCTGGGAGTGGTTTCTGACGCTCTCTTTTCTTTTAAGTATTCGCAAAAGTCACAATCCCCACAAATCCGGCGCATTATAACTTCTGCGGCGTCGTTATTTTTATAAACCTCAGCTTAACGCTTCGGGGGGTTATGTTGCTTTTTTCAAAGTAAAGATATCCGATTATCAAATACCTTCTGTCCGGCGAGGCTAACTTTTTCAACACTGTTTTAATATAATTTTATTAAAAATATTGCAATTACGATGCAAAAGTGGTAAACTGTAATCGCCAAACTAATTGAATATGCAAAATGGTATTTTAAAGCGGTTATTTATACGCTTTTGTATTTGTACCCGTATGCCAAACCCGGCGAATTTGATAAAAACGCAAATTCTATTATGAGTTTGGTTAATATCATTTTGCATAATTAGTTTGGCAACTATCGGAGTTTGCGTTTTTTGTGCGGTTACCCCGGTAGCTGCACTTTTTTATTTTTACCGCATAACGCTTGACAACGGGCGCAAAATATTTTATAATTAACTTGAAAGTTAATTACTTTGAAGTTAATTATAAAGGAGCGAGAATCGTGCAGGAGAATTTTATCGGCAGAGAGAAGGAGCTTGCCGAGTTAAACGACCTTTACGCTCGGGATAAATTTCAATTATTTGTCTTATACGGTCGCAGGCGTGTCGGTAAAACGACGCTGCTTAATGAGTTTTGCAAGGATAAGGACAGTATCTTCTATTCCGCGGAGCAAAGTAATACCAAGCTTAATCTGGAAAAATTTTCAAGGCTCGTTTTCGATTTCTACGGTGAGGATAATTTAGAGCCGTTTGCTTCCTTAGGGAACGCTTTATCGTACATTGACGAACGGCAAAAGGATAAGCGGTTGATTCTTGTGATCGATGAATTTCCCTATCTTGTAAGGAAGAATAAGGCTTTGCTTTCCGAGCTTCAGCATTTGATCGATCACAGGCTTAAAAACGGCAGTCTGTTTATGATATTATGCGGCAGTTACATGGGATTTATGGAGAAGGAAGTCCTCGGCTCAAAAAGTCCTCTGTTCGGAAGGCGCACCGGACAGCTTCATATGAAGCCTTTTAATTATCAAACAAGCTTGAAATTTCTTGACGGCTTTTCCGCCGAGGATAAGCTTAAGCTCTACGGAGCCTTCGGCGGTACGCCTTTATATTTACGGCAGATAGATCCCGACAAAAGTTTTGAGGAAAACATTAAGCGGGCGTTTCTTCGGGTGACCGCATATCTTTATGAGGAGCCTTTATTGCTTTTGCGCCAAGAGGTCGAAGAACCCGGCGTCTACAGCGCGATTATTGAAGCGATTGCAAGCGGGTATACCAAATCCCATGAGATTTCCGTAAAAATCGGCGAGGACAGCGCGAAATGCCTTAAATATATTAAGACGCTCTGTGAGTTGGGTATTTTGTATAAGGAAATACCCTTTGGCGAAAAAGAATCATCCCGAAAAACAATTTACGGTATTTCGGACTTTATGTTCCGCTTTTGGTACCGTTATGTCTTCGGTAACAGAACTCTTATTGAGACGGGCGCGCAGCAGGCGGCTTGGGCAAAACGTATAGAACCCGACTACAGCAGTTATATGGGGCTCGTTTTTGAAAAGATCTGTTCGGATTATCTGACCGCGCAAAACGCCGACGGAAAGCTGCCCTTCTTATTTACCTCTTTAGGCAGATGGTGGGGTACCGATCCGAAAACGCGAAAGCAGGTCGAAATAGATTTGATTGCCGCCGACGGCAAGGACTATTTGTTTTGTGAGTGCAAATGGCGTAACGAAAAAACCGATATGGCTGTTTTGAAAAAATTAAAAGAAAAAGCCGACGTCTTTAATAAAAATCGCGGCAGTACCCGGTTTGTCCTTTTTTCAAAAAGCGGCTTTACCGACGCGGTTATCAACGAAGCCGCCGCCGATCCGGATATCATTCTTGTCGATATAAACAAATTAACCGATATTTAAAAAACGCCCCGCTTCGGTCCATAATCGGATCAAAGCGGGGCGTTTTTTATAATTTTTATAGATTTCTGTATTTTTTGCGGATTCTTCCGCCGCGGTATTTCGGTATTTTTGCCGCGCCTTTTGATTTAAAAATATAGCAATGCAATCAGATTACAATGCGCCCGAGGTGGACGGATTACTCCGCCGCCTGTGTCATCGTCCTTGAAATACGACAGTATTCCCGCGTCCTCTTCCTTGCCGGACGAAAAAATCCGCTCCGACTCGGGTCGAAGATTTTGCATGAGAACGCCGTTCGTGTTCCGCGCGAAGCACGGTTGAGAGCATACTGTCGTATGGTAAGACCGTGCGACAAAGCGGGCGCGGACGTCGTTCCACGCAAAACGCATTGTAATATGATTGCATTGCTATATCAAATCGGATAATCCTCGGGGAAGAAGGTGTACATCAAAAGATAAACCGCATCGGCGTCGGTAGTTTTGCCGTCGTTATTAAAATCGCAATCCTGATTTACGGGATAATCCTCCGGGAAAAAGGTATACATCAAAAGCTGTATCGCGTCGGCGTCGGTCACCCTTTCGTCCTCGTTGAGATCGCCCGTCATGACTTTCGGACTGCCGCAGGCGGTGCAGATATCGTTTTCGTCGAAATTATGCGGGGTATCGGTGGTTCTTCGGTATTTGCAAAGGTCGCAAAATCTGTCACAATCGGCGGAATAGGTATGCTCGGCTTCGGCTTCCCTTATTTCCCCGCATATATTGCAGGAAATATCGCAGTCACTGCTGTAGGTATGTGCTTCGTCCGGCTCGCGCGCTTCCCCGCACACGGAGCAGGCGCTGCTGCAGGGATAATCGTACTTATGCCCTTTCATATCGCAAATATATAAAATCCTTGCGGCGCTCAACGAGGAATTATTGCCGCCTTTCGAAATTTCGTTCCATTCGGCGCTTGTGCCGTAATAGCGAATTTCCGAAAGCTTGCCGCAGCCGTTAAAGGCGTAACTTCCGATTTTCGTAACCGTTTCGGGTATGGATATTTTGGTTAAGGCGGCACATTTGTTAAACGAATAATTTCCTATCGCCGTAACGCCGCTTGCAATCTCGACTTCGGTCACCGCCGTACCCCAGGGCGCCGCGGCGGAGGAGGTATAATTCGCCATAGCGCCGCTCCCTGTAACGTCGAGCTTTTTGCCGGTAAGAGTATAGGTGCAGGAACCGGTTTTGCCGCTTTCTATGTAATCGAGTCCGACAGTCGCCAAAAGCGCCTTTACTATTGCGACGGCAAGCTTCTTGTAATTTTTGTCAAACTCCTTATTGTCGGCGGAGTTGGAAACAAATCCGAGCTCAATAATACAGCTTGGCATATTGCTGAGTCGGTTTATAAAATAATCCTCCCACGTGGGTGCGCTTGCCGAACCGTAATGCACGCCCTTAAAGGGTATCGCGGTGGCGCCGGTAAGATAGCTTTTCAGGTTGTTTACAAGCTTTTCGTCCACCTCGTGCTTGTCCGAATGCTCCGCCGGCGCATAGTCCTTTTTGGGCTGTTCCTTACGCTGTATGTGCTTGGGCTCGTGAGTGTAAACGTTTATGCCCCGCGGTGAAGATGAGGTCGAGGAGTCACGGTGAAGCGAAATCAGAAAATCCGCATTTTTCTTATTGGCTTCAATAGGGCGATCCTGCGTAACAAGATTTCGGTTGATAAGATAGGTGCTCTGCCCCTGATTTTTCAAAAGGCTTATCACCTCGTCGGCAATTTTTTTGTTATCGTTGCTTTCATATCTTTTGTCCGCGCCGATGCTTCCGGGATCCTTGCCGCCGTGACCCGCGTCTATCGCAAACAGATAAGACGGCCTTTTGGCGGCGGCGCCCGGATTCCAAGCTGGTATCACGGACAGCATTAATATAAAACATAAAAGAACGGCCAAATGCTTTTTCAAAATTACGCCCTCCGAATGTTAAATATTATGTAAACACATGGGTATTATATACCAAATGTATATAAATGTAAATACCAAAAACGCAAATGGAGAAATTTACAAAAATGCAAATGGAGGAATTTGATGACGTTTGCAGGCTTTAAATACTTATAAAGCGACAACCGCAAGCGCCCGGCAGGAATGTTTGCATAAAAAGCGATTAAAAAATTAATCAAAAAATGGTTAAAAATGTTGACAATTCGGATGATGTGCAATATAATTAATTTGCGAACAAGGAGGAAACCAACTATGACCTATACAAAGTACGGAGAATTTATGCGCATTTTGCGTATAAAATCACATGAAGTGATGGGCGATACCGCAGAAATGTTGAAAGTAAAAATTCCGTTCGTTTCGGCTGTAGAAAACGGAAAAAGAAATGTTCCGGAGAAATGGATTCCGGTAATTGTGGACCATTACAAGTTAGATTCGGAAAAAAAGGCAGAATTACTCGACGCGATTGAAGCTTCCAAAACGCAGATGAAAATAAATCTTACCTCTGCATCGGATACTCAACGGCGGCTTGCAATTCAATTCCAAAGATCTTTTGATAATCTCGGCAAAGAAACCGCCGAAGCCATTATTAAACTTTTAAATAAGGAGGATGATTAGTGGATTACGAAACTAAGGCAACTAACAGACAAGCGCTTCGCTTATATGCGCGGTTATTTCGTGTATTATGCGGTTTTTCGCAATCCGAACCGATTGATCCGGTGATGCTTCTTGACAGACTTCCCGATTTGCCATGTTTTAGGGATGTGGGATACGTAATATTGGATGACAAAGAGCTTCCGGCCAATGTGCCGGCTCAATGTATAAAAAACGATGACGGTTACCTTATTCAAATAAAGGATTCGGTCTTTAGCGGCGCATATAAAAATAAAACCGGCGGATACAGAATGCACATTATGCATGAAATTGTACACGTGTTTGCCGACAAACTCGGTTTCGAGCCTATTGATTCAAGCCAATTTAAAAAAGATATTCGCAATATTCGTTCTTACTTACACCGGATTTTTCCACATATGCCGATATGGATTTGTGGAGGCAGCTTGAAAGCGTCGCCAAAAACCGCTGGGTAGGTGCATATTGGCAAAGTAAAGGCAGACTCGTTATTCCGACAATCAGTTGGAGCGACAGCCGCAGCTTTGAATTTTGCTTTGACGGCGTCCCGCAAAACGGAACGGTAGCCGTGGGTATGATCGGGTGCAAGCGCTCCCGCGTAGGCTTTATGCGCGGTTATAATGAAATGCTTGAGCGGTTACAACCCGAAAAAATCATCGTGTTCGGCACACCGTTTCCCGAGATGAAGGGCAATATTGTGGCGGTAGACTACATGTCTTCAAGAAAGGTGGTACGCTGATATGGGCGGAAGAGGTACTTTTGCAGCCGGTAACTCGGTGGATTATACATACAAAACCGTCGGCTATATTGAGGATGTTAAGGTTTTAGAAGGTATAAACGGAAAGCATAGTTTACCGGAATCTTCACATTCAAGTAATGCCTATATCAAACTAAAGCCGGACGGCACATTCCATGAGATGCGTATCTATGACGAAAACCATACATTGATTATGGAAATAGCATATCATCCCGAAAAGCCTCTTACCGGAAATGGGCAGACTCCGGTTTTACACTATCACTTATATGACGAACGTTTCAGTAAAAATAAAACCGGTGCTTACGGTAGAACACGCGCCGATTATCTTACAGACGAAATGAAGAAAAGATACAGAAAATATTTTAAAGGAGTAACAAACCATGGTTAACGGCAATGCGAGCGAGTTTATTGACAGAATATACACTTGCCAGGATACTGTTTTTATCTTCCACGGTGTGAAGTATTGGTTTCAAGGTTATATGCCGGATGAAAATTCTGTTCACATGGAAGTTTTTCAGGTTGAGCCCGCGGTAGAGGATGACGATGATTATTATGTTTGGGAATATAACGGGAACTCCATAAGCAAAGGTCAAGAGGCTTTTCAAAAAGCTCCCTTTTTCGGTGGAAAAACATTCTGGGAAGTTGAAAAAGACATTGAGTGGGTAGACTGTTAGGTGGTGCGCCGATATGGGCGGAAGAAGCAGATGTGGAGTGGGTTGATGGTAGGCACTTGGTTTACGAATAAACCGAAAGCAATGTACGCCTATAAGGCAGAACCCGTTATTTATGATTTATTAATACATAAATAACGTTCATAGCCCGCAAAACAAGCTCGACCTATCCCCTTTTCTTTCAACCGCAAACACACCCCGAAAGGCGTTATACCGCATCGCCTTTCGGGGTGTTTTAAAAATGTAAATACAATTTACACCTGAGTCATTTTGTATTTGTAAAATTCGCCTTTTTTAGCCATAAGCTCGTCGTAAGTGCCGTATTCCACGCATGTGCCCTTGCTTACAACGGCTATTTTATCCGCCATTCTTATGGTAGAAAGCCTGTGCGCCACTATAAAGGTGGTGCGATCCTTGGTAAGCGTATCTATAGCGCCTTGTATTTCCGCTTCGGATACGGTGTCGAGGGCGCTTGTGGCCTCGTCGAAAATAATAACGTCCGGATCGCGTATAAGGGCGCGGGCAATGGAAATTCGCTGTCGCTGTCCGCCGGAAAGCTTTCCGCCGTTTTCGCCTATATCGGTTTTAAGCCCGTCGGGCAGAGCCTCTATAACCTTTTTAAGGTTTGCCGACTCGATAACCGCGTCGAGCTCCTGCTTGGAAACGTTCGGCTTGCCGTATGTAATATTATCGCGAATGGTTCCGTTAAACAAAATGGTATTTTGCGGAACGACCGCTATACGCTTGCGCATAGAGTGCATATCGAGGTCTCTTATCGACTTGCCGTCTATGAGAATATCTCCGCTTGTGGGTAAAAACAGACCTATCGCCAAATTAACGGCGGTAGATTTACCCGAGCCGGACTCTCCCACAAGCGCAATGGTTTCACCGGGATTTACGGTCAGGTTAAAATCCTTCATTACCAATCGGTCGTCATCGTTGTAATGAAAGTAAACGTCTTTAAATTCAAACTTACCCTGAAGCTTGCTGATTTTTTTCTTGTTTCGGTATTCCTCGATATCGTAGGATTTAAGTATTTCACCCACCGACTCGACACTTTGAAGTCCCTTTGCAAATATGGGTATCAGCTGGACGATGGAGAATACTTTGTTGAGCAATTGCGCAAAATAGGAAGTGTAAATGGTGATATCGCCCACGGTTATGCGCTTTTCCATAGCCATATAAACGCAAATAGCGAGGCAGAGAATATTGAAAAGCGACATAACGACCCATACTACCGAGCCGAAAAAGGACTGCGTAATATCAAGCTCGTAGCCGCGATTTGCCACCCTTGTCAGGCGCTTGTTCATTTTGCTTATTTCTTTGTTTTCAAGCGCATGCGCCCGAGTTACGGGTATCAGTTCAAGCATATCCATAACGTCGGAAGAGGTTTTTTCGATTTCGCGGTGGAATTTTTTGTTTTGGGTTCTCATCCGGGTTAAAAAGGGCGTAATCGAAGCGCAGGCTACCGGCAGTGAAATAAGGAATATCAGGAATATCAAAGGACTTTTGCCGATAATTACTACCGCGGATATAATAAAGGTCATCGCCACGTCGAAAATGGTATTTATCACCTGAAAGGAAAGTAATTCTATATTTTCGACGTCGCGCATTACTTTGGACTGTATTCTGCCCGACTCCATTTCCTTGTGGAAAGATATGGAAAGGTGCTGAAGCTTTCGCACCATAGCGCCGCGAAGTCCGGCTTCGACGCTTCTGCGAGCCCGACTGAAATATCTTGTGTGCAAAATATGAGTTGGTATGTTCTGTACGTGTACGATTACCGCGACGACGATATTTACCGTAAAAAGAAACATTCGGTTTTCGCCGGGATTGACCGCAAGATTTATAAGATTTGCCGTTATTATGGGAAGCACCCACGTAGGCGAAGATTTGATAACGTAAAATATCGCCGATAAAAACAGATCAAAGTAATGGCCTTTATATAACCGCACCAAGGTTTTTATCGAGCTGCCGTCGCTTTTAAGATAGGTTTCTATAAAAGAGGTTTCGTCGGATTTGATTTTGTCCGTATTAATGTGAGTGTTGTTTTCTTTTGCTTCTTCGGTTGCTTTTTTGCCGCTTTCAGTCTTCATAAAGACCACCCCAAAATCCGTTGCTCTGCACATTATAGCACACTAAATTTTAATTGCAACAATTATTTTAAAATTTTTTAAAAAAAATTTAAAAGTACGGTATTGCAAAATAAATTGTACTGTGATAATATTTTTTTAGAAAAATAATTTGATTTTAAGGAGCTTAAAATGGCGGGAAAAAAGCATAACGAAATATTGGACGAACAGCGCCATGCACGCGAAGAATTTTTAATGCTCAAAAAAATGCAAAACGGCGAAATCGACGCCGGACCCAAGCCCGGTGAAATAGCTCTGAAGCCCGAAACCTTTACCGAAAAGCGGGAAAATTTCTGGTACCACTATAAGTGGCACACAATAGGACTTATAGTGACGGTTGCCGTGCTTGCGATTCTTATCTCGCAATGCGTAAGCAGACCCAAATACGATTTTAACGTCGTATATTTTTCCTATACCCCCATTATGGATAACCAGGCGGAGCTGGTTGCCGAATATTTCGAAAAATACGGCAAGGATCTAAACGGCGACGGAAAGGTGGAGGTCGGGATTATGAATTGCAGCTTTTCCGAAACCGCCAACGACCCGCAATATAAAAATACTCAATTGCAAAAGCTTCAGTCCTATATCGTCGGCGAATATAAGGCAATACTTTATATAACCGACGACCGTTCGATTAAATTTTTCGACAATATTTCGTCGGAGGGCAGCTTTTTCGATGGCGAACCCGTCTTGCTGCCACAAGAATTTTACGATTTAACCGGCAAAACCGAATTCGGCGCCCTCCCCGAGGGCTTAAAACTCTCCCGCCGCATAACCAAGGGCACCGTCTTAGAAAACAACAAAACCGCCGTCGAAGTAAGCAAAGAAGCCCAAAGAATCTACAACCTGATAAAATCACCCCCAACCGAAAATGCGAAGTAAAGCTAAATCCCCGGCGATACCGTCGGGGATTTAAATTATACATTTTGAATTAACCTTTTTTATTTCAAAAACCCGTTGACTATTTGTTCTTCGGCTTCGCTTTCGGAGAGGCCGAGTGTCATGAGTTTTATGAGCTGTTCGCCTGCGATTTTTCCGATTGCCGCTTCGTGTATAAGCGATGCGTCGATATGATTTGCCGTGATTTCGGGTATGGCGGAAACGTGCGCGTTGTCCATAATTATGGCGTCGCATTCGGTATGTCCGCTGCAAATATTATTGCCGTTTATTTTTGACAAAAAGGTTTGGCTCGAATTATCCTTGGCTACCGAGCGGGAAATAACGTTCGCACTCGAATTTTCGCCGTCGAGGTCGACCGTAAAATCGGTTTGAGCGTGCTGGCAGCCGTGAGTCATAAGCTTTTCCTTAATAATAAGCGTGGCGGATTTATCGAGCTTTGCCAAAGTTACGCGGTTGGTGGAATCGATACCCCTTATTTGGGTGGTTTCCATCTCCATATATCCACCCTCGGCTATGTTTACTATGGTTGTGGGGTTCATATTGCGTTCGCCGTTTCCGTCGCCTTCGCCGAAGTGCTTTTCGATGTAGCGCACCCTCGCGTTCTTTCCCACGTAAAAGCTGTGAATGCCGTCATGCCGCGACTCCTCGCTTCCGCAGTTGTGAATACCGCAGCCCGCGACTATTTCGACGTCGGCTCCGTCGCCCACAAAAAAGTCGTTGTAAACGGTGTCGCTCAATCCCGTTTCGCTTATAATTACCGGAATATGCACCTTTTCGTTTTTGGTGCCGGGCTTTATTATGATATCTATTCCCGGTTTGTCGGTTTTGGTTTTTATATCTATATTTTCCGTTACCTGTCTGTCGGCAAGTCCGCCGTTCGCGCGTATATTAAAGGCGCCCTCCGGCTTACCGTCCATATCGGCGATTATTTTTAAAAGCTCCAATTCGGTATTATTCATCACTGATTCTCCGCTTCGCAGGTCAATTTTTCGCAGCCTATATCCGTTTTACCCAAAAGCTCGGGCAGAATATCCTGTTTTTTGCCGGTGGCTTTAATACTGCCATCGGATATTACAATAATTTTATCGGCTATGTTGAGTATTCTTTCCTGATGGGAAATAATAATAATCGAACCGCCCGATTTGCCGTGCATTTTTTCAAATACCTTAATTAAATTATTAAAGCTCCACAGGTCTATCCCGGCTTCGGGCTCGTCAAATACGGAAACCTTTGTCGAACGCGCCAAAACGGTGGCAATTTCAATTCGCTTAAGCTCGCCGCCCGAAAGCGAAGCGTTTACCTCGCGGTTTATATAATCCCGCGCGCAAAGCCCCACCTCGGACAGGTAGTCGCACGCTTCGGTCACCGAAATGCTCTTGCCCGCGGCAAGGCTTATAAGGTCGTGAACGGTGATCCCCTTAAACCGCACCGGCTGCTGAAAAGCGAGGCTTATTCCCTTTTTCGCGCGCTCGGTTATGGAAAGTCCGGTTATATCCTCGCCGTCAAGCAAAATACTGCCGCTCGAGGGCTTTATAATTCCGGTAATAATCTTGGCAAGAGTGGATTTTCCGCCGCCGTTAGGACCGGTTATGACCGAAAACCCGTCTTCTATGTCCAGATTTATATTTTTAAGAATTTCTTTTTCGCCGCTCTCGTTTTCGGCGGAAAAGGAAAGGTTTCTAAGGCTTAACATCGATATCCCCCATACTAAAAATCCTTTATATATATAATAACCTAAGTATTGGAAAAAATCAACAATTTGTTAATTGTTTAAAATACTTATGGTAATTTATATCTAAGTGTAGTATAATGATAAAAATCGGCGTAATTCGGCTCTGCCGAACCGCAAAAGGAGTTTAATTGTTATGAAAAAAAGAAGTATTGTAATAATAGCGGTAATCGTGATTGCGGTTATTGCCGTAATCGGATGCGTTTCAACCTATAACGGTCTTGTCGACAGCCGCGAAAGCGTTACCGAAGCACAGTCGCAAATATCCGCCCAGCTTCAGAGAAGAGCGGACTTGATCCCCAACTTCGTCGCCACGGTAAAGGGTTACTCGGATTACGAAAAAGAGACCTATACCGCTGTCACCGAGGCGCGCTCCGCCGTGCAGAAGGCAAGCTCGGTCACGGAGCAGTCGGCGGCGTCCGAGCAGCTTGACCGCGCTATCGATATCTGGGTAAACGCCGTTACCGAAGCTTATCCCGACCTTAAAGCAAGCGCTCAATATACCGCTTTGCAGGACGAGCTTGCCGGTACGGAAAACCGCATTGCCCTATCGCGCAAGGATTATAACGAGGAAGCAAAAGAATATAATACCGCAATAAAAAAATTCCCGCGAAATATATTTGCAGGCATCTTCGGCTTTGAGCCGGCAGACTATTTTACCGCCGACGAGAGCGCTTCACAGGTGCCGCAGGTAAGCTTTGACTGATAAATATGAAAAGAGTATTAACTATTGCCCTGCTTTTCGCCTTTGCGGCGCTCACACTTTGCGCCTGCGGCGAAGACGAGGGTTACCCCTCGCCTACCAAAAGCTTCTTTGTAAACGATTTTGCCGACGTAATAACCGACGATGACGAGCTTTACATCCGTACCAAAGCGGAAGCGCTCAACAACGCCACCACCGCCCAGGTAGTGACCGTTACGGTGGAAAGTCTCGGCGGCGAAGAACCGGCGGATTACGCCGTGGGGCTCGGCCGCGAATGGGGCGTAGGCGCCGAGGAAGCCGACAACGGGATCGTTATTTTACTTTCCGAGGGCGACCGAGAAATATATATCGCCGTGGGCTACGGGCTCGAAGGCGCCCTGCCCGACAGCAAAACCGGCAGAATTATCGACCGGTACGGCATGGATTTTTTTAAAAACGATAATTTTTCCGAAGGACTTAAAGCCGTTGCCGACGCCGTTATAAACGAAGTATATATCGAATACGGGCAAACTCCCGAGGAGGGCTACGTTTCGATAGACCAAATCTCCGAAACAAGCGACCTTACGCAAAGCGGCGCAAGCGTTGTCGTTTCCTGGATAATAATGCTCGTGATCGTTTTCCTGGTTTTGAGAATTTTCGGACGCCGCGGCAGATTCTTTTGGTTCGGCGGTCCGGGCTCCTTCGGCGGATTTTCGGGCGGCAGCTCCTTCGGGGGCGGCGGCTTTTCGGGCGGAGGCGGCTCCTTCGGGGGCGGCGGCGCGGGCCGAGGATTTTAAAGACGACCAATATTTTACGAACGGAGAATCCTAATGTCTGACAATTCGTGGCAAAATAAAAGCTACGGCGACTATTTCAAATCACTCGAGAACCGCTTCAACGCGCAAAAAGCGCCCAAAACCGAATCAAACGCCGAAATACCCGTCAAAGCCTCCCCCGCTCCCAAAAAGCGCGGCGGGATATACAAGACGGTGAGACTGCGAAAATCGGTATTGGCGATTTTCGCGGTGATCGTCATCGCCTTGGCGGCGATAATCGTCACGGCGGCAGGCAGAGAAAAAGCCGACGGTGAAAAGCCTATCTCACAGCCAAAGCCGCAGAGCGAAATCAAAACCGAAACTGCAGAGGACAAGGTTGCGAAAATTTCCTACAGCTTCGGCGCCGATACGCCGGACATATCCGCCGGAAACGACGCCAAAAGCGCCATTATAGTAAATCTTGATACAAATTCGGTGACCGCCGCGAGAAATCCGCATGCAAAAGCTTTTCCGGCTTCCACCACAAAGCTTATGACCTTGCTTGTCGCCGCCGAGCACCTCAAGGATTTGAACGACGTTTTTACAATGACGCTCGAAATCACCGATCCGCTGTTTGCAGCGGAGGCTTCGGTAGCGGGATTTTTAAACGGCGAGCATGTCACGGTAAAGGACCTGATGTACGGAACGATACTTCCCTCGGGCGCCGACGCCGCTATAGGACTTGCCATTATGACGTCGGGCAGTGAGGAAAAATTCGTCGAGCTTATGAACGAAAAAGCGCGGGAGCTGGGGCTCGAGGGCACCCACTTCGATAATTCCACCGGACTTCACAGCGAAAATAACTATACCACCGCTTATGATATGGCGGTAATTTTGGGAGCGGTTTTGCAAAACGATATTTGTAAGGAAATAATCTCCACCTACCGCTACACCACCGCGAAAACTCCTCAAAATCCCGACGGTATCCCCCTTTCGAGCACGCTTTTCGATTATATGTACGGAACCGAACCCGAAACCGCCACCATTTTGGGCGGCAAAACGGGATTTGTAAACGAATCGGGCTATTGCATAGCCTCTTACGGCAAATGCAACGAAAACGGCAATCAATATATCGTCGTGACCCTCGGCAATTCTTCGCGCTGGCCCGCCTTTCACGGACAAATAGATTTGTATAAAGAATTTGCAAAATAATTTTTATCGCCGCGGCGATTTTTGTAAATACACACTGTGCGTACCCCACCTCCCTTGCCTAAAGGGAGGTGGTATTTTCACATTTCTTAAAAATTTCAATTCAGCGTATCTTTACCTTTTCTCTCCCTCAGTCAGCTACGCTGACAGCCCCAATGCGCACTTTGCGCACAAGGTAATAAGTAATATCGAATAGTGAAAAAGTATACGAGCGAAGCGGCATTGTTTTATAAGACTTTGGTATCTTCATGGCTTTAGCCCCGTTAATCCCCCCACCAACTAACGTTGGTCCCCCTCCCTTTAGGCAAGGGAGGCTAAAATGCCGAAATTTAACAAAGATTAAAAAATTTAAATTCAGCGCCGTCTGTAGCTTTTTCTCTCCCTCAGTCAGCTACGCGCTGACAGCTCCCTCGTCAGATGGAGCCAAGGGTAGGTCAAGCCTTTGCGCCTCTGCACGAGAATATAACTTGTATTAAAATCTCAAACCATAAGCCTTTACGTTTTTTATCCGTCCGCGAAGTGGACACCGAAATGTCTCGCGCAAGTGAGCGCTTCATGCTTCATGGCGCATAGCGCCGCTTCATTTTTCATTCAAAAAATCTCTCCCTCAGTCGGCTTACGCCGACAGCTCCCTCATCAGATGGAGCCACGAATTAATAATCTGAATTATGCTTTTTAAGCTTCAAATTTGAGAAATGCTCAGTTTGCAGATGATTTTAAAATTATCGTGCCCGCGCGCTTGCGCGCCTTGCCCCCATCTGACGAGGGGGGTGTCTTTTTCGGAGATTACTCCGAAAAAGACAGGGGGAGAGAAAAAGTAAAGCCAAAATGCTACTAAAGATTATAAGAAGAAGCGAAAGAAATAAAAGAAAATTAAAAAATAACCCGTCTCCTTATTGACATTTTGCGATTCTGCGGTAAAATATAAATAAACAAATTGCGATTTCGCGATAAAATACGAATATAAAAAATGCGATTTTGCCTTATTTTTAAAAAAATAAAATTGCGACAGGGAGCGATTTTGTGTTTAAGCGAAAAATATACGACAAGCTTGTGGAGTGGAAAAACGAATCGCAGGGAAAAACCGCGCTGATGATAGAGGGCGCGCGGCGTATAGGAAAATCGACGGTCGCCGAGGAATTTGCAAAGCGGGAATACGAAAGCTATATCTTAATAGATTTTTCGGCGGCGCCGCAGGCAGTAAAGGATCTTTTTGACGATTTAAGCGATTTGAATTACTTTTTTCTGCGGCTTCAATTGCTTTTTCGGGTTGACCTTATCGAGCGCAAATCGCTCATAATTTTTGACGAGGTACAGCTTTATCCGCCCGCGAGACAGGCTATAAAGCACCTTGTAAACGACCGCCGGTACGATTATCTCGAAACGGGTTCGCTTATATCCATAAGAAAAAACGTCAAGGATATTCTTATTCCGAGCGAGGAAAGAAAAATCGGCATGTATCCTATGGATTACGAGGAATTTCTTTGGGCGACGGGCGACAGCGCCACAGTGCCGCTTATACGCCGCTGTTTCGAGTCGCACTCTCCGGTAGGTGAAAAGCTTAACCGTAAGCTGCTGCGCGATTTTCGGCTGTATATGTTGGTGGGCGGCATGCCGCAGGCGGTAAGCGAATATATCGAAACCAACAATTTCCGCAAGGTAGACGCGGTAAAGCGGGATATACTCTCGCTTTACGAGGAGGATTTTCGGAAATTCGATCCTTCGGGCAGAGCTTCCATGCTGTTTGACGCGATTCCGGCACAGCTTGCCAAAAACGCATCCCGCTATCAAACGTCAAACGTTCTCAAAACCGGCAAAACCGGAAAATTGCCGAATATAATCGCCGAAATGGAAAATTCCAAAACGGTTTTGCTCGCCTACCACGCGGATGATCCGAACGTGGGGCTTTCGGCAAGCCGAGACCTTTCGGCGTTTAAAATGTTTGTTTGCGACACGGGGCTTTTTGTGACGCTGATGTTTAAGGACAGGGATTTTACCGAAAACGTAATTTACGAAAAGCTGCTTAACGACAAGCTGAGCGCAAATCTCGGCTATTTGTACGAAAACGCCGTCGCGCAAACCCTTGCCGCAAACGGAAATAAGCTGTTTTACTATACCTTTTTTAACGAATCCTCGCGGCACAATTACGAAATTGACTTTTTGCTTGCGCGCAAAAACAAGATCTGCCCTATCGAGGTAAAATCTTCCGGATATAAAGCGCATTTGTCTATGGATAAATTTTTTGAAAAATATTCCTCCCGCATATTGCAAAAGTATCTTATATACCCCAAGGATTTGGCAAAAGACGCCGACACCCTCTGCGTTCCGGTGTATATGACGCAGTTTTTGTAAATTGAGCGTTGTTAAACGACAAATATCATAACAAAATATCCACCCGCTTAGCAGGTGGATATTTTGCATATAGGATGGATATTTGTTAAGAATGATTATTTCGAAGTGAAGTAACCGGGATTAGTATCGCCGCCGTCGATATGGGCGTAAGTATGATCGGTATGTGCGCTGCTCCATACCGTTCCTGCACCGCCGACAAACTTAGACGAAAGCGATCCGAACATGCCTGTGCCGTTTGTAACACTTTCTGTCGACCAACCCTCGCCGACATAAATTCTCTCAAGTGGTACTCTATATGACATATGATTAAACATATTAGACATGTTAGTTACTTTAGATGTATTCCAGCCGGACAAATCCAACTCTGCTATTGCATAGCAATCGTGGAACATGTCAGCCATATTGGTAACGTTGGATGTATTCCAATCAGCAAGCTCGTCCGAGAGAACAAGTTTCTGGCAAGATCGAAACATATCGCTCATATTGGTTACGCTCTCAGTGTTCCATGTTTCCAAGCCCTTAATTTCAGTCAAAATACTGCTGCTCCCGCACCAATAAAACATCTGATGCATATCTTTAACTTTAGAGACATCCCAGCCGGTCACATCCAGAGTTTTTAATTTATGAACCGCAAACATCAAATCCATTCTCGTTACGCTGGAAGTATTAAGCTTATTAAGACCCTTAAGTTCTGTTAAGCCGGAGCAATGCAGCATATTATCCATTCTGGTAACCTTGGAGGTATCCCAATTGGAAACATCCAAAGAGGTAATGTTTCCGGCGGTGAACATATTAGCCATTGTTGTAACGTTTGAGGTATCAAACCAAGAAAGGTCGTCCATGTCGGAAACAGAGCAGTTCCAGAACATATAAGACATATTGGTAACTTTGGCAGTAGACACAAGTCCGTTTCCGAAATCAATAGTCTTAAGATTATCGAAACCGTCAAACAGCGTGTAGCAACTCGGATTCAAATAAATTAAATCAACGTCCGGTTGTACGCAAATATAGACTTTTTTCGCGTCGGTCGAAACAAACATCTGAGCGTCGCCATTGCCTGCTTCGTCAATTTTATTGCCGCTGCCCCAAGTTTTATTGCATTCTTTTTTAATTAAATCTTCGTCATATACGCAGAACCGAATGACCTCACGCTTCTTATCATGATTGCTGCTGGTGCCGGCATACATTGTTCTGCTGTCATCAAATGTGCTGCTTTCATCGCCTCTCAGCGTTTTTGCGTCTTTCAGCGTAACGGTTTTCAACTGCTTATAAACCACATATTTGCTAAGGTGTGTGGTTTTTATAACAAGTAAGCCCGTTTTGGGATCATAGCTTTCTTTATAATCGGTTCCGGTGTCGACGGAGCCGTCCTCCTGCTCGTAATAAACGTGCAGACCGTTCATTCCCGGCTCAACGTAGGTGGAAATCGTAATCGGCTTGGCGGGTTCGTTATATGCCGTCTCTACGCCGTTTACCAAAAGCGTCAGGTCAAGATAGCTTACGGGAGCGTTGCCGCTTGCGTCGGGCTTGCTTTCCGCGGCGGGAACGTTGCCCGATTCGAGGACAAGCTCGACCTCTCTGCCGGCTTCAAGCGAGTCGGGTACAAATTCAACGGTAGTTGATTTTGCCTCGGCAGGGGCGTTGCCCGAGAAATAAAACTCGGTGGGAGCGCCTGCGGCAGGTGTGCTCGAAGAAGTAGAGATAGCTATTTCGTGGCCGTTTTTATCCGTAGCGCTGTCGTCGTATAACTCGTTGAAGCTGTCGGATTCATAGGTAAATTGCGAGGCTAAGAGGTCAAATCCGAAATAAATTTCGGGAGCGTCGCCTTTGCCGTCCCAATTGGCTTCGTTGCCTACCGACGTGGGCATGTAAACTGCCAATGTAAAGGCGGTTTCGGAAATCTTGCCCGCGGTCTCTTTCGGGTAAAGCACGGCGCCGGTGGTGCCGATACCGTCAAGCTTACCCATGGCGTCCTTTTCTTTGACAGAATCGGAAATCCAGAGAGATTCGCGATTTTCAACCTTATTTGTATTATCTATAACGTTGAAAACGAGATATTTTGAGAGTTGGAATGTACCGCCCTCGATGTTAGTATAGGTATTTTCGTCGCCGCCGGCGGCAGTACCGTAAACGTTGGCGGCAAGGCTGTATTTGAGCGCCAGACTGCCGTTGTTGCGTACGCGAAGATATACGTACTCGGTGTGGCCCGGCTCCCAAAGATCGCTGCCGAACAGGTCGTTGGTAGTACCGGTAACCGTATTCCATTCGATGTCGTCAATCGTGCCGTCCTCCGCGGCGGCTGCCTTGGCGTACTCAAGCTCGACGTCCAAATTACCCGCAACAATGCGGTTTCTGCCGCTGGTCACCGAATCGGTAAACCATGCGAATGTAGAACCAATCAGCATTGCAACGCACAGCAATAACGATAACATGCTGGCAAGCAAAGCCTTTTTGGTATTTTTGCTCTGTGTCATGTGTATAACACTCCTTATTTAATTTTGCGGCATTTTTTAAATTCGGGGTTAAGACATCGCCCCGATTAACGCCGTCAAAATCGGAGTGCGTCTATCTCATAAGTAAAGTGCGGCTTCCTCTGCGGAAGTCCGTCAATTTGCCTAATAAGGCGGGCCCGTGCCCCCCCCCCGTGGGAATATTTGTCAATTGTGCGTTTTTCATAAGAGGAAGCCTCCTTTCTTTTTTTTAAATTTCGCCTTTCGGCAATCAAAAGACATAAACCGTAGCTTATGCCCTTTGATTCCCGGCTCCATCTGACGAGGGAGCTGTCGGCGTAAGCCGACTGAGGGAGAGAAAAAACTACAGACGGCGCCGAATTTAAACTTTTTAATCTTTGTTAAATTTCGGTAACTTAAAGCCTCCCTTGCCTAAAGGGAGGGGGACCAACGTTAGTTGGTGGTGGGATACCGATTACCCGTGAGGTTGAGAGTTATTCTTTAGCCCCGTTAATCCCTCCGACTTGCTTACGCAAGCCACCTCCCTTTAGGCAAGGGAGGCTTTATTTTTATAATCTTTAGCTTCTGCTCGGCTTTACCTTTCCTCTCCCTCCGTCTTTGCCTACGGCAAATCCACCTCCCCCGTCAGGTGGAGGCAGGGCGCGCAAGCGCGCAGTTGGGAAAATTTCGGATATTTCGAATATAAAGCTTATTTTCGCCTTTCGGCGATTCAAAGGCACGAAACCAAGCGCTTATGCCCTTGAATCCCCGCCCTCCGCAGAGGTGCAGATTGTTGTAATCAAACTTTTTTAAAAATTGGCTCCATCTGACGAGGGAGCTGTCAGCGTAGCTGACTGAGGGAGAGAAAAACTAAAGATATGCTGAATTGAAATTTTCAAGCAGTGTGAAACGCCTTAATCCCGTAAAGCCTCCCTTGCCTAAAGGGAGGGGGACCAACGTTAGTTGGTGGTGGGATACCGATTACCCGTGAGGCTGAGAGTTATTCTTTAGCCCCGTTAATCCCTCCGTCGGCTACGCCGCCACCTCCCTTTAGGCAAGGGAGGCTTTGTTTTTATAATCTTTAGCTTCTTCTTATAATTTTTAGCCTCATCTAAGCTTTACCTTTTCTCTCCTTCCGTCTTGCCTACGGCAAATCCACCTCCCCCGTCAGGTGGAGGCAGGGCGCGCAAGCGCGCAGTTGGGGAAATTTCGGATATTGCGGATATAAAGCTTATTTTCGCCTTTCGGCGATTCAAAGGCATAAGCGGAAACTCATGCCCTTGAATCCCCGCCCTCTGTAGAGGGCGGCGAAAAATTGTTTTTAAAAAAGCTTTACGGCATTACCGTACGATTACTAATCTGCCGTAACTTCATAAACCTGACTGCCGGAGCTAAACTTATCCGGAACCGCATTTGCCGTATAGCCGTCTGCAAGCGCCTCATTGAGAAGCTCTAAGTCTCTTACCACAAAGCTTCCGCCGGTGATCTTGCCGTTTTCGTCAAGCGTAACGTCTACTCCGACGTAGTTATACGAATTGGCTTTGCGTTCGATATCATCCAGCGTAACCTTATTGTCACCATGCAGATTGTTTTCCAATACAAGGATCTGCCCGTTACCGGGAGTACCCTGCACATCAACGTCGGTAACTACCGCGCCGCTGCTGCCGGTGTTAAAGACACGGTTGCCGTCATAGATAATTGTATAAGTGTTGGCACGGGAAGTGTTCGGACAAGGATCAACAAAGTAAGTTTTGGTGCCGTAACCGCCGTACACGGTGTTATTGCTGATTTCAACCTTGGCGCCCTCGTTAAAGTTCATAGGCTTAAAGACTACGAAGCCCCACGGGTTTTCGGGAGAACCGAAGGTGTTTCCGCTGATAACGGAACCGTCCATAATCCTATCCCAACCGATAATGGCGGCAGGATAATCCTGCAAATTAAGGTAATTTGAATTTTTTAATTCGAAGACGTTGTCACGAATATCCAGCTTAACCTCACTGCCTTCGTAGCTGCTAAGCGCGATTACGCTGTTGCGGCTTTTATTATACGTCTTTACATCGTCGACAGGCGGTTCAACGTCCACCATTTTACAATTGGTAACGGTAATGGAAGAAGCGTTTGTTTCCGCGATATAGCTTGCACCCGTGAGCTCAACACTGTTAAGCGTTAAAGCGGAGTCGTCGTTTATCACGATTTCCGCGGCGTTTAACTCGGGCATATTGTCCGCCGTACCGGTGATGACCGTATCGTGATTTACGCTGAGCTCACCGACCGACTCGTAAGACTCGCCCGTCAGCATAATGGTAACGCCGTCATCGTCGGCATTTTCCACTGCCTCTTTGAGCGAAGCGGTATCTGCCGCTTCTACAAAATTAAGCGGGGCGTCCTTATCGTAATCATTGCCGAAGCTGTCATATTCTTTGGTATACTGTGTGGCTTGGAGCTCGACGTCCAAACTGATGGAAGGAACCTTGTCGCCGCGATAGTTCGCCTCGTCGCCGACCTCCTCCGGCATATAAACCACCAGCGCAATGGTGTCGCTTGTTACGCCGGCGTCAAGATTTGCCTCATCGGATTTATACTTTTCGGAAATGGTTTTTGCGGAAGTCTCCACCGCATTCCGCGCGTCGGCTCTGGTGGGATAAGCGGCATCGACGGAACTTACAACGCCGTACTTAAGTATCTTTTCGAGGTCGATATCTTCGCCTTTTGCGTTCTGTCCGATAACCTTGTCCGACGCCCGCAGGACGAATTGATATTTAAGCGCCAAGGATCCGACGTTGCGCACGCGCAAATACACCAACTCGGTGTGGCCCGGCTCCCAAAACGTCTCGGGATTAAAGAGATTTACGGCGTCCTGCACGTTCTTCCACGAATCCGCATTTTCCGGCGTGAGGGTGTAATCCATTTCAACGTCCAAATTACCCGCAACGATGCGGTTTTTACCGCTGGTCACCGAATCGGTAAACCACGCGAACGTAGAACCAATCAGCATTGCTATACAAATAAGCATAGATAACATGCTCATAAGCAAAGCCTTTTTGGTAGCTTTGGTCTTGTTCATGTGTATAACACACTCCTTATTTAATTTTGCGGCATTTTTGAAATTCGGGGTTGAGACGAAGCCCCGATTAATGCCGTCAAAATCGGAGTGCGTCTATCTCATAAGTAAGGTGCGGCTCCCTCCGCGGAAGTCCGTCAATTTACCTAATAAGGCGGGCCTTTGCCCCCCCCCCATGGGAATTTTTGTCATTTGTGCGTTTTTCATAAGAGGAAGCCTCCTTTCGTATTATCGTTTTTTGTTATCGTGTATATCGGCATAAAAAGGCTTGATTCGCGCGATTCAAGAGCGCAACCGCTTATTTTATGCGGGCAGCCGCGCCGGCAAGCGCCTTTGCCCATAGCACCGCCAAATATACATAACAAATTTTAACATATACTTGTCAATTTTTCAATAACTTTTTGCAAAAAATATCCGTAAATTTGCACAAAAAACGCCGAATTTTCTATTTTTGCCCTTTTCCCCGCCATTTTCAAGCGGCGCCTGCCGCTTTATTTTTCATGGTGTGCGAGAGCGCCCCGCCTCCACCTGACGGGGGAGGTGGATTTTGCGAAGCAAAAGACGGAGGGAGAGAAAAAAGTAAAGCCGAGAAGAACCTAAAAATTTTTACTTTTTACAATCCGTCCGCGAAGCGGACACCGAAATGTCTCGCGCAAGCGAGCGCTTCATTCTTCATGGCGCATAGCGCCGCTTCGTTTTACATTGCGCCTCGCCCCCATCTGACGAGGGGGGTGGCTTTTGCGGAGCAAAAGACAAGGGGAGAGAAAAAGTAAAGCCAAAATGAAGCTAAAGATTATAAAGCGAAAGCCACCGCGTTACACGGTGGCTCTCGGATTTATGCTGTTTGCCGTAAAGTGCTTTTAAGGCTTTACTGTTTACCGTAAAGCTCAACAAGCTTCTCGAGGTGTGCGCGACGGGCTTTTGCCGTGTCGGACGCCTTTTCAAAGAGTTCTTCGGCGCGCTCGGGGAAGGAGCGTGTAAGCGAGGAGTAACGCGCTTCGCCGAGGATAAATTCCTTGTAATCGGCGGTAGCGGGCTTGCTGTCGAGGCTGAACGGATTCTTGCCGGCTTCCTTGAGCGCGGGATTATAGCGGAAGAGATCCCAATATCCGCAGGCAACCGCTTTTCTCATTTCCTTCTGGCAGTTGACCATGCCGCCCTTAATGGAGTGCATCTCACAGGGCGAGTAGCAGATAACGAGTGAAGGACCGTCATAAGCCTCCGCTTCCTTTATAGCCTTAAGCGTCTGGTTCATATCGGCGCCCATAGCGATCTGCGCCACGTAAATGTAACCGTAGGACATTGCGATTTCGGCAAGACTCTTCTTCGCAATAGCCTTACCGGCAGCCGCGAATTGCGCAACCTGACCGATATTGGAGGCTTTGGAAGCCTGACCGCCCGTGTTGGAGTAAACCTCGGTATCAAATACCATAATGTTTACGTTGCTTCCGGCAGCAAGAACATGGTCAACGCCGCCGAAGCCGATATCGTAAGCCCAGCCGTCTCCGCCGAAGATCCAAACGGACTTCTTGGAGAGGTATTCTTTATTATCGATAACGTCCTTGCAAAGGTCGCAATTTGCGCCGGCGGCTTCGATAGCGGAAACGAGCGCTTTGGCGGCATCTGTATTCTTATCGCCGTCGTTAAGGGTTGCAAGATACGCCTCGCCCGCGGTCTTTACGTCCGCCGCGGCTTTATCCGAAGCGACGATCGCTTCAACGTCCGCGATAAGGCGGTCTCTTATGGCCTTTTGTCCGAGATAGATGCCGTAACCGTGCTCGGCGTTGTCCTCAAACAGCGAGTTTGCCCAAGCGGGGCCGTGGCCCTCGGCATTGGTCGTATAGGGAGAAGTAGCGGCAGGGCCGCCCCAGATAGACGAACAACCCGTTGCGTTTGAAATGTACATTCTGTCGCCGAAAAGCTGGGTAACCAGACGCGCGTAAGCGGTTTCGGCACAGCCGGCGCAGGATCCCGAGAACTCAAGGTAAGGCTTTTTGAACTGAGAAGTGATTACGTTTGCGTCGGACGCAACGTCTGCCTTGGCGGTAACGTTGGCAACGCAATAATCGAATACCTCCTGCTCGGCAAGCTGTGATTCCTGCGGAACCATTTTAAGGGAGTTGGTCGGACATTCGCCCACGCATACTCCGCAGCCCATACAGTCAAGCGGAGAAACGGTCATCGCAAACGAATAACCCTTGTTGGTGACGAGCTTTTCTTTTTCCGCGATCTTAATATGTGCGGGTGCGGCGGCCTTTTCGTCGGCGGACAACGCATAGGGGCGAATTGTAGCGTGCGGACAAACGAATGCGCACTTGTTGCAGCCGATACAGGTCGTATTGTTCCACTCGGGAACCATAACGGCAACGCCGCGCTTTTCAAATGCGGAAGCGCCCTGCTCGAAAGTACCGTCAACATGGTCCTCGAACGCCGAAACGGGAAGCGAGTCGCCGTCCATAAGACCTACGGGCTTCATAATATTGTCAACCATCTTGACAAGCTTAGCGGGGCCCTCGGAAGCCTTTGCGGCTTCGGCATCTACGGCATTTGCCCAATCGGCGGGTACGTCTATCTTAACGTAAGCGGTAGCGCCGGCGTCGATAGCCTTTTCGTTCATTTCAACGATTTCTTTGCCCTTCTTCATAAACTTCTGGGCTTTTTCCTTCATATATCCGATAGCGTCCTCGGGGGGCAATACCTTTGCGAGTGAGAAGAAGGCGGACTGCAAAACGGTATTTGTACGCTTGCCGAGGCCTATCTGCGCCGCAATGTCGATAGCGTTAACGGTGTAAAGCTGGATATTATTCTTGGCAATGTAGCGCTTGGCTTCGGCGGGCATATGCTCGTTAAGCTCCTCCGCGGACCATTGACAGTTAATAAGGAATACGCCGCCGGGCTTAACGTCGTTTACCATTTTATAACCCTTGATTACGTACGAAGGGTTATGGCAGGCGACAAAGTCGGCTTTATTTATATAGTAAGGGCTCTTAATGGGCTTATCGCCGAATCTCAAGTGAGAAATGGTGATACCGCCGGTCTTTTTGGAGTCGTATTGGAAGTACGCCTGAACGTATTTGTCGGTATGGTCGCCGATGATTTTGATGGAGTCCTTGTTGGCGCCTACGGTACCGTCGCCGCCGAGACCCCAGAACTTACACTCTATAGTGCCCTCCGCCGCGGTGTTCGGAGCGGGTTCTTCGTCAAGCGAAAGACAGGTCACGTCGTCGGTTATACCGATAGTGAACTGCGGCTTGGGAGCGTCCTTTTCAAGCTCCTTGTATACGGCGAATACGCTCGAAGGCGGGGTATCCTTTGAGCCAAGACCGTAACGGCCGCCGATAACCGCGTCTACCTTTCTGCCTACGGCGGCAAGAGCGGCTACAACGTCGAGGAACAGCGGCTCACCGAGAGATCCGGGTTCCTTGGTTCTGTCAAGCACGGCGATTTTCTTAACCGACGCCGGGATAGCCTCCGCCAACTTTTCGGCAGAGAAGGGGCGATAGAGGCGAACCTTGACAAGGCCTACCTTTTCACCCTTGGCAGTGAGGTAATCGATAACCTCCTCCGCAACGTCGCAAATGGAGCCCATCGCTACAATAACGCGCTCCGCGTCGGGTGCGCCGTAGTAATTAAAGAGCTTGTAATCGGTGCCGAGCTTGGCGTTTACCTTATTCATATACTCCTCAACGATAGCGGGAGCGGCGTCGTAATACTTATTGCAAGCCTCACGGTGCTGGAAGAAGATATCGCCGTTTTCGTGCGAACCGCGCATAACGGGATGCTCGGGGTTAAGGGCGCGCTTGCGGAATGCGTCGACGGCGTCCATATCGCACATTTCCTTAAGATCCTCATAATCCCAAACCTGAATTTTTTGAATTTCATGAGAAGTGCGGAAACCGTCAAAGAAATTGATAAACGGAACGCGGCTTTTGATAGCGGCAAGATGAGCTACCGCGCCGAGATCCATAACCTCCTGCGGATTTGTTTCGGCAAGCATAGCAAAACCGGTCTGACGGCATGCGTAAACGTCCGAATGGTCGCCGAAAATGTTAAGCGCATGAGAAGCCACACAGCGAGCCGATACATGGAATACGGCGGGAAGAAGCTCGCCCGCTATCTTGTACATGTTCGGGATCATAAGCAAAAGGCCCTGCGAAGCGGTATAGGTGGTGGTAAGAGCGCCTGCCGCCAACGAGCCGTGAACGGTACCTGCGGCGCCTGCCTCGGATTGCATTTCGGAAACCTTGACCGTAGTTCCGAAAATATTTTTAACCCCCTGAGCGGACCACTGATCGACATAATCCGCCATAGGGCTGGACGGCGTAATCGGATAAATACCGGCTACTTCGGTAAATGCATAAGACACGTAAGCCGCGGCGTTGTTACCGTCCATAGTCTTGAATTTTCTGGACATTTAAAATTCCTCCTAAATGTAATATCTTGAGCCGGGTTAAAAAAGTTGATAAAAAAATAACAATTCGCCCTCTCATACAAATATTATAATATCACTTTTTTTCACATTTGTAAATATGCGAATTTGTTTTTATGAAAAAATTTTTGCAATTTCCCAAAGAAATTTTGTATCAAACGGTAAAATGTAGTACAATAAAGGTGGTAAAACCGAATTTTTATTTTATTTTATTTTTTGGAGGAAGAGATATGTTGAAGTGTATTGAGCGGCGGAAGCT